>NZ_CADCSU010000063.1 GCF_902804475.1 Flavobacterium bizetiae
ATTAGTTATCTAAAATTCTATTTGTCATCTTGCAAATAATAAGTGGGTCTGTTTACAGATGGGAAACTTTCCAGGTATAGAACATCTATGGAATCACCAATTGAGAACTTAGTACTTTGTGAATCACCAGTATACTCCTTACCGTTAATAGTAAATCTGTATTTATATACAATTGGATCACCATTTTCTTCTTTCGAAATAAAACCTCCTTTTCCGTTATAACCTCGTTCATTTATAATTACAGCTCTAATAGTTTTACCATTTTTCAAAAGCAAACTATCTTGAATAGGATGTTTTAAAAATGTATAACTTACCATAATGGCCAAACCTATTAAAAATAACCATGCTTTTAATTTCTCATTTTTCATTTGTCGCGTCTTTAAATTGATTTAGAGGTTCAAGTGTTTTAACTTTATAATAATTTTTTACAGATTCTTGAAATTGATTATTAACTTTTGGTGCTACTGTTTTTAAACTCTTTGCAGTTCGTTTAATAGTGTTGTTTAAATCCCTTGTAATATCAACATTTACTGCACGTAATACTTTCTTTGTGTTTTTTGCAAGAGCACCACTATTAATTTTTACTACTTTTGCTACTTTATCTCCCGCAAATTTACCTATTTTCCCTCCTACAACTTCTGCAGCTGCATCGATAGCTATATTTTTATAGATATTTTTAACATTCGTTTCTACAGAAAAAGCTACTTTACCCGTGTCCTTATTTGTTTTTACTTCTATTACATTATTTGCAACCATTACTGCACTTTTAACAGCAATTTTTCTCACCACACTTGCCCCAGAAGTAAGTCCTCCTTCTACTCCCGCTAGCACGATTGAAGAAAGATTTATATTTTTAGTAAATGCATCTGATCCTCTTGCTCCATTAGCATAATTAGCCGCAACCTGAATACCGTAATCCACCGCCATACCAAGAACTGCTCCAAATATGGGATTTTCACCATCAGGATCTTTTAGTTTTACAGGTGATTGATAACAATACGAATAATACGCAAGGTTTCTAGGATTAAAAACTGTAGAATCCAAATTATCATGATCATCTTCAAAAAAGTCTTCTTTTAGAGTTAAAGGATCGACATTAATCCAAAGTGAGGTTCTCATATCTAAATATCTAGCCCCATAATAGCTTAAATTCGTTTCCCTATCCAATTCCTTTCCATTGAATAAATAAGGTGAACTAAACGATGAGCTATGTTCCTCAAATAACACTTCCCCAAAAGCGACATACTCCACATGTTGTGAAATAGAACCATTTTTGGACGTAATATACGAAGTACTCCCTAAATGATCTGGATGAAAATAAAAAATATCATTCTCAGGCAGGCCAATTCCAGTAAAACCTTCTCCCGGTTTAACTGTTGTGGGTTCTATAGGCGGTCCAAATTGAACTGGTGGTCCAGGAACATCGCCCGGAACGTTAAAAAATGGGTTACGAGGCCAACCTTCCGGCGGTTCCTGATTTTCTTCAACAGGTTTTATTACTGCTGTTGGATATGGATCTCCCGTAAACTCAGGTGTGGCGTAAATACCTTGTTGTGTTGGAGGTCCCGGAGGTACTCCTAAACTTCTTACATAAGTATCTAATGCTTTTTGCTGTTCTGCTGTTAACTTAGTGTAGTTTATACCTCCGGCTGTAATACCTAAAGGCTGGGCAAAAGTTCCGTTTCCTAACTTACTTACAATACGTCCTGCGCCTTCAAAATAATGTTTGGTAAACTTCCCTTTACTAATTACAAAATATGGGCTTATATAACCTGTGTAATCATCAGTGTGCACAATTGTTGCTGCCGTTTCTCCGTTAATGGCAACATTTTGAGAATCTCCTGAACTTTTAATAATTCTTTCTCCACCTGCATCATAGGTAAATTGGTGAATTCTGCCATTATCATTAATACCTGATAAACGATTTTCTTCGTCCCAGGTCATTTTTCTAAAACTTTTTTCTTCAGAGTAACTTGTTGGGTTTCCGTTGCCATCATAAACATATTCTCTCGGAATAGTTTTCCCAGTTTCAGCAATTTTACTTGGTGCATTAGGATGCAGTTCATTATCATAATTATAATCTAAAACATAACCTTTTTGTTCGTTGTTTACGGTATGTATTAAATTTTTCTTGGTAATATTATGCATTTTGTTATAGCTCATATTCAACTCATAAGTTGCCTTGGTAAACTCCCCCTGATAGCTTGCTTTTGCCGATTTTAATCTATAAAAATCATCATATTGGTATTCATGATTCGAAGTTCCGCCCAGAGTATTATTTACTACCGGAGCGGTATTTTTAATGTTTAAAACATTTCCCACCAAATCATAACTATAAGAATTGTTCATTACTTGTCTGCTACCGCTCTTTACTTGCAACTGCTGTAATCTTCTCATTACATCATCATAAATATAGTTAGTCTCGGTATCATTACCGTACTTTAAATATTTGCGTTGCTCGAACTCGTCATAACTTAATTGTTTGATGTAATCGTAGGTATGACTTTCTTTTTTACCCTGCATGCTTTGCAGGTTTCCTGCACGGTTATAGGTATACTCTACCACTTCTCCGTCAGGATAGGTCATTTTCTGGATACGGTTCCAGGTATCATATTCGTATTGCGAAATATACGTTTGCACGTCAGTTGGAGTAATACGCAACGTACGAATTTCTTTTTCAACCTCGCCTAATTTGCCGTAGAAAAATTCCTGCCCGCCACTGGCATCCTGTAGAAACCACAATCGGCCTCGACGTGTAGCAGTTCCATCTACTTTACCATAATTATATCGCACATTATTTTGAGGATTTTTTGGGTATTTTATAGCCTCTAATCTCTTATAATTATATTCATATTGTATAGCTCCATCATTTGGAACTGTATTTTTTATATCTTCTGTTATGCGAGAGGTTATATTTCCTGCCAAATCGTATTGCAACAATACAGTTCCGGCATCAGGGTGTTTAAATGATATACGCTGTCCCATCCAATCATAACTGCTATGAAATTCATGTCCAAGTGTATTGACAACTTTTATAGTTTCCCCTAGCCCATTAGCTTCAAACTTTGTCAACAAATCATTCTCCATACTAGCAATATTCTGACCTGTAGCATCTGTATAAACCGTATTAGTTTTATTTAAAGCATCAGTTTGCTTTGTACTTAATACAGGTAA
Source organism: Flavobacterium bizetiae (assembly GCF_902804475.1). Lineage (GTDB taxonomy): Bacteria > Bacteroidota > Bacteroidia > Flavobacteriales > Flavobacteriaceae > Flavobacterium > Flavobacterium bizetiae. Next base: position 3,175 of record NZ_CADCSU010000063.1, read on the forward strand.
ACCATCAAAATTTTCTAATACAAAAGTGGTCGTATTTACACCACCATCAGGCATAGTAACTTTAACTGCACGACCTACTTCATCATATTCGTTCATAGTAGGTTTCACGTTTGATAATAATGTACTAAAACTTTCATCTATCATTGTCGTAGATGTTGGATAATAATTCATTATTGGTCTTCCTAATCCGTCATAAATAATTTTTCCTGAAACAATTTGTGCTTCCTGATCTGCACTTCCAGCTGAGGTAAATAAACTGGCTGTTTTTTTTACCTGTAAAACTCTTCCTAATCCATCACTATAGGTAAAAGTTTCAATGTCTTTATCTAATTCTGGATCATAGTTTTTTGTTTTCGCATAAGGCACTTTGGCTTCCGGGAAATATTCATACGCAATTGTGTATATTTTTCCTGAAGCAATTTCGTAAGGTCCTTTTATAGTTGATATACGCCCTTTTGCATCTAACGTCATAATATTACTCTGATCATTACGATCAGTAGTTTTAATAGGTGCACCAAAGCGATAATCGTATTCTGTTTTATTCTGATAACCAAAAGCGTCTTTGATCTCCGTCATAAACTGATGATTATCTGAATCATAAGTATAATCCAATGTCATACGTTGCCCTTTATGATTAGCTGGACCTGTTATTTTTTGCAGGTTTCCGTACGTGTCATAAGCAAGATCCGTAAGGGCAATTTTATCTGCCGCACTATAATTTTTTATTTGGGTAACTTCGGCTGTTGTGGTATTGATGGTTGTAGCTCTTTTACGACGTAAACCTTCGCTCGTAAAAACTTCAAGTTGCTTTGGTATTCCGCCATAATAAGGCGTAATACTCTCATAATAACTAATTTTTGCTGTTACTTTGTCATTCGCGGAGCCGTTGCCTAAATCTTCATATTGTGTAATATTTCCTTTGGCATCATAGGTATTAAAAGTATTGGTTTCAAGATAATCACTTCCCCCTTCGTATGCCTTTTGATTTGCGTGGATCAATGCCGCAAAAATACTTTTGGCATCACACGAAGGCAAACTCAATTCTGCTACCGCAACACTAACCTTCGTCGCAACATCTATAAAACTATATTCATTTTCAGCTTCCTGACGCATTTTATTGTTCTTGTCTAAAGTATAAGAACGTTTTAAAAGATTTTTACGGAAGTAATCCTGATTGTAAAATTCCTCTACAGTAGTTGTAAAGACAGAATTATCAGCCGCATCAATTTGTTGCTGAATTACTTTGCCGAAACCGTAAAATTCTCTTTCACGACGATCTTTATATCCGTCTTCATATTTGAATTTTGTTATAGAATGATCAATACCATCCCCTACATGTCCGTCAAAAACGTCAACTGATTGCAAGACCCATTTTGCCGATGGGTTTTCATAAGTTGGCTTAATTAACTCATAATCTACCACGTAACTATTTCCTGCACCATTGGTTACGCTTTTTAGTTTATTGGTTCTTTTGATATTGGAAAGGCGTACTACTAAATTATCTTCATCTTTTGATAAGATATAATCTAAATTTCCATCTCCGTCAATATCTGAAAAAGAAGCTTCTGAACGAGAAGTACTGGCACCAAAACTTCCACCAAAACTTGGGGTTAATTTCATTACTACAATTGGTGGAATTAACGGAATGTCATATGATGCTCCTACACTTCCTCCGTAACTTACACCAGTATTTCTAGTCATTGCTTCGTAACGAGGATAAGTAATCGCAGGGGCAAACGAGTTACCCATATTTAATTCGACCAAAACAGTATTGTCTCTATATTCAATTTTATCTGCCAGACCATCTCCATTGATATCTAAAAATGAATGGCTGTTATCTGAGGTGCTTCTCGAATAATTAAGTCCTCCTGAAAAAGATCCGTTCATGACGCTGTATCCGGCACTTCCACCAATATCAAGCGAGGTTCCTTTGTTAATTACATTCATGTTTTCCCAACGCTCAGCTGGCAAAAATCCGTAACCGGTATTAAAGGAAACTGTTTCATTGGTTTCGATCCTATCTGCAAGTCCATCACCATTAATATCTGAAAATATTTGTTCAGAACGGTCTTCTCCTTTACCTACATTACCTCCTAAACTGATTGTTCCTCCCGCTTTAAGGGCGTCTTGAATACTGGCATTTGAACCTGAATTAAACTTAACTTTCCCTTTGCTCACTGTCATTTGCAATGAACTTTGCGGTGCACCGTGATTATAGCTTCCTGACAAACTTCCTCCTGTACTATTGGTTTTAGAATGACTAAAATCGCCGATATTGGCAACATCACTGCTTTTTCCTCCAATCGGAGTGGTATATTGTACTTTATTGTCTATTATGTAATCCGGAAAACCATCGCCATTTAAATCACTCATGGTTTGAACTACATAGGTATCACCAGTAGATTTCGTTAATCCTCCGCTAATGCCTCCTGCGCCACCACCAACTCCTGCGCCACCACCAATACTGCGGCTTTTGCTTTCATTGATCATATCAAGCGCATCAGTTTCTCCTCCTGATAATGGATCTGTTAAAGGCGAAGAGAAATCAGTATATTCTGCAAAGTCATCTTCTCCTAAACGGTTGGTTCCCATAAATTCGTTTTGAATAAAACTGGCCTTTTCACCTCCGTATAAAATGTTATCAGAATAAACAGCGCTCATTGGTAAAAAATATTCTTTACCTGTATCAAATTCGCCTGGCATATTTTCAGGATCTAAAGTATTTGGATCCGGAAAATTATTAGGATCAATACCGCTATTGTTTTCAAACTTAAGTTTGGTCTGATCTATCAGGTTGCCAGCAAGATTACCATTAACAATAAAACGCCCCCAGTTTTTATATTGCAAACCAAAATTATATTCGGTTTCGCTTAAATTGGTATAGATTGAAAAATCATCTGTTGCTTTTTCCCATAACACCGGAAGTGCAGGATCTGTAACTGAATCTGTTATTTCGTAATTAATGTTTAACGCTCCCAACTTAGGGTATGTTGTTAAAACTTCATTAAGTACAGGATCGCTTACATATACTTCTAAATCTATCGGTACATTTTTTTGTGTATCCGGATAAGCATAATTCAAATCTGCGGTAGAAGTAGTAAGACTTAAAACGCCATTTGTAACTGCATAAGTAGTTCGGCCCACTAGCAAACCATTTTGTTTTGCAGTTAGTATTACATTTCCGTTATACTTAGATCTGTTCAAACTGGTTGTCAATGTATAATCAGTTGTTTTTACGAACAGCTTCAATTTACCTGTGATGTCTGGTTTTACTCCATCAATCACGTAATTTCCATCAATTTTAGAATAAAAACTATGTCCAACATCCACCTTACGAATATTATCTTCAGGTCTTGTATTTGGCATACTTGGCAAAATCACTGATGGATTTGCAAACAATAATTTCGGATCGATATTAGTCGAAGATTCCAGAGTAGTGGTAACAAATGTATTATCGTCAGGAATGGCAAAAACCAGTGATTGCAAATTAAAATCAACTACTTCTGATGCTAGAAACTTGCGCTCATATAGAGTTGTTGTTCCTGCTACATTGATTACATTTTTCACAATTTTTAAAGTAACATGATCTGATGTAACCGGTTTTTTAAAAGTTCCTGAAAATGATATTGTTCCTGCTTTTGGCACTACAATAGAATTGGCCTGGCTGGCAAAAAAATCCTGACCTGCATGAAAGTTTTTCAACGTGATTAAATTCGCGTCTTTGGCGGCAATATTTATTGTTTCTAAAACATTAGAAATTGTGGTTCTTTTTTCAACCTGAGTATATTCGATTTTAGGATCCCAAATTACTTTGTCATAATTTCCATCTTTAATAGAGCTTATTCTAAAATACAAACGCTCTCCTTTCTCTACATTAAGTGTCTGAGCGGCTTTTGATTTTTGAGTATAATCTAAAGCTGTAATGACTTCATCCCAAATTAAAGTGTTATTTTTTTGAAAATACAAATGTACCCCATCAGCTTTATCTAAACCATTTCTTGTTTTATATTCTTGTCGTTCTTCTGAAAGATCTTCTAAAAGCTGATAATTTTGATTCACAATAATGGTCCCCTTTGCAGGAGCCTGCCACATACGAACAACATCATGCAATGGATTTTTATCTAATAATTGCTGAAGTTCTAAGGTACGATCTGGCATAGTAAGTGCCAAGTCTCCTCCACCTGAAACCGGAGAAGGTGTTTGTGAACTTGAGGGCATAAATACCGGAACGCCATTTACAATTCGGTTATAATATACCTTTCCGTTGTTGACAAAATCAACTAATCCGTCACCATTAAAATCCATAAAATAACTTAGCGTTCGATTGGTTGAACGCTGTTCGTCGTAACCAACATTTGCCGAAGCCACTCCAAAACCAACACTGGCGTCTACTCCCCAGCTAAATGATTTGTTTTTATTGATCCCAAGATTTTTTATTCCCTCAATTTTGACCGCTTCTCCAAATGAATTAGGCTTAGTTGCGTGTAAATTTTTACGATAATACACATTACTTCCAATTCTAAATATTTTATCCGGATATGAATCTCCATCTATATCTTCGAGTACAATCGAAGTTTCTGATTTCCCCCAATTGTTTCCTCCGTGAGCACCAATTGTATTATTTTTGAAAGTACCAAAAGTAGGCAACCCTACACCTATTCTGTAATTAATACCCGTTGAAGTTCCGTTAGTACTTCCCGCTAAAGTATGATTGCTTTCAAATTCTTTGATTCCGGTAAAACCTTGTTTAATATCATCTGTAGGAACATCCCAAATCTGCTCCGGCCCAAACGGATTATATTTTCCTGAGGCATCACGAACATCATCAAAATAATCCATTGTGTTGGTGTAAAACAATTTCGATTCAGAATCGTATTCAGAAATCGATTCAAGCAATGTTTTCTTAAAAGCACCTTCTTTATACTTTAACTCATAACTACGAATCATATCGCTTTTGTAGCGTACTTCAATTTTTCGTAATAATTGATTGTTCAGTTGTTTGAAACCTAATCTTGCCGAAACCTGAACATCTGTACGATTGGCTTCGCCTAAATCACTATTTTTTACAAATGTTACGCTGTAGTTTCCTTTTTGGGAGCCAAAACCTGTGTAATATACTTTTTTAAGATAAAGTTCTCCGTCTTTTTTATCGTATTCGTACTCGACCGTATTTCCTTTTAAATCGACCTGAAGACATAATGCCCAATGTGCAATATTTCCGGTTCCATCCTGCAAAATTGCATCGGTTGAAAGTCCTGACGCGTTTCCACCGTAATAACTGGCGACTCCACTTTTGTCTCTTACGACCCAATAATAATTTTTAGGAGAAGATCCTTTACGTATAATTTGCTGAAAAGCTCCTTCACGTCTTGGATAAAATTGTTTATCGGTAGTTCTGCCTACCCATTCGGCTCTGTGCGAATTGGGGATTAATTGTTCTCCGGCAATGGCATAAGTTTCGGTTTCTTTTGATGCATCGTATCGTGGTGCTCCCCAACGGGTTTCAATACTTACTGCTGGCGCCGAAATATCCCAGCCCATTCCTGCCCAGCTATGACCTCCATCACTATCATATTGCAGGTTAAACGAAGGCTGCATACCGCCTCTTCCGTTTGGAATCACGATCGAAAATCCGGTGCTTGCAGTTCCTCTTCCGTTTGCTGAAGGCGGTGCAATTGACTGAATTCCTACTAACGGACTTGCCGCTTTTAAGTCTTTTATGCTTGTTAGTGTATATCCTGAAGTTTCCGGAGATTCAGGCATTTTTATAATTCCCGCAATAAAATCGGTGAAATGAGACGTTTTTGCCTTGATGATTCCGTGTTTAATATCCAGGGAATCTTTAGTTACTTCCTGCCATAATCTTTTGTTTTCATCAAAATAAAATACATTAATATCCTTCTCTGTATAACCTTCTGGAATTGTTTTTTTATCGTAAGGTAATGACAAGGTTACGGCTTTTTCGAAAATGGTTCCGTGCGGTAATAACCTGAATCCGGCGTTGGTTCCTGTAACGTTTACCATCGCAGAATTTAACGGCGCAATATCTATTTTTCGAAGTCCGCTTACGGATACTTTTACATTACTTTTTAAAACCCCAACAGGAAAAACCGCCGAAAAATCTTTATACTCTAATGTATTTACCGTTTCAATATTGATGGTTTTAGCAATACGTTCTTTCGCATTTTCTAAAGGTCTGTAACCCGGAACTTTCAAAAATTGATTCGACTCTAATTTTTGATTTACAATAACTCCTGTTGCCGTTTCTTTCGTCACTAAAATTGTTTTTCCTGTAGTTTCTGCATCCAAAACCAATTCAAATTCCGGTTGATTAACATCAATAGAAATTCCACCAATACTCATTTTTCTAATTTGAGAAGGAAAATTGGTTCCTTTGATATATAATTTGTTATCTGATTTTAATAAAGTAAAATCGTTTGAAGCCAAAGCTGTTTTATAAACAATACGAACATTTTTTATTCGGTAAGAATTTGAAATTCCTTCAGGAGCGGTAAACAATAAAACGTTGTCTCCTTCGCGCAGTGACTTCTCTGAAAGCAACTCAGATTGTTTGCTCCAGCTATTATTTTGAGATACAAATTGTCCTCCAATACTTGGCTGATTGTTTAAACTTCTCGAAATAGAAGCTGCCTGATCGTATCCGTACAACTCATATTCCAAATAAGCATTTTCCTGATCGGCCGGTAAAGCATCTACTTTAAGATGAAAAACATTATCGTAGGCATCATCAACATCTGATTCGTCTTTTACTCCAATAATTCCCTCGGCAATATCTGCACTGAACGATTTGGTATTTTTAGTTTCGTTTTTAAGAATCGCGATCGAATCAGCTTTCGTTTTTTCAATAACCGATTCATTATCAGCATTACCTTGAGTAAATAATGAAGTTATTTTGTAAGGTCCAAAATTGGCCGCAAACAAAAATGAACCTATTAAAAATACCAGTATTATAATTTTATTTTTCATAAAGTAGGATAATCAATTATGGGGCAATCTGTATATTCTTGAAATTGTAATTCTGAATCTGTTTAAAAAAACAGACCTGAATTACTTCACAATCACTTTAAAAGTTTTTGTTCCAAAATCTGAACTTACTTTTACTAAATACATTCCTGAGGCACTTTTTATAACGTCTTCGTACAAATAAGTTTCTATTTGGCTGAATTGTTTTTGTTTTAAAAGTGAGCCGCTTGGGGTATAAATACTAATGTTGGTATTTGTCTTTTTTGGAAATTGCATTGCAACAGAAAAATGTCCGTCTGTGGTTGGATTCGGGTATAAAATAAGTACGCTTGCATCTGTTATTTCTTTTCCATCTGTAGCAACGGCAATTTTCTTAGAGGTTTTACATTCCTGATCGTTTATCAATCGAAGCTCATATTCTCCCGGCTGATCGATTAATATTTTTGGATTATCATCTATAAAATCTCCTTCGTAAAACCATTGGTATTGATAATTACCAGCAGGAAGATCTTTGCTCGCATCAAGTGTCAGCGCATTTCCTTCAGTTAATAAATAATCTGATTTCAGGTTGGGGAACGTTCCTTGTTTATCGGCTACAAAAACAGTTTCTGAGTATAAATTCCCTTTTGCGTCCCTTACGATATAATCATAAGTTCCGGAAGAAAGCTGTACTCCTGTTGCACTTTTTGCGGCTTGATTCCATTGTTTTACAGCAACTTCACTACCCTCTTTTTTTACTGTAACGGTAAAAGGTGCTTCGCCTCCTTCTATAGAATAATTTAATTGTCCTGATCCTGAAACACCACAAGTAGCTTCTGTAATCCAGACACGGCTGAACATTTCCGGAGCGACTTTAAGGGTAAATTTGGCTTTGCCAGATTTTTGTTTGTCCCAATTAAAATCATTCAGCACTAATTTTTCCTGAGCAGAGGTACTCGCCAATCGAATGTATTCTGAATCTTTTTCGTCATAAGTTCCTTTTCCTGAATAATCTACCAACAACCAGAAGTAAGTATCTTTAGGTAAAGTGCCTTTTATAAATTTTGGATTTAATGTCCAGTCAAGACTTAAATCTGAAGGGTTGGTATAATCAAGTTGCCATTCTCTTGCAATCCCAATAGGTTCTCCCTGCTCTTGTTTTTTTACCAAAAGTTTTTTGCCGTTATCACTCCAAAAAGCAAAATAATTGTCCGGAATGGTATTCGATTTGCTTTTAAGACCAATAGTCAAAAGGCCTTCATCGACCATATTACTGCTTTTGGCTTGCAAAAGTCCGCTGGCATCATCACGCCCTATTCCGGTAATCGAATTTTCAAATCCTTTATGTTGGTTGATGTCCCAAATGGTTTGTCCTTTACTATTTAAGTAATTTTTGATATCGAATTGCGAAAGCGAAATACCATATTTTACGGCCAGATAACTTGCCACTTTTTGAGTTTCTAAACCTGACAAAACTCTGTTGTATACCAAAATTTCACTTATGTTTCCTTTGAATTCTTCGGGTGGTAATTTTTCGAATTTTGACTTTTGTCCAATAGTCAGCAGCGATAACTTTGCGACGCTATCCGTTACATTTTGCTGAAAAAAATGAATATTGGCTTTGTTGGGTTTAATTTTCTCCTGATAGGTTTGATAGGAGTATTTTTTTAAATCGACCAAACGTTTATTGGTCGCTACAGAAAGTGTTTTTTTAGTATCGTTTATCGTCCATAAAAATTGTTCTTTCAAACTGTCTTTTACTTTGTAAACCATAAACAGGGTTTGTTTTCTTTTGCTTTCTACTCCAAGGGGCAAAATCAAAGAATCCTGAGTGCTGTCGAAAACAATACTCGGATTAAAATTAAAAACAGAACCATTATGTTTTCGGCCTGATATTTTAGCTTCTTTTTTTGTTAGACTTTCCCAATAATACGCCTCACCATTATTTTGGGATTTAATCCAAAATTGTGGTTCTTCAACTAATCCGGGTAATGCTTTTTGCTGAGAAAAAATTAAATTACTCGTCAATAAGGTTACAAAAGCAGATATTAAAAAAATCTTTTTGTACATAATTTTATGTTTTTAAAATGATGAGCGACTGTTTAGAAATTGGCTAAATCATCAAAATCAAAAGAGTAACCAATAATGAGTGAAATACTATTGATCTTGTTTTTATTCTCGCTATAACGGTGTCCGTTTTCCTCAGTAGCCAAAGCATCTGTAAGTCCTAAAGTATAACGTGCTCCTATCGAAAGTCTCGAATTGAACTCATATCCTGCAGATAACATACCGTAGAAATAGTTTTTTCCTGTAAGAGATTCTTTTAATACTTTTTGCACATTGGCATCCGGCTCAAAATAAGCTCCTGAATCTGCAAATAATTCCTGACTGTTAGAACTGTATTTGATATTATCGCTCGCAATATTAAATCCTACATAAGGTCCTGCGCCAATATAAAATCCTTCAACAGGATAATATTTAAATTGCGCACCAACATTCAGGTAACTGTATCCAAAATTCATTGTATATTTTAGTCCTTTGATATCCTCGTATTTTAAATCGGTACTCTGACCTGAGTAAGACAATTCAGTCTGGATACTTACTTTGGCATAAGGATATTTCCAGTTGATCATAATACCGGCAGTACCGCCAAATTTCCCTTCCTCTTTTAAAGTATATCCTTCATAAATTCCTTTTGGTACAATTACATCCGGAAGATTAGACATTGTCGAATAAATTCCGCCAGCAAAAAGACCGTAAGTAATCTCTCTGTCACCTTGTGCAAACAGCGATTTTGTACTTACTAATAAAAGAAGCAAAATAATTTTTTTCATGTTTTTTATTGAAATTACCATTGATGAAAACTATAACCTAAAGAGAAGCAAATGACACTGCTTTTATTTTGGTTTTCGATAAACTGAAAGGAAGAAGAATTACTTTTTACCACATCTTTTACGCCTAAATAGTAGCGCAAATCGAAGTGGATACTTTGATGCAATTCGTAACCTAATGCAAAACACAAGGAGAAATCATCTGTTCCGTCAAGACCATCTTTATAAAATTGTCTTGTGGCAACATCATACATTCCTCCTGCTTCGTTAGATTTATAAGTAACATTATTAGAAGATAAACTAATACCGTAAAATGCACCAAAACCTAAGTTCAATCCTTCGTAAGGATATACTTTGTATAAGGCACCAATTTGCAGATAAGAATAATGTAGTCCTAACTCAAATTCTTTTCCGGTAGCATCATGATAATTTACCGTTTCTCCTGATTGTCTGAATAAAATTTCGGGCTGAATCGCCACGCGGGTATCATAAAGTTTGCAGTTTAAAAAAAAGCCACCCTCTAATCCGTAAGCGCCTTTGCTATCCATCACACTATTGTCGAAAGTATTATCACGACCTTTAATGCTTTCCGGCAAATTGCTGATTTTAGAAAAAAGCCCGCCAAGCTTGAGCCCGTAAGTAATATTGGTCTCGTTTTGCCCATAAAGTGCAACGTTAAAAAAACAACTCAATATTAATAAGTGTAATATTACTTTCATTCGCAAAAATTTTTGCGAATATATGTATTAATTTTAAATAAATTTTAACAAAAATATCGACGAAAAACAAAATAATCCGATGAATTGATCTTTTCTTAAAATTATTAGCAAAAGCCCTTACAATTATTATAATTATGGTTTACTTATTACAAAGCTGATTTTTTTTTCACAATTGTTTAATCAAAAAAATTATTCAAAAAGAGATTTAATAAGTAGAATCATAGAAAAAATTGTCGTTAAACAATTCATTCTCTTTCTTATATCTCTCCGGTCATCATAATATTTTCTTTGATGCCTTTGCTTTTTAACATTCGAAAGTGAGAACGAACGGCATGATAAAAGGGATATGAGGTGTAAGGAAGATCATATTCCTGCGCGTAACGTTTTATAATTGGCGTAATATAAGGGTAATAAGTATGGCCAACACTAGGAAACAGATGGTGCGCAACATGATGCGTAAAACCTCCGTACAAAAAATTGGCTAATGTACTATCGGTACTAAAATCCTTTGTTACAATCATTTGATGCATTGCCCACGTAGCAGAAAGATTTCCTTCTTCATCCGTAACCGGAAAATGTGCATCTTCATCAACATGAGTAGAGACAAGTGCCACAACACCCAATATACTTCCGCACAAATGCATCGCAAACCAAGCGCCTAAAACCATATACCAAGGCTGCTGAAGTGCTAATATTGGTATAAAAAGCAGATAAACAAGATTGATGATTTTTGCTGTAAATAACATTACGATTTGCTTTCCCGGAATTTTATCAATTACCTTTTTTACATAGTTATCCTTGGTACCAAAAAAGTCTTTAAAATCTCTAATGTAAATCCAGTTCAGACTATAAAAAGGATAAATAAGCCACATATAAATGTGTTGGTATTTGTGATAATGAAACAACGGACTGCTGGGAAAGATTCTGATAATATCACTTTGTTTGATATCAATATCCCAATCAGGAACATTAGGATAAGCATGATGAAGATTGATGTGGCGACGTGTCCAGAGCCAATGATTTCCTCCAAATAATTCGAGCACGTACATAAACCACTGATTGTGTTTCGATTTTTTAAACAAGGCTCCGTGAGCGGCATCATGAAATGCATTTATAAAAAGTACAATCATGGTAATGCCACACAAAATATAAAAAAGAAATAATAACGGAGTACTGTTTCCAAACCTTAAAATACAGTAATAAAACAAGAAAAAGAGAAATAAAAGTCCTAATGACTTCACAATATTTAGTAGGTACAAGGATGAGTTTTGTAAAATAGTTTCGTTCACTTCTGTGCGCATCTTTTTAAAAAAATCATCAGTACCCGTTTTGACATAAACCGGGCGTTTTAATTTTTCCATAACAGGTATTGCTAGAAATTGTCTTATCAAATTTAATAAAAAAAGTTAAATCTTACAATTTCAGCGTTTTATAAAAACAAAAAGAGGATTACTTTAAATTCTTGATAAGAAAACAAATAAGGTGCTGTTCGTTTTTTTAATAAATTCTATAACTTTACTCTTTTGCCGGAATTAAGATATTCTCAATATCTTATATATTTTTCCTTTACACTGATACTACAAAATTTTAACCCTTTTTAGAATGAAAAAAAGAGAAAAACTGGAAATCATTAGAAAATACTATCCTAATGCGTTGACTACTATTGATTTTATGAACAAAATAATTGATTATGTAGAAGAAAAACTAGATCTGGAACCTGCCAAAATTATGTTTGCAGACAGCATTTGTAGTGATGATGTCAACAGTATTCAGTATCCTGTACGAACAAATGAATTTTTGGGACCTTTTAAAATGGGCGGTTTAAACGGATTTCCTTTTACGGGTTTAACAGGCATGCAGGCATTTGCGAGTCATGTTCCTGATGAAGGTGCTGTTTTTATCTATTACGGACCGCATATTGGCGTTTCGAAAGAAGGAGTTATTGGAGAAATTAATCGCTTTGGACAAAATAAACCTTCGGGTTGTTGTGGTGCTGCCAATGGCGCTTTGCATAAACTGATTGATAATGCAATAGAACCGGGTCATATTACCGAAATTGATTATCAGATGAATAGTATTGAGCAGATTTTGTTCAAACAAAAAGAAAGAATTTTAAATGCCAAAATACCTCTTTATGAAGCTACAGAAATAATCTACGATGCTATCGATAATCGTATTGAGGAGTTAGTTGCTGCTACGACTTACAATTGCAAATATATTGTGCTCGTTGGTGGCATTTTAATCAATAGTGATAGTGATATAGGTTCTTTTTCTTCGACTAAAAAGTTTGACGTTATTGATTTAAAAACGGGTATTAGAGAAAATGTATTAGCAGCGATAAACCATTAAACGCAATTTTATAATTCAATGAAAAACTCTTTAATAGTCTTCAGTTTAATAATAAGCTGCCTCTTTTTTCAGGCCGGTTGTATTGCCCAAAAGGCAAAAAAATCAAAATTTAAAGCTTTGGTTTTATACGAAAACGGCGGACATCATCTGGCTTTTTCTAATGCGGCTCAACCTTGGTTAAACAAATTGGCGATAGACAGTAGTTTTACCATTGATTATATCCAGAATACCAAAACGATAAATGAGGCACTTTTAAAAAAATATCAGGTTTTTATACAACTGGATTATCCACCGTATACGTGGAGCGAAGAATCTATGAAAGCTTTTGAAAAATATATGAATGATGGCAAAGGCGGCTGGGTAGGATTGCATCATGCTACTTTATTGGGCGAATTCGATGGATATCCTATGTGGCAATGGTTTTCTGATTTTATGGGCGGTATAAAATTTGTAGATTACATCCCAACCTTTGCCAGTGCTAAAGTAACTATCGAGGATCAATCTCATCCCATAACAAAAGGAGTTCCTGCAAATTTTACGGTAAATACCGAAGAATGGTATACGTATAACAAAAGCCCAAGGCCTAATGTACATGTAATAGGATCTGTAGACGAATCTACTTATGAGCCTGACTCCAAAATAAAAATGGGCGACCATCCGGTCATCTGGACAAACGATCATTTTAAATCCCGTAATGTGTATATTTTTATCGGACATTCTCCGGAGTTGTTTCAAAATGAAGCTTACACTACTCTCTTGAGAAATTCGATATTTTGGGCAGCTAATCAAAAAAGAAAATAGTCAAAACAAAAAAGCACTCCTTTGAGTAAGAGTGGTCGGAAGAAATTCCGGCCACTTTATGTTTTAAATACTTTTGAAGGATCTCCGCCTGCGAAGACTATCATTATTGCAGTAATAAGTT
>NZ_CADCSU010000064.1 GCF_902804475.1 Flavobacterium bizetiae
ATCATTAATAGTAAGTTGTAAATCTACAGCCAGCAAAAGTTCAGATACCACAACAACTACTTCTGAATATGGAACTCAGGAAGATCAGATGAAATATTATTTTACAGGAACGGGAAATGAGCCTTTTTGGGGAATAAAATTGGGAAATGAGCATATTGAGTTTACTTCTTTAATTTCCGGAAAAGAAAAACTTACTTTTCCCGCAACCGAAGTAATAAGGGCAATGGATGCTAATATAAAAATGTACAAAGTAAGTAATGAAACTTCTACTGCAACAATTATGATTCAGCAATTAGAATGTCAAAACTCGATGTCCGGAGCAATTTCTCCTTATAAAGTTTCAGTTGAAATTAAAAATAACTCCGAACTTATTTTTACAAAACTAAACGGCTGCGGAAATTATAATACCGATTATCGCCTTCATGATATATGGGTTCTGGAAGAATTAAACGGATTTAAGGTTTTTATCACTGATTTTCAAAAGGAATTACCAAGAATTGAAATCAATTCATCAGAAAATAAATTTGTGGGGTTTGGCGGTTGTAATGCGATCAGTGGCAGTATTTTTTATGAAAAAGATCTACTTCGATTTTCAAAAGTAGTTTCGACTATGATGGCTTGTGCACCGGGAAACAAAGAAGATCAGTTTATTAAAGCGCTGCAAAGTACCACTACATATTCTATTGGCGATAACAGGTTAACGTTGTCTAATCCTTCGGCAAAACTTTTAGTTTTTAGAAAAGTAGATTAAAATTGTAACGAATAAAATATGTCTTAATGTGATGAAATAATAACTTGTAGCTTCCTTTTATACTATTCTGTAAAATTATTTTTGTAAAATAAAACTTATAATAAAATTTTACATGAAAAGGATTTTAATGCTATTTATAGCTGTATCGTTGACTTACAGTTGTAAATCTACAAAAGAGGGAAATTCAACCACAAGTATTAATTCAAAAACAATAGAAAAGAAACTACAACAAACCTGGATTTTGGAAGAGTTAAACGGAAAGAAAATTGCTCAAAATGATTTTCAGAAAAGCACTCCAAAGATTGAGGTAAAATCATCCACTTTTAGTGGCTCAACGGGATGTAATGCGATCAACGGAAATTTATTGTCTAAAGGGTCAAAAGAAATTCAGTTTTTAAATCTTACATCAGAAAATAAAAAATGTTCGACAGCTAAAAAAGAAGAAGAGTTTGTTAAGCTTTTAAAAACGACAACAAATTACTCTATCGATCATGATAAGTTATCGCTTTCAAATCAGTTTGGGCCAACAATGGTTTTCAAAAAAGGAAATTAATAAAAAAGGTTCCGATACGTCGGAAACTTTTTTGTATCATTAAATAAAAAAAATCAGTGCAAATCTACGTTTTCGCGTTAGCGAATCCGTATAATCCGCGTGCCATTTCACGTTGCTATTCCAGTAATTCTTTAGGATCTTCTTTATCTTCCTCAATAAAATCAAGTTCTAAAGCTCGAACAGTTTGCACAGCATTTCCGGCAATACCACGAATCGATCCGTACATTCCTAAAGTGTTGTGAACCACTTTTTCGATTTGTTTTTCGCGTTGTTTCCAAATACGCTGCATCGCTCTTTTTTCGGCATCAAGATCGCCTTGCATTTGCGTAAAACCTTCCACAATTCCTTCAATTTGCAAACGGAATTCGTTGCTCGTCAAGAAATCATACAACATCGACATTTTATCGCCTTTGTTTTCCTGTGCCTGAACAGCCTGACTTACCTGAATCAAAGACTGACGTAAAACGTTACTCAAACCTTTAAATTCTTCATACGTACAAATCCAGATTCCGTCACGCATTCCCATTCTGTCCATTCCCGCAGGCATTACTTCGGTAACTAAAACTCCAATATTGGCTCTTTTAGTTCTAATATCGTTTTTAAACTTCTCAATCCAGGCAGGCTGAAAAGCTTTTGTACGTTTACTTTCGTAGTAAATCGAACCACAATTCTGCAATTCCCTGGTATTTACCACCTGAAGACAATCTGCTCCGTTTGCTCCTTTTTTAATCTCGTCGATACTATCAAGCGGGAAATTATTGGCCAGCCATTCTTCAATTGCTAATTCCATTACTTCACCCTGCAATTGCATAGAACCTTGTTCCTGCTTGCGTTTCATTTCTTCGATTAACTTCTTTTGGTCGTCAGATTGTTTTTGGTATTCTTTTATTTTTAGCTCGTTTTTTTCTTCTTCCTGTTTGCGAATTTTATCACGCTCCAGAACTAAAGTTGCGTTAAGTTGCTTTTGAGCTTCGGCTTCGATGGCTTCTTTCATTTCCAGTTTTTCACGCTGAAGTTTCGCAATTTCTCCCGTCATTTTATTTAATTCGCGAAGTTTTTCTGATTTTTCCGAAAGTTCTTTTTCCATCAACAGCATTCGGTCTTTATTTTCTTCGTCGAGTTTTGTTTTTAGTTTTTCGGTAATTTCTTTTTCGGCAACCTTTTTTTCTCGTTCTAAACGTTCAGCAAAAAGTTCATTTTCATGCTTCTTTTTAGCTTCAAATTCGGTTTTTGCTTTTTCGAATTGCTCGTTTTTAAGTTCTAATTCTTTGGTTTGAGCATTTGCCTTTTGTTGAAATTCTTTACGAATACTATCTTCCAGCTGATGTTTTAAAATATCATTTACGTCGATAGTTGTTCCGCAATTTGGGCACTGAATTGAAGATTGCTCTGCCATTTTTATTGATTTTATTTAGTAGAATTATAATTTGCTAAGGTATTTAAAAGTTATCTTTTAAGCGTATTATAAGGTGTGATAAATTGTAACGATTTTTTATAGCCACAAATTCACGAATTGTTTTTTGTTTTATTGCTTGAGTGCAATTTAAAAAGCTTTTGATTTTAATTTTTACGGATTTCCTTTATTATGAAATGATTTGTGAATTTGTTTCGAATTTGATTTTTTATGAATCTCGCAAAGTCGCGAAGGCGCAAAGTTTTTAAATTGAATAGCGTCCAGCTTTAGCTGGATGTGTGAATAATTAAGTTTATAAGGCTGGCTTTAGCCAAATTCGTAATAGTTTGGCTAAAGCCCTTTGTAATTCAATTTTTATATCTCCAGCTAAAGCTGGAGACAATTCAAAAAAACTTTTAAATTTGAGATAATAAAAAAACTTTGCGCCTTCGCGTTTTTGCGAGATTAAATTATAAACTCACTTTCAACTACTTTTTATTCAATAAAAATTCAACAGCTAGTTTCGTAATTTCAGATTCATCTTCTTTTGATGTAATCAACGAAACATCCGTAAATAAATTGACTTTCTTTAATTCGATAAAACCAATTTCAGGATCATGATTATTCTTGGCAATATTCGAAGGAACAATCGAAATTCCCAAACCATTTTTAACCAATTGTACGATCGAATTGATGTTGTTGGATTCGTGCACTACTTTTGGCGTAAAGCCATAAAATGCGCAAAGTTCCAGTAAAACCTCATGATAATGTGGTGCATAATCTTTATTGAAAAACACAAAGGTTTCGTCTTTAAGATCCGGGATTTCTTTTTCAGAATTAATTTGGATGATACTTTTATTATAAACCACCGAAAAGCCGTCCTGAAACCACAATTGCGATTTTATTTTAGGTGATTTTACAGGAGAACGAATAATTCCTAAATCAATTTTGCCTTGTTCTAAAGCGTCGATTTGTTTGGTTGTAGAGACTTCAAATAATTTGAAATTGACATACGGGAATTCTGTTTTCAGATGTTTAATCAAATCTGAAATTACAGCCGAATAAATTGAACTGATATAAGCGATTCTGAATTCTCCGGATACATTTTCGGCAATTTTTTTCGTTTTTACTGAAATGCGTTCAAGGTTCTGAAAAAGTTCTCGTATTTCCTTTTCGAAATATTTTCCTGCTTCGGTGAGCTCGACTTTTTTATTGTTTCGGATGAAAAGCTTCGCCTGAATTTCATTTTCAAGTTCGATGATTTGTCGACTCAAAGGAGGTTGGGAAATAAAAAGTTTTTCGGCGGCTTTGGTAAAGTTTAATTCTTCGGCTACAGCCAAAAAATATTTCAAGTGACGTAATTCCATAAATACCTATTAAGTATTAATAATTGACAAAATAAGTATTTTTGAAGTATATATCAAAATGGTAGTTTTGATAAAAAAAAAGATGGCCCACGTGTTTTACGGATTTAAACTGGTTTGCGCGGATTTTTAATTTTTTCTATGCGCTAAAAAGAATTATGCCACAGATTAAAAGGATTGTAACGATTTTTTAAATTATGCTTAAAGATAATCTGTATAATCAATCGAATCTGTGGCAAAAAAATAAGCAAAGTTTATAAAAAAATAAATCTGTGAAAACCAGTTTAAATCCGTGTCATCCGTGGGCCAATAAAAAAACAAAAACTATGAAAAAATCAACTATCGAAGAAATCAGAGAACGATTTGACAATGATGTCGAAAGATTTTCAAATTTAGAAACCGGACAAGTGGCAACAATCGACGCTACGATTTCATTAGAATTAATTACGGAAGCTTCTAAAAGAATTGTTCCTAATGCTACAAATGTTTTAGATATTGGATGTGGTGCAGGAAATTATACTTTAATGATGTTGTCTAAGGTTCCGAATTTAAATTCAACTTTGGTCGATTTGAGTTTGCCAATGTTGGATCGAGCTTTTGAAAGAGTTTCGGCGGCAACGAATGGAAGGGTAGAAGTGAAGCAAGGTGATATTCGTGAAGTCGATTTGCCGGAAAATCAATTTGATATTATTTTGGCGGGAGCAGTTTTGCACCATTTGCGTGATGATCAGGATTGGGAAACTACTTTTGCTAAAATATTCAAATTGTTAAAACCAGGCGGATGTTTTATGATTTCGGATTTGATTACCCAGGACACGGAGTTATTGAATGAATATACCTGGCAGCGCTACGGTGAATATTTAGAAGGAATTGGCGGTGCAGAATATCGTCAGAAAGTATTTGATTATATTGAGAAAGAAGATACGCCAAGATCAATGAATTACCAGTTGGATTTAATGAAAAAAGTTGGATTTACAAGCGTTGAAATTTTACACAAGAATATGTGTTTCGGTGCTTTTGGCGGGATTAAGTAATTTTTTTGCCACGAATTCACGAATTTTATTTTTAAAATCTATGCGTAAAGCATTTAAATTAATTCGTGAATTCGTGGCGAAAAAAATCTAATTAAACTTAAACAATATCTACAACAATTTTCCCTACAGAAGAACCGTCACTTACGGCTTTATGCGCTTCCATAGCATTGTCAAGAGTGAATTTTCTTGGATCTATGATAGGTTTTAATTTTCCTTCTTCAATTAGTTTTGTGGTTTGTTTGAGGATATCACCGTGATGCTTTCTTCTTTCGTTACCAATCATCGGGTGTAATACAAATACACCATGAATACTTGCAGAACGAAGCGAACTTGTTGCCAAAGTATGTGTCCCGAAAGCATAACAACTTGCGATTTGACCGTAATGACGAATGGCTTTTAAGGAATCATCAAAAGATTGTCCGCCAAGCGTGTCGTAAATAACGTCGAATCCTTCTCCGTCTGTGTATTGATTTACGTAATCTTCAACTGGAGTATTTTTATCTATTGGAGTTGCTCCAAATGATTTTACAAAATCGGCTTTTTGCTCAGAAACTGTTGCATAAACTTCGGCACCAAGATTTTTGGCAAGCTGAACTACCATATGACCAACGCCTCCAGCTCCTGCGTGAACCAGAACTTTGTCGCCTTTTTGTACTCTGGCTCTGTCAATCAAACCTTCCCAGGCGGTAAGTAATACTAGCGGAACTCCTGCGGCTTCTTTCATGCTTAGATTTTTTGGTTTTATGGCCAATAAATCAGCATCTACGGCGGTATATTCGGCTAGAGTTCCCTGAAGTCCTAAAACACCTCCGGCAAGTCCGTAGACTTCGTCACCAACTTTAAATTCTGTAACGCCTTCACCAATTGCTTCGATTACTCCGGCAAGGTCAGTTCCTAGAACGGCTGGTAAAACCGGTGATGCATACGGCGAAAGTCCAAGTCTGATTTTGTTATCGATTGGATTTACGCCGCTTGCATGTATTTTTACTAAAACTTCTCCTTTTTTAGGAGTAGGTTTCTCCATTTGAGTGCTTACGAATTCTGATTCGTAAGTATTAGTTAGTAGTGCTCTCATTGTCTTGATTATAGTATTTGCACTGTTTTGTAAACCTGAATTGGTGATGCAACTAAACTTTCGCTTTTAGCGATAAAATCCAGTAAGTAAGGCTGATTGTTGTGTATGTCAAGACCTGGCTGATCTTTCCATTCTTCCCAGATAATAAAAACATTATCAGCATGGTGAAGGTCGTAACGAATGCAAGCTGCTTCTTTTCTGGTTTCGGTAACCAAATGATTTAACATGCTTTGAACTTGTTCTATATTCTCTGGTTTGCTTTTGAAAATTGCTGTAATTGAGATCATAATTATAGATTTTTAAAGGTTTGTTCTAAGTGATTGGTATAGTTTTCCTTAAAAATGTCAATATTTTCGGCTGTTGCACCTTTTTCGACATCGTGAAAATGGAATCCGTCTAATTTTTGCATACCTACAAATTTATTCATTTTGTGAAAGCCAAACATAGCTCCGTCGTCTACAGATGTTTCTTCGAAGAATTCTCCCGGAAGCGTGAAAGCTGTTGCTGGTGCATTCCAGCTTGTGGTTAGCATATATTTACGTCCGTGTAATTGTCCTCCGGTTCCGTAATTGATGTCGGGATTTGTTCTGGTTCTTCCGTCGCTTTTGTAGATTCCTTTGTTGTGTCCGGCAGTGAAAACGTCGTCGATGTATTTTTTGAAAAGGTTTGGTAATTGAAACCACCAAACGGGTGTATGATATACTACTACGTCTGCCCAAACGAATTTTTCTACTTCTTCGTCTAAGTCAAAATCTTGTTTGATGTCGGTTGTTTTGATTTCGAATTGCTTGCTGTTTTTTAAGAATTCGATTGTCCAGTTGGTAACGGTTTCATTGAATTTTCCGCCTGAATGCGCAAAATTTTGACTTCCGTTGATGATGAATATTTTCTTCATTTTACTTTTTTTCTAATGAATCTGGGTTGCGTGAGGGATAGGAGTGAAAATCCTTTTGTGCCGGTGTTCGGCATAAAAGATTGTAGTGGATAGCCCGGCCCTTGGGACACGCCCAAATTGTTATTATTTAATTTTTGAGATTTTTTTAAAATACATAGTTCTCAAAGTTTGTCATTCCGAGGAACGAGGAATCGCACTAGAAACTCTATAAAGAATGTCGACAATCTTTGTCGAATCCCGAGTGTGATTTCTCCTTCGTCGAAATGACAAGATTGCGTAAACTATGTTTGTTGATGCAAGTGAAACGTCTTTTAAAGATTGCTAAAAGCTCTGTCCCTTTGTGTTTAAATAAGTTTTATTTAAGTTTTGAAATTGCCTGATTAATGAAATCTAATTCAGAAACTGATAAGTCAAAATCTAATGTTTTTGCGTTTGAAATGGCTTGTTCTGCGTTTCTTGCTCCGGCTAAAACAATGGTAATTCCTTTTTGTAGAGTCGTCCAACGCAATACTAATTGTGAAATTGAAATATGTTTTGTGTTGGCCAACGAGCTTAATTCTTCGACTAAAGTTTTTACTTTTTGAAGATCAAACTGACC
Source organism: Flavobacterium bizetiae (assembly GCF_902804475.1). GTDB lineage: Bacteria > Bacteroidota > Bacteroidia > Flavobacteriales > Flavobacteriaceae > Flavobacterium > Flavobacterium bizetiae. The sequence goes on from NZ_CADCSU010000064.1 coordinate 7,664, forward strand.
GAAATATCCATTTCTGTGATCATTGTCTTTTAGTTTGCTGTGAGTGAAATATTTTCCGGTTAATAAACCTCTTTCCATCGGGCTGTAAGCAATGATCCCGATGTTTTCCTGAATGGTAAGCGGAACTAAATCGGTTTGAATTGCTTGGTTCAGCATACTAAACGGAACTTGATTTGATGCTAATTGAATTGTTTTTTGTGCTTCTTTGATTTGGTCTGCACTATAATTACTAACTCCGGCTGCTCTGATTTTTCCTTGTTGAATAAGGGTTTCTAAAGCTTCCATAGTTTCCTGAATTGGAGTAGTGGAGTCTGGCCAGTGAATTTGTAATAAGTCGATATAATCGGTTTGAAGGCGTTTTAAGCTTTCTTCGACTTCTTTTATGATGTTGCTTTTTGATGCGTATTTGTAAACTGGGATTTTTTTTCCGTTGTCTTCGGCATTAAAGAAGAATTCTCCTTTGCCTTGATTGCTTCCGTCCCAAACTAAACCAAATTTGGTTAACAATTGTACTTTTGAACGATCTTTTGATTTTAAAGCTTCTCCAATCATTTCTTCGCTTAGTCCGAATCCGTAGAAAGGAGCAGTATCGATTGTGGTAACGCCGTGATCGATTGATGCGTGAATAGAGTCGATTGAATCTTTCTTTTCGTTTCCGCCCCACATGTTTCCGCCAATGGCAAATGCACCGTATGTAATAGTTGATAATTCAAGTTCAGTATTGCCTAATTTTCTATATTCCATAATCTTATATTTTAATGCTTAAAAATTGTTTGGCAAAATTATACCATATTTACGACTGTTCAGTTGTATATATTTGTCTTTTTTATGTAATTTTGTAGCCGAATTAATAAAGTGTATCATGAAAAAAGAAAATTTATACGAGCCTTTTACTGTTTCTTTTGAGACTTTAGATGAATATCCGGATGTGGGTGATCGTCATAATTTCTTTGAACTGGTTTATATTTTAGAGGGAACGGGAAGGCAGTGCATCAACAAAAATATTTTTGAATATGATGCGGGACATATGTTTTTATTGACGCCTGAGGATTGCCATAATTTTACAATTGAAACGAAAACAAAGTTTTTCTTTTTAAGGTTTAATGATATTTATTTGAAGAATTCGAGTTTGCAGAATGAGAATATTCAGCGTTTAGAATATATTCTTCAAAATGCAAATCATCAGCCGGGTTGTATCCTGAAGAATGAGGCTGATAAATGCTTGGTAAAGGTGATGGTTGAAGCAATTATTCGCGAACGCCAGGATAAGGATGTGTATAATAAGGAATTGATTCAGCAATTGGTGAATACCTTGATTATTATTGTGGCGCGCAATATTGCGAAGTATTTGCCGGAGCAGGTAAATATTGGTTGTGAAGCGAAAGCGATGGATATTTTGCAATATATTCAGAATAATATTTATTATCCTGAAAGAATTAAAGCAGAATCGATTAGTGATTATTTTGGAATCTCGAATACGTATTTAGGACGTTATTTTAAGAAACACGCTAACGAAACGATGCAGCAATATATTAGTAATTATAAAACTAAACTGATCGAGCATCGTTTGCAGTTTAGTGATAAACGTATTAATGAAATTGCGTACGAATTTGGTTTTACGGATGAAAGTCATTTTAATAAATTCTTTAAGAAACAGAGAGGGAATAGTCCTTCTGAGTTTAGAAAAGTAATACGAATCAGCGCTTAGTAATGGTACACGGATGGCGCAGATTCGCAAGCGAAAACACGGATTGCTGCGGATTTTTTTAGCCACAGATTAAAAGGATTTTTAATTTGAGCTAATTGGATTCGTGTTTAAATAATCTTTTTGATTACTCTTAATTTATGGGTGTGTTTGTTTGTTTCTGGATTGTAGATTCCTAAATGGTCTAAACGATCAATGCGGACTTTTCCACTTGCGTGAATGATGTAATTGTTGTCCATAATAATGCCTACATGAATGATGTTTCCTTCGTCGTTGTCAAAAAAGGCTAAATCTCCTGCTTCGCTTTCTTCAATAAAACTTAAAGCTTCTCCTTCAAGAGCTTGTTGCGAGGCATCGCGGTGTATTTTGTATCCGTTTAGTTTGTAAACCATTTGGGTAAAACCGGAACAGTCAATACCAAAAGGTGTTTTTCCGCCCCAAAGATAAGGTGCGTTTAAATACATAAAAGCAGTGCTTATTAAGGCGCTTTTAGGTTTTATGCCACTTGTTTTTGTGCCTTCGAAATCAAAGTTTGAAGTATTGATTTCGCTATTATTCAAAAAAGATAAGGATGCACCAAGCGGAATTGGTAATAATAAATTTTCGGGCGCACTGATATAATCAATCAAATCGGCATTAAGAATAATGGCGTCATTGCTTAGCTGATTGTAATTTGCCTCAGAAATTACCTGATATTGTTTCGAATCTACCCAACCTTCGTAGTCATCGTATTGTATTTTTATTCGGGCCCATTGATTTTGGCGTTCTAAAATCTCGATGTGTTCGCCAAACAAAAGTTGTGTGACAATTTCACTTCTGTCACTTGGCTCAGATCGAACGGGTACTATGGCTAGATTGCAAATTCCGAACATTTAGGTAATGTATTAGTTGAGAAATTAGGAGTTATTTTGTTTCAAATAACTCCTAATGTAATATTATTTAAGCTCTTTCGATAACAATTGCTGATGCTCCACCGCCACCATTGCAAATTGCAGCAGCTCCGGTTTTAGCATTGTTTTGTTCTAAAACATTTAGCAAAGTTACGATGATTCTGGCTCCCGAACATCCAAGAGGATGACCTAATGATACTGCACCACCATTTACGTTTACTTTATCGTTATCAAGATTAAGAATTTTTGAATTGGCTAATCCAACAACGGCAAATGCTTCGTTGAATTCGAAATAATCAACATCGCCAATTGTAATTCCTGCTTTGTCTAATGCTTTTGGTAATGCTTTTGCCGGACTCGTAGTAAACCATTTTGGTTCCTGAGCTGCATCTGCATAACTTTTTATGTAGGCCAGGGGTTTTAATCCTAATGCGATTGCTTTTTCTTCAGACATTAAAACTAAAGCTGCAGCTCCGTCATTGATTGTCGAGGCATTTGCGGCCGTTACGGTTCCGTCTTTTGTAAAAACTGCGCTTAATGAAGGGATTTTGTCCAATTTTACATTGGTATATTCTTCATCTTTAGAAACAATGATTGGTTCGCCACGTCTTTGCGGAACTTCTACAGAAACAATTTCGTTGTCGAATTTTCCGGCTTCCCATGCTTTTGCGCTTCTTTCATAAGACTGAATAGCAAAATTGTCTTGTTCTTCACGACTGATGTTGTATTCAGTTGCACATAAGTCAGCGCAAACTCCCATTGCGTTGTTATCGTAAGCATCTGTCAAACCATCTTTTTGCATTCCGTCAAGCATTGTTGCCGGGCCAAATTTAGTTCCGTTACGCATTTGCACGTAATGCGGAATTAAACTCATGTTTTCCATTCCTCCGGCCACTACAATTTCAGCATCGCCACAAGCGATTGTCTGAGCAGCAAACATAACAGCTTTCATTCCTGAAGCACAAACTTTGTTTACTGTAGTTGCAGCAACTTCTTCAGAAAGTCCTGCGAAAAGTGCAGCCTGACGCGCTGGTGCTTGTCCAACTCCGGCTTGTACCACATTTCCCATGAATACTTCATCAACTAATTTTGGGTCAAGGTTAATTTTTTGTAGTGCTCCCTTTATAGCGGCAGCACCTAATTTTGGTGCGGGTACGGTAGATAAACCTCCCATGAAACTTCCGATAGGTGTTCTAACGGCAGAAACGATAACAACTCTTTTGTTCATTTTCTGTTAATATTAGTTAATCAAGCAAATTTACTCTTTATTTGAATAAATTCAAATTTTGGGGCAATTCGATTGGATTTTAAATTTAATATGAAATTTTTGTTAATTCTATTTGTTTGATTGTTAAGCGGTTTAAAAAAAAGATTGAAAAAAGTGAAAAAAAAGCGCTGAAATAGTTGTGAGATATGGAATGTTGTCTTACATTTGCAACCGCAAAACAGAACACGTTTCTTGAGCTTGGAGAGGTGCCAGAGCGGTAATGGAGCAGATTGCTAATCTGTCGACGGGTAACCGTCGCCAGGGTTCGAGTCCCTGTCTCTCCGCTTAATAATTTGCTTTTTGGGTTTCAGCTTTACCCAAGTATTTGTTTCTAATTTTAATTAGATTAAGGCAGATACAAAATTTAAAATTAAAGCTCGGGGTGTAGCGTAGCCCGGTTATCGCGCCTGCTTTGGGAGCAGGAGGCCGCAGGTTCGAATCCTGCCACCCCGACGAAAACTTTGCCATAAAGTTTTAAAACAAATGGACGGATAGCTCAGCTGGATAGAGCATCCCGATTTCTAATCGGGACGATCAGAAGGTTAAGTTAAAGAAAAATGGACGCATAGCTCAGCTGGATAGAGCACCTGCCTTCTAAGCAGGCGGTCGAAGGTTCGAATCCTTCTGCGTTCACATAAAAAGCCATTCTAGCGAGTGGCTTTTTTGTTTTAACTAGCGCGATTTAGTTACACTAAATTAAATGGACGCATAGCTCAGCTGGATAGAGCACCTGCCTTCTAAGCAGGCGGTCGAAGGTTCGAATCCTTCTGCGTTCACATCAAAAGCCACTCAAATCGAGTGGTTTTTTTGTTTTATACTGAAATGGCTTAAACGCATAGCTCAGCTAGATAGAGCATCCCGATTTTCAATCGGGACGGTCGAAGGTTCTAATCCTTCTGCGTTCACTAGATAAAGCATCCCGATTTCCAATCGGGACGGTCGAAGGTTCGAATCCTTCTTCGTTCATTACAAAAAAGCCACTCAAATGAGTGGCTTTTTTTGTTTAAAATAATTTAATAAAAATTGATATGAACTTTTTCTACATTTTATACTCAAGCACATTAAATCAATATTATATAGGTCATACATCTGAAGGTTTAGATGAACGGCTACGTAAACATTTATCAAATCATTCAGGATTCACAGGAAAAGCAAAAGATTGGATTGTAATTTATTTTGAAGAATTTGAAACGAAATCATTGGCTTATAAACGTGAATTGGAAGTCAAGAAGTGGAAAAGTAGGGTTAGAGTTGAAAAATTAATAAATGAATTGAAGAAATAGCTTATCTGGATAGATAATCCCGATTTCTAATCGGGACGGTCGAAAGTTCGAATACTTTTGTGATCAAAACGCTTTAAAATTTGTTTTGGCGCCGGAATGATTTCTTTAAGAATAGAATCAACCCATTCGACTTCTTTGGTAATTTCTGCGCAGCATTCATTTTTTGAGTTGAAAAAGCAGCTTTTAATGTTTATTTTATCATTTATATGACAATGTTTGAGTTCAATAAAAAATGGTTCTGTAAACATTAGGTTTTTATGAAAAACTAATACCTGATTTCCTTCTTGTAATTCAACATGCAGCCCATTAAGTTTTTCTTTTGAAACTCCATTATAAAATAGAAAATGATATAATAATCGTAGTGTGTATGAAATGTAGGCACTATCTTCCATAACCATATGATCATTTACATCTTCTCCCGAAACAACATAATTTTTGCAGATCATTTTAATATATTTAGGAGTAAAAAAAGAGGCCAGCTTACACGAAACTGACCTCACAACATTAGTCATGTTTAGTGATCTTTAAGATCAAAAAAAGATTGGTTTTGTTAATACTAGTGGATGAATTCTATTATCTAAATAATTTTATTGTATCAAATGAAGTTACTTGACCAATAAAAAATTGTAGGTGATTTTTATTTTATCAGCAACTTTTTTTCTAACAAGGCTTGGTATTTCGATATCAAAATCTTCCGGTTTTACTTCAAATGAGCCACTAGCATTTACTCCGTTAGCAGCTTTCGAAATTTTGATAATCACAGTAACAGGTTTTGTTTTTCCGTGAATAGTAAGATCTCCTTTTAAAGTGAAATTTTTAGGGCTATTAGTAACAGTCGAAATGTCGAAATCGTCTATTTTACCTTTTAAAGTAGCTTTGGAGAACTTTTCAGATTCCATGTAGTTTTCATTAAAATGTTCTTCCATTAGAGCAACCTTAAAGCGAAAACCTTTGATAAGAACCAATGCTGCTAAATCTCCGGTTGATTGCTCTAAAACGGCAGATACACTTTTGTTTTCGGCAGCAATTTCTTCATAAGAAGGCACTGAGGCCTGAAATTTTATACTACCTGTTTTAGTGATTAATTTTTGCGCACATACATTTGTACTTGCTACAAAAATCAATACTAAAGCCAGGAAATTAATAACTGTTTTTTTCATAATATTTAGTTTTCTTTAAGTCCGTCAGTATTCCATTTTACAATTAGGTCAATATTGGTCTGAGACATTCTTCCTCCTTGAGGCATAATACCTTGCTGACCATTTTGCAACTGAATTCGGTTTAATAAACCTGCATTTTCAACAGCGGCTTTAACTTCAGCGTAAGTTGTTAATGGTTTAAAAGATGCAGATCTTCCATTTTGATGACAACTGATACAATTAGCATCAATAATTGATTTTACATTCTTAGTATAAGTAATAGTAGTTGGGGTAGTGGGATCTGTTGGATTTGTTGGAGGATTTTCTGTTTCTGGCTTCTTTTCGATATCCTGATAAGTATCAGAATCGCTACAGCTGGTAAATGCAGCCAGTAAAATTGTCAATGCTATTGCTTTTTTCATAATTTGGTTATTTGTAGTTATTAAAATACTCGGTAGAGGTTAAATCCGAAAAAGAAATCTCCTTTGCCCCAATTTCCTGATGCATTGGTAAGATATCCGCTCTCGCTCATTGATTGTGAATTGGTAAAGATGAGTTGAAAAACATGTCCGCCGGTTTCGACATCAAGACCTACCGATAATGGATTTTTGTAAAACTCGGGTTTGTCAAAATTGTGCATGTACTCTAAATTCACAGATAATCGTTTGGTGATTTTATAGCGGCCGCCTCCTCCAAAAGAAAATTGATTGTCTCTTTCTATGTCAGGATTGTAAAGATTTTTGTGAACAAATGACGGAACTAATTCTAAGGATAATTTTTCTCCTATTTTTCTGGATATCAATAATTGCTGTACATAAGTCATGCGATTTTTGAATTCTAATCCCGGATATTGATCTTTTTCTAAAAATGTGTTAATATCCGCAACACTGTATCCAACAATATCCAGGGGGAAACTATTGCTTTGTCTTGCCATTCGGTATTTTACTCCGGTTTCATACATTTTATTCAAAGTATGTCTGGAAAGACTAACCGATAACCAGTCAGTTACTCCGTAAATTCCACCAAGTTTTGTAGTGGCATTATCAAGACCAAAAAAACTTTCAAAACCATCTTTAACAGTTCCAAAACGATGTGAAACCACAAAATAGAATTCTTTTTTGGCAGGCATTTTTGTGGTCTGTAAGGTTACCAGCTGTAAAGCTTTGAAAGTTGCTGTCGAATAGCTGTCTTGTATCTGAGTAGAATCAAGGCTTTTTAGCAAATCATCCTGTGAATATGCCATCGTAACTAAAAAAAAGCAGATTGGAACTAGAAATTTTTTCATAAATAGATTAATTGGGTTGTTTATTTATTAATGGTGCATTGGTCTATTTTAACTTCCTGAAACAGTTCGTCGTAGCCAATACATTTGCCTTTAACCGTTACTTTATTATTGATAAGTGCAGATTTAACTTTTTGAGAAAACAGACAAAAAACAGTATTTTCGAGTATAAGAACAGAGTCAGTTTCTTTTGTGACGATACCGGTTATCTCAATGGTTTTGTTGAGGTATAATTGGTCTGCTTTTTTAGGATCAGCATTATATTCTTCAAGTAATTTTGTTGCCGATATAGTATAATCAGGCATCTCGGATTGTATGTTACGTGCTTCTTTAAAGAGAAAACCGTAATAAAAATAAATGCCGGCCGAGACTATTATCAACAGGGCTGCAATTACAAATGCTATTTTTTTTCTTTTCATATTTATTGTTTTGATGAGGTTCTATAGTAAAACAGCTTTGATGAAAATTACCCTACCCGAAAAAGTTATTTTGTAAAAAAAAAATCAAATTAGCCCAAAAGCATACTGGGCTAATTTGAAAAAGAGTGTGTTATATAAACACATAAATAATATTGAGGTGAATATTATGTTTAGATCGCAAGTGGCGAATCTTTTACAGGCACTGGCCAAACACCCGGGCTAGGAAAACTAATTCCTTTATTGGCACCTCTTACAGAAGCATCTTGTCCGAAATAATACAAAGGCCAACCGTTGTAAACCAATTGAGATTTACCAAATACTGTAATTACAGAAAATTTAGATTTATCAAGAATAGAAGGAACAACGATTTTGTCTGTTTCGTATATTGGCCAAACAGCATTGTTTGAAAAGTCCGATTTTGTGAAATTATTTTTCTTGAAATTGTCGTTTTTAAAAGTGTACAATGTCAGTCCTTTTGCATCTGTAAAATAGGTTGTAAGACCATCGCCAACAGTATAATCAGATTTGTAATTTTTTGTATCATGACCTACAAGCTGACTTCTTACGATCATAATAGAATAGTCGGGTTTTGCTATAAACCAAACACCGCCAACTCCGTCTCCTGTTGTTTGCCCCGCAGTTTCGGGTGTGTTGGTTCCGTTTACACTTGGTGCGTAGTAATACAATGGCCATCCTTTGTAGGTTAATTGTTTTTTGCCTGATGTAGTGGTTATAGTGGCAAAATCTGAAAATGTTAAACCTGTGGCTAATTTATCAGCAGTAAAATTATCTACATAAAATGGAGGCCATACCGCTTCACATCCTCCTGTGCAAGATGCTTGTCCTTTTGCGTCTGTTGCAAAAAAGTATAAAGATTTTCCGTTTTTATCCGATAGATAAGAACCCAGGGTTGCACTTGTTGAAAGACCAATTTCTTTTTTTACTTCCGGTGCAGGAGTATCACTATCCTTGTCATTACTACAGCTTACAAAAAGGGTTGTTGCTGCCAGAGCAACGAAAGCGAATTTTAGTTGTTTTAATTTCATTTGTATTTAATTTAGTTTATAAAAAGTGGGAAATATTCTTTACCTGTTGAGTAAAGTATTTTGTTATATATCAGGGAGACACGTGTGCTTTTGATATTGATTTCGTGCAATGATTTTATTATTACGAGCTGTCATAAAAAAAGTTACCGTGATGGCAGATTATCAAGTATTGTAATGAGGGCATCTTTCTGTTTTGATAAGGTTCAATAGTAAAACAGCCTTGATGTAGATTACCCTACCAAAGAATTGATATTTTTATTAAAGAAAGAAAAATAAGGAATAAAGGATTTAGATTATCCTTATGAAATAGCCTTAGAATGAAACTCTAAAGCTCATGTTTGGAGTTCTTTGCAAAGCAAATGTTTCGACTTCTTCGATAGAATTAGTTATAGTACTTACTCTGTAATATTCGCTGATTTCATTTTTCCGGTTTAGGATATTTAAGATGGAGACTCCTAATTTGTATTGAATTCCCTTTTCGGTTTCCCATTTATAAGTAGACGAAATATTAACCTGCGAAAATATATGCAAATTGGTACTATTCGGTTTATTGTAAACCAGTACAGGATTTGCAAGATCAATTTGAGAGATATCAGGAGAAGTTTTTGGGCGGCCAGAAGTCCATTTTGTTCCCAAAGCGATTTTAAAATTGTTTTTCTCATAAATTCCTGCCCATGATACACTGTGCATTAACTCAAAGTTGTTGGGGAAAACCGGAAATTCGTAACGAGGAAAATGATAATTATTATGATTGTAAGTATAACTTAACCAGGTCAGAAAGTGATTCATTTTTTTCTGAATCAACATTTCTGCGCCCCAAATTTCATAATCGCCCGTTGTTTTCACAAATTCTAACTGATTTTGAAAACCCTGACTTGAAGTAGTAATTCCGGTTACTTTTTTATAAAAATGTTCAATATCAAGCAGCCAGTCATTCTTTTTGTAAAATAAGTTTAAGGATAATTGTTTACTTCTCTGAATAGGAATTGTAGTGTTGTTTGAGATAATCCAGCGTCTTTTTTCGATGCCAAAATAATCCTTTTGCAAATCAATAATTTGTTGTGAATTTTGACTTTTTAGTTCGCTCAGCAATTCTAAACTTAAGCTTTTGCTGATGCCGTAATTGAATTGAATTCGGGGCTCAACGATAAATTTTTCAAACTTTTCTATATAATTTATTCGGGTTCCGGCCTTAAAATAGACTCTTGAAATGGTGTCATTATATTTTCCTTCCAGAATTAATGCATGGGTTCTTAGTACATCTTTAACTTTACGATAAAAATCAGGATTTTGTACTCTTTCTAAATTAGTAATTCCCATTTCATTGTACTGATAACCATCATTAAAAGTAAATTTAGAATTAATAATATGATTGTTCTCTAAATTAAAACCATTATTATTTACTGTATTTTCCTGAATGACCAATTGGTTTTCATAAGTGTTTTTTTGATCGGCCAGCAATTCATAAGACGAGTTGTAAATATTAACTTTAGTAATGTTAAAAGGATTCCAGTTTCTTTTCCATGACAAATTTCCGCCATAATTTTGCTGGCGTAAAACATTATTTTCGGTTCTTATTATACCGTATGCAGTCGCACTTTGAAAAACTTCCAGATTGTCTTTTATGGTTATTAAATCAAGTACGATTTGATCCTTATTACCAATTTTTTGAGCGTATTTTAGGGTAGCATCATAAAAATCAAATTTTTTATCACTTCGATAATCTACATTTTGGGTTTGCGAAAAATCAGTGATAGTGGTGTTTTGAAACACTTTGTCGAAATATTCTTTGTAGGTTGGGGTTTCTAAAAAATCAGTAATAGATTTTCGTGCCGAAATTTCGATATAACTTTTCTTCGAAAGATTGTATTTTCCGTACACATCAGCATTAATCATATTGATTCCCGCACTAAAAGAGTTTTTTTCTAAGGTTTCCGGTGTAGAAGAAATCGCAACTACGCTTGATACACTTTCGCCATAGAAGGCTGAACTTCCGTTTTTATAAATAGAAATGGTATGCGCTAAATTTGGATTAAAGACTGATATTAAACCAAAAAAATGTCCGGTTTGAAACATTCGTATTCCATTCCATAAAAATAAATTCTGATCGTGCGTACCACCGCGAACGTTGATGCTTGAAACGCTTTCATCAAGACTGTTTACACCCGGTATCTGTTGCATAGTTTGTAAAGCATCAGGTTCGATAAGTCCTGGGAGGATACCAAATTTTTTAGGTTTAATTTCAAGAGATCCGTCAGTGTTTTTGGAGATTCCGGAAGCTAAAATAGCATTGGCTTTGATTTCCTGAAGTTGTGTAATTTCGGGTTCTAATATAAACTTGAGGCAGTTTCCGGAATTTGAATTGCCGGCTGTACTTTTTTTTGTGATAAAACCAATGTGGCTAATTAAAAAAGTAGTTACATTTTCTTTTTCAAATTCAAAATAACCGTCTGAATCCGTTGTAACATGAGTTTGATTGCTTAATGTAATATTGGCGTTTTCAATTGGTTTTTTGTCTGTACCGGAAAAAACATATCCACAAATTTTTAAAACTGGATTTTCCTTTTTATAAATATTAATGAATTTGTTGTCAATATTTTCAAAAGACAAATTGGTTTTCTCAGTAAGGTATTGTAGTTTTTGGTCTAACGAAAGTGATTTTTCAGGAGGGTTTAATTTTAGTCCAACAATATTGTCTTCGGTATAATTAAAACTAACCTGATGCTGTTGTTCGATATCATTTATGATTTTCTTTAAAGGCATGGTTTTTCCTTTGTCCTGAGCAAAAAGATTCAGGACAAAGAAAAATGTGAAAAACAAAAAATGAAATGATTTGGGGAGCAGCATTTATTTTTCGTCAAAAATTATTTTATTTTCTGAGACTTTTTTAGCCTCTAAATGATAAGTTGTACTAATAATTTGCAAAGCAGTATCTAAATCTTTAGCGGGCAATTTTCCTGTAAAGAGCGAAATCGTATCCTTAGAATTCAATTCGATCTTGACATTATATTGTCTTTCTACTTCGTCTAATAATGTTCTGATATTTTCTTTAGTAAAACATATCTGATTGTCGATCCATTCTGGTTTCAATGAATTTACATTCATTTTAACTTGTTTTCCGTTTTCAAAACGAACGCTTTGACCATGAGTTAACAGAATTTGAGTATTGGCATAATTTACTTTTACACGGCCTTCGTAACACACTACATCAAACCTGTTTTTTCTGGCTTTAACATTAAACTGAGTTCCTAAAACGGTTACTTTTCCCAGATTAGTCTGTACTTCAAATCTTCTTCCTTTGGCGACTCTAAAATACGCTTCACCTTTTAGTTCAAGATGTCTGTTGTTGTCCCAGTTCCATTTTTTATAATTGATTTCAGAGCCTGAGTTCAATACTACTTCAGAATGATCCGGTAACGAAAAAGTGGTTTTTTCTCCAAAATCTGCTGTTTGTGTTTGAGGTACAAAAAACTTCATGACAAGGGTTATTCCAATAGCCAACACAAAAATTGCAGCAGCTCGAAACATCCATTTTTTGTATAACGGAACCACTTTTGGCGTTGCTTTTTTCTGACTCAAAATGTTAGATAGCATAGCGTTTTCATCCAAATCGTCTACTTGTAAATGACTGGTGTAATTTTTTATTTTTTGGTATTTTTCAAAATCGGGACTTGCCTCAAATTCAGCTAATTCATCCGGAGATAAATCATCGTTGAGCCATTTTGCTAATAATCGATTTTCTTTCATTTTACTCTACTATATAATTAAAACAATTAGAATTTAATTTACCCTACTTTTATAAGTCAATTTCTTTACGTAAGCTTAACAAAGCAAGATGAATGCGTTTTTCAACTGCTTTTACGCTAATATTTAATTCCAGCGCAATTTCGCTGTATTTTTTCCCATCAATTCTGTGCATCAAAAAGGCAACGCGCTGTTTTTTGTTTAGGTTTTCAATGGCTTTCAAAAGTTTCGCCTGAAACTGTTTCTCTTCCAGAAGATATTCCGGACTTTCGTTTGTTTTGTCTAAACCAGTAAAGTTTTTTTCGTATCTCAAAACTACTTTCTGATGTGCAATTTCGTTGAGGCTGCTGTTGTTGGCAACCGTATAAATATAAGATTTTGCTTTTTCGAGGGGTACCGCCGCACAGTTTTGCCAAAGTTTTACAAAGGCTTCCTGCGTTACATCCTCTGCCTGGTCGATATTGCCAAATTTGTAAAAAAGAAAATTCCGAAGTGCTTTGACATGACTTTTAAAGAAAGATGAAAATAGTATTTCATCGCAGGTATTGGATTGATTTTTAGGTGGCATTTGGATTTCGATTTGTACGATGCAAAAGTATTTGTTTTTAATTTAAGTAGGGTAAAAGCAAAGCTGATTGTTTTATAGATGTATAAATGCTATTAGCTTTTGTTAATTTAGTATGCTACAGTAAATTGAAAACCTTTGATATCGAATTTATTAAAAATCAGTTTCTTTAAATTTTATTACATTTGTAAAAATATAAATATGTTCCCTTCGCAAAAATATTTATCACTGGCGGTTGCCTTGTTATTACTGTCTTGTCAAAGTGAAATGGATGAGCAAAGTAATAATAGGCAAGCAACAATTACTAATGCTTCGCCTCTTACTACATATCTGCAAAGGGTTGCAATGGTTCAGACAGTACAGGATAATGTCATAGACGGGTCTAGTTATTGCACCATAAAACTTCCTTACACCGTTACGGTAAACAGCCAAAAAATTGCGGTTAATACCATTGCCGATTATCAAAAAGTATTGGATAATATTAATGCCAACACTTATGATGACGATATTGTACATATAGATTTTCCGGTAACCATGGTGTATTATAATTATATCGAAAAATTGATTCCTAATGAGGCAGATTTCAATTCTTTAATTGCTTTTTGGAATCTTTATCCTGATCTTTTATCTAAAATAAATGGCTTAAATATCAATTATCCCATAACGATTAACAGTTATAACAGTGCCAATCAAATGGCAGGTTCTCAATCGATAGTGAGCGATCAGGCATTTTTTAATTTTATAAAAAATTTAAAACCAAGCGAATATATTTCTTTAAGATATCCTATTTCGATTGTAGATTATAATAATCAGACCAAATCGATTACCAATAATTTGGAGTTTGAAAATGCCATCAAATACGCCATTGATTATTGTCCTGAAAATAATATCGCGACACTTGATTTTGCGCAAGCGATAACAAATGGTTCCTGGGAGATACCTTATTTTTTTGATGATTCAGAAAAAACAGCTTCGTATAATGGTTATTCATTTGTATTTAAAAATGATAACACGGTAGTAGCGACTAAGGGAGCAACTTCGCAAACGGGTCAATGGGAAAGTACTGTAGTTTATGGTGCCAGAGAAGTAAAAATAGAGTTTGCCGCAGAACCGCTAAATAAATTGAATCGCAACTGGAAATTATTTGAATTTAATAATTCTCAAGTTCGATTGCGTGATGTAAGCAGCAGTACAGATTATCTTTACTTCCAAAAAAAATAGATATTGTTTTTAAAATATGCTTTTAAGTATATTTTCAATCGAGAGTTTTCCAGTAAACCAGACTATCTGTTTATATGGAAAGATGCTACTTATGAATTATCCTTTTTCTGAATAATATTCAATTCCTTATTAAACGAATTTCTATATTTTTTGATATACTCTGAAGGTTTCATTCCAAATAATTTCACGAATTGTTGACGGAAATAACGCTGATCTTCTATACCCACCTGAGGCCCCACCTGCGCAATGTTTATATTTTCGGTAAGCATGATTACTGCAGCTCTTCGGATTCTGATAGATCGAATAAAAACATTTACGGTTTGTCCTGAAATTGCTTTAATCTTTTTGTAGAGACTTGAATGACTCATACCCATTGCAGCCGAAAAAGTCTTTAGATTAAAGTCGTTATTTTCGAGATTGGCTTCTATAATTTCGATGCATTTGTCAAGAAATTCTTTGTATTCAGTAGGAACTTTATTTACATTTTCGCGAAGCGTGATACTGTCTAAGAAATACTTGCGCAATTGTCCTCTGTTTCGAAGAACAGAATCTACGCGTGCCAGAAGTATATCACTGTCAAAAGGTTTGGTAACATAATCATCAGCGCCTTCTGTAATACTTTGTAAATGAATGTCGTTGCTGGTTGTAGCGGTAAGAAGTATCACCGGAATATGGCTTAAATCATCATTCTGTTTGATTTTTTTGCATAAATCCAAACCGTTCATGCCTTCCATAGAAATATCGCTCAGTACAATATCCGGCATGTGTTTTTCTACAAGTTTCAATCCTTCAAGACCATTTGCTGCCGAATAAACAATATAGTTTTTGGTAAAAAGTTGTACGAGATAATGGTTCATTTCAGGATTATCTTCTACAATTAACAGTACTTTTTTTGTACTGATTAATTCGTCCTGTAGATTTTCCGGTTGAGATGATTGAATTTCTTTTTCATATGAATTTTGATGATCAGCTGGCATTCCTTCTAGAAGTTCGCCAACAAGCGGAGACATATGAGAATGATCCTCGTTGATGTTCATTTCTGCAAAATGACTATTTCCTTTTAGAATTGTAATAATAAACGAAGTGCCTTCTCCCACTTTACTTTTGCATTGTATTTCGCCATGATGTTTATTCACGAAATATTTGGCAACATAAAGACCTATTCCAAAACCATTGCTGGCTTTAGACTGACTTTGCTTGAATTTTTCGAAAATAGTGTCTATTTCATTTTCATTGATTCCGGTCCCAGTATCCGATATAATGATCGAAACATCGGCAAGATTCTCGATGATCTCAATAGTTATCGATCCATTATTAGGAGTAAATTTGAAAGCATTTGAGATCAAATTGAATAGCGTAATCTCTAATTTTTCATAATCGCCATAGATTTCAGTTGCTGTGTTTTCTTCAATCAATTGATAATTTAGACTTTTTACAGACGCCATTTGGGTAAAGCTTTCATAGATTTCACGACAAAGCGAGTTTAAATTAATCTTCGAAATTTTGAGTTCATCAAGATCTGTTTCGGCTTTTCTAAACAATAATAACTGATCCGTAAGACTCAATAATCGTTTCGCATTTTTATAGGCAAGATTGAGGTCAAGATCGTCTTCAGAACGATTTTTTCTTTCAATTACACTTTTAAGCGGATTTATAATTAAGGATAAAGGAGTTCGCAATTCATGCGCGATATACGTAAACATCGAAAACTGTTTTTCGGCATGTTCCTTATCTTTTTTATGCTCCATTCGGGCAAGTTTTATTTCGTAGCGAAGTCTTTCCTTGTTTTTATGATAACCTACATACGCATATATAGCAGCGATTGCAGCGATGAGATAAAAGGTATAAGCCCACCATGTTCTGTACCAGGGCGGAAGAATTTTTACCGTTGCCAGCGTTACTTCATTGGTCCAATTTCCAAAAATATCGGTTGTTTTTACTTTAAAAGCATAAGTACCTTCGGTCAATCTCGAGTAATTTGCCCTATTATCCTTTGAGGTATAATTCCAGTCTTTGTCCCAGCCGTCGAGAAAGTAAGCAGTATTTATTTTTTCAGAATTGACGTAATCAAGATAAACAAAATCAAAACTTAATGCCGATTTTTCGTAAGGAAGCTCGACATCGCTTATCATTTCGAGTTTTTTTCCGGTTACATACGGACTGTCTAATTTGAGTGGCTGATTGTTTACCAGCAAATCATTCAATAAAAATTTACCTGTATTTTTCTTGTCTTTTATATTCTCTGGATCAAAAACATTGAATCCGTTTATACCTCCAAAAATAATTTCTCCTGTCGAAAGTTTCGTACCCGCATTCCAGCTAAACTGATTGCCTTGTAATCCATCAGCAACTCCAAAGTTTCTAAAAGTATGATTTTTAGGATTCAATCTGGAGATTCCGTGATACGTACTCATCCACAGATTCCCTTTTTTATCTTCTAAAAGTCGAAGTATGGTATTACTAGGGAGCCCGTTTTGAGTGGTGTATTTTGTGTAAGTTTTTGTTTTTCTGTTGAATAAAAGCAAACCGCCTTCTACAGTACCTATCCAAAGATTTTTATCCTGATCTTCGGTTATACATCTTATTGTGTATTCAGAATGATAAGTTTTTACTTTTTTTGTTTTAGGTTCTATTTCAAAAAAAGAATTGAATGTTCCGCCCCAGATTTTCCCATCTTTGGTTTCATAGAGGCAAGTAACATCGCGCAAAGTATTACTGTAACAGACGAATTTGTTTTGTTTTCTATCAAATTGATATAAGGCGCCTGAGTTTGTTATGGCGAGCCACAGCGTATTTTTTGAGTCTAAAAATAATAGCCAGGATTCCTGTTCTGCCTTTTTAGTAAATTGATTATAAATCGAAAAATTCTGAATTGCTTTTGAATTTGGATCGATTCGGCAAACTCCGCCTTTCCACATCGCCACCCAAATGGCATTATCAGAATCCTTAACAATGCTGGTAACGAAATTACTTTGCAGTTTTTTTCCGCCTGACGATGTTGTAGAGTAAACATCGTACGTATTTTGTTTTCTGTTCCAATATCGCATTCCGGCACCATCGGTACCAATCCAAATATTTTTCTTTTCGTCTTCGCAGAAAGAAAGCAGGAAGTTTGCGGCAGGATCTTCATCTTCTTTATTGGTCAGCGGATCTTTGCTTTTAAAATGATTAAAGTAAAGCGGTTTTTTCCCCATCATACTCACACCGCCACGCAGCGTTCCGAACCACATTTCTCCGTTTTTACTTTCGAATATATCATAAAGAGATTTACTGTTCAATAACGAAACAGGACCGCTTGCTTTATATAAAACAGGAGTAGACTGATTTTTTGTAATAGTAAAAAGACCCGCGCCGTCAGTAGCAATCCAGAGTCTGTTGTCTTGCTGATAAAAATCGCGTACTACGGTTTTTTCCTGAAAGTAATTTTTAGAATAAGTGTTGAGTTTTGCATCGTATAAATAAGCCCCTTCATCAGAGCCAACCCATAAACCTTTATCTGTCAGTTTTATACAATTTGAACCTGTAATTGTATTGTTAAGGAGCGTTAGTTTTTTTGATTTAAGATCATATTTACAAAGACCTGAACCGGTCACGAAAACATAAAATATTTTTTTGCTTGCATCATAAGATATTGATCTTGCGATATAATTTAATTTTCCGTTAAAAGGAATTGCTGTTCCGGTTTGCTCGCCTTCTTTATAAGCCACGATCATCTCTTTTGTGGCAACGAGAATTATATTTTCGGCATGTACTGCAATGATCTCATACGCCGTAATTTTTAAAGGCTTAGGTTTTTTATCAAGTCCAATATATTTTAATGGAGTAAAAGAGGAGCGTTCTGCATTAAAAACAACCGGACCTGCTGTTGTTCCTATCCATAAATTATTTTTATAATCACCTTCAATACAGCTAATAGCATTTCCCTGAATAGAATTAGGATCCGTATGAATATGTCGGTAAATTTTAAAATCATTTCCATCATATCGGTTAAGTCCGTCAAAAGTTCCAAACCACATATAGCCATTCTGATCCTGATATATGGTCGCAACAGAATTATTAGAAAGTCCCGACGCAATATCAAGATGTCTTATTGGGTAATTCTGTGCAAATGCACTGATATAAAGAAGGCTAATAACAAGAAAGGATTTTATCTTATTCATAGAATTTTTTTTAAAAAGCTTGTTGCTCTTTGATATACGAAAATTACAAGGAATGTGATCTGAAAGCGGAATCAGTTTTTTATATGAATATATGTAAAATCTGTATAGGTTGCGAAATTAACGTATTTATTATAAATGTGTAATAATAACATTTGTTTTTTAGACTATTGTTGAATGTGTTTTCTAAAATGATTGATTAAAGTTATAAGATTCTTTCAGGTGAATTTTTAGAAAAGCAGCGACTAATAATTAAACACATAGAAACATAGGTTTAAATGTGTAGAAAAGAATATAAAAAACAAACCAGTTTCTTCACACATAGGCATACTTGTTAAATGCTAGTGAAACGCCTTTTATAAGTTTATCAAATCTATATTTCTATGTGTTTAAAATCATAAATACATAGGTTATTAAATATATTATTTTGATAGTCAATTATTCCTATTATCATTTTTTTTAAAGTAAAAAAATAGAGAATATGTTATTTTGAAGTGTTGTGTGTACACTTTTACGAAATTGTCCCCTTTTATAAATGAATTTTTCCCTGTCTTAATATCCCGCTCTGTACTTAATTTGCAGGATCAGTTGATAAGCTACAACGTTTGAGTAGTGATGCTTTATTTTTTTTTAAAATAAGTCAACTAAAAACCAACTAACCAATTATCGTAACCAAAAACAATTTAAACATGACCAACATTCTAATTAAAATTTCCCCGGAGAAATCTTTCCTTATTCTAACAAAAGGAGAGTAAACTTTATTTTCAAAAAGCGGTTTATAATCTTAAGAAACAATTGCTGTAAAAACACTTATACAAAAGAAAATACCCTTTGTTTCTTTTTTAAAGTTATAGCCCTGCAATTATTTGTAACCAACAATCATTAACAAAAACTAACTTAAACCAACCCAATTTTAAAAAAGTATGAAAAGAATTAAAACCAAATTTTTGCTTTTATTACTCTTACTTCCTTTTTGTGTTTTTGCTCAGAACACAATTGGCGGCGTAGTCTTAGAAAAGTCTACCAAGCAGCCCATACCGGGAGTAAACATAAAAGTATCTGGAGCAAATATCAGTACCACGACTGATTTTGACGGGAAATTTCAATTATCAGGAGTAAAAGCCGATAATAAAATTACATTTTCTTATACCGGTTATAGCAATCAGACTATCGCGATTGCCGGACAGAAAAATATCACGGTATATCTTGAAGAAGACACGAACTTACTAAAAGAAGTAGTGGTTCAGGTAGGTTACGGAAGCGTTAAAAAGAAAGACGCTACGGGATCTGTTACAGCGCTTACTACAAAAGATTTTAATAAAGGAAATAATATTACAACCGAAAACTTACTTAACGGAAGAGTAGCAGGTTTAACAGTAAACTCAACTGGTGCTCCGGGTTCTAGTTCTCAAATTAGAATTCGAGGCGGAAGTTCACTTTTTGCCAGTAATGATCCGCTTATTGTTATTGACGGATTGCCTTTGGATAACAGTACCAATGTAGGAGCTTCTTCATTTTTAGCTTCATTAAATCCTGCAACTGTTGAATCGATTACGGTTTTAAAAGATGCTTCGGCTTCAGCCATTTATGGTTCTCGTGCTTCAAATGGTGTAATTATCATTACAACTAAAAAAGGAAGCAAAACATTATCTGTAGATTACAATGTGCAATATGCTGCCGGAACTTTGACCAAAACGGTTGATGTTTTTAGTGCAGATGAATTTAGAAGCGTTATTGCCGACAGAAGAAGTGATGATCTGGATAAATTAGGAACTGCAAATACAGATTGGCAAAGAGCAATTTATAGAAATACAGGAACAGTAGATCAGAGTTTGGCTGTTAGAGGAAGTTTATTCAACATTATCCCGACAAGTTTAACTTTAGGAAATACAGATCAGCAAGGTTTACGGCTGACGAATGAGTTTAAAAGAAACACGGTTGGTTTGGTAATGAATCCAACTTTCTTAGACAATCATTTAAAATTGAGACTTTCTGCGAATTATACCAACGAAAAAAACAGATTTACAGATGCTGTTGAAGGTGCAGCTATTGGTTTCGACCCAACTCAGCCTATAAAAGTTGATGGTGCGCCTTACGGAGGATATTTTGAATATACTACCGGTAAAGATTCAAACGGAAATTATCCTTTAGTATCTACGGCGGCAAGAAACCCGGTTTCGCAATTGTTGAATACCAATGACAGGGGAAAGAATGACAGGTTTTTCGGGAATTTTGAAATTGATTATAAATTCCATTTTTTACCTGCTTTAAGAGCCGTTGTAAATGTTGGTTTCGATGAATCGAATGGAGAAAGAAGAAGATTGGTTGGTGCTGATGCAGGTTCTGCTCCGTCAAACAATAATATTCCGTATGGTACAGATGAATATACCGAAGCAACCAGAAGAAATAAATTATTAGATACTTATTTGGTATACAATAAAACCTTTAAATCATTGAATTTTGAAGCTACAGCGGGTTATTCGTATCAGAAATTTCAAAGTTCAAAATTTGAAACGGGTAATATTTTAAATCCTGATTTGCCATCGACATTTCCTGAAACGACTTTAGATACAGATGTTGTTTTATTAGGATTCTTTGCCAGAACAAACTTAAACTTCAGAGACAAATATTTATTGACACTATCGTACAGAAGAGACGGTTCTTCGAGATTTGAAGAAGCAAACCGTTGGGGGAATTTCCCATCTGTAGCATTTGCATGGAAAATTAAAGAAGATTTCTTTAAAGAAAGCACCGTATTATCAGACTTAAAACTAAGATTAAGTTACGGTATTACAGGACAGCAGGATATTCCTGAACCAAACGGATATCTTCAGAAATACCAAATTGGCGGAGGAAATTCAGAATATTATTTTGGTTCAAGTCCGGTTCCGGTGGCACTTCCTTCAAAAAGAACAAACAACTTAAAATGGGAAGAAACCTTTTCTTATAATGCAGGGCTTGACTTTGGTTTTTTAAACAATCGTTTATCAGCAGGACTTGATGTTTACTATAAAGAATCTAAAGATTTGTTGGTAAACGCAGCAATATCTGACGGAAGTAATTTCTCTAACCGTGTGTATCAAAACGTGGGTAGCTTTACGACAAAAGGAGTTGAGTTTACGATTAATGCCAATGCGGTTAAAACAGAGAATTTTAACTGGAATATGAACTTTAATATTGCCAAATTCGAAAGAAGAATTAAAAATCTGGTAAACGGAACGGATATCTTTTTAGGAGACAATATTGCAGGAACAGGAACTCCGGGACAAATTTTCAGAGAAGGATACACGCCATATTCTTTCTATGTATACAAACAATTGTACAACAACGAAGGAAAACCAATTGATGGTGCTTTTGCAGATTTAAACGGAGACAATATCAAAAACGATTCGGATAAATACATTTATAACAATCCTGATCCTGATTTTACTTTAGGATTTGCTTCTAATATGAATTATAAAAAGTTTGACTTTTCATTCAATTTAAGAGCAAGTATTGGTAACCGAATTTTTAATGCTGTAGATGCGAGCAGAGCGCAATATGATGCGATGGAAAACGGAGGTGTTTTAAGTAATATTCCTTCTCAGGTTTTAGAGACTAATTTTCAGACTACTTCAAATGTAGTGTTATCAGATCTTTATATCGAGAATGCTTCTTTCCTTAAAATGGATAACATCACTTTAGGATATACGCTGAATAACTGGTTAAACAGTAAAGCTTCCTTAAGATTGTCAACCGGAGTTCAGAACGTTTTTGTAATTACAAAATACAGTGGTTTAGATCCTGAAATTACAAACAACGGGGTAGACAAAACGATTTATCCAAGACAACGATCAGTATTATTTGGTCTTAATCTTAAATTTTAATACAGCAATCATGAAAAAATATATAGTAACAACCATAATAGCATTGACTGTAATTTTTCAGTCGTGTACAGATGATTTAAATGTTGTATCGAAAGATGATGACGTGCTTTCGTCTGATGTATTATTTTCTACGCCTGACGGATACAAAAAAGCATTTGCCGGAGTGTACGGAAATCTGACTTTAACGGGAGTTTTAGGTCCAGATAATTCTTCGCTTGAAGGTGTAGATGCAGGAACAAGCCAGTTTACAAGATGTTTATTGTACATGCAGGAATTAACGACAGACGAATTGGTTTGGAGTTATGAAAATGACGGAGGAACAGCTGAATTACAACGCAATATCTGGACAGCCGCAAATCCTGTTATTTTAGGAATGTTTAGCAGAACGATGGTTTCTGTATCGTATGCCAACGAGTTTTTACGTCAGAGTACACCGGAAAAATTAAGTTCAAGAGGAATTACAAATGCCACAACTTTGGCAGATATAGCACTTTATCGTCAGGAAGTTCGTGTTTTAAGAGCTTATGCGTATTATAACATGATGGATTTATTTGGAAAAGCGCCCATGTATACTGAAAATGATCCTGTAAACTTTACCGGACCAGAGTTTAACAGAAAGCAATTATTTGATTTTATAGAAAAAGAATTAAAAGCGGCTTTACCAGAATTAAAAGCAGCCAGAACGAATGAATACGGAAGATTAGACCAATCTATGGCACGCATGATTTTGGCTAAAATGTATTTGAATGCTCAGGTTTACATTCAGGCAGATCGTTTTAATGATTGTATTGCAATGTGTAACGAAATTATTGCAAGCGGTTACACGTTGAAACCAAAATATCTGGACAATTTTAAGGCAGATAATAATACTTCGCAGGAAATTATTTTCGGAATCCAGTCTGATGGAGCGGTGTCTCAAAACTGGGGCGCAACAACAGTTTTAACCAACGGACAAATTGGTGCCTGGGAAAATAATGGTGCTGATTTTGGAGTTGGAGGCTGGACTGGAGCATTGAGAATCAGAAAAGAATTTGCTCAGAAATTTGATGGAGCGAAATTCATTCAGGATACCAGAAATACAATCGGAAAAGGAGTTGCGGGCGATCCTGCAAAACAAAGATCGATTGATATTGAAGATATTGGTGTAAAAACACAAGGGTATATTTTATCTAAATTTTCGAATAAAACTTCGACAGGAGTGAGTGGTGTAAGTTCTACTTATGCCGATACTGATTTTCCTTTATTTAGATTGGCTGATGTTTATTTGATGTATGCAGAAGCGACTTTAAGAGGCGGAAACGGAACTACAGCTCAGGCATTAGAATATGTAAATGCTTTAAGACAAAGAGCCAATAATAATTTGACTGTTGGAAACATTACTTTAAGTGAGTTAACGCTTGATTTTTTAATTGATGAAAGAGCACGCGAATTACACTGGGAAGCGCATAGAAGACAAGATTTAATTCGTTTTGGAAAATATACCGGAGGCTCGTACAATTGGGCATGGAAAGGAAATTCTTCAAAAGGAATCTCTATTCCTTCTTACATGAGCGTTTTCCCTATTCCGGAAGGATCTTTGGGAGCCAACAGAAATTTAACTCAAAATACAGGTTACTAATATTTTAACTTAAACGATACACAAAATGAAACATATATATCAAATATTTATAGCAGTAATACTACTTACAGGATTTTGGTCTTGTGAAAACGAAACGGATTTAATGATTTTAGAGCCGCAGGAAGCTGCTTTTTCGATTATAACTCCAGAAAGTGGTTCTTCTACAATTCTAAATAAAGATACGCCAAACAATACGGCATTGACCTTAAGCTGGGAAAAAGTGAATTACGGAAACCCAACCATTATTACCTATACAGTACAATTTGCTGCAAGTAATACAGAGTTCGCTGCGCCGGTAGATATTAGCACTGCTACAACTACCCACGCTACTATTACAGTAGCAGAACTAAATGCAAAAGCATTAGAACTTGGCCTTACAGCAAATGTTGAAGGAACAATTGATGTGAGAATTAAATCTACGGTAGGAACAACACTTTCAGAACCAAAATTTTCTACACCAATCACAATTGCATTAACTCCTTACAGAGGCGTTTTCCCTAAAGTTGATTTGTTTTTAGTTGGTCCGGGAACTGCGGCAGGATGGAGTGTAACAAGCAACAATATGCCTATTTACAGAGATCCAAAAGAAAATGCAAAACACTACTATACAGGTTTTTTCAATAAAGATGGATTTAAATTAATCGAGCAAATTGGTTTCTGGGCTCCGGCATACGGAACAAATGATGCTAAAGTACAATACAGAGCAACAGAAAGCGATACTGATCCGGGAGTTTTCCCAACGCCAGCGGCAGGTTATTACAGTTTTGAACTTAATCTTGAAGATTTAACATACAAAATCACACCTTATACAGGACCAATGACAACCTATGCAACAATTGGTTTAACAGGATCTGTATTAACAGGAAACGATGCAGGATGGGATACAGAAGTTCCTTTAGTAAAATCAGCTTTTGATGGTCACATCTGGAAAGTTACTCAAACGCTAAAAGCGGGAAAAATGAAATTTAAAGCTAATGGTGCGTGGGATGTAAGCTGGGGAGATAATGGTGGAGACATCATTGTTGAGGCCGGAAAATATGAAATATGGTTCAATGACTTAGACGGTCGTTATATGTTTATTCCAACTCTATAATTGAATTAAAAAAATAAGAGAAGCCTCGATTATTATTTTGAGGCTTCTTTAAATTGAGTTTTTAAAGTTCAAAATTTCACCGGTTCAAAATTCTATCATGAAAAAATATATAAAAATTTTGGGGTTACTTGCTATCACGGCAATTCAGTTTTCGTGTTCAGGTAATGATGCTTCAGATACAGAAGCTGTCAACCCGCCAGATGCAACAGATACTTTTATCAGAGCTTCGGATGTTTCTTTTCTTCCTCAAATGGAATCTTTAGGAACTAAATTTTACAGCAATGGCAAAGCCGAAGCAATGCTTACCACACTTAAAAATGCAGGTTGTAATACTGTGAGAATTCGTTTATGGAAGAATCCTGTAAACGGCCGTTCCGGTCTAAGCGAAGTAAAACAATTGGCACAAAAAGCAAGACAAGCAGGACTTAGAGTTTGGCTTACCGTACACTATTCCGACAATTGGGCTGATCCGGGAGAACAAACCGTTCCTGAAGAATGGAAAAATCTAAATTTTGCTGATTTAAAAACAGCTGTTACCAATTATACATCAACTATAATGACAGAAATCAATCCGGATATTATCCAGATTGGAAATGAAATCAATAGCGGATTATTATGGCCACAAGGAAATTTAATCAGTAACGAACAACAATGTATTGCTTTACTAACTGCGGCCAGCGCAGCAGTTCGTAGCAAAGCGCCTAACACAAAAATAATGATTCATTATGCAGGTGTAGATGGTGGTGCAACGGATTGGTTTTTTACTAAAATGAAAAGCATTGATTACGATTATATCGGATTATCCTATTATCCGGTTTGGCATGGTAAAGACTTAAATGTTGTAAAAAATACCATTGATGCTTTAGGACAAAAATTCGGCAAAAAAGTCCTGATTGCAGAAACGGCATATCCTTTTACCTTATTGCACAATGATCAGACGAATAATATCGTAGGTACAAGCGATCAGTTGGTTCCGGGATATCCTGCAACTCCAGCCGGACAAAGAACTTTTGTAATGGAAATTAAAAACATTGTAAAAACATCTCAATTCGGACAAGGATTTGCGTATTGGGGAGGCGAATGGGTAGCTTTTAAAGGACCACAATCAACCAGTGGTTCTACATTCGAAAATCAGGCTTTGTACAGTTTTGATAATAATGCCTTATCAGTAATGCAAGCTTTCAGTAAAGAATGAAATATGAAAAAATCACTTAAAATTGTTTCTTTTTTAATGCTAATTGGTGTTGCTTTTACTTCGTGTAAACCAAAAATGATTAGCGAAAAAAACTCCTTTTCGAACGGAGCAGATGTGGGCTGGCTGCCACAAATGGAAGCTACAGGTTATAAATTTTATGATGCAGACGGTTCTCAAAAAGATTGTCTGCAATTATTAAAAGACCGCGGAATAAATACGATTCGTTTGCGCGTTTGGGTAAATCCAAATGATGATAAAGCAAGCGGACATTGCAGTCCTGAAGAAACGGTTGTTATGGCAGTTCGTGCACAAAAAATGGGAATGCGTATCATGATCGATTTTCATTACAGCGATTCGTGGGCAGATCCAGGTAAACAAAATAAACCTGCCGCATGGGCAAAACATTCCTTTCCGGAATTGTTAACCGATGTGTATCAACATACTTACGACGTTCTGAAAATGTTGAAAAAAGCAGGAGTAACTCCGGAATGGGTTCAGGTTGGAAATGAAATTCCAGGCGGTATGCTTTGGCCGGAAGGCAGCACAGACAATTTCAGTCAGTTGGCACAATTGCTTGATAAAGGATACGAAGCTACAAAAGCCATCGATC
Organism: Flavobacterium bizetiae; assembly: GCF_902804475.1. Lineage (GTDB taxonomy): Bacteria > Bacteroidota > Bacteroidia > Flavobacteriales > Flavobacteriaceae > Flavobacterium > Flavobacterium bizetiae. The sequence continues at coordinate 34,764 of NZ_CADCSU010000064.1, forward strand.
CAAAAATTAAAGTAATTGTTCATTTGGATGAAGGAAACAAAAGCGAAAAATTCAGATGGTTTTTTGATAAAGCCACAGAAAATAAAGTAAAATATGATGTAATTGGTTTGTCGTATTATCCGTACTGGATCAAAACCGATTATCAAAGCACTATTTTAGATTTAGAAAATAATCTAAAAGATATGGCAACACGCTACAATAAAGAAGTCATGGTGGTCGAAGTTGGTGGTGATTTCGAACAAGTGCAAAACACCAAAGAAATGCTTGAAGCCACAATAAAAGCGGTGAAAAGAGTACCTAATAATAAAGGTTTAGGCGTTATTTATTGGGAACCACAAGGCGAAAAAAGCTGGAGCGGTTATCAGCTTAATGCCTGGCTTTCTGATGGTAAACCTTCGCCGGCATTGGACGCTTTCAAAAATTAAAAATTAAAAATGAAATTTTACCATTAAGATATTAAGTTTCATAAAGCTAAATGAGCTTAATGCCTTAATGGTAAAAAAAAGAAAACAGAAAATGAAATTAATTTTTAGATCAATATTCTTCTTGTTTATACTAATTTTTTCGTCTGGAAAAATCATGTCGCAATCCACCACCGTTATTTTAAAAGATAACTGGCGCTTTTCTAAAGCAGTAAAAGGCGATGCTTTTGCTGTGGATTATGATGCTTCGAAATGGGAAAAAGTGAGTGTACCTCACGATTGGGCGATTTACGGACCTTTTGATAAAGAATGGGATAAACAAGTTTCGGCCATTGAACAAAACGGAGAAAAAATTCCAACCGAAAAAACGGGCCGTACCGGATCACTTCCGCATATTGGTACAGGCTGGTATCGTAATACATTTTCTCTTCCGGAATTTAAAAAAGGAAAAAAAGCACTTCTTATTTTTGAAGGGGCAATGAGCGAACCTCAGGTTTTTTTAAACGGAAAAAAAATAGGAGAGTGGGGTTATGGCTACAGCTATTTTTATATTGATATTACGAAAGATTTTAAAGAAGGTTCGAAAAATGTATTGGCTGTAAAACTGACTAATTTGCCATTTTCTTCAAGATGGTATCCTGGAGCAGGTCTTTACAGAAACGTTAGTATTGTAGTAAAAGAAGAAGATAATTTTGTACAATGGGGTACTTTTATCACCACTCCGGAAATGAAAGGTGATGATGCTGTTGTTGATATCAAAGCTGAGGTTAATGGCAATAATCTGTCAATGGTTACCGAAATAAAAGATGCCAATAATGCTGTAGTAGCCACACAAAAAGGTACAGAAAAGAAAGATGGAAAACTCCATCAGACACTTTCAGTTGCAAAACCTCATTTATGGAGCCCTGAAACACCTTATTTGTACACAGCAGTAACTAAATTATACGCAGCCGACGGAACTTTAAAAGACGAACAAAACATCAAGTTTGGTATCCGATTTATTAAATACGAAGCCAATAAAGGATTTAGCCTGAATGGTAAAATCACCAAATTTAAAGGAGTTTGCCTTCATCATGATTTAGGGCCACTTGGTGCGGCGATAAACAAAGCGGCGCTTCGCAGACAACTTACGATTCTAAAAGATATGGGTTGTAACGCCATTAGAAGTTCCCATAACATGCCTTCTTTTGAGCAACTCGAATTGGCTGATGAAATGGGCTTTATGTTTCTTGCAGAAAGTTTTGATGAATGGGCAAAGCCAAAAGTAGAAAACGGATATCACCGCTTTTTTGAAGAATATGCAGAAAAAGACATCGTAAGTTTAGTCAGGGCCACAAGAAATCATCCTTGTATTGTAATGTGGAGTTCAGGAAATGAAGTTCCCGATCAATGGGGAGCTGAAGGAGTAAAACGTGCCAAATGGCTGCAGGATATTTTTCATCGTGAAGACCCTACAAGACCCGTGACCGTTGGTATGGATCAGGTAAAAGCAACTATGGAATCTGGTTTTGGAGCTTTGCTTGATATTCCGGGATTAAATTATAGAGTTCATCTTTACGAAGAAGCGTATAAAACATTTCCTCAAGGATTTATATTAGGATCAGAAACAGCTTCAACGGTAAGTTCAAGAGGAATTTATAAATTTCCTGTTGTGCAGGCAAAGAATAAACAATACGATGATTTTCAATCTTCATCTTATGATCTTGAAGCGTGCAGCTGGTCGAATGTTCCTGATGAAGATTTTGTACTTCAGGATGACAAACCTTGGGTTATTGGAGAGTTTGTCTGGACAGGGTTTGATTATTTAGGAGAACCTACGCCGTATGACGAAAAATGGCCATCAAGAAGTTCTTATTTTGGAATTTCAGATTTGGCGGGACTTCCTAAAGATCGTTTTTATTTGTACAGAAGCAGATGGAATACGAAAGATGAAACGCTTCATATCTTACCACATTGGAACTGGAAAGGAAGAGAAGGCGAAGTTACTCCTGTTTTTGTTTATACCAATTACGACAGCGCTGAGCTTTTTGTAAACGGAAAAAGTATGGGAATTCAGAAGAAAAACAATTCAACTCCCCAAAATCGCTATCGTTTAATGTGGAATGATGTTAAATACGAACCAGGAACGGTAAAAGTGGTAGCATTTGATTCGAATGGAAAAATAGCAGCCGAAAGCGAAATTAAAACTGCCGGAGATCCGTATAAAATTGTGCTAAATGCAGATCGCGAAACCATAAAAGCAGATGGAGAAGATATTTCTTTTGTAACGGTTTCAGTAGTCGATAAAAACGGAATTCCATGCCCAACAGCAATCAATGAATTACAATTTAAAGTAACCGGAGCTGCAACTTACAGAGCTGCTTGTAATGGAGACGCTACATCATTAGAAATATTTCATGAAAATAAAATGAAGCTTTTCAGCGGTAAACTGGTGGTTTTGGTAAAAGCGGTTAAAAATCCTGGAGCAATTCAATTAGAAGTAACCGGAAAAGGACTTCAAAAAGGAAAAATAAATTTAAAGTCAGAACTTTAATAATTACAATATTGCAATAACATTAAATAGTTTGCAGAGATTGAGTTAGTTAAAAAGCCACTCCAATCGAGTGGCTTTTTGTTTTTGTAAAAACTAGTTTGTAACGACAGCTTCATTAGTATAAACAATACCTTCGTAGCAAGCATTATAAATGTCTTTCAAATCTTCTAAGTTGGTTACCCTTGGATTAAAACCGGTACATGGATCAATTAATGCATTATTGGCAATATAGTCCAGGTTTTTTATCCAGTCTTCTTTTGAGATTCCGAATTCTTTTAAAGAAGAAATATTGTTGACTTTTTTTCTTAATGCTTCAATTGCCTGCGCCAATTCTTCAGCTGTTTCAAGTCCGATTACTTTTGCTAATGACGGAAATTTTGTTGTAGCCGCAGCATTGTATCGAATAACGTTAGGTAAGAAGATTGCATTTGCACATCCGTGCGGAATACCATACAAAGCACCTACCTGATGAGACAATGAGTGAACAATTCCTAACCATGCATTATTAAAAGCCAAACCTCCCATAAATGAAGCATCGTGCATATTTTGACGTGCAGTAATGTTTGAAGGATTTTTTACAGCTTCTTCCAGATTATCAAAAACAATTTCTAATCCACCTTTTGCTAAAACATCAGCAAAATTATCATCAATATTAGAAACATAGGCTTCAACACAATGTGTTAAGGCATCTAAACCTGTATTTGATGTTACGTGAGCTGGCATCGAAGCACAAATTTCTCCATCGATTATAGCGATATCAGGAGTTAATTCATACGATACAATTGGGTATTTTACTCCTTTTTCACGATCTGTAATTACGGCCAAACCAGTGGTTTCAGTTCCTGTTCCGCTAGTAGAAGGAATAGCTATAAATTTGGCTTTGTTTCTAAGTACCGGTACGCTAAAAGGTTTAATAAGCGAATCAAATTCGATATTTGGGTGCTCATAAAAAATCCACATTGTTTTAGCCGCATCAATTGCAGAACATCCACCCAAACCTACGATCCAGTCGGGCTGAAATTCACGCATAGCCTCTGCACCTTTAAAACTTGTTGCTGACGACGGATCTTCTTCAACGCCATCAAATACAACAGTTTCTATTCCTGCATCTTTCAAAAATGCCAGAGCTTTATCCAGCGTTCCGCTTTTTTTCATCGAACTTCCGCCAGTTACGACAAAAGCTTTTTTACCTTTTATATTTTTTAATTCTTCAAGACTTCCGGGACCATGAAAAACTTCTCCTGCAACAAATAATTTGCTCATCTTTAAATAGTATTTTAATTATTGATGCAAAGTTAGAGATGAGGGCAGGGCAGGATGTTATACAAACAAGACTATGCGGTATAAATTTGCGCCAATTCCTGCTGAAGTTCTGTAGGTGTTTCTTTGAGTTTTGCCCGTACAAATTTATTAAGCGCTGATGGTGAACTAAATCCAAGATCAAAGGCAATTTCTTTGTGTGAGAGATCAGAGAACAATAACTGACGTTTAATTTCTGTCAGGATTCGATTATGAATCGCATTTATAGCTGTTTCTCCACAATGTTTTTTAGTTATTTCATTGAGTTTTTTAGGACTAATTGAAAGTTGTGATGCGTAATATTGCACAGTGCGTTCACTACGATATTGCTGGTTTAATAATTTTTTAAAACCAATATAAATGTGCTGATTTGTTTTTTGATGTAATACCGGATGCTGACCATGTACGGATTCTATCAATCCCAATAAAAAGACTTTGATATAAAAACGGGCTTGCTCTTTTTTGACAAGGCTTGGTTTATTATAAATATTCTGAATGCTTTTTATAAGGGTAACTGCTTCTTCGAATTCCTGATTGGGAAGCGCTGTACAGTTAAGATTGGCAGAAAGATTGACATTGTAAGGACTTAATTCATTTTTTAATATATCAGAACAAAATAATACTTCTTCAAATAAAATTATTTTTCCCGTTAAATCATCGCTGAAATGAGATATATAACAAATTTGTTCCGGAAAGACAATTGAAATTTTTCCTGCTTTAAGAAAATGAATTTTGTCTTCGATCTGAATTTCAACCTGTCCTTTTTCTACAATTATAATAAAAAAGTGATCGTTTTTGTGCGGTTGCTGATAGTTTTTTAAAAGTTCATTTTCTAAATCAAAAACACGGAATGACAAATTTTTATCTTCTGCCTTTTGAACAATTTTCTTAATCTCGGATCTTTTTATGTTCATTAAATATAGTTCTAATACCAAACAAGTTTTTTTAAATTGTTTGATTTTGACGGATTTTAATTGTGGGGATATTTATTTACTGTAGTTAAAACGAATAATAATTTTGCAAATTTAAAAAATAGTACAAGATTATTATT
>NZ_CADCSU010000065.1 GCF_902804475.1 Flavobacterium bizetiae
TTTATTTAAGTCAAATTGAGGATATAATAATTACGAAATCGATTGCTAAAATAGAAATTTTAAATTTATATTTCCAATAATATCGGGCAGTTGTTTGTAATAATCTTCAGTTTTAACATAAATAACAAAACTATAAAGGATAGTACAGGACAGTTTTCTTTTTTACATTCTATTATTTTACAAAACCAAATTAACTATCAAATTAACCAAAAACAAAATTATTAATGGAATCATTATTAGGAATCATTTTTCATTCTATCGGAGGATTTTCTTCAGGTAGTTTTTATATGCCATTTAAAAAAGTAAAAGATTGGGCTTGGGAAAGCTACTGGATTGTAGGAGGATTTTTTTCCTGGCTCATCGTACCGCCAATCGCTGCATACTTAACGATTCCGAATTTTGTTGACATCATTGTAACAGCTTCGCCAACCATAAAAGCATTCACCTTTTTAATGGGATTGATTTGGGGAGTAGGAGGATTAACATACGGTTTGGGAGTTCGCTATTTAGGAATGTCTTTAGGAAATTCTATAATTCTCGGATTTTGCTCTGCTTTTGGCGCCCTAGTTCCCTCTATTTATTATGATTTGAATCCTACAGAAGGTAAAATTTCGTTTACCGATATGTTGTCAAACCCAGGCGGACGTCTTGTTTTGGCAGGAGTTTTAGTTTGCCTTATCGGAATCGCTATTTCGGGAAAAGCAGGAATCTTAAAAGAAAAAGATTTCGCAACAGGACACGAAGACAAAGACAAGGATTTTAGTTTAGTAAAAGGGCTAATTATAGCTGTTATTTCAGGGATTCTGAGTTCGTTTTTTAATTATGGAATTGAAGCAGGAAAACCAATGGCCGAAACCGCGGTAAATTACGGTTGCAATCCATTATTTCAAAACAATGTCACTTATATCGTTTTGATGTGGGGAGGTTTAACGACCAATTTTATCTGGTGTATGTACCTGAATTTCAAAAATAAAACTTTCTCAGATTATACGAATACCAAAACGCCCATTACCAAAAACATCCTTTTTTCAGGTATTGCCGGAACGATGTGGTTTTTACAATTTTTCTTTTACGGAATGGGAGAAAGCAAATTAGGAAACGGAGCAAGTTCATGGATTTTACACATGGCAACCATTATCCTGACAGCGAATTTCTGGGGATTTTACCTCAAAGAATGGTCTGGAGTTTCTAAAAGAACCCTTAAAACTTTTGGTTGGGGGATTGCACTGATCATGCTGTCAATTGTTTTAGTTGGAATTGGAAATTCATTATAAACACACAAAAATAACATAACAACAATGTCGAATATAAATATAAATAATATGACTTTTAAGCATGTAAGCTATCTTTGGGATGACGCTAAGGCAGCAGCATTGGCAGGAGATGAAGTAGCGCTTTTCATTTATCGATCTAATTTATTAGGAGCCGATTTAAGATTGACAAACTATGGCGGTGGGAACACTTCGGTAAAAATTACGGACAAAGATCCGCTAACCGGAGAAACCTCTGAAGTAATGTGGATTAAAGGCTCTGGTGGAGACATTGGTACATTGACAAAATCAGGTTGTGCGGCACTTTATTTAGACCGACTTCGTAATCTTGAAAATGTATACAGAGGCATTGAATTCGAAGACGAAATGGTAGAATTATTCAATCATTGTATTTTTGATCTGGCATCAAAAGCGCCTTCTATAGATACGCCTTTACATGGTTTTTTACCCTTCAAACATATTGATCACCTGCATCCTGATGCTGCAATTGCAATCGCTGCAGCAAAAGACGGAGCTAAAATTACCGAAGAATTATTTAACGGCGAAATTGGCTGGGTAGGTTGGCAGCGTCCCGGTTTTGACCTTGGGCTTCAGTTAAGAAGCTGTTTGGAAGAAGCAGAGAAAAAAGGCAAAAAACTGCGCGGTATCATGTTAGGATCTCACGGTTTATTTACCTGGGGAGATACAGCTTACGAAAGTTACGTGAATACGCTTGAAGTAATCGAGAAATGTGCCGAATATTTAGAAAATAACTACGGAAAAAAACGCCCTGTTTTTGGAGGAAAAAAAATAGAAAGTTTACCGGAAGCGGATCGTAAATTAAAAGCAGCAAAAGTAGCTCCGATTTTAAGAGGATTCTGTTCTTCAGAACGTCAGATGATTGGACATTATACTGATGATGCAAGGGTTTTAGAGTTCATTAATTCTAATGATTTGTCAAAGTTGGCGCCACTTGGAACCTCTTGTCCGGATCACTTCTTGCGTACCAAAATCAGTCCTTTGGTTTTGACCTTAGAACCCAACGAAGATTTATCAGATATTGATGCGATCAAAGCCAAACTAACACCTGCTTTTGAGGCGTATCGTGCCATGTACAAAGAATATTATAATACGTGCAAAAAGTCGAATTCGCCAGCCATGCGTGATCCGAATCCGGTGGTGATTTTATATCCTGGAGTGGGTATGTTTACGTTTGCCAAAGACAAAACAATGGCACGTTTAGCATCAGAATATTATATCAATGCAGTAAATGTAATGAAAGGAGCGGAAGCCGTTTCAGAATATACTTCGCTGCCACATCAGGAAGCTTTTGATATCGAGTATTGGTTGCTTGAAGAAGCAAAACTACAACGTATGCCAAAGCCTAAAGCATTGTCAGGAAGAGTCGCTGTAATTACAGGTTCTGCTGGCGGAATTGGTAAAGCAATTGCTAAAAAGTTTGCTCAGGAAGGTGCTTGTGTGGTCATCAATGATATCAACGAAGAGCGTTTAGAACAAGCCACAACTGAGTTTATTACTTTATTTGGTAAAGATGCCGTAGCAAGTACATTACTAAATGTAACTGACGAAAAAAGTACAGAAAAAGCATTAGACCAGGCTTCATTAGCTTTTGGAGGTGCTGATATTATAGTCAACAATGCAGGAATTAGTATTTCTAAATCCATTGCAGAACACACCCTTGAAGAATGGGACAGATTGTATGATATTTTGGTAAAAGGACAATTTATTGTCTCTAAAGCCGGAATCGAAGTAATGCGCAAACAAGGTTTTGGCGGAGACATTGTAAATATCGTTTCTAAAAATGCCGTTGTAGCGGGTCCAAATAATCCGGGTTACGGTTCGGCAAAAGCAGCTCAGGCGCATTTAACACGTTTGATGGCTGCCGAATTAGGCGCAGATAAAATCCGCGTAAATACGGTAAATCCTGATGCCGTAATTTCAGATTCTAATATCTGGTCTGGCGGTTGGGCAGAAGGGCGTGCAAAAGCGTACGGTATTACCGTGGCCGAATTACCGGCTTATTACGCAAAACGTACCTTATTGAATGAAATTATATTGCCTGATGATATTGCAAATGCTTGTTTTGCTTTTGTTGGCGGTTTACTTGATAAATCTACAGGAAATGCGTTAAATGTAGACGGCGGGGTATCAATGGGCTTTTACAGATAGATAGTTTAAGTTTTTAAGTTTGTTTAAAGCAAAAGTGGTTTTTTGTGGTCTAACGTTCGATAACATTCGAACGTTAGATTTTTTTAGAAAATTACAACCTGAGTAAAACAAAATAGCATAAAAAAGTAACGTTAAACCAGAGTTTACTGCATACAATTTAACCGTTAGATTGTAATTTGAAACACCTTATTTATAACAAAAAACGATGTTTCTGTGTACTAAAAAGCAATTACAATCAAAGTGTTAATGTATATATTGTAATCTCTATTAAAAGATAAAATACTATGTTAATCGAATCCTATAAAATAGCATCTCACAACGAAGACTTATTAAAAAAACATCAAAATAAATTTGCTTTTACCGCATCAGAAATTGGTCATACAGAATCTATTATTCAAAAACTAATCGATTTTCAAATTGCGATTCCATCTTGGGCTTTAGGAACAGGAGGAACAAGATTCGGACGTTTTGCAGGAGGTGGAGAACCACGCTCGATCGAAGAAAAAATCGAAGATGTAGGATTGCTTCATGCTTTAAACAATGCTTCAGGTGCGATTTCATTGCATATTCCTTGGGATATTCCACAAGATTATAAAGCAATCAAAAGCCTTGCCGCACAACACAATTTAAGATTTGATGCCATGAACTCAAATACTTTTCAGGATCAGGCAGGTCAAACAGATTCGTATAAATTTGGTTCATTACAAAACGTAAATAAAGCCGTTCGTAAACAAGCCATTGCACACAATATTGAAGTAATTCAGCACGGAATCGAATTAGGATCAGAATCTCTAACAATTTGGCTGGCCGATGGATCTTCTTTTCCGGGACAATTAAACTTTAGAAAAGCCTACCAAAATACCTTAGAAAGCTTAGAAGAAATCTACGATGCATTACCTTCAAACTGGAAATTATTTTTAGAATACAAATGTGCCGAACCTAATTTTTATTCTACAACAGTAGCAGATTGGGGACAATCGTATTCTTATGTAAAAAAATTAGGAGACAAAGCGCAAACCTTGGTCGATCTGGGACATCATTTGCCAAATGCTAATATTGAACAAATTGTTGCCTTATTATTAATGGAAGAAAAACTAGGCGGTTTCCACTTTAATGATTCAAAATACGGAGACGACGATTTAACTGCCGGAGCTTTAAAACCATATCAATTATTCTTGATTTTTAATGAATTAGTGGATGGAATGGATGCTCGCGGAATGAATCACGCCAAAGATTTAGGCTGGATGATCGATGCATCGCATAACATAAAAGATCCGTTAGAAGATTTACTACAATCTGTAGAAGCCATCATGATTGCGTATGCACAAGCACTTTTGGTAGACAGAAAAGCATTAGAAATTGCACAGCAGGAAAATGATGTTGTAAAAGCGCAGGAAATCCTTCAGGACGCTTTCCGTACAGATGTTCGCGCATTAGTTGCTGAGGCTCGTTTGCGTTCTGGTGCAGCATTAAATCCGGTAGAATTGTATCGTAGTCTTGCCATTAGACAAAATCTGATAGGAGAAAGAGGTTTAAAAACCATGGCGACAGGACTATAATAATTATGAGTTATGAATGATGAGTTATAATGTAAAAGCAAAAGAATAAGCATAATAGTCATAACTTCTAAGGTAAAAATCATAACTCATAATTAAAAACTCATAACTCATAATTTAAAAATGAATGTAGTTGCAATTTTTGACATTGGTAAAACAAACAAGAAGGTATTTTTATTTGATGAAAATTATAAAATTGTTTGGGAAAAATCAGTAAATCTTGAAGAAACAGTCGACGAAGATGGTTTTCCCTGCGAAGATATTCAGGTTCTTAAAAACTGGATATTCGAACGATTAGCAGAAATAAAAAGCCTGACAGATTACATTTTAAAAGCCATTAATTTTAGTACCTATGGCGCCAGTTTTGTCTATATTGATGAAAACGGAAAAGTTTTAACTCCTCTGTATAATTACTTAAAAGAGTATCCGCAGGAATTAAAAAATGACTTTTATAATAAATACAAAGGAAAAGAAGTTTTTGCAGTAAAAACAGCTTCTCCTGTGTTGGGAAGTCTGAATTCAGGAATGCAAATTTACAGGCTTAAAGAAGAAAATCCGGAATTATTCGATCAGGTAAAATACTGTTTGCATCTGCCGCAATATTTGAGTTTTCTTTTAACGAATGAAGCTTACGCCGATATTACCAGTATTGGATGTCATACTAATCTTTGGAATTTTAAGAAAATGAAGTATCATAAATGGCTTAAAAATGAAGCTATTTTAGATAAAATCCCACCGTTGCATTACGGAAAAGATATCATAAAAAAAGACGGCGAACTGGCCATTGGTGTTGGTTTGCATGATAGTTCATCTGCGATTATTCCGTACACTATCAATTTTACAGAACCTTTTGTTTTATTGTCTACAGGAACCTGGAGTATTTCTTTAAATCCGTTTAATACCAAACCATTAACCTTTGAAGAATTACAACACGATTGCTTGTGTTACATGCAATACACAGAGAAACCTGTAAAAGCAGCGCGTCTTTTTTCGGGCAATGAACACGAAGTACAAACCAAAAGATTAGCAGAACATTTTAAGGTGCCTGTTGATACTTATAAACAGGTTTATTTCGATAAAAAAATAGTGTCGAATTTACGAGCGTTAAACTTTCAGATTATTTATCCAAAGAAATATGATTTTGATATTCTAAAAGAATGTCCGTTTCAAAAAAGGGATTTAAGTAACTTTAAAAGTTACGAAATCGCTTATCATCAATTGATGCTCGATTTGGTAGAACAGCAGTTTTTTTCGACTAATTTGGTAATTCACAATAGTCCCGTAAAAAAGATTTTTGTGGATGGAGGATTTAGCAAAAATTCTATTTTCATGAATTTATTGGCCGAAGCTTATCCGGATATCGAAGTTTTTGCCGCTTCAATGGCGCAGGCAAGTGCTTTGGGCGCTGCATTGGCGATTCATCAAAACTGGAATCCTAAACCAATTCAGAATGATTTGATTGATTTGAAGTTTTATAAGCACTAGGTTTGGAATTAAAGATTTAGAATTAGAAATTTTAAATCTGCGTTAAATTGCGCTAAATCTTTGTAAAACAAAATACACACAGAAAACATAAACTTTGTGTGTAAAAAAGAGCATAAAAAGGGATACATTTTTTTAAATTCGCATTATGAGGTTTGATGATTTCAATTATCGTTCGAATTTGTAACAAAATATCTCAGTGTTAAAAAAACAACATATGAAAATCGGATTATTTATACCGTGTTATGTCGATCAGTTTTATCCAAAAGTGGGTATTGCAACCTATGAACTTTTGCAGAAATTAGGTTGCGAAGTTCATTTTCCGATGGGACAAACCTGCTGTGGTCAGCCGATGGCCAATAGCGGATACCAATATTTAACTAAAGGCTGCGATGCTAATTTTATCGCCAACTTTGCTGAATTTGATTATATCGTTTGCCCTTCCGGAAGTTGTGTTTTGCATGTAAAAGAACATTTGCATGACCAAAAACAAGAGGAATTGGCAGCAGAAATGCGCAAGAAAGTATTTGAACTCACCGAATTTATAACCGATATTCTTAAGGTAGATTCTATCGACGGAAATTTTCCGTATCGGGTAGGAATGCACGTAAGTTGTCACGGTCAGCGTGGATTAAAGCTTTCGCAGATGACCGAATTAAACGCGCCATTTTTTTCTAAACCAGAGCAATTATTGCACAATATAAAAGGTTTAGATTTGGTTGCTTTATCCAGAAAAGATGAATGTTGTGGTTTTGGAGGAACATTTTGTGTGACCGAAGAAGCTGTTTCTGTAAAAATTGGACAGGACCGAATAAGAGATCATGAAAACCATCATGTAGATTATATTACGGGTGGAGATATGTCTTGTTTGATGCATTTGGAAGGAATTCTGAAAAGACAAAAAAGCCCGATTAAAACGATTCATATTGCCGAAATATTAAATTCGATGGAAAACTAAGTGATTTTAAAATTAAACTTAATTTTCTTTTTACAATTAAGATATTAAGTTCATAAAGCCTGGTTTAAATTGCTTAATGTCTTAATAGTGAAATAAATAAGAAAAGATGTCTTCAGAAAAAACAATAGAACATAGCCAAGCTGCAGCACGTTTTAATAAAGATGTAGAACGGGTAAACTGGCACGACCAGACACTTTGGTTTGTTCGTGAAAAACGGGATAAATCTGCACATCAGATTCCGGATTGGGAATTGCTTCGCGAAACGGCTTCAAAAATCAAAAACAATGTGCTTTCTAATATTCACGATTATTTAATTGAATTTGAGGCAAATGCTCAAAAGAACGGCATCAAAGTACATTGGGCAGCCGATGCGAAAGAACATAACGAAATAGTGCATTCGATCATGGCAAAACATGATGTAAAGCAAATGGTGAAGTCAAAATCGATGCTTACAGAAGAATGCCATTTGAATGATTATCTGGCCGAAAAAGGCATTGAAGTAATCGATTCAGATTTGGGAGAATATATTGTACAGCTTCGTAAAGAACCGCCAAGTCATATTGTTTTACCGGCAATTCACCTTAAAAAAGAGGATGTAAGCGAAACTTTTCATGAGCATTTAGGAACGGAAAAAGGAAATATAGACCCTCAGTATCTAACCGAATCAGCTCGTTTGAGTTTAAGAAATACTTTCTTAACTAGAAAAGTGGCTTTAACCGGAGTGAATTTTGCGATTGCAGAAACAGGCGAATTTGTAGTTTGTACCAATGAAGGAAATGCAGATATGGGCGCACATTTGGCCGATGTTCACATTGCCTGCATGGGATTCGAAAAACTGATTCCACAGCGCAAACATTTAGGGGTTTTCCTGAGATTATTAGCCAGAAGTGCCACAGGGCAGCCAATTACTACTTTTTCAAGTCATTTTAAAAAACCAAGAGACGGAAAAGAAATTCATATCGTGATTGTCGATAACGGCAGAAGCACACAGTTAGGAAGAGAAGATTTTAGAAATTCTCTTAAATGCATTCGTTGTGGTGCGTGTATGAACACATGTCCGGTTTACAGACGAAGTGGTGGACATAGTTATCATAATGCCGTTGCAGGACCAATAGGTTCTATTTTGGCACCCAATTTAGACATGAGTAAAAATGCCGACTTACCTTTTGCAAGTACACTTTGTGGTTCTTGCACCAATGTTTGTCCGGTAAAAATCGATATACACGACCAGTTGTACAAATGGCGTCAGGTTTTGGTGAAAGAAGGCCATACGCCAAAAGCAAAAACCGTTGCAATGAAAACGATGGCAACTGTTTTAGCCAATCCAACTATTTTTAATATTGCCGGAAAATCAGGGCGTTTTGTAATGAAAAATGTTCCGGGATTGGTCAATAATAAAATGAACAAATGGTACGATCAGCGCGAAATGCCAGCCGTTCCCGAAGAATCTTTTAGAGAATGGTACAAGAAAAATTCAAGAGAAGCAAAAGCAAAAGACAATGAGTAGTAAAGCAGATATTTTAAATAAAATAAAGCAAAATCAACCCGCTGTAGTAACTGATTTGCCTGACTTGAATCTTTTAAGCTCAGAGAATCCTGATGTGCTTGCTACTTATAAAACAGTATTGAAAAACATTGGCGGAGATCCTGTAGAAGTGACTAATTATGCCGAAATCATTGCATACATAAAAGCAAATTACAATCTGCAAAAACGCTTGATCACGACACTTCCGCAACTCGTTGAGATTGCAAGTTTAGACTGGACAAACGATGATCCGCATTCGCTTCAGGACGTAGAATTAAACGTTATAAAAGCCCATTTTGGCGTAGCCGAAAATAGTGCACTTTGGGTGACAGATGATGTACTAGGGCAAAGAGTTTCGCCTTTTATCGCGCAATATCTGGCCATTATCGTTCATAAAAAAGATATTATCGCCAGCATGCATCAGGCTTATGATCGCATTGGCAATCAGGAATATGGTTTCGGGACTTTTATTGCAGGACCATCCAAAACGGCTGATATCGAACAATCCTTGGTTTTAGGAGCTCACGGCGCAAGAGGATTAATTGTTTTTTTATTGGATTAAATTATAAAAAAAAAAGTCTGCTTGATCTGCAAAATCTGCGAGAAAAAAAATCAACACAAAGTTTATTTATAATCCACCAAGGTAAACCCACAAAGCAATTATAGCCAGCCACAACAAGAAATTATTTACAGTTTATAAAATAGAAACTTAAAGAGGATTCAATATCCTCTTTTTTTTATTCACAGAGACCTGATAAGATTTGTGTACATCAAATAAAAGTTTAATTTTACCCTATTATATATATTGCCTTCTCGCTTGTCAGTACAAAATAATCCTTCCTAATTATTTTGACAGGTTGTTGGTCTAAGAAGGTATTTGTTTTTTTGAAAACTCATTTTCATTTACATAAACTCATAATTTCATGTATTCACTTGTAAAATATATTTTGCTGCTTTTTTTAGCATCATTAAGTTTAGTTTCCTGTAATAAAAAACAAGGAGATAAAATAAAGGTAGGATTTTCTCAGGCCATGACAACAGATGATTGGCGCAAGCAAATGACCAGTTCAATGAAAATTGAAGCATCGTTACGCCCTGAAGTCGATTTAAAAATTAGCGATGCCAATAACAATGTTGCCAGACAAATTGAAGACATCGAAAAATTTATTGCCAATAAAGTAGATGTAATTATTGTTTCGCCAATTCAGTCAAAACCTTTAACGGCCGTAGTCGAAAAATCGATAAAGGCTGGAATTCCCGTTTTGGTAGTCGATCGCAAAATCGATGGAGAGAATTATACTGCTTATCTTGGCGCAGATAATATCGAAATAGGCAGAATTGCCGCCAGATATATTATTTCGCACAGCAAAGCTTCAGGAAAAATTGTTGAAATTACAGGTGCAAACGGTTCATCGCCCGCTTATGAACGCAGTCTTGGATTTGATCAGATTATAAAAGGAAATAAACGTTTTACTGTAGTAAGCATCATTCACGGTAACTGGGAAAAAGAATCCGTTAGCGCACCGCTAAAAAGCATCCTTTTGCAAAATCCCGACATTGAGTACATTTTTGCCCATAATGACCGCATGGCATTAAGCGCCTGGGAAACGGCAAAAACAGTGGGTCTGGAAAATAAAATAAAATTTTTGGGAGTCGACGGATTAAATTCTGTTAATGGCGGGATCGAATTGGTAAAAAGCGGCGTTTTAGACGGTACGATTTTATATCCGACAGGAGGAAATGAAGCATTAAAACTGGCTTTAAAAATGTACAATAAAGAGCCCATTTCTAAAAATAACATTCTGAACACCATTGTGATCGATCATAATAACGCTGAAATTATTGAAAACCAAATGGATAAAGTTGATCAGCAGCAAGCAGTTATAGAGTCGCAGCAAGGAGCGATAAAAGTGCAGGAAAGAGAATATGCCTCGCAGAATAATCTGGTGAGGTTATTGAGTTTTTTTCTTGTAATTATTTTAAGCCTTACGATTTACAGTATTTACTCGACAATTTCTATTTCGAAAAAGAAAAAACAACTCGAACGTATTAATCAAACCGTTATAGACCAAAACAATGAAATTCAGGAAATGGCAAAAGTGGCCGAAAAAAGCAACGAAGCCAAGCTGAATTTCTTTACAGGACTTTCGCACGAATTTAAAACGCCCATAACGCTAATTATGAGTTATGTAGAATCCTTAATTGAAAATGAAAAAATTAAAGGAACAGCCCTGATTGATGAAGTAAAACTAATCCATAAAAACTCCAACAGATTACTGCGATTAATAAACCAGTTACTGGATTTTAGAAAAATTGAAGAACAAAAATTTACTTTAAGAGCCTCAAATACTAAGATCTACGATTTTACTAACGAAATAATGACCAATTTTCGAGGAGAAGCAATTCGTAGAAACATAGATTTTCAGCTTATTTGTAAAAACAAAAATCTCGAATTGTTTATCGATAAAGGATTGATGGATAAAGTCTACTTTAATTTGCTTTCCAATGCTTTTAAATTCACGCCTGATAACGGAAAAATTACAATTTCGATTATCGAAAATCAGGACAATACCGTTAAAATTAGCTGCAAAGATTCCGGAATAGGAATTCCTGAAAATGAATTGTCTAATGTGTTTAATCCGTTTTTTAAAGCCTCAAACAATAACAAAAACAGTTCAGGAATCGGACTTCATTTGTCTAAAGAATTTGTGCTTTTACATCACGGAACCATCGAACTAAAATCAAAACAGGGAAGTGAGTTTGTCATTACTTTACTCAAAGGAAACAGTCATTTACAACCTTCTGAAATCGTAAACAATGCCGAAAACTTAAACATAACGCCCAATTTAATAACAGACAATCTCGATATAGAACCGGATTTAAGTGAAGTACATATCATTTCTGATGCAGAAAAACATTCAATTTTGGTTATAGAAGACAATAATGATCTGGTTAGTTTTCTAAAAGCTAAATTATCGAATGAATATATTGTTCATACCTCTGACGGAAGCGATGCGATTGAAAAAGCAATGGAAATAGTGCCTGATATCATCATTTGTGACATTAATCTCGTCGATAAAGACGGGTATGAAATTAGCAAAGAATTAAAAAAAGACCTGCGTTCGTCTCATATTCCCATTATTATTCTAACGGCGCAAAGCAACAAAGAATCTGTTTTAAAAGGATTGCAAAGCGGAGTAGACCAGTACCTTACCAAACCCTTTAGTCTTTCGATCCTGAAACAATCTATTTCGAGTTTGCTTTTCAACAGAGAAAAACTTCGTTATTATTATACCAATAACATTTATCGTATCGAACCTGAATCAAAATTTGGCAATCAGGAACAAACGTTCATTACTAAAATGAATGATATTATTAAGATGAACGTTGAAAATCCTAAATTCTCTGTCGAAGATCTGGCAGACAAACTAAGCGTTTCAAGAGTGCAATTGTATCGAAAAGTAAAAGCGATTTTAGGCATTAATATTAGCGATCATATCAATAATGTCAAATTAGAGAAAGCCGCAGAGCTTTTAAAATCAAATGAAATGAATATTTCTGAAATTGCTTATTCACTAGGATTCTCTTCTCCGAATTATTTTTCTACCGCTTTTAAAAACAAATTTGGAATTTCTCCAAAAGAATATAAAAATGATAAGTATTAATAGCAATCAAATGTTGAGATGTGCCTTTAGGCACTAAAGGTTGGAAGAAAATTAGTTTCCAGATATATTGGCGTGCCGTAGGTACGCGACAAAACGATAACTATGGTGTAGTGAGAGAAATTAGCAGATTTTTTTTCAGGAGCTAATCCCGCACCCGAGCCTGAAAGAGCGAACTGGCGAAGCAATCCGTTCCAATCTTTTGTGGCGAACTCCGCCACAAAAGGATTTCCTCTTCTATCGGGGCTAGGACAGTCATTTTCATAACAAGATTTTCATCTAATTTGTCATTTCGGCGAAGTCTGGGGATTATAAACCTGTTAGCATAACACATTTTAATTGCCTCCAGCTTAAGCTGGAGGAGAGAGAATAGATTTTAGAGGGGCTTTAGTCAAATCTTCCATTATCTGGGTTAAAGTGATTCTTAACTTTATTTTATATCTTCAACGAAATCACAGCAAATTCAAAAGACAAAACTTAAATAAAATGTAAAATTCTCTTTACTTATAGCTTTTTTAACAACTTGCAACCTCAGAACCTTTGTTACTTTACACCTTTTCTCAAAATTCTATGTATCATTTTTATATTAAATGTAACAAAATCGAAACTACAAGGTTTTCGTAAATAAAATTAAATAAGTGTAAAGAGTTGTAAATTAGTGATTTGGGTATAAAGTATCAAACTATCAATAATTATAGAATTAAATTGTAACATCATTAAAAATAAGTTGTTTTTTTTGCGGATATCTTAGCAACAAGTTTTTAATACATCTACAATGAATAAGATATTGATTTGGTCTATTACTGCTGCACTGGCAGGTTTTCTATTCGGTTTTGATACCGTAGTTATTTCAGGAGCTGATAAACAATTACAGCTGCTCTGGCATTCATCTGATGCTTTTCACGGATCTGTTGTTATGGCAATGGCATTATGGGGAACAGTTATTGGAGCTATTTTTGGAGGAATTCCTACCAATAAAATAGGCCGTAAAAAAACATTATTCTGGATCGGAATCCTGTATTTTATTTCTGCCATTGGTGCTGCCTTTGCAAACGATCCTTATGTTTTTGCTGCTTTCAGGTTTATTGGCGGTTTAGGAGTTGGCGCATCTACCATTGCAGCTCCGGCTTATGTCTCTGAAATTGCTCCGGCAGACAAACGCGGACGATTAGTAGCTTTGTATCAGTTTAATATTGTACTGGGAATTCTGATCGCCTTTATTTCAAATTACTTTTTAAAAGACATTGGCGAAAATGCCTGGCGTTGGATGGTTGGAGTTCAGGCCATTCCGTCATTTATCTATATATTATTTATATTGACCATTCCCGAAAGTCCAAGATGGTTGTTGTCTAAAAACCGTGACGAAGAAGCCCGTAAAGTTCTTTTTAAAATTGATCCAACGGCTGAGCTTAAAGACATCATGGACGATTCGAGAGAAAACGGAGTAACCAAACATGAAAATATTTTCATGAAAAAATACCGTTTCCCGCTTATATTGGCTTTTTTAATTGCATTTTTCAATCAGTTTTCAGGGATCAATGCCTTTTTATATTACGCACCAAGAATTTTTGAAGAAGCAGGTTTAGGACAAAATACCGCTTTGCTAAGCAGTATAGGAATCGGAATAACCAATCTTATATTTACTTTAATTGGAGTAGCATTAATTGACAAATTAGGAAGAAAGTTGTTAATGTACATTGGTTCAATTGGGTATATTATTTCATTAGGATTGGTTTCTGCTTCCTTTTATTACAATTGGGGAGGATTATCAGTACCCACTTTCCTTTTCTTATTTATCGCATCGCATGCCATTGGCCAGGGAGCCGTAATCTGGGTTTTCATTTCAGAAATTTTCCCTAACCATATTCGTGCCTCAGGGCAGGCTTTTGGAAGTTCGGTACACTGGGTTTTAGCGGCAATTATTCCGTCTTTAATCCCAATGCTGTTTTCAGAAATCGGACCCGAAGTAGTATTCTTAATTTTTGCATTGATGATGGTACTGCAATTACTTTTTGTGATTTTTATAATGCCTGAAACTAAAGGAATCTCTTTAGAAGTATTAAGTGAGAATTTAACCAAAAAAAATATCAAAAAACATGACATCAAAGAAACATCTACCGCTGGCATTATATAGTGCTGTATTATTATCAATAGGAGGTTGTAAACCGTATTCGGCTGCTGCACAAACTACAGCATCTACAGTATCAGTTGCTACAGAAGAAAAAATGTACCGTCCTAATTTTCATTTTACACCCAAAAATGGCTGGATGAATGACCCTAACGGAATGTTCTATGCTGATGGATATTATCATTTGTACTATCAGCATTATCCTGAAAAAAGTGTCTGGGGACCAATGCACTGGGGACATGCCATTAGTAAAGATTTAATCAAATGGGAAGAACAGCCCATCGCACTTTATCCGGAGAAAGACAAATACATTTTTTCAGGAAGCGCTGTGGTTGATACGCAGAATACTTCAGGATTAGGTACCGGAAAAAAAGCCCCAATTGTAGCGATTTATACACTGCACGATATGACCAAAGAAAAAGGAGGTCAGATAGACGTAGAACAGCAGGATATTGCTTATTCAAATGATAATGGTTTTACATGGCAGAAATTTGAGGAAGGAAATCCTGTTGTGAAAAATCCCGGAATTCGTGATTTTCGTGATCCAAAAGTCAATTGGGATGAAACCCATAAACAATGGATCATGGTATTGGCAGCACAAGATCGCGCTCAGTTTTACAGTTCGAAGGATTTAAAAAACTGGAAATATTTATCAGAATTCGGAAAAAATATTGGCGCTCACGGAGGCGTTTGGGAATGTCCTGATTTCTTTCAGATAAAAGTAAAAGGAATTAATGAAACCAAGTGGGTTTTAATTCAGAATTTAAATCCGGGCGGAGCCAATGGCGGTTCGGGAACGCAATATTTTGTTGGCGATTTCGACGGAACAACCTTTACACTTGAATCTAATTTTGCTAAAAAAGTAGAGACAGAAAGAGCAGCCTGGCTGGATTACGGAAAAGATAATTACGCAGGCGTGACCTGGAATAATGTTCCTGCTGCAGATGGGAGGCGATTATTTATAGGATGGATGTCGAACTGGGAATACGCTCAGGAAGTGCCAACACAATCCTGGAGAAGTGCCACGACAATTGCACGTGAACTTGAGATCATCAAAAAAGGAAACGATTATATTTTGATTAATAATCCTGTCAAAGAGATCAATAAATATATTGGTAAAACAATCAAAGTAAAAAGCCTGAAAGGAAAAGGAAAACTGGCAATTGCTGAAGCCGGCAAAATTGATTTTACAAAAGCAATTGTCAATTTTAATATCAAAAACCTTAAACAGGATACCTACACTTTTACGCTTGCTAATGCAAATGGAGAAGCACTGACTTTCGGGATCGATAATACAAATCATTATTTATTTTTGGATCGTTCAAAATCAGGAAAAATTGATTTCTCAGATAAGTTTGCATCAACAATTACCAAAGCAGCTTTAGAGGGAAGTCAAAAAGAAGGTGTTTTTAAAATCATTCTGGACAAAACATCGATTGAAATATTTTACAATAATGGAGAAAAAGTAATTACCGAGATCTTTTTCCCAAACCAGCCCTATACCACACTTTCTGTTTCTTCAAACAATGGAGTTGAGCTGAGCAACGTAGAAATTAACCAATTAAATATAAACTAACCTTAAAAAACAAAACCACTAACTATGAAAACCAAACTCATTTATTTTCTATTTTTCTTTTTTCCTATGCTGGTGATGACCGCACAGGAAACAGGAATTAAAGGAACGGTAATTTCGTCAGATGACGGAATGCCACTTCCCGGTGCAACTGTGTTGATCTCCGGAACCAATACCAGCACAGTAACAGATTTTGATGGAAATTTCTCTTTCCAGAATGTAGCTGGCGATGCAAAAATTGTCGTTTCTTTTATCGGCTTTGCATCGCAATCGATTGAAGTAAAAGGACAAAAAACATTCAATATTATTTTAAAAGTCGATAACAATCAGCTGAATGAAGTTGTTGTAACGGGATATTCTAAACAAAAGAAAACAGATATTACCGGTGCCGTTGCCGTTGTTAATATGAAGGAAGTCATGAAACAACCGGAACCGAACCCTATAAAAGCGCTGCAGGGAAGAGTAGCCGGAGTTAAAGTTTCGTCTGATGGTTCGCCAAGTGGAGGAAACACAAAAGTTGTGATTCGTGGTGTAGGAACTTTAAACAACACGGATCCTCTTTATGTTATTGACGGAATGCCAACAAAATCCGGAATGCACGAACTAAACTCGAACGATATTGAAACAATTCAGGTTTTAAAAGACGCTTCTGCCGCCAGTATTTATGGTTCGCGAGCTTCAAATGGTGTAATTATCATTACCACCAAAAAAGGAAAAGAAGGTAAGATGAGAATCAATTTCAGCACTTATACTTCTCTTTCAGATTATTCAAGAAAACTTGATGTATTGAATGCCAATCAATTTGGTCAGGCTTTATGGCAGGCCAATATCAACGACGGATTAAATCCAAACAATAATAATTTACGCTATCAGTTCGATTGGTCTGTAAATAATAACAAACCACAATTAAACAAAGTATTGGTTCCTGAATATTTAGATGCCAATCAAACCCTGAAAGCTTCGAATACAGATTGGTACGATGCCATTTCGCAAACCGGAATCGCAAACTCATACGATTTATCAGTTTCTAATGCTTCAGATAAAGGAAGTTATGTTTTTTCTTTGGGATATTATGGAAATGAAGGTGTGGTAAAAACGACTGATTTTCAGAGAATTTCTGCCAGAATGAACGGTTCGTATAAATATTTTGATGGCAAACTGGTTATTGGCGAAAACTTCTCAATGACCCGTACCAACGAAGTTACAGATCCCGGAGTTCTGGATCCTGCGTTACGTGCGCTGCCAATAATTCCGGTACATACTGTAGATGGAAAAGGCTGGGGAGGACCAGTGGGAGGAATGAACGACCGACAAAATCCCGTGCGACTTTTAGAATATAACAAAGACAATAAATACGATTATTTACGTCTTTTCGGGAATATGTATGCTGATTTAGAAGTGATCAAAAATCTGCATATCAAGAGTAGTTTTGGTATCGATTACGGATCTTATAAAAAGCGTACACTACAGAGAAGTTACAAGTCAGGTTATTTGCAAAACGATCAGACATCTGTAACAATTGATCAGTCGCTAAGCGACAAATGGACCTGGACAAACACGGCAATTTATAGCCTGAATTTCGGAAAAAGTAATCTGAATTTAATGGCAGGAACAGAAATGTATAAAGATGTTTATGATACCACAACTTTACGTAAAAATGATTTCCTGATTGAAACTCCGGATTATATGTATCCTGATGCTGGAACAGGAGAATCGTTTACCAGCGGAACATCAACAACATATTCATTGCTATCTTTCTTTGGAAAAGTAGATTATGAATTTGATAATCGTTATTTGCTTTCGGGTACAATTCGTCGTGACGGATCGTCTCGTTTTGGAAAAAACAATCAATACGGAACCTTTCCGGCAGTTTCGGCAGGATGGAGAATCAGTAATGAAGATTTCATTAAAAACAACGCACCGGTTGTATCTGATTTAAAATTAAGAGCAGGCTGGGGGCAAACCGGAAATCAGGAAATTAGCAACACCGCAGTGTATAGTCTTTATTTAGCAAGTTATGCTGGCGGAAGTCCAACATGGGCCACTTCGTTTGGTACTGCGTATGATATTGCAGGAAACGGAAACGGTTTACTTCCGTCAGGTTTTATTGCCACCCAGTCAGGAAATGATGATTTAAAATGGGAAACCACTACACAAACCAACATAGGTTTAGACTTTGGATTATTCAAACAAAAATTAAGCGGTTCTGTAGATTATTACATCAAAAAAACAGATGATATTTTAGTATTGCCACCTTATTTAGGAGTAATTGGTGAAGGAGGAAATCGCTGGGTAAACGGCGCTTCGATGCAAAACGAAGGATGGGAATTTACTTTAGGGTATCATGACGAAACCTCTTTTGGATTAAAATATGATATCTCAGCAAATGTATCGACCAACAAAAACAAGATCACAAAATTGCCGGATGAAGTACGCAATAACTACGGAGGAGACGGACTTAACGATAATATCCTAGGACGTCCGATTAATTCGATGTACGGTTATGTTACTGACGGATTGTTTAAAAATCAGGACGAAGTAGACAACTCGGCCACTCAGGAAGGGAAAGGCCTTGGAAGAATACGTTATAAAGATTTAAACGGAGACGGTGTTATTACAGATAAAGACCGTACCTGGATAGGAAATCCAAACCCGGGACTATTATACGGATTTAATTTAGGCTTAGGATATAAAAATTGGGATTTCACCACTTTCTGGGAAGGAGCAAGTGATGTCGATGTGATTAATAATACCAAATACCAAACTGATTTCTGGAGCGTAGATGACGTAGGTTCGAACAAAGGAACCCGTTTATTAAATGCGTGGTCATTAGACAATCCTAATTCTACAATTCCGGCATTGACAACGGTAGACAGAAATGCCGAATCAAGATTTTCGACTTATTATGTAGAAAACGGAAACTATCTAAAACTTCGCGTTTTGCAATTGGGCTATAGCTTACCAAAAGATTTATTGAAAAAAATGAATTTCGATAGCTTTAGATTCTACATCAGCGGACAAAATTTACTGATCATTGATGCTAAGAATTTTACGGGTGTAGATCCTGAAAACGCAGGATTTGGATATCCGCAGCCCACCACTTTTACCGCTGGTCTTAATTTTACTTTATAATTAAAGCTTAAATCAAAAAAAATGAAAAAATTACTATATATAACAGGGTTTTTAGTACTTGGAATATTGGGTTCCTGTTCTGATTTTCTGGAGAATGATCCTCGCGGAGTACTTTCAGAAGAAGATATTGTTACGCCACAATCGGTTGAAGGATTTATGAATGCTGCCTATGCGCAATTAGGCAATGACCATTACGATTCACCGTACAGTTTATGGCCTTTTGGAAATGTTCGCTCAGATGATGCTTACAAAGGCGGTAGCGGAACAAACGATATTCAGGATTTTCACTTTTTTGAAGTATCCAATAATATCAGACCTGATTTTGCCGAATTAGACAACTTCTGGTATATCAGTTATGTTGGAGTTTCAAGAGCAAACAAAGCTTTAAAAGCATTGGAAAAAATTTCAGAAGCAGATTATCCGCTGAAAAAAACACGCATGGCCGAAATGCGTTTCTTAAGAGGACATTTTTATTTTATGCTGAAAATTATGTTCAGAAGCGTTCCTTATATCACAGAAGACATTCCGGTAGAAAACTATAAAACCATTTCAAACAAAGTGCTTTCAAACGAGGAACTTTGGAACAAAATTGCCGAAGATTTTCAGGCTGCCGCCGATGCTTTACCGGAAACACAGCCGCAAGTAGGACGTGCGACTCAAAAAGCAGCTTACGCGTATTTAGCAAAAACACGTTTGTATCAGGCGTACACGCAAGACGAAACTTATAAAGTTACCGGAATCAATCAGCAGCACATGCAGGAAGTAATTGCCGCAACAGATAAAGTAATTGGCAAAGCAAGTTTAGAACCAGATTTTGCCAATAACTTTTTGCCGGGACCTTTTGAAAATGGTGCCGAATCTATTTTCTCTATTCAGTTTTCAGACAATGACGGAACTTTATACGGAAGATTGAATTTTTCAGATGTGCTTTCAACTCCACAAGGTTTAGGATGTTGCGATTTTCATAAACCAAGTCAGAACTTAGTAAATGCGTTTAAAACAGGAACAAATGGTTTGCCGGAATTTGATACCTATAACGATCAGGATTTTGATTATAAAAATAGAGATGCCAACACGGTCGATCCTAGATTATACCATACTGTTGCAATGCCCGGCTTGCCATACAAATACGATCCTGAATTTTTGTATGTAGAAGCCTGGGTAAGATCTCCGGGAACCTATGGTTATTTTGCCTCATTAAAAGAAAATGTAGCGCCAAGCTGTAGCTGTGTTGTTAATATTGATCCGTTTTATGGAAATTCAAAAAACAGAATACAAATTCGTTATGCCGATGTGATTTTAATGCGCGCCGAAGCCCTGATTGAATTAGGAAGACAATCAGAAGCTTTGCTATTAATCAATCAAATCAGAGAACGTGCAGCGCAAAGTACAGGAAGACTTCCGTATGCAAAAAACTTTAAAATCAATACGTATGTAGACGGAAGCAATTGCAACTGGACACAGGATTTTGCCCGTAAAGCATTGCGTTGGGAACGTCGTTTAGAATTGGCTATGGAAGGAAACCGTTTCTTTGATTTAGTACGTTGGGGTGTTACAGATGAAGTAATGAATGCATTTTACAGCAAAGAAAAAATGAAACGCACCTATTATCAGGATGCCTTTTTTGATGCTCATAAAGAAGAGTATTGCCCGATTCCGTTAAAGCAAATTAATTTCAGTCAGGGATTGTACAAACAAAATCCAGGTTATTAATCTATTCTAAGACCATCAATATGAGAAAACTTATCAATAAATACTGGGTCAAAATGGCGGCAGTATTAGCAATTGTTTTGGTGATTACAGCCTGCGAAAATAGTTTTGAAAATGGAGGTTTTGATATCAATTCCCCATCTAATGTTACTGCTTTTAAAATAAACGGAGTAGCGGGAACCATCGATCAGGTTACCGGAAAAATCAGTGTTACAATGCCTTACGGATCAGACATTACAGCTGTAAAACCTGAAATTGTTCTGGCAGAAGGCGCAACATCAAATCTGGATTTAAATACGCCTGTTAATTTTACAAATCCTGTAAAATTCAGAGTTGTAAATGGTAATTTATATAAAGATTATACCGTAACGGCCGTAGTTTTAAGTCCCATTAAAAGCTTTACTATTAATGGAGTTGGGGCAACTGTAAACGATGCGAGCAAAACCATTACAATGACGCTGCCTGAAAATACCAACCTGAAAGCACTTCAGCCTGTCATCGAATTAACAGAAGGCGTTTCGATTTCACCGGTTTCAGGAACTACAATAGATTTTACCAATGCGGTAACTTTTATAATCACTTCAAACGGTAAAAGTGTTACTTATACAGCCAATGTAGGTGTTCCCGTAGCCGGTTTGGTAGTTGCTTTTGTAGGAACAGCAGTAACAAGATCCGCCATTACTAATATGGATGAAGTTACGGCCTCAAACTGGTTATTTGACAATTTCCCGGGCGCCAAATACATTTCGTTCGAAAGCATTTTAAACGGAGCTGATCTAAGTGAAATTAATGTTATCTGGTGGCATTTTGATAGCGCCGCAAACTTACCTGCAGTAGCTTATAATCCGGCGGTAACCACAGCGTTGAAAAATTTCAGATCCAACGGAGGTAATTTACTTTTAACCTCTTTTGCATCGCAATATGTTGACGCTTTAGGAATTGTTCCGTCAGGAAAAGGACCTAATAATGTTTTCGGAGATTTTCCTCCAAACGGATTTGTTGATGCAAATTCATGGGGAATGTCGTTTAAAGGTCACGAAAGTCATCCAATATTTCAGGGATTATCCACTTTTGAAAGCGGAAAAGCCAATTTACTGCAAGGCGGAACTTTCAGGCTAAATCATACCGCATGGTGGTTTTTACCGGAATGGGGAGGTTATGGAAACGGAGAAGGATGGAGAAACCAAACCGGAGGAACCAACCTGGCGAGTGAAGCTTGGGATGATTCGCTAGACGGAAGAGTTACAATAGCAGAATTTCCAAACACAGCAACAAATAAAAATGTAATTGTGATTTCGATGGGAGCTTATGATTGGTACAATGAAGCCAATAGCTCAGGAGTACCAAGTCAGTCTAATGAGTTTATTACCAATATTAAACTTTTGACACAAAACAGTATTAATTATTTAGCTAAAAAATAAGCTATTTTCAATTCCAAAAAAAATGAAATACAGCAATATAATAACCACAGTTTGTATCTTCTTTTCGCTTGTCTCTTGCAGTCAGGACGATCATTATATAGGAGGTTCAATTTCAGGAGGTAATAGCGAGATAGCAAGTATTTTTCCTGTTCCACCTTCGCAATGGATGGGGGCTAATGATCCGTATTACAGCGCGGGTTATACAGGAGATATCATGCCTTTTTTCGACAACGGAAAATTTCATATTTACTTTCTGCACGACGCACAAAATAAACCTGCCGGAAAAGGATTTCATGATATTCATGAATATTTAAGTACAGATTTGGCTCATTTTACCTACGAAGGTCAAACGATACCATTTGGCACAACTGCTGATCCTGATTTTGCCATTGGCACAGGATCAGTTGTAAAAGTGGGTAATATTTATTACTTTTATTATACAGGGCATAACGAAACGCCCGCTTTTATACAGTCAAACGCCAGAGAAAGCGTTTTGTGCGCAACAAGTTCTGATTTAAAAAACTGGAAAAAAGTACCTTCATTTAAAATCACAGCACCAGCTGGATATTACAATTACGATTTTAGAGATCCGCATGTATTTTACAACGACGAACTTAAAAAATATTCGATGTTGGTAAGTACACAAACAGAACCGGGCCGAAAAGCAGTTTTGCTGCATTTTACAAGTGCTGATCCCGTTTCAGGAAAGTGGGATGTTCAGGCGCCAATTTACACCACAACACCGCAGGAAAATTACCTGATGATGGAATGTGCCGATATTTTTAAAATGGGAAGTTACTGGTATTTGGTTTTTTCTGAAAATTGGAGCGCTAACAAAGGAACACATTATAAAATGTCGACTTCTATCAACGGACCGTGGACAACGCCGGAAATTGACAGGATCGATGGGGAATATTTTTATGCCGGAAAAACAGCTTCTGACGGAAATAAAAGATATGTTTTTGGATGGAATGCCAGAAAAACACCTGAAAATGATTTAGGAAATAAAGACTGGGCAGGAAATATGGTAATTCATGAGCTGACACAAAAGGCTGATGGAACCTTAGGAACTCAGTCGCCGCAAAAGGTTAAGGATTTATTTTCTAAAAAAATAACACCTGAAATTGATGCAACTTCAGGAGATGTAACGACAACATCAGGAAACTATACCTTGTCAGGGGCAACAAATAAAGCTTTAGTAACGTTTAAAACTATAGGTAAAAAAGTAAAGATAAAAGCAGAGGTCACTTTATCGGGTACAAATGGTACTTCGGGATTTGTTTTTCATACCAACGAAAGCGGGGCTTATTACAAGATTGTTTTGGATATTGCAAAAGCTAAAATTTCAGGATATAATTCAGCGTCGCAGGAAGTGACCGCAATACCATTTAAGTTGCAAACCAATACAAAATACGAAGTTGAAATAATTGCAGAAGGAAGTGTAGTGGTAATGTACATCAACGGAAAAGTGGCTTTAACAAATAGAATCTACGGAAGAGACAAAAATAAATGGGGGTTAATTGCTGAAGGACAAAATAGTAGTATTTCGAATCTTCAGATTATACAACCGGAATAACATTAATATAAAATAGTTTTAGAATGAATAACGGAAAAAACCTTAAAGCTGTAGCCTACGGAGAAGTACTTTGGGATGTTTTTGATAACGAAAAAAAGATTGGCGGAGCGCCTCTTAATGTAGCTTTACGTATGAAAACATTAGGGTGCGATGTCGCCATGATTAGCTGCGTGGGAAATGATACCGACGGAGAAGCAATTATCAGTCAGGTTAAAAGTCTCGGACTTGAAACCGATGCGATTATGCAGTCTCAAAATTTCCCAACCGGATTGGTGAATGTAACATTAAACGAGCGTGGTTCTGCAACTTACGAAATCAATTACCCATCAGCCTGGGATAAAATTGTATTAAACGATTTTGCTAAAAAAATAGTTGCCGATGCTGATGTTTTAATTTACGGAAGTTTGGTTTGCAGAGACGAAGTATCAAGAAAATCCCTTGAAGAACTCTTACAGACAAAAGTATATAAGGTTTTTGATGTGAATTTAAGAAAGCCACATTACTCGTATGAAATTTTAGAACAATTAATGCATTCCGCTAATTTTATAAAATTTAATGATGAAGAATTACTGGAAATTGCCGAAGCTATGCATTCACCTTTTACCGGTTTAGAAGAGAACATGCACTTTATGGCAGAAAAAACAAATGTTACCGCAATGTGTGTCACCAAAGGCAAACACGGTGCATTATTAATGTGGGAAGGAAAACTGTATGAAAACGGAGGTTATCCTGTCGAAGTAGCCGATACAGTAGGAGCAGGTGACTCCTTTCTGGCCGCATTAACCACTTCTTTACTTACCGGAAAAGAACCGCAGACAGCCATAGATTTTGCCTGTGCAATTGGAGCTTTGGTAGCAGAAGCACCTGGCGCTAATCCTGAAATTTCGAATTCTAAAATTGAAAATTTAATGACTAAAGTTTCATAATTTTTTAGTCTTTTAATTGTTTTTTGAAGAACATTAAAAATAAAAACCACTCCTTATTTGGAGTGGTTTTTTGCTTAAAAATGATTTATATTATTTCGGTTAGTTTTTCTGTTTCTACGACACTTTTTTGCGACATAGTTTCTTTATGTTTTCCTCCCCATTTACTAAGTTGTTCCCAAATAGGTATTAATTTTTGACTGATCTCAGTAAGCTCATATTCTACTCTGGGCGGTACTTCGGCATAAACAGTTCTTTTTACCATTCCATCACGTTCCAGTTCGCGTAATTGCAAGGTCAGCATACGCTCTGTAATGTTGCAAATTTGGTCTCTTAATTCTCCAAATCTAAGTTTTCCATTTTCAAGCTTGCAAAGTATTAATAGTTTCCAGCGACCACCAATAAGGCAAACAGCATAAGTAAGATCGCAGGTTGCAAAATAATTTCTATTTTCTGAATTGGTAGATGTTTCTTTTCTTTTTGCCATTACTTACTTTTTTGTTAGTACCACACAATTGGATGTGTATAGTGCAAAAATAGGGCACTCATAGTAATTTTACAATTCTAATTCAAAATTTTTAAAATATGTTTAAATACTCGTCGTTACTTATTAGGGCAATAGCACTCACCGAAATACCCAGTCAGGGACAAACCATCAAAAATGCCATTTATTCATCACTAAATTTAGATAGTAATGAAGTTAAATAAACAAATTGCATACGTGGGATGTCTTGGAATGATTGGGATCATCACAACAGAATTTGGGATTATTGGTATTTTACCCCAAATTGCTTTATATTATAAAATAACGATAGACAAAGCAGCTTATCTTTTAAGTGCATTTGCATTGGTTATTGCATGTACAGGTCCATTTATTACTTTGTTGCTTTCTTCAGGTTTTGATCGAAAAAAAATAATGCTCACCACTATTTTTATCTTTTTGTTTTCGACTGTTGTTTCGGCATTTTCTCCGCCTTTTTGGCTTTTAATGATTGTTCGAATGTTGCCGGCATTTTTACAGCCCGTTTACATAGCAACCGCAATTTCGGCAGCGGTAGCTTCAGGAAAAAAGAGTGAGGAAAATCAATTAATGGGGATTGTTCTTGGCGGAATTGCATTGGCAATGGTTACAACCGTACCTTTTGCAACCTATTTATCCAGTCTTTTTAGCTGGCAGTCTTCATTTTATGTTCAGACAATAGTAAGTGCTGTGGCCTTAATTGCTATTTTTAAAATAATGCCATCCAGAGATGTACCCGAAAAAAAATCATACGGAAGTCAGATTAAGATTTTAAAAGATAGTTCCTTTATTTTAAGTACAGCAATGAACTTTTTTATGATTGCATCCTGGTTTTCTACCTACAGTTATTTTGCTGATTATTTAGGACGAACTAGAAAGTTAGACATGGCAACGGTTAGTTATATGCTACTTTTATTTGGTGTTGTTGGAGTTTTTTCTAATTGGCTTTCCGGGAAAATGCTAACGAAAAGTATCACCAAAACAGTAGCTTTTTTCCTCTCAGGAACCGTGATTATTCCTTTAATATTGATGTATTCAGGAGATAATATCTGGATTACTATAATTGTAATCATAATTTGGGGATTTTTTTATGCACCTTGTTTTTTAAACGCTTCAGCGTATATGATTTCAGCAGCACCAAAATCGTTAGAATTTGCGAATAGTCTGGCTACTTCTTTTGGTAATTTGGGCGTATTTCTAGGTACAGCTGCCGGAGGTTGGATAATTTCTCACAGTACAATTAACAATATTCCTTGGGCTGGAATGTTTTTTGGATTTTTAGCATTAATAATGGTTGCATGGAGAAGTATTTTAGAAAAGAGTAAAAGGAAATTGATGATAATTGATCTTTAAAACACTAAATAAAAAAGTCTTCAGGTAAATTTCCTGAAGTTTTTTTTTAGTATTAATAGCAGCATAAAACGATTATAAAAATCAGAAGTTTTAAAAACCCTTAATTAAAAATCAATCATTGAAAATAAGTAAGAAAAATTATCGTTTTGTATTTTTATTTAACGCATTTTCGTGATTATTATCATTCAATGATTATTGTCATGTTTTCTCTTTTTTATGGTCTAAAAATGTATTTATTTGTTAACTTTTCGATGTTTATAAATTTTTAATGTATTTATAATCAAATAAATAATAGTTGTTTTTTGGGAACTTTTTTGCTTTGATTTTTTTTAGAGTTTATTTGGTTCTAATTTTACCACTCACAAAAAATGTCAAAAATATCATAATCATGGATGAAATCACAGCTACAAAAAACAACACTACTATTTATAGTCAGGATGAAGCAATTCAGGCTTCTTTAGAATATTTTAAAGGAGATAGTCTGGCCGCAACAGTTTGGGTAAGCAAGTATGCTCTTAAAGATTCTCAAGGTAATATTTTTGAAAAATCCCCCAACGATATGCACCATCGTATCGCGTCAGAAATAGCGCGAATCGAAAGCCGATATGCAAATCCTATGAGCGAAAGAGAAGTTTTTGACCTGATCAAAGACTTTAAATATCTCGTGCCTCAGGGAAGTCCAATGACGGGAATCGGAAATCCGTTTCAGGTTGCATCATTATCCAATTGTTTTGTGATTGGTAATGATAATTCAGATTCCTATGGCGGAATCATGAAAACTGATCAGGAACAAGTACAGCTTATGAAACGAAGAGGCGGAGTAGGGCACGATTTGTCTCACGTACGTCCAAAAGGTTCTCCGGTTAAAAACTCAGCGTTGACCTCTACAGGATTAGTTCCTTTTATGGAGCGTTATTCAAATTCAACCCGCGAAGTTGCTCAGGATGGCCGTCGTGGCGCTTTGATGCTTTCTGTTTCTGTAAATCACCCTGATGCCGCTGATTTTATTGATGCTAAAATGGAGCAGGGAAAAGTTACCGGAGCCAATGTTTCTGTACGAATAGACGATTTGTTTATGAATGCCGTAAAAGCCGATGCTTTATACGAACAGAAATATCCCATTTTTAGCGATAAACCTTTATATTCTAAAGTGATAAAAGCAAAAGAACTTTGGGATAAAATCATTCACAATGCATGGAAATCAGCAGAACCGGGAATTTTATTCTGGGATACCATTATCAACGAATCTTTGCCGGATTGTTATGCTGATTTGGGCTACAAAACCTTATCGACAAACCCTTGTGGCGAAATCCCGCTTTGTGCCTATGATTCCTGCCGTTTGTTAGCCATAAACCTGTTATCTTATGTAAATAATCCGTTTACAGAAAATGCTACTTTTGATTTTGAACTATTCAAAAAACATGTTGCTGCCGCTCAAAGAATGATGGATGATATCATTGATCTTGAATTAGAGAAAATTGATGCGATTTTAGAAAAAATCAGTCAGGATCCGGAAAGCGATGAAGTAAAATTGGTCGAAAAAAATCTTTGGTTAAATATCAAGCATAAAGCCAATGAAGGACGTCGTACCGGAATTGGAATCACTGCTGAAGGCGATATGCTGGCCGCACTAGGATTGCGTTACGGAAGCGAAGAAGGCGTTTTATTTGCCGAAAAAATACACCAAACGCTTGCCATAGAAGCCTACCGCGGATCAGTAAATCTGGCCAAAGAACGCGGAATGTTTGCTATTTATGATGCTAAAAGAGAAAAAAATAACCCATTTTTACTTCGATTAAAAAAAGCCGACAATGAATTGTATCAGGAAATGCAAAAATACGGACGTCGTAATATTGCATTATTAACCATCGCACCAACCGGAACGACCAGTTTAATGACCCAAACAACATCAGGTATTGAGCCTGTTTTTCTTCCGGTTTATAAACGCCGCAGAAAAGTAAATCCAAATGATAAAGACGCAAGAGTTGATTTTGTTGATGAGTTAGGTGATAGTTGGGAAGAATACGTTGTGTTTCATCACCGATTTAAAGAATGGATGCTGACTAACGGATATGATACTTCTAAAAACTACAGTCAGCAAGAAATTGATCTGTTGGTAGAGAAATCGCCTTATTACAAAGCGACCAGTAATGATATCGATTGGTTAAATAAAGTAAAAATGCAGGGGAAAATCCAGAAATGGGTCGATCACTCTATTTCTGTAACCATTAATGTACCCAATGATACACCTGAAGAAATGGTGAATAAATTGTACATGGAAGCCTGGGAAGCCGGCTGTAAAGGTGTTACCGTATATCGTGATGGTTCGCGTTCAGGTGTTTTAATTTCGAATACAGAAAAAAAGGAAGAAGTTGCAGAAACTCCGTCAAGTACTTTTACCACCAAACGTCCACAGGTTTTAGAAGCTGATGTCGTTCGTTTTCAGAACAGTAAAGACAAATGGATAGCTTTTATCGGATTATTAGATGGCAAACCGTATGAAATTTTTACCGGTTTAGTAGATGATGAAGATGGAATTTTGATTCCGCGTTGGGTATCTGAAGGCTTGATTATCAAGAATAAAAACGAAGATGGAAATACCCGTTATGACTTTCAATACAAAAATACAAGAGGGTATAAAACCACTATTGAAGGACTTTCGCATAAATTCAATCCGGAATACTGGAATTACGCCAAACTAATTTCAAGTACTCTGAGACACGGAATGCCAATTGATAAAGTGGTAGATTTAATTAGCAGTTTACAACTAGATAGCGAATCTATAAATACCTGGAAAAATGGTGTAACGCGTGCCCTGAAACGCTACATTGTAGACGGAACCGAAGTACGCGGACAAAAATGCAGCAATTGCAACTCAGAGAACCTTATTTATCAGGAAGGCTGCCTTACTTGTAGTGATTGCGGTTCATCTAAATGCGGCTAGAATTTAGCACAAAGTATATTTTGCCATGAAGGCGCTAAGACACTAAGTTTTTGTTTCACGCAGATTTAAAAGATTTAAGCAGATTTAAAAAATCTTTTTAATCCTTTAATCTGTGGCTATAAATTAAAAAAAGCAAAAGAAAAGTTTAGTGCCTTTGTGTCTTAGTGGCATTAACTTTTTAAGCGCTAACCAATTAAAAATCTTTATGTCTTACTGCATTCATGGCATTAACTTTTTTCACGTAGGGATTAGTTTATTAAAAATCAATAATAGGGTAAAATCCTATAAACATTGGGCTGAAAGTGATTTTTGTAACATTGTTTTTATGAAATATCTATAAAATTAGCTTATAATTGTACTATTTACACAAAATCTAAAAACATTTTTTATTTTGAAGTATTTAGCGCTACTTTTCATCCTATTATTTGGTTTTTCTCCGCTGATGTATTCGCAGGACAATCCTGTAAAATTTCTTGATATCTCTGATGGATTGTCTAATAATTCGATTACCACCATTTTTCAGGATAGCGATGGATATATGTGGTTTGGTACCTACGACGGACTCAATCGTTACGATGGGTATAATTTTAAAGTATTCCGAAACCGAATCAACGATAAAAAATCATTGTTGTTCAATACCATTTACAATATTGAGGGAGATTCCAAAAAAAATATTTGGGTAGGAGGTTCCAACGGAATTTGTATTTACAATAAAACCACTGCAACATTTCATGCTGTACAATATGCCGTTTCGGGTAAAAAGCCTGAAACCCTGAAAGATATTATTCACCAGATGCGATCCGTTTCTGATGATTTGGTTTTAGTGGCTTCTCAAAATTTAGGTTTAATTGCGTTCGAAAAAGGTTCTTTTACAGGGAAACATATTGCGTTAAACGTTCCCGGAAACAGAATCACCGTTAATAATTATGACGCGATTGCCATTCAGGACGATAAAAAAAACAATCATTCGTGGGTGTATATCAGGAATGTAGGTGTGTGCAGTTATAGTTATGCTTCTAAAAATCTAAAAGTTGTTTTTCCTCTGTCGATAGAAGTCAAAGCAATGAAACTGGCCGCCGATGGGAATTTATTACTAGGAACAGATGAAGGTTTGTTTCTCTTCAATACCAAGTCAGGTTCGTTGTCTGAAAATTATTTTACGACCAAAAGCAGTGTTACAGACCTTCTTTTAGATAAAAAAAATGAGATATGGATCACCACAGACGGTTCCGGAATTTATAAAGTCGTTGGTAACAGCAAAAAAGCCATTCCGGCAAATGCGATAAAAGAAAATCAGGTTGCTAAAAGTAATTCGGTTTGGAGTTTATACGAAGATAAATCCGGCAACAAATGGTTTGGTTCCCTTCGTGGCGGAATCAGTATGCTCAGCAATACGCCCAAATACTTTAAAAGCATCAAATACAATTCAAAAGATCTTGTAGAGAATTTTATCCTGTCTTTTTGTGAAGACGAAAAAAACAATGTCTGGGTGGGTACAGACGGCGCCGGACTAAAATATTGGAACCGCAAAAATAATTCCTATACCAATTACAGCAACAAACTTTCAAGCAAATTTATCACTGGAATTCTGCGCGATAATAACAACGAAATCTGGCTTTCGACCTGGGCCGGAGGCGTAAATAAAATTAATCCCAAAAACAATACCGTTACACCATATACCTGTTATAACCCGTACACGAAACAAATAGAGAAAAACATTTGGTTTGTCTACAAAGATTCAAAAGCCAATATCTGGGCAAGCGGTACCAATGAAGGCGCTTTGTATTTTCTTGACAGAGCAAAAAACAGCTTCACACTTTTTGATCCTTCGGTTACAAATTTGCAATGCATGACCGAAACCAGCGACGGAAAGCTTTGGGCAGGAAATTATACCTCATTATTTTCTATTGAAAAAAATACCCGAAAAATCAATAAAATTACGATCGGAAATCCCGTAAGATGCATCCACGAAGACAAGGATAAAAACCTTTGGTTAGGAACTCAGGAAGGCGGATTATTGTTATTTGATCGAAAAACAAACACTTTCAAACGATTAACCACAGACGATGGTTTGCCTTCAAATACCGTTTTACGATTGCTCGAAGATAACGAAGGAAACCTCTGGATGAGTACCTATAATGGTATTTGCAGATACGATAAAAAACGAAAAACATTCCGTAATTTCTCTGTAAATGATGGTTTACAAAGCAATCAGTTTAGTTTTAATGCCGGACTAAAATTATCTACGGGAGAATTTTTGTTTGGAGGAATAAACGGTTTCAATGCCTTTTTCCCCGAAGCCATAAAAGGATTCAATCAAAAGAATAACTTATTGTTATCTGATTTTTACGTTAACAATTTGCCTATCGAAGAAAGTCAAAACGAATTAGAATGGGATGGCGGAAAAATAAAACAAGTAAGCCTGCCTTACGATCAAACCACTTTATCACTCGAGTTTGTTGCTTTAGATTATAATAATGCCGACAAAATAAATTATGCGTATTATTTAGAAGGCTGGGATGAGCAATGGAATTATGTGGGTCAGGCCCGAAAAGCCAATTATGCCCGTTTGACTGAAGGGAAATACATTTTTAAAGTAAAAACCACCAATTTTAAAGGAGGCTGGAACAAAGAAGTAAGCCTGATTACCATTGAAGTTTTGCCACCGTGGTACAGAACCTGGTGGGCGTATTTATTGTATGTACTGGCAGGTATCGGCGCTATTTTTGCCTATTTACAATACAGTAAAAACAAAGAAAAACTCAAATATAAAGTCAAAATTGCTGAGTTAGAAAGCAAGAAAGAAAAAGAAGTTGCCGAGAAGCAATCGTCAATGTTTACCTATATCTCGCATGAATTTAGAACACCGCTTTCGCTGATTATAAATCCGTTGAAAAAAGCAGTTCAGAAAGAAAGCGTACAAAACGGATCTTCGGGAAGTGATTTGGCCATTGCGCATCGCAACGCCAGAAGGCTTTTAAGTCTGGTCGATCAGTTATTGCTTTTCAGGAAAGCCGAAAATGATGCCGATTCACTCAGATTATCGCCTATCAATGTCAATAATCTTTGCAACGAAGTCTACCAATGTTTTGTCAACCAGGCAAAAGACAAAAGCATTCGGTATAACTTTCTAATTCCGGATCATGAAATTGTCATTATTGGCGATTACGAGAAAATCGAAATTTCGTTGTTCAATCTCATGTCAAATGCGTTCAAATACACACCAATTGGCGGAGAAATCAATCTTAAACTAACAGAAAACGATGAAGAAGTTCAGTTAGAAATTTCAGATAGCGGAGACGGAATCGATACAAAAGATATTGATGTCATATTCGAGAAATTCAAACAGGTAAAATCTAAAGTATCCATAGGAACCGGTTTCGGAATCGGACTTTATATTGTAAAATATTTTGTAGACAAACACAAAGGAACCGTAAGCTGTACCAGTGAAATAGGCAAAGGAAGTACCTTTAAGCTAACTTTTCTAAAAGGAGACAGTCATTTTGATAATGTCGAAATTACAAACGAAATCCCGCAAAGAAGCCAGTTGTTTGATGAACTTATTATAGACGACAGCGAAGAAAATCAGGCTTTGAATGCTTCGGTTTCAGAAAGCGATTTCCAAAAAATTATGCTGACTGATAAACGCACCGTTCTGATTATTGATGATAATGCCGAAATAAGAGCCTATCTGATCAAATTATTCTCAGAATCTTATATCGTATACAGCGCAGAGAATGGCGAAGAAGGTTTAAAACTAACCAAAAAACACATGCCGGATTTGGTCATCAGCGACATTACCATGGAGGAAATGGATGGTCTGGAACTGTGCCGAAAAATTAAAGAAAATAACGCCTTATCTCATATTCCGGTCATTCTATTAACGGCTTCAAAAAATCCTGAAACACATCTTCAGGGTATCAATGACGGAGCAGATGATTATATTACCAAACCATTTGATGATGATATATTGGTCGCGCGTGTAGATTCGTTATTGCGTAACCGTAACAATTTGCGAACCTATTTCCTCGACAGCATTACCCTTAAAGAGAACACTCAAAAAGTGCCGCAGGAATACCAGGAAATCCTTAAAAAATGCATCGATATTGTAGAAGCCAACATTCATAAAAGAGATTTTACAATAAAAAACTTTGCCCTGGAAATGGGAATGAGTCATCGAACATTGTACACCAAAATTAAAATTATTTCCGGGCAGACATTAAATGCATTTATACGTTCGGTAAGAATCAGGCGGGCGGCAATGCTTATGCTTACAGAAGATATCAATATTACGCAGGCAAGTGCCGAAGTAGGTTTTGAAGATCCTAAGTATTTCAGACAGCAATTTGTAAAACTCTTCGGGATGACACCTTCAGAATACATCAAAAAATACAAGAGCTCATTTAACTCAGATCTTAATGTTATTAAATAGATTTTAGACTTGGTAATTATTCAGATGTCTCAAGTTCAGTTTGTCATTTCGACCGAAGGGAGACTTGAGCGATAGCTAACAGGCGAAGCAAATCACAATAGTAACTCGATAAAGATTGACGATTTTCTTCGCGGAGTTTCTAGTTTGATCCTTCGTTCAGGATGACAAACTACACCATAACATTGTTATGAAAATGATTGTCCTAGCCCCGATAGAAGAGGAAATACTTTTGTGCCGGTGTTCGGCACAAAAGATTACTTCGTCAGTTCGCTATCGCTCGGGTGGAACGGATAGCGGGATTAGCTCCTGAAAAATATTTTTATCCTATAAATCTAAATAACAAATCAAGTGTGTATTCTTTGTGAAGTATTCTTAAATAGAAAACGCAAACGTTTTAGCCGGAAAAGAGTGTTTTATTTGGTAATTACATATAATTCAAAAATAGACTGGTATTTTTTAATACTCCTTAAATTTTAATCCAAAATAATAGTTAATTGCAATTTTGACCTCCTTTTTTTTCCATTTTACCCCTCCTTGAAAGTCTCTATAATACATTTCTTTGCACTTATAGTAATCTGTTAGTTGAATTACTGTGTATACTATAAGTGTTTATTTTACGATAAGTTTTTGATCTATTTAAAGAATTGAGCCTTCTTTAAAAATAAGGTAGTAAGAGTTGGTTTTACATGTTACTTATCAAACCCGCAGTAAAAGCTGCGGGGTAAAATAAAGAGTTTTTCAATTAGAAAATTAGATAATGATTACAGTTTCCAAATTTTCGAATTAAATAAAGCACAGTTTTCAATTATCAAATTATCTAATTGACAAATTTTCTAATTATCACATTTACTAATTGACCAATTTTCTAACTATAAACAATTAACCAAACTCACCAATATGAAAACAATCCTATAATGAAATTTGTTCTGTTGTTTTTCCCCTAAAAAAATAGCGGCAACAATATCCTCACCAATTAACCTACACGATTTATTTCGATTATCACTTTACAATAAACTAACTAACCTAACCTTAAAAATCAAAAAATGAAAAAAAATGTATTTTTATTTTTTCTTGCTGTTTTTGCTGTCCTTTTTACCGGATGTCAAAATAACGAATCTGATTTTCCAAGCTCTGACAATCCTACTGTTGTAGTATCAACAAAAGAAATTTACGGAGCACCGAGCAGGAAATTTGAAATTAAAGCCGCTCTGGCTGACGATTTGGGATTAAAAAGCGTGAGAATTCAAATTCCGGAATTATCACTAGACAAAGTCATTGCTTTTGCAACAGATCCTTTACTTAAATCATACGACTTAAGTTATTTTTTCGAAGTTCCATCCAATAGAGGAACCTCTGAAGCTTTCAAAATAAAACTAACCATTACTGATGTTTCAGGAAACGCAATCGACGAAGATATCAACTTACGTCTTGACGGAGAATTTACTGCGCCATCAATAACAATGATTACTCCAAAAGAAGGAGCAGTTATTTTATTGTCGACAAGTAATCAGATGCCCGTAAATTTTGTGGTGAACGACGATTCAGGAATCGATTATATTCAAATTCAGTGTGCTGCATTGGGTATCGACGAAACAGTTCAATTAACAGGATCACCACAATCGTACACTTTCAATAAAACCTATACATTACCGGTAACGGCGGATAATTATGTTTTAACGATTACAGCAAAAGATAAATTTGTGATCCCAAATACCGGAACATTAAATGTAAATGTTGTGGCTACCAATGAGTATCCGGCCATTTATTTATGCGATCAGCCAAAAGGTACCAACCTTACAACAGACGCAGTGGGAGTTCCGATGTACTTTCATGATAAAAACGGACAAGATTTCGAGTTTAAATATTATGCTGATAAAGACAATAAAGAGATTTATTTCTTAGGACAGGAATCAGATTTTGCTCCACATTGTTTTGGTTTAAATACTTCGGGAGAATTAGTAGATGACGTGGCTTCAACACCAATTATCTTACCTACAAAAGGATATTATGTAAT
The DNA here is from genome assembly GCF_902804475.1 of Flavobacterium bizetiae. Taxonomy (GTDB): domain Bacteria; phylum Bacteroidota; class Bacteroidia; order Flavobacteriales; family Flavobacteriaceae; genus Flavobacterium; species Flavobacterium bizetiae. The sequence continues at coordinate 36,350 of NZ_CADCSU010000065.1, forward strand.
CAAAGTAAATCCGAATACTTTAAAATATACTGCAACTAAATACACGCCTTCAAGCAAAGTTTGGACAGATGTGGCTAATGGATTATGGCATGACGAAGAAGTAAAAAGAAAACCTTTTGTGAGCGTTTGCGGATCCGGAATTCAAGGTGCTGACTGGGATACCTGGACGGCTTGGGTTCAGACAGGATTGCATTTAGCCAATAATCCAAACAATCCTTACCAATTGGTAGGAGAGTATACTTTGACAGGACAAATGGAAGCCACTTTTACAGGTCAATGGTGGAGCCCATCATGGAGATTAATCAAAAACGGTGTTGCTACAATGTCGCCTGGAGAAAACGGAAATGCTAAATATCCAGCAGCTCCCGGAGTGTATAAAGTAGTTCTTGATACCGAATTGGAAAGACTTTTTGTTACAAAAAAATAGTTGTTATAATCTCACTTATAGCATTTAATAAAAAAAATATCTTAAGATGAAATATAAATTTATATGGTTGTTTATCACCATGTTGTGCAGTGCTGCAACATTTGGTCAAATAACAGTAAAAGGAACTGTTAAGGATAAAGGCAATGTGCCCATTCCGGGAGTGAACTTAATGATTAAAGGAAGTACGAGTACAGCCGCTACAGATTTTGATGGAAATTTTGCGATTTCGGTTCCAAACAAAAATGCACAGATCGAGTTTTCGTTCATTGGCTTTGCCAATAAAACAGTTACGGTGGGAGATCAAACCCTTATCAATATTATTCTGGAAGAATCAAGTCAGGTATTAGACGAGATTGTAGTGGTAGGTTATGCCGCTGTAAAAAAGAGTGATGTAACGAGTTCAATTTCTTCTATAAAAGGAAAAGAATTGCAAACCATGACTGTTGGTAACGTTGCAGAATCTTTGCAGGGTAAAGTAGCCGGAGTTCAGGTTACAGGTCAGGGTGGTCCTGGCGCTCAGCCAAGGGTTTTAATTCGTGGTATTTCTACGGTAAACTTAAACACAGATCCGCTTTATGTAGTTGACGGAATCCCAATGGGAACGAGCATCAACTTTTTAAGCAATAACGAGATCGAATCTATGGAGGTTTTAAAAGATGCTTCTGCGAGTGCAATTTACGGTTCTCGTGCTTCGAATGGAGTTATCTTAATTACGACTAAAAAAGGTAAAAGCGGTCAGACAAGATTCAATTTTGATTTAAGTTCAGGGATTCAGATGATGAATAACCCTTATAATATGGCAGATGCTGTAGGTTATGCTACGATTATGAACAAAGCCTACAACAACTCAGGTTATGCAGATTATTTGCCAAATCCGTCGCAATATCAAGGGAAAACAACAGATTGGTGGAAAGCAGGAATAAAATCCGGAGCGCCTGTAACAAATGCTTCTTTGGGAGTAAGCGGAGGTTCTGACAAACATACCTATTCTATTAGTTTAAACTACTATAACTCAGAATCTATTTATGAAGTAGGTGGATGGGAAAGAATCACGATGAGAATCAATAACGATTTTAAATTTTCGGATAAATTTTCTGCCGGAATTACTTTAAATCCTCGTTATGAAACTTACGGAGCTCCAGGAAACTGGTCTGATTTTGATAAAATTGATCCTATTACGCCTGTTTACAAACCAGCAGATCAATTGACAGGATTAGAAAACGAATACAGCATTTTTGCACGCTCTCCTTCATACGTTTGGAATCCTGTTGCCTCTGTAAAACGTTATGATGATTTTACAGATCAGTACAACTTAAATACAAACGGGTATTTACAATATACGCCAATAAAAGGTTTAGTAATTCGTACTCAGGCTTCTGTAGAAGTAGGAGATAAAGTAAGAAGCAAATTTACACCGGATTTCATCATCGATGCTGCACACGAAAAAGCAGAGATCAACACGATCGAAAGATGGAATACAACAAATGTGGACTGGACATGGCAAAATACCATTACCTATTCAAGAGCATTTGCAGAAAAGCATAATTTCTCTTTAATGGTAGGTAATACGATGGAAGAGTACAATGGTAAAGACCTTTGGGGTTACGGAGAAGGCGTGCCTAATAATACTGATGCCATGAGAGAATTAAATGCTGCAACCAAAAACCGTAATAGCGGTGGTAACAGCTGGTCAAGTTCTTTGATGTCGTATATCTCTCGTTTTTCTTATAACTATGATAGTAAATATTACTTTACTGGAACATTCAGACGTGACGGATCTTCGAAATTCATGACGAATAACAAATGGGCCAATTTCCCATCGGCATCTGTTTCATGGAGAATTCTTAACGAAGGATTTATGGAGTCTACAAAAGATGTTTTAAGCGATTTAAGATTTAGAGCAGGTTGGGGTAAAGTAGGAAATCAGGGTTTACCAACAGCAGTTTATCAATCAAACATTGGGCAAGGATTTTATCCTATTGGCGATGTAGTGGGCGATACTTCATTCCCTTCATCAATGGCAAATAAAGACATTAAATGGGAAACAGTAGAAGATATGAGTTTTGGACTTGATTTTGGTTTATGGAAAAACAAATTATCAGGATCTCTTGAATATTATCAAAAGAAAACCAAGGATATGTTGTTCCTGAAACAATTTCCAACTTATAGTGGTTTTCCTGACAATTCAAAAATCTGGTCAAACGTAGGTTCTATGCAATCGAGCGGTATTGATTTATTGGTTTCTTATAAAGATAAAAAAGGGGATTTCTCTTATGGCGTAGATGTAACTTTTACAACGGTAAACGTAGAAATGCTTTCACTATCATCTGAAGGAGAAAGACTTTACGGATCAGGAAACAGAACTCTAACCATAAAAGGAGAAGAGCCTGGATTCTTTTACGGATATGTAGCCGATGGTTTATTTCAAAATCAGACACAATTAAATTCGCATACAGATGAGCACGGAACAAAATTACAACCGTATGCTCAGGTGGGCGATGTTCGTTTTAAAGATGTAAACGGTGATGGAAAAATAGACGAAAAAGACCGTACAAAAATTGGTTCTCCATGGGCGGATTACAACGTAGGTCTGAACTTGAATTTTGCTTACAAACAATTTGATTTGGTAGCCAATTTTTATTCAAGTATTGGAAATGAAATCGTAAACGAAAACATTTCGGATTTATACAATGGTGCAAGCTTAACCAACAAAGTAAGCGGATTAGAGCAAATGGCTTGGCATGGCGAAGGAACTTCAAACCGTGTTCCTCGTTTGTCTAAAGATGATAACAACGAAAACTTTACCAAATTCTCTTCTTTATATGTTGAAGATGGTTCGTTTGTACGTATGAAAAACCTTCAGGTTGGATATTCATTCTACAACAAATTTGGTTTAGACAAATTGAGAATCTCATTATCAGGACAAAATTTATGGACATGGACCAAGTACGATGGTGTTGATCCTGAAGTTGCAGGAGGAGATCCTGACAAAGGCGACAGAGTAAAAGGAGCAGGTTTTGGAGGATGGAACTATCCGGTTCAGCCAACTATTTTGATGGGGCTTAATGTAGCATTTTAATAAAAAACGACATGAAAAAAACGATATTATCAATACTAGCTTTTTCTCTAATTGCAGTTTCATGCAGCGATTTTATTGAAAAAGACGAAAGAGGTAAACAAACCTTAGAAAACTACTTTCAAACTGCGCAGGAATGTGAGAATTATGCTAATGAACTAACACAGCGATTATTGCTTGCCAAAGACTGGTGGGTACTAACAGCGCCAAGAGTAACCAACGAAATGGCTACTGATGATGCCTGGATGGGTAATACAGGTCAGGATAACAGTGCACACAGACCAGCTTCGCAATACCTGATTACACCTGATAATATGGGAGATATGAATGGTGCTTATACCGCTCATTATTATACCATTCAATCCGCCAATATTGGATTAGAGAAAATGGCAGCATCGCCAATTTCTGATGCGCTGAAAAATCAATATATGGGAGAATCTTTATTCGTTCGTGCTTATTGCTATTACGAATTGGTGAATCTTTATGGAGCAGTTCCTTTATATACAAAAGTATTAGGAACTTCAGATCTAAATTTACAACGCAGTCCTGTTGCAGCTGTTTATGCGCAAATTGAAGCCGATCTTAAAGAATCTGCTGCAAAATTAGAAAGTGCTCCTGTAGCCAGAAACGGAAGAATCAACAAATGGGCAGCTTATGCATTATTGGCGCGTGTTTCTTTGTTTCAGGAAAAATGGGCTGAAGCCAAATTATACTCAAACAAAGTCATTACAGAAGGACCTTTTGCTCTTGAAGCAGATTTCTTAAACATCTGGAATGTAAACAACCATAACGGAGTAGAATCGATTCTAGAGGCACAAACTTCATCTGTTCAGGATAAAAATCTTGGTGCTGCTTTACCAACTTTGGCAGGAGCAAGAGGTGAAGACAAGAAAAACTTCCCAAGTAATGATGCCGGAGACGTTTTAGACGGTTGGGGATGGTGTATGCCAACCAGCGATTTAGAGAATGCTTATCTGTCAGAGAATGATGTAATCCGTCGCAGAAGTACCATTACAAAATGGGGAGAAGCGGCTTACGGAGACGAGGTTTTGAATCCAACGCACAAATTCAGTTTAAACGATAATAAATCAGGACGTATTTGTCGTAAATATTACATCCCGATTGCAACACGTCGTGCATTAGATAAAAAAGATGGTCACTTACCATTGAATATTCCGTTGATTCGTTTGGCCGAAATGTATCTTACAAGAGCAGAAGCCAACTATCATACTGGTGGAGACGCTTTAGGGGATATCAATATTATCAGAGCCCGTGTAAAATTAGATCCAAAAACAGGATTATCAGGACCAACGCTTTTAAGACAAATCTACAAAGAGCGTCGTTTAGAATTGGCTTTCGAAGGATTGCGTTTGTATGATATTCGTCGTGAAAAAGATCCAAATACAGGAAGACCGGTAATTGAATCTCTAATGGGAGCAAACGGAACTTTTGTTCAGTACAACCTGAATTCTACAGATCCGTACGAAACTACCAATTTAAGAGAACCTCAGGATAAAGGAATCAATTTTAATCCTGCGAAACACTTATTGTGGCCAATACCACAAATCGAAATTGACTTAAGTGGCGGATTAATCACTCAAAATCCTAATTACTAAGATGAGATTAATCAACAACAATAAAGTAAGTCTGCTATGTGCAGGCTTACTTTTCGCAAACTCTTTTATGGTAAGTTGCGATTCTGAAAACAACGGAAATTCAGATTCAGAAACTGGTACTGCAGAGCTAAGTATCAATCTGGATGCGAATCTTCAAACGATGGAAGGCTTTGGAGCCTCTGATGCCTGGCAAAGTAATTTTATAGGTAAAAATTGGCCTTCGGATAAAAAAAATAAAATCGCCGATTTACTTTTCAGTAAAGAGTTAGATACAGACGGAAATCCTAAAGGAATCGGATTATCATTATGGCGTTTCAACCTTGGTTCAGGAAGTGCTGAACAAGGCGATGCAAGTGATATTACAGATGAATGGAGACGTACAGAATGTTTTACCACAGATGGAGTTACGTACAACATGAACAAACAAGCAGGTCAGGTTTGGTTTATGAAAGCAGCAAAAGAGCGTGGTTTAGAGAAATTACTGGCTTTCGCCAATAGTGCTCCGGTTTACTTAACACAAAACGGAAAAGCGCACGCAAGCATCAAAGAATTTTATAATATAAAAGACAGCAAATGGTCAGAATTGGCTGATTTCTGGACAACATCTTTAGATAAATTAAAAAAAGAACACGGTTTAACCATCGATTATGTGTCTCCCTTTAATGAGCCACAATACGAATGGGACGGTTCAGGACAAGAAGGTTCTCCGGCAACCAATGCTAATATTTACAGTTTTGTAAATGTTTTGTCGCCAAAATTACAATCAAAAGGGCTTGAAGCTAAGATCGTAGTGGGAGAAGGAGGATCTTATGAGCCTTTGTATAAAACAATTTCAGGTAAAGAAAACAGATCTAACCAAATCGATTATTTCTTTGGAGTGAATTCGGCCAAAAGTATTGCAGGATTAAGCAATGTAAAAAAGACCATTTCGGCGCACAGTTATTGGCAGGCGTGGCCTTTGACAGAGTTGGTACATTCAAGACAATTGGCGGCAGCAAGAACGCAATCAGTAGCGGGACTGAGCCTTTGGTCATCAGAATATTGTGTTTTAGAAAGCCCGGGAACTTCTGAATTACCAGGCGGAGCAGGTGCCGGAAGAGATTTAGGAATGCAATTGGCACTCTGGACAGCCCGTATCATTAGTACCGATATTGCTGTTGGTGGCGTTTCGTCCTGGCAATGGTGGACGGCTATTAGTCGCGGAGATTACAAAGACGGTTTAATTCACGTTGATGATGGTTCAAGCAACGGAGCCGGAAATGCTGATTATTGCAAAAACGACGGTTATATAAGAGATTCCAAAACACTTTGGGCGTTAGGAAACTTCTCTTTTTTCGTAAAGCCAGGTATGGTGAGAGTTCAGATTCCTAGTGTTGATAATTCCACTTCCGTGAATGGTGTAATGGTAACTGCGTATAAAGATGCAGCAACAAAAAAACTGGTAGTAGTAGCAGTAAACGTTGGCAAATCGGCGAAAGACTATAAACTGAATCTTTCAGGCGGCGCTTTAACAGATAATAAATTAACACCTTACACGACTTCTGAAACTTTGAGTTTGAAAAAAGGAATCGCTGTTGAAGCTTCTGGTTTTGAAATTCCGGCCAAGTCAGTTGTGACTTATGTAGGGACATATAAGTAAGAGGTTCTAAGGTGCTGAGGTACTAAGTTACTAAGGTTTTTAGCAGATTGTGGTTGACCACGCAAAACTTTGTCAAAGTTTTAAACTTTGACAAAGTTGATAGCTGCAAAGTAATAACCCCGGTTTTGTCATCCTGAGGGACGAAGGATCTCCGTAAGTAACTCTACAATCAAAGGCGATAATCTTTGTCGAGCTACTTGTGAAGATTTCTCCTCCGTCGAAATGACAAGATTGTGAAAAAACTAGATTAAAAATTACAAAGAATAAAATAATGAGAAAAGTATACATCTCGCTTTTATTGGTCGCGAGTTCGCTGTCGTTTGCACAGCGAACCGTAACCATTAGCACTGATAATGTAGTACAAACCATGGACGGTTTTGGAGGCTCTGATGCCTGGAGATGCCAGTTTGTGGGTAAAAATTGGCCGGAACAAAAAAAGAATGCTATTGCAGATTTACTTTTTAGCAAAGAAATCGATGCACAGGGAAATCCAAAAGGAATCGGACTTTCGATCTGGAGGTTTAATCTTGGTGCGGGAAGTACAGAACAAGGTGAAAAAAGTAAAGTTTCGGACGAATGGAGAAGAAGCGAATCTTTTTTGCAGGCAGATGGTACTTATGATTTTAATAAACAAGAAGGACAAAGATGGTTCCTGCAGGCGGCAAAAAAACGTGGTGTCGAAAAATTCCTGATTTTCACTAATAGTCCGCCGGTTTATATGACCAGAAACGGATTATCTTTTGCTTCTCAAAAGAATAAACTGAATCTACAAGATGGTGCAATTCCAAAATTTGCCGATTTTCTAGTTCAAAGTATTCAGGGGTTGGAAAAGAAAGAAGGAATTAAATTCGATTATGTAAGCCCGATCAACGAACCGCAATGGGAGTGGATGCCTAAAAGCGGCGATACCAACAGTCAGGAAGGAACTCCGGCTACAAACAAAGAAATTTACGATCTGACGAAATCACTTTCGGAAAAACTGAAAGCCCATAAAATGAGCACAGAAATCGTAATTGCCGAAGCCGCTCAAATTGATTATTTATATGAAAATGTAAATAGCGAAGACCGCGACAAGCAAATAGATTATTTCTTTGGAAAAACAAAAACAAACGTTTCAAAATTCCCAAACGTAAAAAATGTTATTTTAGGACATAGTTATTTTACGACCTGGCCAATTGAAAGACAAGTATTAAGCAGAAAATTAATTGCTGCCAACATCAAACAAAATCCGGGATTAAAATACTGGCAATCGGAATATTGTATTTTAGAAAATCCGGGAGAAGCTGAAATACCGGGAGGTTCAGGCGGAGGAAGGGATTTAGGAATGCAGACTGCTTTGTTTGTCGGGCGTTTAATTCATAATGACATTGCAGTTGCCAATGCCGCTTCATGGCAATGGTGGACATCGATTACCCGTGTCGATTACAAAGACGGTTTGATCTATCTTGATGACGGAAAAAGCACCGGAGGAACAGCACCGGATTACGTAAAGAATGACGGAGAATTTCACGATTCGAAACTACTTTGGGCTTTAGGAAATTACTCTTTGTTTGTACGTCCGGGAATGCTTAGAGTGGATGTTCCCAACCAAAATGATCTCGAAGCAGCAAACGATGTCATGTTGACTGCTTACAAAGATGTAGCCAACAAAAAGCTAATTGTAGTGGCCGTAAACTGCGGAAAATCAGCGCAGCAATACAAATTCAATTTATCTAAAGGAACAGTAAAAAACAATGATTTTACGCCTTATGTGACTTCAGATACTTCGAATTTAAAAAGAGCAAATAATCAAAAAATTGACAATCTGGAAATTCCCGCAAAATCGATAGTGACGTTTGTTGGGGAGCTTGAGTATTAGTTTTCAGTCGCAGTTTACAGTCACAGTTCAACCTGAAACAAAAAAATAACAAATTTACAATAACAAAAAGCTAAGTCCCGAGGCTTCGGGATAGATTCTTAGCCACTTAGAACCTTTAAAAAAATGTTTACAAAAAAGATCTTACTACCCGTATTACTCTTCTCGTGTTTGTCTGCATTCAGTCAGATCTCGTTTGGAGATTCAAAGAAAATCAATGACAATTGGAAATTCAATCTTCAGGATACTCCTGAGGCTCAAAAACAAACTTACGATGATAGCAAATGGCAATCGGTAAATGTTCCGCATGACTGGAGCGTAAAAGGACAATTGAGCCCAACATTGGCAAGTTGCACTGGTTTCCTGCCTGGCGGAATTGGCTGGTATCGTAAATCAGTTACGATTCCTCAGAATAAAAAAGGAGAAAAAGTGTATTTGTATTTTGAAGGCGTTTACAACAGAAGCGAAGTTTTCATCAACGGACATTCATTAGGGAAACGTCCAAACGGTTATATTTCTTTTGCTTATGATGCGACTCAGTATGTCAATTATGGTGGAGAAAATATCATTTCGGTTCGTGTAGATCATAGTCAGAGTGCCGATTCAAGATGGTATACAGGTTCAGGAATTTACCGTGATGTCTGGTTGGTATATTCAAATCCGGTTCATATTGCACAATGGGGAGTTTACGCTTATCCGGAAGTAAAAAAAGGAACAGGAACGCTAAATGTTGAGGTTGAAGTTGAAAATGGTTCAGCTGCAAAATCAAGTCTTACGGTTGTAAACGAATTGATCTCAAAAGATGGAAAATCGGTTGGAAAATCTTCTTCAAAAGTAGAAGTGGCCGCGAATAAAAACGGAAAGATATCGACTACAATAAATGTGAAAAATCCACAATTATGGGATTTAGAGAATCCAAATTTATACCAGCTTAAAACCACCGTTTTTAAAGACGGAAAACAAATTGATGAAACGGTAACCAAAACCGGTTTCAGAGACTTTAAATTCGATCCCAACAATGGTTTTGCATTAAACGGAAAATGGATGAAAATGAAAGGGGTTTGTTTGCATCATGATGCAGGTGTTTTAGGTTCTGCAGTGCCAAGAGAAGTTTGGGAAACAAGACTTAAAACATTAAAAGAAATTGGTGTAAATGCAATCCGTACAAGTCACAATCCGCAAGCGCCTGTTTTTTATGAACTTTGCGACGAGTTAGGTTTATTGGTTTTAAATGAAGCGTATGACGAATGGGAATTTCCTAAACGTAAATGGCTGGAAGGCTGGAATTACGGAACTCCGGGATTCGAAGGAACCTTTGATATTTTTGCCGATTTTGCCGAAAAAGATTTAGAAGATTTTGTACGTCGTGACAGAAACCATCTATCGGTTTTTGCATGGAGTATTGGTAACGAAGTAGATTATCCAAATGATCCTTATTCTCACCCGGTTTTAGACAAAGGAAAAGAAGGTTTTGGACAAGCGAATTACGGAGGTTATAAAAAAGATGCACCAGATGCAATGCGTCTTGGAGCCATTGCTAAACGTTTGGTTGCGGCAGTAAAAAAATACGATAAATCACGTCCTACAACTGCTGGTTTAGCCGGAGTTGCCATGTCTAATGAAACCGAATATCCGGGCGCTTTAGACATTACAGGATACAATTATACCGAAAGTAAATACCAGTCAGACCACGAGAAATATCCAAACAGAGTTATTTTCGGGAGTGAAAATGTTCACGATATGGAACCTTGGCTGGCGGTTAAAAACAACAAACATATTTTCGGACAATTCTTGTGGACAGGAATCGATTATTTAGGTGAATCAGGAAGATGGCCTTCAAGAGGTTTTTATTCAGGATTAGTAGATTTTGCCGGAGTAATCAAACCTAGAGGATATTTCCGTCAGTCGTTATGGTCAGATAAACCAATGACCTATATCGGGACTTATCCGTTAAAAGATGTAAAAGACGTTTCTAAAGATGCCTGGGCAATCTGGAATTACACTCAAGGTGAAAAAATTCGCGTAGTAGTGTATACCAATGCTGCAAAAGCACGTTTAGAACTGAACGGAAAAGTAGTGGGAGAAACGAAAGCTTACGACGAAAAAACCGGAATTATTTATTGGGATATTCCGTTTGCTTCAGGAAAATTAGAAGCAATTGGTTTAAGCAAAGACGATAAAGAAGTGAGCAGATATGCTATTTCGACAACTCAGCAACCAGTTGAATTGACAATTGCGGAGAAAGATATCACCATTACCAAAGACAAAGGAGTAGCTAAAATTATGGTTCAGGTGAAAGATCAAAATGGTTTACCTGTAATGCTTTCAGACAATGAAGTTACCTGTACCATTAGCGGACCTGGAATTTTATTAGGATTGGAAGCAGGAAACAACAGCGACATGACCGATTATACAGATAATGTACAAAGAGTTTTTCACGGTCATATTGCAGCCTATATTCAGGCAACAGGAGAAGCGAAGCTTATAAAAGTGACATTTACAAGTCAATGGTTGAAACCGGTTGACGTTACGATTAACGTGAAGTAAGAAAATCGGAAACAGAGATTAGACAGGTTTTAATCCCGAGTATTCGGGACTATCTGGTCTGATGGAATATTTAATTTTTTAGTCCCAGCGGGACGAGATATTTATAGATATATCGCTCCGCAGGAGCTAATAAAACAGATTAAAAATCATTGTAATCTTTTTAATCTGTGGCAAAATAAATTGACACCTAAAGATTGTCAACAGAGACCTGACAAGTTTTAAAACCGGTCAGGTCTAATTTTTAATACAGATATAAAAAAGTTTATTATATTTAAAGTGTAATATTTACATTTATTTAAAATAAAATGAAGATAAAAAATACAATTGCTCTGGCAATAGGCGTTGTTTTAGCATCAGTTGCTACGAATGCACAAACAACAACTTTCAAAAAAGACGAATTCAAACAATGGGCACAAACGCCGCCAATGGGATGGAATAGCTGGGATTGCTACGGTTCTACAGTAGAAGAACACGAAGTAAAAGCCAACGCCGATTATATGGTAAAAAACCTGAAAAAATTTGGCTGGGAATATGTGGTTGTAGACATTAGATGGTTTGTAGAAAATGACAAAGCAGGAGGATACAATCAAACAGATCCGCGTTATGTAATCGATCAATACGGAAGATATTTGCCGGCTTTAAATCGTTTTCCATCTGCAAAAGACGGACAAGGATTTAAACCTTTGGCGGATTACATCCATAAAAAAGGATTAAAATTCGGGATTCATATTATGCGCGGCATCCCTAAAAAAGCCGTTGAAGACAAATTGCCAATAAAAGGTACAAACGCAATTACAGCTGATCAGATTTACTCAACAGCATTACAATGCGAATGGTTAAAGGACAATTATACCGTTGTTGCAGACAAACCCGGAGCACAGGAATATTACGATTCGTTATTTGAATTGTATGCACAATGGGGCGTAGATTTTATTAAAATCGATGATTTATCAAGACCTTACCACGAAGGAGAAATTAACTTAATAAGAAATGCGATCGATAAATGTGGACGTAAAATTGTATTGAGCACTTCGCCGGGCGAAACACCAATCGAAGCCGCACCGCACGTAACGACTCACGCCAATATGTGGAGAATGGTAGATGATGTTTGGGACACATGGCCACACATTACACACTTAATGAAAGTAAGCGAAAAATGGTATCCGTACATTGCGCCAGGAACATGGCCAGATTGCGATATGATTCCGCTTGGACGTATTTCTTTAAGAGGAGAACGTGGCGAAGACAGAATGTCGCGATTAACAAAAGACGAACAATATACTTTAATTACTTTCTTTAATATTTTTAAATCCCCGTTGTTTTTTGGTGGAGATTTACCAAGTAATGATGCCTTTACTCTGTCATTATTAACCAATAAAGAAGTGGTAAAAATGCACAACGAAAGCACCGATGTAAAACAACTTTTCCAGAAAGACGGTAAAATCGCGGTAACCTCAAAAAATCCGAAAGACGGAAGTGTTTATCTGGCATTGTTTAACATTTCGGATACGGCAACAGAAACGATTTCAGTAGATTTATCAGATCTTGGAATTTCAGGTTCAGCTCAGGTAACTAATTTATGGACAGGCGAGAAATCAGCCGTTTCATCAACAGCAATTTCATCAACTTTAAAACCGCATAGTTCAGTGTTGTATCAATTAAAAGCAAAAAAATAATGAGAAAAACACATTTTAGTCTTGTATTATTTTTAATGCTATTTTCTTCTTTACAAGCCCAGAATACCCCAAAAGGAACCCTGCCAGTAATTGCCGATAAAGATTTAACCGCTTATTTGTTTGTGTACTTTACCGGAAATACTGTCGAAGAAGAAGCTGTGCGATATGCAATAAGCGCCGATGGTTATCATTATTACCATTTAAATAATAACAAACCAGTGATCGATAGTAAAACAATCAGTTCAACCGGAGGAGTTCGTGATCCGCATATTTTGCGTGGCGATGATGGCAAAACATTTTATATGGTTTTAACCGATATGACTTCGTCTAAAGGCTGGGACAGTAATCGCGCCATGATTTTACTTAAAAGTACCGATTTGGTAAAATGGGAAAGCAACGTAGTAAACATTCAAACTACTTTTCCTGGAAATGAAAACCTGAAACGTGTTTGGGCACCACAAACTATTTATGATGCTAAAGCAGGAAAATATTTAGTGTACTTTAGTTTGCAATATGCAGGAGGTCCGGATAAAATTTATTACGCTTACGCCAATAAGGATTTCACGGCTCTTGAAAGCGCTCCAAAATTATTGTTTGTACCAAAATCAGAGCGAGCTTGTATTGATGGCGATATTATAGAAAAAGATGGCGTTTATCATCTTTTCTATAAAACCGAAGGAGGAAAAGCAGGAATCAAAGTGGCGACAACGACAGATTTAACTTCAGGAAAATGGATAGAAAATGACAATTATTTGCAACAAACCCAGGATGGAGTAGAAGGTTCAAGCGTTTTCAAACTCAACAATTCTGAGGATTATATCCTGATGTATGATGTCTATACCAAAGGAAAATATCAGTTTACCAAAACCAAAGATCTGGAGAATTTTACGGTAATTGATAATGATATTTCGATGGACTTTAATCCTCGTCACGGAACAATTTTGCCTATTACGCGTTCTGAATTAAAGAGATTAATGGCAAAATGGGGAACGCCTGAAAAATTTCCAAAAATAAACAATAATCCCGTTCTGGAAGGTTATTATGCTGATCCTGAGATTTTATATTCAAATAAAACCAAGAAATATTACATCTATCCAACAAGCGACGGATTCGATGGCTGGTCAGGTAATTATTTTAAAACCTTTTCATCAGATAATTTAACCGACTGGAAAGACGAAGGTATTATTGTAGATCTTAGAAAAGATGTAAGCTGGGCCAACAGAAATGCCTGGGCACCTTGTATTGTAGAGAAAAAGATAAAAGGAAAATACCAGTATTTCTATTATTTTACAGCAGCTCAAAAAGTGGGTGTTGCTTCATCAGACAATCCAACAGGGCCTTTTAAAGATAGCGGAAAAGCTTTAGTCAGCACAAGGCCGGAAGGCGTGAAAGACGGACAGGAAATTGACCCTGATGTTTTTACAGATCCTAAAACCGGTAAAAGTTATTTGTATTGGGGCAACGGATATATGGCTGTAGCCGAATTGAATGCCGATATGATTTCACTTAAAAAGGGAACTACTAAAATCATTCAGGTAGACAACACTTACAGAGAAGGAACTTATGTAATCTACCGAAACGGACAGTACTATTTCTTGTGGAGTGAAGACGATACCAGAAGCCCAAATTATAAAGTGAGATACGGAGTGGCGAAGTCGCCATTAGGACCAATAGAAATCCCGAAAAACAATATCGTCATACAAGGAAATCCAGCCGAGGGAATCTATGCAACAGGACATAATTCGGTTTTGCAAATTCCAAATAAAGACGAATGGTACATTGTTTACCACCGATTTTCATATCCAACAGGAATAAAAATGGGAGATGCGGGCGGTTTTCATCGTGAAGTTTGTATCGACAAGCTAGAGTTTAATCAGGATGGGACTATTAAACAAGTACTACCAACTCATTTGGGCATAAAGGCAATAAAATAATTTCACATATTAATTTTGGTCAGTAAGGACTATTTCTTTGGATAGAAATAGTCCTTATTTTTTTTATATCCGCTTCAAAAACAGGTAGGATACCAAAAAGTTTTTATAAACTAAATAGTAGCCAAAGAATAGCTAATTCGAAGTAAAAATTTACAATTTAGATTTAATTACAACTTTTAGTTATATTCTATAAGAGGGTTTGTAAGAAAAAAAAACGAGATAATGCGTAATATTGCGGAGAAGAATATTGTTTTAAAATAATTATACTAAATCGTTTTTTTAAACTGTTTCCCGTAATTCTTTACTACAATAAATACATGTTTTTTTTAAATAATCCCCCAAATTATTATGTTCTTTACCCTTACTCATGACCAAGTTCAATTCCAGTATGGATCTAATCGATGGCAGTACAGCTATAATGAGATTGTAGAACTTGGCTTACTCAAAAAAAAGAAGACTTACCTTCTTGAAAATTGCGCTTTTATTGCAGTAACAGCTTTGGCTTATTATTGCATGGTTTTCTCTAATTTATCTGAGTTGTACTACATAGGACCTACCTTATTAGTCTATACAATTCTTATTATTTTGAGATTTCACAATGACATCGAATTCGAATATTATGTCATTGTAAGAGATATTTATAAAAAAGAAACCAAGGTAAAAATCGATGGTTTAGATCGTTCTATAATAGGAAAGCAGATTGATCATTTTTTAAATCTCAATTTCAACCGATTATTACAGAAAACAAAAAAGAACCAATAAAACTAAAACAATGATAATATCAGGAATTTCCCTTTACGATTTAGTTTTAATGGCAGCGGCTATTCTATATGGTTTCTTTATTACAACTAAAAAAAAATGAACACACACTATTACATTAACCTACTATTGTGGTAGTATGAAATTAAACCTTAAAGTATAGCTGTAATACTAAAAGTTTAATAACGGTCAGTTTTAGCTATACAAAATACCCCCAATAAAATTATGACCACTTCGATAAAAAATAAAATAAAAAGCATTAGAGAATTAAAAAATTATACCCAGGAATATATGGCGGATCAACTAGGAGTTACACAGGCAGGTTATAGTAAAATTGAAAAAGGAAAAACCATTCTTTCCTATGTAAAGTTGGTCGAAATCGCCCGTATTCTCGAAGTTAGCGTAGAAGATGTTATTAGCTTTGACAGTCAGAGATATTTTAACAATGTCAATAAAGTTAGAGGCAACAACAACGGAAGTATTCAGATTAACTCAGATAATAGTGCCGCTCTTAAAGGGTTGTACGAAGATAAAATAAAGCTTCTGGAAAAATTATTACTTAAAACAGAAGAGGAACTATGCCGTTACAAAGATCGTTTCGGACAAATTTGAAGGTCCTGTGACTATCGTGTTGCTGTATCAATTTATTTTACCAAAGGGTGTATGAAATTTTCAGACACCCTTTTTTATTTCTTCAAAATTTAAAAAAAATCACTAAAAGTGGGTATTGTGTATTCTATAAAAGCAATATAATTTGGTGGGAATATTTTTTAAGAAATGAAATCAAAAATAAGCCTAATGCTTTTCGTATTGCTACTCTGTAGTTGCACTACCAATACTTTTTCCGGTTATGTCTACGATTATGATACAGAACATCCCATTAAAAATGTACAAATAGACAGCAACGGAAATCAAACTGAAACAGACAGTTCAGGGTATTTTAGCATACAGGTAAAACCCAATAAAATCTGTAAAATAGTATTAAGAAAAGAAGGTTACGCCACAAAAATAGTCAACCGAAAACCGGATTCTCTTGGCGTATTTTCAAAAAAGAACCTTAGGAATGTCAGGATTTATTTGTTCGACAAGGATAGCGATCTTTCTCATTAAAAGAGAAAGTTGTGAAGTTTAAAAAACTTAAGTATAGTCATAAAAAAAAACGGGGTCGCATAACCCCGTTTTTTCTATATTATAAAATTTTATTATACTGTTTGATCGTCTGTAGTTGCATCAGGAGCATTTTTCTTTACTGATTCAATTCCGTTTTCTCTTGCCGAAACACTTTCGTACATTTCGCTTGAGCCAATAATCTGACCATTGCTAGCCTTTAAATTAAAATACGGTTTTCCGTTACTCGATTCTTTTCTGTCAAAGCGACCATCATCCTGAGAATTGGTTTTTACAGATTCGATTCCGTTTGTACAAGCTGCTTTTGTAGTATAACCTTCGCTGGTTAAAATAGTCTGGCCATTACCTGCTTTTAAATTAAATTGGAATTCACCATTGGTTCTTTTAGTAATTACAAATTTTCCCATGTAGTTTTATTTTAGTTAAATATTATTTATTTGCTTTAGATAAAAATACAAAACTTGATCATATAAATCATACAAATACAAAAAATAATCATTGATTAACAGAAAATTATCAATAGAATAAAAGTCCTTGTGATTCATGATTTCAAAGTAAAATTTTATTGAAAAGAAATGCCTTAAAGGTTCTCTTTATTGATTTTTTGCTTTACAAATTAAAAGTATACAACATAATTAAATACAAATAAAATCTTATATTTACTTTTTTTATATCTATAATGTCATGAAAAAGTTAGTATTGTTGTTAGTTGTTACCTTTCTGTCAATGTCCTGTAATTCGAATAAAAAAGAAGAAAACATTCAGGGACCATTAGAAAACGTCGATAATGAAAGTACAGAAAGTGTAGTGGGACAGGTAATGGTATATGAAGGTATATTGCCTTGTGCAGATTGTGAGGGAATCGAAACAATCTTGAAAATTTATCAGGGTGATGGAACAATAGAAGGCCATACATTTGAATTAACAAGCATTTATAAGGGCAAAGAACCTAATAATAAGTTCGTAGTAACAGGAAATTATAATCTCGAGAGAGGATTAGAAAAAGATCCCGACGGAACAATTTATATCCTTAATTATGATAAGCCAGAAGCAAATCAGGTATTTTATGGCTATTCATCAAAAGATCCGGATACTATATATTTGCTCAATAATAAGCGCGAAAAAATAAAATCTAAGTTGAAGTATTTTTTAACGTTAAACGAATAGAAATATCTTTTTTTAGTTATAGAAAAGAGTTAAAGGTTTGCTGTAAACACTTTAACTCTTTTTATTTTTTAATTAATTCCCCAATCTAAAATCGGTAACACTTTTTTGATCCAGTGTAATCTCTTCAAAAATACTTTGTGTTCCTTTATCAACAGGACATTGTGTGCTAATTCCCATCCAGATTGTTTTAGGATAATTGTTTTTGTACAAACGAACCATTTGCCAGTTTTTTTTATCCAAAGAATAGTAGCTGGCCACCGTGCGCGTATCAGATGATATTTTCATGTAAATGGTTGGGTTTTTAACAACATCGTGATTGTTATCGTCCGAAGTTCCAATCGTGCGCACCGTTACCACACGGTGATTGCCGCGCTCGTCCTGTTCAAAACAAAACTTTTGATAGAAATTATCATTCACATAAATATATAAAACACCCGCATTGTACAATCCTTTCTCGGTAAACTCAGGCGTTACTTTGGCAATTAAAGTAAAAGGTTTTGTATTATCAACTTTCGAAAGCAGGATAGGAGCAGTATTGTTAGACAATTCACCATTAGGATCAGAAAAATAATCTTTCTTTTCGCCTGCGCGGAAAATTACTTTGCCATTCGCATCGGCTTTCGCCAAAGTATCAGCGCCATTAATAGATTTTGTAAAATGAATAGTAGGAAGTTTAATATCGCAGGGACTACCGTTTACAAAGGCAGAATCGATTTTTTTGTTGTTTGTTGAAGTTGCTTCTGATACTTCTTTTGAGTTATTGTTTCCGCAAGCCGATAACAAAGTCAATCCGGATAAAATGCAGAAAACATAAAATTTTGATTTCATAAAGTGCTTTTTTTTAAATAGAAAATTATATTTTAGTTCATCAAAAATACCATTGCTTACCAGAAGCCACAATACGTAAAATTAACCATTTTTAATTCCGTTTATGTCAAATGTATCCGTCGAGAATCAATTATCAGCCACTTTATTAGAACAAACATTTTCGATAGAAGAATGCAATGATATAGAAACATTCAAAAAATTGGTCGCAGGTTACGTAAGCCTGGATCAGTGCGTAGCAGTTTTATCCGATTTTCAGGCCGATTGCAGTTATATCTATGCCGGTAATTTCGGAAAAGTATTTGGTTTACCAGCCGAAAACTCCGTAATCGATTCTGCTTTCGAAGAATGTATTTTTACCAAAATCCATCCTGACGATTTAATCGAACGCCATATCTTAGAACTCAACTATTTTCAATATCTAAAAACATTACCTTATCAGGACAGTCATAAATACAGTACTTCAAGCAGGATTCGGACTCAAAATACATTAGAGAATTGTGCTTATATCAATCACAGGACTATTTATCTTAAAAGTTTCAGTAATGGAAGTGTTTGGCTCGCGTTATGTCTTTACGCACCATCAGCAGATATTCAGCCGCGATTAGGCATCGACGGGAAAATTGTAAATATCGAAACAGGAGAGATTATCGCAACCGAAGAATACAAACATTACCAGCAAACCCTGCTTTCAAAACGAGAACTCGAAATCCTGACATTGGTAGCAAAAGGAAGTAATAGTTCTCAGATTGCCAGTCAGTTGAATATTTCGGTTTACACCGTGCGTCGCCACAGACAAAACATCATCGAAAAAATGAAAGTAGCCAATACTACCGAAGCGGTAAAAACGGCTATGGTAATGGGAATCATTTCTATTTAAGGTCAAGATTAAAAATATTTTTTTTGAGTTAATACTTTAGAACCTTTAAATCTCTGGCAAAAAAATAATTCTCTATTTTTGTTTAGTAGGATTTATTAATATGAAAGAAATAAGCGAGATTCTAAAAGCACATTCCCAAGCCAAAGCTGCAGGAAAAAAGACAGCACTTGCCACCGTGGTAAAGGTCGAAGGTTCTTCGTACCGTCAGCCCGGAGCCCGTATGCTTGTTACCGAAGATGGTTTGCTTACAGGCGCCATTAGCGGAGGCTGTTTAGAAGGCGATGCCTTGCGAAAAGCGCTTCTTTCAATCCATCAGCAACAAAACAAACTCATTACTTATAATACAAGTAATGAAGATGATAGCGAAGTAGGTTTGCAATTGGGATGCAACGGAATTGTACATATCCTTTTTGAATATATTGATGATGAGGTCGTGAATAATCCTATCCAACTTTTGCAGCAATTGGAACTGCAACGTAAAGATGCTGTCGTAGCAACCGTTTTTTCATTAAAAAGACAAGCCACTCAAGCAGGAACAGTATTGTTTTACAGAGAAAATGAAGCACCCATCTACGGTAATAATACTTTATCTGATATTCTCGAAGATGCAAAAGAAGCGTTGAGTACCAAGACAACTTTAGTAAAAAAGCTTCTGGATGAACACGAGAATGAGGTTTTGGCAGATTATATCAATCCTCCCGTTTCTCTTATTATTGTTGGAGCAGGAAATGACGTTCAGCCATTGGTAAAAATGGCTTCTTTATTAGGTTGGGAAATTACCATTGGCGAAGGCCGTGCCACACATGCCACAAAAAAGAGATTTCCCGAAGCCAAACAGGTACTTGTTGTAAAACCGGAACAATTATTAGAAAATATAATAATCGATGAACAAAGTTACTTTGTCCTGATCACGCACAATTATAAATACGATCTGGCAGTTTTAAAACTTCTCGTAAATACCAATTGTAACTATATTGGAATTTTAGGTCCTAAAACAAAATTCAATCGTATGCTTGATGATCTGAATAATGAAGGAATACAGTTGACTAATGAAAAACTAAATAACATTTATGGTCCAATAGGACTTGATTTGGGAGCAGAAACATCTGAAGAAATTGCATTATCAATTGTGTCCGAAATTAAAGCAGTGATGAGCGGCAAGCAGGGGATTTCATTAAAATATAAAACAGAAAAAATACATAGCACAACCAATACATCTTGTTTAATATGAAAGCAATAACAGGAATTGTTGTTTTAGCAGCAGGAAGTTCTTCAAGATTAGGACAGCCCAAACAATTGCTTTTATATAAAAATACCTCACTTTTAAAAAACACCATTTCACAAGCTTCTCAAGTAGAAAATACTACAATCATAGTCGTTACTGGATCCAATCACGAATTGATCGAAAAAGAAATTTCCAATCCCGAAATAAAAACAAGCTATAATCCTGATTGGGAGTTGGGAATGTCCTCTTCTATAACAAAAGGTCTTAAAGAATCGTTACGCTTATATCCCGACATTCAAAAGATCATTTTTACCGTTTGTGATCAGCCCTTTATAACCAATATTGTCTTTGAGAATTTGATAAACGAACATCAAAAAACAGAAAAAGGAATTATAGCCTCTGCATATTCAGGAACCTTGGGAACTCCGGTACTTTTCCATAAAAAATATTTCAACGAATTGCTGGAACTAAAAGGGCAGGAAGGCGCAAAGAAAATCATCAATAAATTTTTAGATGATACCACTGCAATTCCTTTCGAAAATGGAGAGATCGATATTGATACTATGGAGGATTATAATAGGCTTATTTTTTTAGGAGGTTCAAAGAGGTAAAGGGACATAGGTTCAGAGGGAAAGTAGATTTGAATAAGTCGTAGCTGTGATTTAATTCGATAAAATAACATTTTTAGTTTCAATAAAAAATTCTAAAATAGAATTCTGTGTTTAAATTTTGGTGTAAAATTACACCAATTTAAAATTATTGTAATGACACGACAAAGTATATCATTAACTGCTCCAAATGAAGAGTGGTTAAAAAATCAGGTTAAAGCAGAAGAATTTAGTAGTAAAAGTGAAGCGATTAATTATTTGATTAAACAAGCTCGTACACAAGATGAATACTATGATTTTGTGAGGGCTAAAATAGATAAGGGAGAAAAAAGCGGTTTTGCAAAGAAGCAAACTAGAGCAGAAATGTTAGCGGAATTCAAAAAAGGTATGCCTGATGTATAGCTATTAGTTAAGTAGCGAAGCCAAAGAAGATTTAAGGAGAATTTATTATTATGGAGTGGGCAGATTTGGCGTAAATCAAGCAGATAACTCTTTTAATATGTTCTACGATTGTTTTGATAGAATAGAAGAAAATCCTTTTTTATTTCCGTCAGCAGATCACATTAAGAAAGGATATCGTTATTGTGTTTGTGGAGTTGATACTATTTACTATCAAGTCACTAAAGATAAACGAATAGAGATTATTACCATTATTGGGAGACAAGATTTTAATAGCAATTCTTTGACTTAAACTATTCAAATCTGAAATAATAAAACAGGATATTATATTCTAAAATTTATATGCTGATTTTAATGATCCAAATTCCTTAAAAAGAAACTTTGCGATTCTGCGACTTTGCGCGAAAACATTAAGCATAAAAAAACTATAATTTTAGTTGTCGTACCAAATCAGAAACCCTATCAATTGTAAGTAAAATTTCTTCTTCAGTTGTAAATTTCCCTAAACTAAAACGAATCGAACTCAAGGCATTTTCATCAGATAAACCCAAAGCTTTTAATACGTGCGAAGGTTCAGATGTAACAGCAGAACATGACGAACCATTAGAAACCGAAATATGTTGCAAAGCCAGAATCAGATTTTCCGAATTTACTCCGGGAAAGCAAATATTCGACGTATTGTATAGGCGATTTTCTATGCTTCCATTTACAAATGATCCTTCAATTTCTAATAAAGATTTTTCAAGACGATCTCTAAGTATTTTTATTCTTTTGTGATCTTTTTCCATTTCAGCTTTGGCAATTTCACAAGCCTTTCCCAGTCCAATAATTGCGGGAACATTTAGCGTTCCGCTGCGTAATTTTCGTTGTTGCCCTCCGCCATGTAGTTGAGGTGCTAATTTTATTTTCGCTTTCGCGGAAAGATATAGAGCGCCTATACCTTTAGGGCCGTAAAATTTATGTGCCGAAAGAGCCAGAAGATCAATCCCCAGCTTTTCTACGTCAACAGCTATTTTCCCGATAGCCTGAGTAGCATCACAAATAAAATAAGCATTTTTAGCTTGAACTATTTCTGATATTGCATCAATATCTTGAATCACCCCAATTTCGTTATTCACCATCATTACAATAACCATTAAAGTCTGATCCGTAATAGATTCATTTAGAAGATCAATATCCAAAATACCTTCAGAATCGACAAGTAAGTAAGTAACTTCAAAACCGATACTTTCCATATACTGGCAGGTATCGAGAACCGCTCTATGTTCTGTACGAACAGTTACGATATGTTTTTTGCTTTGATTAACAAGCCCTTTTACAGCCAGATTTATTGATTCGGTTGCGCCAGAAGTAAAAATAATTTCCTCCGGAGTTGCTCCAATCAGGTCGGCAGTTTGCCATGCAGCATTTTCGACAGCTTCATTGATGGTTAGTCCTGCCAAATGACTGCTGCTAGCATTGGCATAAGAATCAGTAAAATAAGGAAGCATAGCTTTAAGCACACGCTCATCAAGTGGAGTAGTAGCGTTATTATCGAGGTAAATATTGAGCTGTTGGGACATTTTTTAATTCTTAACAAAGTAAAAATACAACTTAGTAATTTAATCTGATTTTTTAATGATTCTAAATTGTGTTTAAAACAGTGTTTATCTGAATTTTGTAATTTTTTATCACATAGGATTCTTAAATTTGTTAGGAGTAACATTAGATTTTACTAATTTCAAAAACAGTATGCATGGCTGCCAAAAGAACAATTAAAAACAAAGCGGTAGAAGAAGAATCTGGTTCTTCGAGACGTGATTTTATAAAAAAATCCGGTTTATTTACTGCGCTTGCTTTGACTCCGCCTTCATTGGTGATGGCTTCTGATAATAAATGGGATGAAAAAATTGCAGAATATTTAGAGACCGTTCCCTTATCGCTTGAAGTAAATGGCGTAAAACACAATCTAAATATAGAGCCCAGAACCACGCTGCTGGATTTATTAAGAGAACAATTGTTGCTCACCGGAACTAAAAAAGGCTGCGATCACGGACAATGCGGTGCTTGTACTGTTCATGTTAATGGCACCAGAATACTTTCTTGCTTATCCTTGGCATCCATGCAGCAAAATGCTCAGATAACTACTATCGAAGGACTTTCAAAAGGAAAAAAACTACATCCCATGCAGGAAGCTTTCATTAAAAATGATGGTTTTCAATGTGGCTATTGTACGCCCGGACAAATTATGTCAGGTATTGCCTGTATCAAAGAAGGTCACGCCAACAGCAGAGACGAAATTAGAGAATATATGAGCGGTAATATCTGCAGATGTGGGGCTTATCATAATATCGTCGATGCCATTACAGAAGTTAAGGAAGGAGGGATGCCATTATGAAAAACTTTCAGATCATAAGAACACTATCATCAAAATCTGCAGTAACTACAATTGCTAAAGAAAGTTCAGCCATGTTTATTGCCGGCGGAACCAATCTTGTCGATTTGATGAAAAAGAATGTTGTCGCTCCGGATAAACTTATTGATATTAGTGGACTCGATTTAAAGCAAATAGAATTCCTGACAGGAAAAGTTTCAATAGGTGCTTTAACTAAAAATAGTCAGGTTGCCGAAGATAAAGTAATTCAGGAAAAATATCCTCTATTGGCATTAGCACTTGCTGCTGGTGCATCCCAGCAAATTAGACATATGGCGAGTGTAGGTGGAAATATGTTACAACGTACACGTTGTTCGTATTTTTATAATACTGATATGCCCTGCAATAAACGCAATCCTAA
The DNA here is from genome assembly GCF_902804475.1 of Flavobacterium bizetiae. Lineage (GTDB taxonomy): Bacteria > Bacteroidota > Bacteroidia > Flavobacteriales > Flavobacteriaceae > Flavobacterium > Flavobacterium bizetiae. The sequence continues at coordinate 60,885 of NZ_CADCSU010000065.1, forward strand.
AAGTGGGTGTGGAGCTATTGGCGGATCAAATAGAATGCATGCTATTTTTGGCGCTTCAGACAGTTGCATCGCGGTACATCCAAGTGATATGTGTGTAGCACTTGCTGCTTTAGATGCTACCGTTTTTGTTGAAGGCCCAAAAGGTAAAAGAGAAATTAAATTTACCGATTTTCATAGACTTCCAGGTAACATGCCCGAAAAAGACAATACACTTGAAAATAAAGAAATCATTACTTCAGTTGAAATTCCAAATAATAATTTTTCAAAGCACAGTCATTATCTAAAAGTGCGCGACAGAACCAGTTATGCCTTTGCATTAATATCTGTAGCAGTTGGTTTGGATATTCAAAATAATACAATTAAAGATGCAAGGCTTGCAATGGGAGGCGTGGCGCATAAACCATGGCGACTTACAGAAGCAGAAGAATTTTTGAAAGGAAAAACAGTTTCTGAAACTACATTCAGACAAGCAGCTGATTTAGCCATGCATGGCGCAAGAAGTTACGGTGATAATGATTTTAAATTAACACTGGGGCCAAATGCCATTACAGAAGCATTAACGATAGCAGCATCTAAATAATTTGAATTATGAGTAAGACAAGTAATATAAATAGAGTTGACGGATTTGCTAAAGTAACAGGTTCAGCAACGTATTCGGCCGAATATAAAACGCCGGGTGTTGCCTATGCATGTCTGGTAGGAAGTACGATTGCGAAAGGAAGAATTAAAAGCATTGATACCAAAAAAGCCGAATGGGCGCCGGGAGTTTTAGCGGTTATCACACATCTTAATGTAGATAAACCAGCCGGATATCAAAAAGCAAAAGACAAACACAATTTTGGACAACCACTTCAGGTTTTCAAAGATGATACTATACTTTATTATGATCAGCCCATTGCGCTTGTAATAGCAGATACTTTCGAGCGTATGCAATATGCAGCGAGTCTTATTAAAGCCCAATATTTAAAAGAAGATCATTCAACAGATCTTAATAAAGCCAAGGATAAAGAAAAGAAAAAAGAGGGAGATAAAGGAAATGATTATCACCGTGGCGTTGAGGATGGATATAAAAATGCAGAAGTAATTCTGGAAGAAGAATATACCATACCAACCGAGGTTCATAATCCAATGGAACTGGCTAATATTATTGCCAAATGGGACGGAAATAAACCCACACTTTACACTAAAAGCCAGGGGGTAGAAGGAACCCGCAAAAGTGTTGGCGAAGTATTCGGGATTCCTGCCGCAGATGTTGCAGTAAATTCAGAATATTTAGGAGGCGCTTTCGGGATGGGATTACATACGTGGCCTTATGAAATTGCAGCTCTTATTGGTGCTAAAAAATTAAATCGTGCGGTAAAATTAGTTCTGCACAGAGAACAAATGTTTACCAATGTTGGCTTTAGACCTTATACTATTCAAAAAATGGGGCTTGGTGCAACCAAAGAAGGCAAACTAACCGGATTAACACATGAAGCTGTGGCAATGACTTCGAGTTATGAGGATTTTATGGAAGGTACGGTAAACATGTCCCGATTTATTTATGATTGTGCCAATGTTTCGACACGTTACAGAATTGTTCCTTTAGATACTTGTACACCAATCTGGATGCGTGGCCCGGGAGAAGCAACAGGTTCTTTTGCATTAGAAAGCGCGATGGACGAATTGGCTCATAAACTAAATATGGATCCAATTGAATTTCGTAAACTAAATTATGCAGAGAAAGATCTGGAACAAAACAAACCCTGGAGCAGCAAATACCTTTTAGAATGTTACGAGGGCGGAATGGAACGCATTGGCTGGAAGAACCGTAAAAACAAACCCGGATCTGTTCGTGAAGGCGAGTGGCTTGTAGGTTACGGAATGGGAACCGGAACTTTTGGCTGCTATAGAAGTCCTACTTCTGTAAAAGCAAAATTTTTAACCAATGGTACTTTAGTTTTGCAATGCAGCGTAAACGATATGGGGCCAGGAACAGCAACCATGATGACGGCAATTGGCGCCGATGTAACCGGAGTTTCGACTGAAAATATTATCATCGAAATGGGAAAAAGCGGTCTTGCAAAAGGACCAACCCAAGGAGGTTCGGCAACTACATCTTCTGTAGGATCAGCCGTAAACGATTCTTGCCAGTTGTTAGTAAAAAAAGCTATTGAACTGGCGAGTAAAACAGATGTATTAAAAAATATACCAATTGCTGATTTGGCTTTTATAAATGGTTCAGTAACCTCAAAAAAAGACAGTTTGAAAAGTATTTCTTTAGTTGAAGTATTAAATGCTAATAAATTAGAAGAGCTAGCGATAGAAAATCAATCTAAAGCTACAGAAGAGGCAAAAAAATATTCGATTTATTCTTTCTCAGTACACTTTGTAAAAGTATTGATTAATCCAAATCTTGGAAAAATCAGATTGGCACATGTGGTTTCCTGTGCAGATATCGGAACCGTAATCAACCAAAAAACTTCTGCAGGACAAATGTTCGGTGGAGCAGTTGGAGGAATCGGAATGGGATTGATGGAATCTCTTGAAATTGATCACAGATTTGGGCGTCCAATCAATAATAATTTTGCCGATTATCATGTTCCCGTGAATGCTGATATTGAAAAGCAAGAAGTATTCTTTGTCAATAAAAAAGATCCGATAAGTAACCCAATGGGAACAAAAGGACTCGGAGAAACCGCTCTAGTCGGAATGGCTCCGGCAATCGCCAATGCCGTTTTTAACGCAACCGGAAAACGGGTACGAGATTTGCCTATTACGCTGGATAAAATTATAGAAACCGTAAAGGTTTAAAAACAAAAAGGGAGACATTAATGTCTCCCTTTTTTATATCAAAAAACGATTAATTATTTAACCGTAATAGGCAATTCAACTGTTGTTTTATCCCATCCAATAACCAGGTTCGCTACAGCATCCTTGCTTGTAAAAGCAATTGATAAAGCTTCGATTACCTCAGATACCGGTTTTACAGGAACAGAAACTCTTACAACATCTTTGCTTTCGTCATAAGCATAACCTCCCCATAAATCAAGTTCTTTATTGATAATAATTGTCCATTTGTCTTTTTCAGGAATAGCGAAAAGGCTATAAGAACCAGCAGGAATTTTTTTACCACCAATTGTTACTGGTTTGTAAAATTTGATTTCTGTATTTTCATTAGCACCCACTCTCCAAACTTCACCAAACTTTACGATATCACCAAAAATTGTACGTCCTTTTACAGAAGGTCTTGCATAAATAACTTTTACAACAGGATTTGGATTATCTGTTTTTTTGAATTTAACTGCTTTGTTTGGGAAATAAGAAATATCAACCGGACTCGCATCAAGCGGAGCAAATTTTACTACATCTTGAGCTTGAACTGTAAAGGCAGCAAATAAAGTAACTGCCACTAAACTTAATTTTTTCATAGGATTACAATTTTTAGAATAACTACAAAGTAAGTTAATAATGAAGAAAAATCATATAATTACAGTTTGTTTTTTGTTAATGAATTGGTAACAGTTCTTAATTTCTATTATTCCTTTTTCTTTTTAGCATACCAATCCTGCATGATATAAAAAGCTTTCTTCTTTTCACCATCATTAGAGATTAAACCCTTACGGTTGTAACCGTCCTGTATTCCCGGAAGCAATCGTTTTGGCGATCTGAAATCAACCAGAATCCATGGACTTAAACCACTAAGATGAGGTATTTTCTCGATCATTTTCAAGTTCTGAATGTATAAGTATTCCTGATATTCCTCTGTCCAGCGTTCGTTCTTTTCTCCGTGAAAACCAGCTTTAGCATCACCACCAAATTCAGAAACAATTACAGGTTTGTTGTAAGGCGTGTCCCAAAATGTTTTTTCAGCATTTTCAAGATTACCGCCGTACCAGCCTAGATATTGGTTAAAAGCAATAATATCAAGCGATTTACCAATTTCATCGTCGATCATTCCAACACCTTTTACATTATGCGTTAACAAAGCAGCACTAATTAATCTTGTATTATCTAATGTTTTTGTGTGTGCTACTAAATCTTTAATAAAATTATTTCTCGCGTCAGAAACAGGCGTTTCATTAGCCATCGACCAGATAATAATACTAGCTCTGTTTTTATCCCTTGTAATCGCTGCTGTTAATTGATCTTGTGCATTTTGATATGTATTTTTATTGGTAAATTCAACCGTCCAGTAAACCGGAATCTCTTCCCAAACCATCAATCCCATTTTATCAGCCGTTCTCACCATGTTTTCGTTATGCGGATAATGTGCCAGACGAACATAATTACAACCCAATTCTTTTGCCCAGTTTAGCAAACGCAAAGCATCTTCTTCAGAATTGGCACGTCCGCCTTTTGCATTTTCCTCGTGAATCGAGATTCCGCGTAAAAAGATTTGTTTTCCGTTCAATAAAATTTTGTCACCCTGAGTTTCAATAGTTCTAAAACCAATATTATCTCTTAGTTTTTGTCCGTTAAAATCAATCGTTACATCATACAATTTTGGATTTTCAGGAGACCAATACGAGATCTTTTTAGCCGGAATTTCAAAATTTACAATTCCGTCAGCACCAACTTTTCCTTTATAATTAACCTTTAATTCAGGAATAGAAACCGTTACTTGATTTTGCGCCGGATTAAAATTATTGATTTTTACAAAACCAGAAATCAAAGCCGCATTTCCTTTTTTAAGCTGAATATTATAATCTTCAATAAACGATTCATTTTCTTCAATTAAAGTAACATCACGCGTGATTCCTCCATAATTCCACCAATCCGTATTAACAGTCGGAACATCTTCTTTATGGCGAGTATTATCCACTTTTACAACCAGATAATTACCTTTTGGTTTTACAATCGACGTTACTTCATAATTAAAAGGCGTAAAACCACCTTCATGAGTACCTAGTTTTTTTCCGTTCAAATAAACATCAGCCTTATAATTTATGGCTCCAAAATAAACAAAAAGACGTTTTTTATCCTTCAAATCATAATCAAAAGATTTTTTGAACCACACATTTCCTTCGTAATATTTAAGTTCCGGAACCTGCGAATTCCAATCTCCCGGAATAGTAATTTGTGCCGATTTATCAAAATCATATTCTACCAATTCCTGCTTGTTTGCAGCGTGATAATTATTGAAAAAAGCACCATTTGATGGTTTTGCCTGTTTGTCGTACTGATCAAGGTGAAAACTATAAAAACCTGTTTGATAAGGATCTATAATATAGTTCCAGACACCGTTTAGAGAAGTTGTATTTCGATTAGGAACATTTGAAATTAAATTTTGTGCCTGCCCGATAAAAGCAGTTGTTAATAGTAATAAGGTAATTAGTTTTTTCATTCTTGTTTTTATTTTATCATTTTATATTTTTAATAGCCCGTTATTTTTTTTCAGATACAGCAGTTAATTCCTGTATGCTTATATCTGAAAAGCGTATCGTTTCATCTTTCATATCATCAATATCCTTTAAACTGCGATAAATTCCCCATTTAGGTCTGATAAAAGAATTAGCAGCATAATTGGTTCCGTTTTTTGAAGTGTAAGCCATTCGAATCGTTTGAATATTAGGATTGCTGTAATCCATTAAAACAGTTCCGTCACTTACTTTTTTGATCGTTATGGCATAAGTTCCCTGCAAACCTATTTTTATGGTTTCTGTAGCCTCGACCCAGATTCCTTCAAACAAAGACATATCCGGGTTTTGGTATTTTGTCGTTCCGCTTGCAGCATCTTTTACATAAATAAGTTCTAATTTATTGACACCATTAGGCATTTTTCGTAAAGTCAAAGTAAATAACGGATTAGATTCATCGCCATTTACTGCTTTAATTTGGTGAATGTGCGTAAAGTTTTTAGTAGGTTTAAAACCAACAGGCACTTTAAAACGCCATTTGTATTGTACCGTTTCTCCCGTAGTTCCTTTTAAGTTATCAGGAGAAGCCTCAAATGTTTTTATTTCCACTCGTTGCCTGTCCGTTTTACCTTTAACAGGCTCATTATCCGGAGGCGTGTTGCTCACATGCAGATTAAATTCAAAAACGAATTTATTTAAATCTTTATCAAAAACTTCAGTAATATGACGCCCAAAGCTCGGATGAATTGCATCCGGAGCTTCAATCGCTCCGTTTGCCGTTCCGGGCGCCAATGCATTTGTAATTAATTCATAAGTTCCCATTCCGCCCGGACCATCAGCGTTTAAGGTTACTTGTGCATGGCCTGCAAAACTTGTCAATATTAAAGCGACTCCGTAAAAGTTTATATTTTTCATAATCTATAATCTTTGTTACTACTCATGTTTGTCATTTAGAGTGTTAATTATAAAACAGATTTTTTTCAGGAGCTGATCCCGCTATTCGTTTCAATCTTTTGTGCCTCCCGATAACTATCGGGACGGACACAAAAGGATTTCCACTTCTATCGGGGCTAGGAGAACCGTTTTCATAAGATGTTTCAGGTATAGTTTGTGATCCTGAGGAACGAAGGATCACACTAGAAACTCCGTTATCTAAATCGCCAATCTTTGTCGAGCTACGTGTGTGATCCTTCGTTCCTCAGGATGACAAGATTGTAAATAAGCTTTGCGTCTCTGTGTCTTTGCGCGATTAATTCCATTCAGCTAAAAACAAAAACCTTCGCGTTCCTTGCGTATCCCGATAGCTATCGGGACTGCGAACTTTGCGGTTAAGCAATTAAGCGGTTAAATCTAATTAACTAAAACCTTCAAATATTCCCCTTTAAAACTCTGATTCAAAGCCGTCATTTCTATCGGAGCGCCTGATCCGTCAGGAACAACTTCAATAGAAGCCTTTCCGTTTGCCATTTTTATCGATTCACTTCCTGTTGGAGTTCCTTGATTTTTCATGGTTTTTCCGCCTTTTAGACACTGAAAATAAACACTTTCTTCATAATCTAAACAACGCAAATTGTTATTATCAATTGCAATTGCAGTTACTAAATAATTCCCATTTTTTAATTTTTCCGATGACAATTGTAAAGAAGTTGCAGTATCATTTTTATTGAAACGATAGTTTACTTTTATCGTATCCGAAACTTTTTTTCCGTCTTTTGTTTCTCCAACAGCAATCAGAATATTTTCTCCTTTTTGGAAATTCACATCCCAAGTTAAGCCATTTGCAGGATAAAGCGAAAGGTTTCTTTGCTTTTGTCCTAACGATTTTCCCTGATGAAATAAAGTCACCTTTTCGCAATTGCTAAAAACGCTCAAAGTTCTCGGTGTATTTTCAGGACCCTGACGTTCCGTCCAGGTGTGCGATTCGATATATGTAAAGGGTTCATCGCTCCAGTAACTTTTAAAAACATAATACGCATCTTTTGGATTTCCGTTACGATCTACCAATCCTTTCTGATTCATGTACGGAATATCATCTTCCGGACGTAACGGCGTTGCAAAATCCTTAAATGCCCATTGAACATTACCCACGAACGTTGGATCATTCTCGGATATATGCAAATGCCAGTCAAATAAATCAACGATATAATTCTCACTCCAATCGCCAATTTGTGCAATATTCGCCACTTTGGTTTGTACAATAGCTTCTTCCCAACCTTCAGATTTTATAACATTTTCGCCTGTAATCGGGTTTTCGCTATGACGACCTACGTGGCTGTCTCCGCCATATTCAGCATGAATAAAATGTTTGTATTCTTTTTTATAAACGTCAATTGCTTTTTGGTAGTTTTTATAACTCCCGGAATACCATCCTGACCAGATAGAAGGGGAGAAGACATCTACAATTTGTGAACCTTCGTAATACTTTCTAATAGCCGTTTTTCGGGTTGGATCCATTTTATGGGCGATGTCGTTAAGTTCCGTCAGGAATACATTCGTTCTTTCGGTATTATCTCCGTCAGGGAAATCAGGAAGCCAATTCATTTCATTTCCAAGTGACCAAATAATGATACTTGGATGATTGTAATTCTGATTAATGATTTCTGCCAGCATATTTTTAGTATTCGTTTGCCAAAGTTCGCCGCCAATTCCGCCACGACACCAAGGCAATTCATCCCAAACCAATAAACCCAATTCATCACAAGCTTTATAAATTTCAGGATCTTGCGGATAATGTGCCAAACGAACAAAATTAGCGCCCATTTTTTTGATAGATTCCATATCAGCGCGATGTTGTTCGTTGCTCATTGCTGCGCCAACTCCGGCTTGTTCTTCATGACGATGTGTACCGCGAATCAATAATCGTTTTCCGTTAAGATAAAACGGACCGTGATCTTTAAATTCAAACCATCTAAAACCTACCTTCTCGTTTACGCTGTCTCTTACTTGATTTTTCTCAGATAAAAAAGCAGTTACTTTATATAAATTAGGTTTCTGAGTATCCCACAATTCAGGATTTTTCAGGTTTTCGAATGTAATTGTGGTCGTGTTATTAGAAACAGGAATCGTTTTGCTGGCAACTTTTTTTCCTTTCGGATTTTTAAGAACTACAGTCAACGATAAATCTTTGATATTATCCGAATTTACGGTCGTAGCTACAATATTTAAAGAAGCTTTTTTAGCCGAAACTTCAGGAGTTGTAATCTTTAAATTCCCGATATGGTTTTTGTATTTAGACAATAACCAGACATCGCGAGTTATTCCGCCGTAAATAAAGAAATCACTTTTTTGAGACGGAATAACTTCGATATCATAACTGTTATCAACGCGTACAAAAATATCGTTGTTTCCTTCTTTAATAAAATTCGTAATATCAATGGTAAAACCAATATATCCGCCAATATGTCCTCCGGCTTCTTTACCGTTTACATATACTTTTGTAGTTACATTCGATCCTTCAAAATACAAATAATAACGTTTGTTTGAGTCTATTTGCGAGATGTTTAGCTTTTTTTGATACCAGCTTGCATCGCGTCTGTAACCCGGATTAAGATCTGTTGCATCTTCGGCATTCCAGGTATGGGGTAAATTTAGTTTAGTCCAGTTTGTTGCTTTTTGTGCTTCGCTTAGACTTGGTGTATGATTTTCAAGATACTGCCAGTTTTCATTGATATTCATTTTTGTCTGAGCAAAACTGCTGCTCAGACAAATTTGAAAAAAAACAAAAAGTGCAAAAATAGAAAATGTATTATTTTGATAATTCTTCATGTGTGTATAGGTTCAGAGGTTCAGAGGGACAAAGGCCCAAAGATTTCAAGGTTCATAAGTTCAAAGGCAAAAAAACTTTGTTGCTTTGTTACTTTGTTACTTTGCCACTTTTCTTAAAAGAGCTTCCAGAAAATAATAGTCGGCATAGATTATAGGTTCGTCGATTTCGTCGTGTTTTGGCCAGTTTCCGGTACTGTGATCAAATATAAACGGGGCGTTTATTTTTGGATCTAAAATGTATTTATCCGAATGCAAACTCGCGATTATTTTTTCGGCGAAAGCCAAATAACTTTTATTTTTAGTATAATCGTAAAGCTCATATAAAGCAGAAGCCATAACGGTTGCAGCAGAAACATCACGCGCTGAATTTGGAATAGCAGGATCTCTAAAATCCCAATACGGAATCCCGTCTTCCGGCAGGTTTTTATCGTTCATAAAAAACTTTGCCGTTGCTTCGGCTTGTTTTAGGTAAGCAGGATCTTTGGTATAACGGTAGGACATCGTAAATCCGTAAACTGCCCAGCCTTGTCCGCGTGCCCAAACCGAATCATCATTATATCCCTGAAGCGTAGTTTTCTTTCTAACGGCTCCTGTTGCAGGATTATAATCAATAACATGGTAGCAGCTATTATCTTCTCTAAATTGATTTTTAAGCGTTGTATTGGCGTGTTGAATCGCGATATCCTGATACTTTTTATTACCGGATAGTTTTGTGGCTTCAAAAAGCAATTCGAGATTCATCATGTTATCGATGATTACAGGATAATCCCAAATTTCCTTATTAAAATCCCAAGAACGGATTGCGCCCACTTTTGCATCAAAACGAGTACATAAAGTTTCAGCTCCTTTAATGATGACGTCTTTGTATTCTTGTTTATTTGCTACTTTTAGAGCTTCGCCGTAACTGCAATATACTTTGAAACCAACATCATGAGAGTTTCTGTTTACGCTTTCTTTTTTGCTGAAAGGCGTCCATTTTTCAGCTTGTTTTTTATAAGCTTCATTTCCTGTCAGACGGTACAATTGCCAAAGATTTCCGGCAAAGAATCCGCTTGTCCAGTCTCTTGACGGAACTTTTTTAATTTCATTGGTTTTGATGTTCATACTTCTGGGCATCGACATAGAGTCAACCGGATAATCCAGTAACATTTTGTATCGGGTTTCCAGAAGGTTTTCTGCTGTCGCAGAGGTACTTTTTGTTGTAGAATTAATCCCGGATTTGCACGATTGTGCCAGCAGTGCAAACCCAAGGACTAAAGCAAAAAAACTAATTTTACTCATATTTATTATTGTTTATTTAATTAAAAATTGAGAATTAAAAATTAAAAATTGGCAGTTCTTTTTTCATAATAGATCTAAAATGGGCATTAAAAATTAAACAGATAGCCATTATCATAATTGCGATTAAGCAGATTTTTAATTTTTAATTCTCAATTTTTAATTTTTTCTAATGTTTTAGTAACCAGGATTATTCGGTTTTAAATTAGGATTGATGGCTAACTCAGTTCCTGGTAACGGAAATAAATAATCTTTTGCAGGATTAAAATTTGGATGTGGCTCAAAACCATTCGGACCAAAAACTTCAGGACCGTTTTTCAGTCTTTTGATATCGTACCATCTTATATATTCAAATGCGAGTTCTAATCTTCTTTCGTCGATAACCATTTTTCTGAAATCAGACTGAGATAATCCCGGTGTAACATTTGCAGGAAAAGAAACCAGTTTTCCGGCTTTGTTTCTGGCTCTGGCACGCACTCGGTTTACATAACCATCAGCTTCTGTAGTTCCCGGAGTAATTTCGTTTAATGCTTCGGCAGCTGTTAGCAAGACTTCGGCAAAACGCATCGTGATATAATTGTGTTGAGAAGTTCTTCCGTTGGCACCTGCTTTTCCCGGAAAACGGTAGTATTTTGCAATATGCGGACGTGGTGCTTTCTCATTATCACTCGAAGGAAAAATTTGTAATGCTCCGCCCGGACCGGTTTTCTTTCTGATAATAGTATCAAAACTTACTGATCTTCTGTAATCTCTTTTGTCCCAATCGTTAAAAACTTTTAAAGAAGGAACGGCAACAGAAAACCCTTGTCCGTAGCTGTAACTGTCATCTTTTAAAGATCCTGTAAAAAATGCAGTATAATCCTGACCGTAATTTCCTGAAACTAAATTATTAAAGTCGATGGTAAATAAAGGTTCTTTTAGAGCCGCTGCTTTTGTAGCATTAAATAAATCCTGAAAATCAGCATCTAAACCTAAACCAAATTTTGCTTCGTTTGTAATTACATATTTAGATTCGTCGTAAGCTTTTTGGTAATTACCTAAAGTTAGATAAACCGATGCCAGATATCCTGCAGCTGTACCTTTTCCGGGAACGGCTTTTACTTTTGGTTTGTCTTCCAGCCATTGTTTTGCAAATTCTAAATCGGCAATAATTTTTGGGTATATATCAGCTTCTTTGGTTCTGCTTAATTTATCAACCTGAGCCACTTCGTTTACAGGGAAATCGATATACGGAACATCGCCAAAAATACGTACCAAATGATAGTAAGCAAACGCTCTTGCAAAATAAGCCTGAGCAACAATAGCGTTTATTTTTGCAGGATCTCCCGGCGTTTTTTTAGCACCAGCTATCGCCTGATTTGCTGCGCCGATAATAATATACGATTGCGGCCAAAAGTTGGCTACAAGTGCGTTTGTATCGTTCATGTTCATGTCATTTACATCGATACGTGCCGCCTGAGTAGTTCTGTCGCCAATATCGGCCATATCATCGCGCAACATAAGCGCGATTGTAAATTCTCTTCCCCAGTAATTATTGTGAGCAATGTTAGCAAAAGCTCCGTTTACAGCAGCTTGCAAATCATCGGTATTATTAAAGAAGTTTTCAGGGCGAATAATTCCCACCGGATGTTCTTCCAGATCAGAACATCCAAAAGCGAATATTCCTAAGGCAAGAAAAGCTATATATTTTTTCATAATAATATTTTTTAGACTAAAATTTTAAATTGAAACCAAAAGTGAAAGTTCTTACGTTCGGGTAACTTCCGTAATCCAATCCTAAATTGGTATTACTTCTTGAGTTCGTATCATTTAAGTAATTTACCTCAGGGTCAGAACCCGGATAATTGGTAATTGTCCATAAGTTTTGTGCACTGATGTAGAAACGAACTTTGCTCAATCCCATTTTCGAAACTACTTTATCATCTAAACTGTATCCTATAGAAACGTTTTTTAGACGAATGTAACTTGCATCATAAACAAATCTTGAGGTAACTCTTTTCGTTCTTGCCGCATTTATAGGCACATTTGTATCAGTGTGAGTAGGTGTCCAGGCATCTAAAACTTCTGTAGTAGCATTGTTATTTCCTGAAGCCAGTTCCATCAAAGTATAATTTAAAATCTGATTGCCTTCTGAACCCTGAAAGAAGATGTTCACATCAAAGTTTTTATACGTGAAATCATTATTAAATCCGAAGATGAAATCAGGATTTGGGTTTCCGATGATGGTTTTATCATTAGAATCCAGTTTTCCGTCACCGTTTACATCTTTAAACTTTTCTCCTCCGGCAATAGTTTCAAAATTTCCGGGAAGAACTGCTTCTCCCTGCTGAATTACACCATCATAAACAAACCCAAAGAAAGAACCCACCGGTTGCCCAACTCTTAAAATCTGAGAATCTGTAGCAAGGAAATGTCCAGGCGTAGAGTTGATTAAAAGATCTTTGTTATCTGCCAGTTTCAGGATTTTATTTTTGTTTGAAGAAATATTAAAATTAGTTGACCATGTAAAATCAGCGCCAATAAAGTTTTTAGTATTAATACCCAATTCCCATCCTTTGTTTTCTAATTCTCCAACATTTTGAAGCTGAGTCGCGATTCCTGAAATTCCTGGTAACGGTCTGCTAAACAATAAATCTTTGGTAATTGTTTTATAATAATCGGCTGTAATGCTGATTCTGTTATCGAATAAACCTAAATCAATACCGTAATCTTGTTGGTATGACGTTTCCCATTTCAAGTTAGGATTGTTTATTGCCGTAAGCTGCACCGCATTTACAATTACATCACCACTTACATCATAGACTTCGGCAAATTTAGAAAGCGTAGAGTAGGCATCAATAGAAGGATTTCCGGTAGCACCATAACTCGCTCTCAATTTAAGATTAGAAACCGTTTTACTGTCTTTTAAGAAATTTTCTTTACCAATATTCCATCCAATTGCTCCAGAAGGAAAGGTTCCGTATTTGTAGTTTTCACTAAAGCTCGAAGAACCGTCACGACGTGCTGTAAACGTAAATAAATATTTATCGTCGTAATCAAAATTCAACCTTCCAAAAGCTGATATTAATTCGGTTTCAGACAAACTTGATTCCGGTTTTAAATACACTGTTCCCGCACCTAAATTATGATACGAATTGGTATTCGTTAAAAATCCTCTTGACGCAGCATACACACGTTCGTTTTTGTTTTTTTGATACGAATAACCTCCAAGAACCGTTAGAATTCCTTTGTCGATAATTTCACGTTTAAACGTTAGATAGTTCTCTGAAAGAATCGAAGAAAATCTTGTATTGGTTACAGACGCTTCTCCTTTGATATTTTTTCCTGCAATTAAAGTCGACGGAATGTATCTTCCGGTTTGAGAATTATTATCCGTTAAACCTAAAGTCGTTTTAAAGTTCAAATCTTTGGTAATTTGGTACGAAGCAAAAAAGTTACTTCTGTTTACCGTTGAAACCGTTTCTAAAACATTTTCCATTGCCGTTGCATACGGGTTATCGATATCGTCCCCAATTGGAGCCGTTGTGGTAAAACTTCCGTCAGCATTATAAATTCCTTTATCCGGCATAAATCGGTAAGCCGCTGCAATTACACCCGCTGCACCAGTTCCTCCGGCGCCAGTCTGGCTAATAATTCCTTCTTTGTTTTGCTTGCTTTGAAACACGTTCAAACCTACTTTAAACTTATCTGTTAAATCAGCTTCAAGATTACTTACAATCGTGTATTTATCAATACCTGAGTTTATTACAACTCCGTCCTGATTAAAGTAATTTCCTGAAACATAATATCTGATTTTATCAGAACCTCCTGAAAAAGACAATGAGGTATTCGAAATCATTCCCTGACGATAAATAACATCTTGCCAGTCTGTATTTGCTCCTCCGGGAGTATGCGTTGTAAAACTTTTTCTGTAGGCTACAAACTGATCTCCATCTAATAAATCTAATTTGTTGTTTACCGATTGTACCGATGTTGAATTACTGAATTCGATAACTGGTTTTCCCGGTTTACCTTTTTTAGTGGTAACCATAATAACCCCGTTTGAACCTCTTGATCCGTATATGGCTGTAGCCGAAGCATCTTTTAGAACCTCGACAGAGGCAATATCCTGAGGTGCCGGCATCGAAACTCCTGCAAAACCATCTACCACAATAAGAGCATCTCCACTTGCATTGATGGATGTTCCTCCACGAACCCTGATTTTTACCGGAGCACCTGGTTCACCACCATTATTAGATTGTACAGAAACCCCCGCTGCACGACCTTGCAAAGCTTGCTCAGCATTTAGAGTAGGGTATGCGGTAAGTTCTTTTGCCGTTACAGAAGAAACCGAACCGGTAATGTCGCTCTTTTTACGGGTTCCGTAACCTACAACAATTACTTCGTCAAGATTTTTGGTATCTGGTTTAAGACTGATATTAACAACAGTTTTGTTTCCTAAAGGAACTTCGACTGTTTGATATCCTACATAGTTAAAAACTAAAACAGCATTTTTCTCTGAAACTATAACACTATAATTCCCATCCATATCCGCAGATCCTCCCACAGAAGTACCCTTGATATAAACATTTGCACCAGGAAGCCCAAGTAAGTCTTCGCTGGAAGTCACTTTTCCGGTGACTTTTCTTTCCTGTGCATTTACAACAACATTTACCAGTAAAAAAGTTACCAGCAAACACCATTTAAGCGATTTGAAATTTTGGTTTGTGAACATTCATTTTGGTTTTTAAGTTAATGTTAGATAAAGTAAAAAATCAATAAACTCATTCCGATTATTATTATCACAAATAGAATTTGCAGTAACACGAAATTTGTTTTCTTGATTTTCATATCGCAAATGTAGATTTCGCAAACGATATAGAAATACAAAAAAGGGTATCTAAAAATACAGATACCCTTTTTTAAGTCTTAAAAACACTAGGATTTTACACTTCAACAGCAGATTTATAGAATTTATCTGAATATTGAGACGGCGTTTCTCCGTACTTTTTTTGAAAGCATTTACTAAAGTATTTCGGATTATTGAAACCTACTTTATAACTGATTTCTGAAACGTTTAATTTGTTTTGTTCTAATAATTGAGCGGCACGTTTTAACCTGATTTCATGAATGAATTCGTTTGGTGTAAAATTCGTCCAGGCTTTTATTTTTAAGAATAACATTGTACGGCTTACACCCAGTTCTGTACAGAAAAACGGAATATCGAATTGCTCGTTCGAAATGTTTTCTTCGACAATTTTAAAAGCTTTTTTCAATAGATCTTCATCTAAAGAAGAAACGGTTATTTCTGACGGAATAAAATTATCCTCGCTTGAGAATTTGTTTTTTAAACGTTCTGTCGAATTCAGTAAGTTTTTAACGCGAAGTTTAAATTCAATTAAATTGAATGGTTTACTAATATAATCATCCGCGCCACTTTCTAAACCTTCAAATTTATATACCAATGATGTTCTCGAGGTTAAAAGAATAACCGGAATATGACTGGTTTTTAGATTTTCTTTGATTTTAGAACAAAGTTCCGTTCCTACCATTTCAGGCATAATTACATCGCTTATAATTAAATTAGGAACGTGCTGAAGCGCTTTTTCAAAAGCAACTTTTCCGTTTTCGGCTTCAATAATATTATAATCTTCTTTGAGCAGATTTTTCATGAACGAACGTAAAACCTTGTGATCTTCGACAATCAGGATCGTTTGTTTTTCGTCGTTTACTACAAAATCATCAATATCTTCAGGTTCTGCTATTTCAGTTTTTTCTAATTGAGCCGCATATTGATCGATATCATCGCTGATTTTAAAATCGGTAATAATTTCATTGTCTAAAAGATGCGTTCTGCCTAGCGGAAGCGTTACTTTAAAAACCACACCCTGAGTTTCTTTATTCGTTACTTCAATATCTCCTTTGTGCAGTTTTACGATGTTTTTTACAATCGAAAGTCCAATTCCGGTTCCTTTATTATAATTTTTCTGAACGTTGTTGTGCATCGGAACTTCAAAAAATAAATCAAAAATTTTATCGATATGCTGTGGCGCAATTCCAACTCCGGAATCTTCTACAGCGATAAAAAGATTTTCATTATCGTGCGAAATTTTCAAATGAATAGTTCCGCCTTTTGGAGTATATCTAAAAGCATTCGAAATTAAATTATAAAAAACACGCTCGAGTTTATAACGATCAAAATAGACCAGAATTTCCTCTTCAGAGGATTCAAAAGTATACGTATAACCGCCATCTTTGGCATATTCGATAAAAGACAAAAAGATTTCTTTGGTGAACTTTACAATATTTCCTTCAGCAGATTCCAGCGTTACCTGATGATTTTCTAATTTTCTAAAATCCATCAGACGATTAATTAAACTCAAAAGATGATTGGCACTTCCTTCAATGACCAATAACTTTTTATACATTTCGTTGGTACCATTATAATTAGCCAGAATTTGCTGTAAAGGCCCTAATATAAGCGTTAACGGCGTTCTGAATTCGTGTGAGATATTGGTAAAGAAATCCAGTTTTGCAATATTGTTTTCTTCAATACGTTTGGTTTCCAGATACTCTAATTCCAGTTTTTGTTTCAGTCTGGCTTTCGATTTCATGATCCAGATTAAACCGTATAATCCCAAACCAATTATGATTCCGTACAATAAAAACGCCCAAATACTGCGCCACGGAGCAGGTTTTACAATCACCGTTAAGGTTGTGGGAACTTTGTTCCAAACGCCGTCATTATTGGCACCACGAACTTCAAAAGTATAAGTTCCCGGGTTCTGAATTGCAAACATAGCCTCCGTATTTTTGGTAAGCGTCCAGTTGTTTTCCAGTCCGGTTAAACGGTAGCTGTATTGATTTTTTTTGGATCTGATATAATTAGGAATCGCAAAATTAATCGAGAAATTAGCCTTGTCATAATCCAAAGTAATGGTTTTGGTATAACCAATACCTTTTTCTAAAATACCTAATGAATCATTTGGGTTTGTAGTTTCATTTTTGATTTTTAAATCAGTAATCAAAACCTGCGGAGCATCTTTATTGATGAAGATTTTTCTCGTATCAAAATAAGTTGCGCCAGAAGGGCTTCCAAAATAAAATCTATTAGCATCCAGTTTTAAAGCCGCATTATCATTAAATTCATTATTTACAATACCATCTTTTTGATCATAATTGATGGCTGTTTTTAGGATCGTATTGTATTTTATAATTCCCTGATTGGTACTAATCCATAAATTTTTATTATCATCTTCAAGAATGGAGTGGATGGCTGTAATAACCGTATTTCTAATTTTTAGGTTAATTCTGTTGAATTTCTTTCCGTCAAAATAATGCAATCCTTTTGCTTTTGTTCCTACCCAGATTTTATTTTGCGAGTCCTGAAATAAGGTCAAAATATCATCTCCGGATAAAGTAACATCATCATAAAAAAAGTGTTTAACAGCGTATTTATTCGATTGAAAATTTTGAAGACTAATAAGATTCAGTCCGCTTAGTGTTCCCACCCAAAGTCTTTTTTGTTTGTCGACTAAAACCGTTCGAACATAATTATTGCTCAGATAATTTGGTTTGGTATTTTCATTTCTAATAAATTGAAAAGCTTTAGAAACAGTATTATAACGAATTAATCCTTTGCTAAAAGTACCCATCCACAATACATCATTCCCTTCTGTTTTGATAGAATAAACCCCAACATCTTTTAACGAATCTTTTAATTGAGGAGAAATCCGATCGTTTTCAAAATTCTTAGTGAGTGTATTATAAGCCGAAATTCCTTTAGAAAAAGTTCCCATCCATAAAATATTGTTCTCTGCATACCACATCGATTTAATATCATTTATGGGCGTTTGTCCCGTTTTGTTGCTGATGTAACTCGTAGCTTCTGTATTTTTATTATAAACAGTAACACCGCCACCTTCTGTACCAAAATAAATATTCTGCTTTTTGTCGGTCACAATTGCACTCACGACATCATAACTCATCGGAATCTTTTTCGAATTCTGATCGTAATTGAAGAAATTCGCATTAGAAATATCCCACATATTTACGCCTTTGTAATAACAGCCCACCCAAACAGAACCTTTTTTGTCGACAAAAATCGATTTTACCTTTTCGATTCCGCTGCTATGAGAATTATTACTATTGTTATTATTTATCTTTTGAATACTCTTGTCTTCTCCTAAAACATAAATTCCGTCATAAGCACCAATCCAGATTGAGCCTTTACGATCAATAGCCAAAGCACGGATTTCATTGTTAATTTCCTTAGATTTTTCGTTAGGTAAAAACGAAACAAAGTTATTTTTTGATGGATCAAATTTTAAAAGCCCTTTGTTTTTTGTTCCAATCCAGATATTGTTAAAACGGTCTTCAACTACTGCTGATACATTGAGCAAATCAGTATTGTTTATCGGATAATTTTTAAAAGTAAATTTTCCGTTTTTTCTGCTCGTTAAGAGGCATAATCCTTTTGTTGTTCCAATCCAGATCTGACCTTTTTTGGTTTTTAAAATGCTAATAATATTATTACTAGGAAGCGTTGCATTGTCCTGAGAAGAGTGATAAGCAGAAGCAAACTGTTTTGTTTTTTTATTATAAACAGTTAAGCCTTTTGAAGTTCCAAACCACATTTCATCTCCAATTTGCCTGATGCACCAAATAGTATTACTATTTATAGTATGATTGATTTTATCATGCAAATATCGATTGAAAGTATTGGTAACCGGATCATAACAATTCAGTCCGTTATAAGTTCCAATCCATAATTTTCCGGACTCATCTTCTTCAATAGATAAAATGTCGTTACTGATAGAAGTTTTGTTGGTCACATCGTTTCTGTAAATAGTGAAACGGCTACCGTCGTATTTATTAAGTCCGTCGCGCGTACCAAACCACATTTGTCCAAATTTATCCTGATGTATGGCAATAACAGAGTTCTGCGAAAGTCCGTCAGTGGTTGAGATATTTTTAAGGCGGTATTTATTTTGGGAAAATATATTTCCTGAGATAAAAAGAATTGCAAGAAGAGCTATTTTATACTTCATGGCATTGAAATTTTAGTAAAGAATTCTGTTTTGCCACAGATTAAAATGATTAACTAAATAAGTTTAAAAAAATAGCCACGAATTCACGAATGATTGCGCATAATTAATTAAAAATAATTCGTGAATTCGTGGCGAAAAAATCTTTTTAATCCTTTTAATCTGTGGCAAAAAAACTATTTTAAGCGTTTTTGCAATTGATAATCATACAAGGAAGGAACTTTATCCATCGCTGTATTTAGAAACTCAATATAAGCGTCAGGTTCATATTTTACTTCGAATTTGGTGTTTCCATTCACACCAATAATTCTGGCAAAAGGCCCGTCTTTCATGCCGTATAATAAAACCGGTTTGTCATTTGGGTTTGAAACCAAAACATTCAGATTCCAAAACGTGCTGAAAGGTCCGTGAGAAGGTTTCCAGTAATCAGCGCCACCACCGCCAAATAACAGATAACTATTATTTTTATCAGCTGTAATATGTACCGTAATACGATCAAATAAGTTTTGATGATTTGCCCCTGAATGCTGATCTAAAAGAGCATCGGCAAAAATCTCACAATCCTGATACACGTTTTTAGTCGAAAAAGTATTGAAACTTAAAGGATGTACCGCCTTATTATAGATTTTTAGATTCTTAACTAATACATTATGTACACCGCCCAAAGTTACCGTATAATGCGACAAATGAGGGCCATCGGTTACAATATCCTGAACGGTAACATTTGAGATTTCTTCGCCTAAAATACCGCTATCGGCATTAGTGATTTTAATATCTTTTACCCAACTATTAAAAAGACGGGTTAGAAAAATTCCGTTATTTCCGGGTTCTATGTGGTGTGCCACTCTTGGAATATCAGGAAAAGTAAAACTTAAATGTTCAATTCCTACTTCGTCAAGATGTTTCCATTCTACCAATTGCGCCTGATAACTTGGTTTTATAGCAATCGTCAAAGGCGTTTTAATCGTAATTTTTGAACCTGAAATTTTAGTAATTTCAACTTGTTGTCGTACGATTGGAAGTTTAGGGAATTTCCAGTGATGAGAACCCGGCTTTACATTCGCACCTTTGTACAAATCTTTTATGATTTCGCCGTTTTCACCATCCTTATTAAACAATTGCAATTCGACGATATCGCCAACTTTCAATCCTTTAACTTCCGAAACTGAAATGGTATGTTCGCCCATATTTCCAGAACTCACTTTCGCTAACGGATTTGGCGTTGGCTCATATTTATCTAAATACGATTTTACACGTTCACCCGGAACTTGCGTCCAGATAAATCCGCCTGACCAGGCATATTGCGAGAAAGGCAAATCGACATTGTTTTCAGGTTCGCGCTGTCTTTTGTCCAATGTAGTCAGGTATTCACGAAGTTCAGCCAAAGACTCAGAATCTTTAAGATACATCATAGGTCTTGGGCAATAAATTTCGGTTCCGTTATCACCAGAACCCGAGCCTCGAAGTACAAAATTGCTTCTTTCGATATAGACAATTTCGCTCAGAATAATGCGTCCCGCAGGCAATTGCAAGATCACGTTGCCTTCGACTGCATTGGCAGCTTTTACGGCCTTTAGTAAAGCTTTCGAATCATCAAGACCATCATTTGCTTTTACACCATAATCAGTCGCATTGATGATTGTTCCCTGAACTTCCGGCAGTTTTTTCTCTCCAAAATGATAACCTGCATAACTAAAATCAGGCAGATAATTGGCTTTTGAATAACTTAGTATTTTAGGCGTTTGCTGCGCCATAACAATACTGCTGACAAAAACACTGCAGTAGATAAGGAGGGTTTGGGTATTCATGGTTGTGGTTATTTGGTTAGTTAGTTTTTTTGCCACGAAGGCTATCCTCATTTTTGTCCTCCTGACGAAGGAAGGATCACACACGTAACTCGACAAAGATTGGAGAATTACTATGCTGAATTTCTAGTGTGATCCTTCCTTCGTCAGGATGACAAGATTGCGTTTAAATCTTCACGCCTTAGCAACTCGCGGCACAAACTTTTTAAAGTGACTTCTTAATCCCCATTTCTAGGCCTCTCAATTCAGCCAGTCCTCTCAAACGCCCAATCGCAGAATATCCAGGATTGGTTTTTTTATTCAAATCGTCCAACATTTGGTGCCCGTGATCCGGACGCATTGGCAATTGACTGTTATTTCTTTTTTCGACTTCGATAATCGCTCTTACCACTTCGTACATGTCTACATCGCCCTCAAGATGATTCGCTTCATAAAAGCTTCCTTCGGCGTCTCTTTCCGTGCTTCTTAAGTGAATAAAATTCATCTTATCGCCGTGACGTCTCACCATTCCCGGTAAATCATTATCAGCTCTCACGCCGTACGAACCCGTACACATCGTAAACCCGTTCGATTTTGATTCGGCGCAAGCCATCAATTCAATCAAATCCTCCTCGGTACTCACCACTCGTGGTAATCCTAAAATCGGGTAGGGCGGATCGTCAGGATGAATCGCCATCAAAACACCTTTACTTTCGGCAACCGGAATAATTTCCTGTAAAAAGAAGAATAAATTTTTCTTCAAAGCCGCTCTGTCAATATGGTTATAACCGCTTAAAGTAATCAGGAAATCCTCTACAGAATACGCTTCTTCAGCACCCGGAAGTCCCGCCAGAATATTTTGCTGTAATTTTACTTTATCAGCATCTGTCATGGCCTCA
This sequence comes from Flavobacterium bizetiae, assembly GCF_902804475.1. Classification (GTDB taxonomy): domain Bacteria; phylum Bacteroidota; class Bacteroidia; order Flavobacteriales; family Flavobacteriaceae; genus Flavobacterium; species Flavobacterium bizetiae. The sequence continues at coordinate 82,976 of NZ_CADCSU010000065.1, forward strand.
AAATAGCTTTTTGCCTTCCCGATTTGTTCTGCCGAATATTCGTTTTCTGCTCCCGGTCTTTTCAAAATATACAATTCAAAAGCCGCAAAAGCATTAATATCAAAACGTAAAGCTTTCGATCCGTCGGCAGTTTCATAAGCCAGATCCGTTCTAGACCAATCTAAAACCGGCATGAAATTATAGCAAATACATTTGATCCCGCATAACGCCAGATTCCGAATGCTTTCCTTATAATTTTCAATGTATTGAAGATAATTTCCCGTTTGTTTTTTAATGTCTTCATGAACCGGAATACTCTCTACAACCGACCATGTCAATCCCGAAGCCCCTTTTTTAGGATCGCCGTTTTCATGCTCAATTTCAACCTTTCTTTTAATAATTTCTTCAATATCCCAAACTTGTCCATTCGGGATATGGTGTAATGCCGTTACAATTCCGGTAGCTCCGGTTTGTTTAATATCTTGCAGAGAAACGGGATCGTTTGGCCCGAACCATCTTAACGTTTGTTCCATTTTTGGTTTGTTTTTTTGCCTCGAAAGCCTTAAACTTTGAGGATATTATTTTTATAATTTTCAGGAGCTAATCCCGCTATCCGTTCCAATCTTTTGTGCCGAACCCCGGCACAAAAGGATTTCCACTTCTATCGGGGCTAGGACATTCGTAACTTTTTTTTTTTTTTCTTTTATTGTTCTGTCAATGAGGTTTTTAATTTTTCACAATCCCTTTGCGATCTCAAAGTAAAACGGTCTCAAAAAAATTGCGAACTTTGCGTAAAACCTTTGCGTTCTTTGCGGTAAAACTTCTTACAGTATAATTGGCATAAAAATTAAATACTTGTCGCAGCGAAACCTCCGTCTACTTTTAAGACCGTTCCCGTTACAAATTTTGACATGTCGCTGCACAAAAATAAAAGCGCACCATCAATATCTTCCGGAGTTCCAAATCTTCCCATTGGCGTATGTTCGATAATTTTTTCGCCTCGTGGAGTCAGTTTTCCTTCCGGAGTCAATAATAAAGCGCGGTTTTGTTCGCCAATAAAAAATCCCGGTGAAATTGCATTCACACGAATTCCTTCGCCATATTTTGAAGCCAGTTCAACCGACATCCATTGCGTGAAATTATCAATTGCCGCTTTTGAAGCCGAATACCCCACAACTCTCGTTAAAGGCCTTTGCGCCGATGCCGATGATATATTGATGATAATGCCTTGTTTTTGTTTCGCAAAAAGCTCCGAAAACACTTGCGATGGCAACATCGTACCAATAATATTAAGATCAACTACCTTTTGCAATTCGTCTACCTTCATATCAAAAATTGCCTGATCCGGGCTTATTGTGGCTCCGGGCATATTTCCGCCCGCAGCATTAATTAAAATATCAAGACGACCGTATTTTTCTACGATAATATCTCTCGTTTTCTCTAATTCTTCTTTGTTTAAAACATTGGCCTGAACCGCAAAAGCTTTTCCGCCATTGCTTTCTATTGCTTCTACCGTTTTATTGGCCTTTTCAATCGATTGAGAAACGATTCCCACGATAACACCTTGTTTAGCAAGAACATTTGCAAAGTTGCTTCCTAATACACCAGCGCCGCCAGTTATTAATGCAATTTTTCCTTTTAGGTTAAATATTGAATCCATTTTATGTTTTATAATTTGTTGTGTCTTTTTTTTGTCACTCCCGATAGCTATCGGGATAAAAGATTAACACAGATTATTTTAAAAAATCCTTTCTAATCTTTTAATCTGTGGCAAGAATAATTTATTGTTTTCTTATCGTATGAATGATTTCGAGTGCTTTTCTGGTTTCACTTTCGATTACCGGATAATCTTGTTCTTCCATACGCTTTTTACTGATGAGTTTACTTCCTAATCCAACCGCAGAAGCGCCGGCAGAAAACCAACTCTCAATACTGGCATGTGTAGTTTCGACTCCGCCCGTTGTCATGAAAACCAACGATGGAAAAACATCTTTTATGCTGCTTAAAAATTCTGTACCCAATATATTTCCCGGAAACAATTTCACGAGTTTTATTCCGGCATTTTCGGCTGCTATAATTTCTGTTGGCGTCATACAGCCCGGAGCATACAAAACTTCTTTTTCTTTTAAGAAATCGGCCACTTCAGGAACAAAACCCGGACTAATAAAAAAGTCTGCCTGAGCGTCGTTAAATGCTTTGGCGTGTTCCAGATTTTTAATCGTTCCAATACCCAATAACATTTCAGGTAATTCGGCATTTCGAACAGCCACCATTTTTTTAAAGTTCGATAACGCTTCAGGACCTCTGTTCGTATACTCAACCGCTCTGATTCCAGCCTTGTAAAGTGTTCTTAGAATCTCGATACTAATATTTTCGTCTGTGATAAAATACAGCGGAAGAATACCTTGTTCTGCAATAACATCAATTGTATTTTGAATTGTGCTCATCAGTTTTAAATTTAAACTCTAACTTTAATAACTATTTTTTTAAGCGTTCCTTCGCCAATCATCGCAGCGTGAACATCTGTAGGGAATAAAATCGCAAACTGTTTTTCCTGCAATTCAAAAAACATATCCGGTTGGTCGTGAAAAAAACGAACATCTCTTTCGTCGCTGTAATCCCCGTTTGGACTCACACATTTTTCTCTTGGTTTCCAGGCAAAAGTTTCCGGACCTTTTATCGAAATCTGAATATCGATGTTTTGATCGTGACATTCAAAACCTTTTATACTTTCTTCTTTTGTGGCACCTTCACCAACAATTACAATTACTTTTAGTCCTTCGGCAATTTCAAAAGCACCTTCTTCAAGCTGGCTGATATCGTTTTGATTTACATATTCAAAAGCTTCTTTAAATTTAGGATGAAGGCTGAAATATTTTGCAGCGTTTTGTAATGAATCTACAATCATTTTATTTGGTTTTTATGTTTTCTAATTTAATGTAAATAGGTGCGATTTAATATTTATGGTATAAAGTATTGATTTATATAAATTATGATATTGTACTGGTATATAGTCAGTAAACTTACATATGTCAGTATTTGATTTTATGTCAGTTCCTTTATTTTAAAATTGCCTTAAATCCTTTAAATTCTTAAATCGTTGTAAATAATTTGATTTAATATTATGTTTTTTCAAACACATGTGTATATTTGCGTGTACGCACACGGTTTTTTACAAATGTATATAAAAAGTTAAGTAAAACAACTTATATTTAATAAAAAAATAATAATTTCGAGTGATGTATAGCATCATTTAACTTAAAACTCATCAATATCATAACGATAAAAAAAATTGCAGAATTAGCCAACGTTTCCCCGGGAACTGTTGATAGAATTATCCATAATCGTGGGCAGGTTGCTCAGGAAAATGTCGATAAAGTAAATGCTATTATTGAACAATATGGCTACAAACGAAACATTCTGGCAAGTAATCTGGCGTTGAATAAAAAGTTTCATTTTGCAGTATTTTTACCTCAATATGAAAATCTCGAATACTGGAAAAGCCAAATTATCGGAATCGAAAAAGCAGCTATAGAGTTTAGTAAATTCGGAATTGTTTTGGATTATTTCTTTTATGATTTTAATGTAGTTTCGTTTAAAGAAGCTGTAAAAAAAGTCTTAGAATTTGATTGCGACGGACTATTGTTTGCGCCGATTTTTTATCAGGAATCCGTTCGATTTTTAGCAGAATATGAAAAGAAAGATATTCCGGTAGTCATGATTGATTCAAATATTTCTAATAATGATGAACATGCTTATGTTGGGCAAGATGCTTTTCAGAGTGGATATCTTGCCGGACGATTAATAAGTTTTGCCGTTAAGAACGAAAGACAAATCCTGATTTTTAAAATTACCAGAGAGATAGAAAGTACTTCAGTTTATTTGCAGCGCATCGATGGTTTTTATTCCTTCTTTAAAGATCATGAAGAACTAACTAACTTCAAATTTTCTGAAATCACGATTAAAGATTCCGGAATCGATCAACTAAACTTAGAAATGTTCGCCGGAATCAACAGCGTTTTTGTTCCCAATTCAAGAGCGTATATTGTCGCCCGTTTTTTGGAACAAAACAACATAAAAGGCGTAAGGATTATTGGTTACGATTTATTAAAAGAAAATATTGAATACTTAAACAAAGGCGTAATCGATTTTCTAATCAACCAAAGACCCGAAGAGCAGGGATATATGGGAATAAATCATTTGTATAAAAAATTAGTGTTGCAGGAAACGGTAGTCAACACACATTATATACCGTTGGAAATTATTTTAAAAGAGAATTATTTTCCGGCGAGGAAAGGGTAGAAGTTTGGCCCACTGGTTTGGCGGGTTTAAACTGGCTTTCACTGGTTTTTTATTATTCGCTATGTTGTCATCCTGATAAATTTTTCGCTAAAAACAAACCCGACAGGTTTTAAAACCTGTCGGGTTTATTCGTTTAGATTTGCACCTAATCTTGTCATCCTTGATGACAACATAGCGAATAATAAAAAATATAAAACCCGCGACAATCCGTTTAAACCTGTCAAATCCGTGGGCAAAAAAAACACTATTTCTTCACCTTCACCATCAAAGGATTATTAATCTTTTTAGCAAACGAACTCAAATACGTTTCCCATTGTTTTTGATTCTGAAACGGACTTCCTTTTTTCCATCCAAAACCAACATAATAAATGGCTTTATTGTTTTTTACTTCGATATTTCCGTAAAGATTGCTTAAGTCTTTATCTTCTGTAATATGATTGTCAAAGCTCGTTAAAGTATTTTTTGGAGCCACGATTCCGGTTCCAATTTCAGAATCGTCGATTGGTTCCCAATGGCTTAACCAGCCTTCTTTTATATTGGTTCCAATCGTTCCTTTTTTGTCATGAAGCGTTAATCCGGCCGCAATAGATTTTGTTCTGGTAATATTGATTTCAAAACGAGAAAGATAACTTCCGTAATCAAGACTTATCAATTTCGACTCTGTTATTTTGTTTCCTTTTGCATCCCAATCGGCGTAAGTTAGAATAAAACTTGTTCTGATAGGTCCGGTTGTAATGGTTTTCCAGGTAGTGAAATTCTTAGAAAAATAATATTTATCATCGACTTTCACGGCAATTCCGCCCACACCACGACTGTCTCCTACATGAAAATTATCCAAACCTTCGCCAGTATCTTTATGATACGTTCCCGTTCCGTTAGTGGCTTTTTCGTACCATTTATTGATAATCGGGTAATCGACTCTTTTTAGCCAGGCATCAATTCCGCTGGTTAAAGTTCCGCCAGCAATTTTATCTTCTACCATTTTTTGTGCTACAGGGCCGTAGGTTCTAAAAGCTACTTTGTTGTTTTCCCAGGCATAATCATCCGTACGTTCGGGAACAAATCTCGAATAGCAACTAATTGTTTTTGATGCAGTAGGATTTTCGGCAACCAAAACCTCAAAATCTTTAGATGAAGATGCATTTATTTTTGGCTGAAATAACAATACATCAACAGTTCCGTCGCCATCGTTGTCTACACCTTGGCTTTCTAAAAAAGTATTTGAGCCAACTTCTTTTACAGCATAATTTTCCAGTTTAACAGAAGTGGGTAATCCGAGAGATTTTTTAGTCAATTCGATCGTTTCAAATTCCCGATCTATAGGCAGAGAATTGCTTACAGTAATAATTTTGTTTTGAGAATGACCGGCAAAACTGCTAGCCAGAACCGCGAGAAATAAAAGAGGCTTTTTCAAAGTGGTTATTTTTTAATTTTTGTAAAGTGACATTTTTAAAGAATTATAAAATTACGAATAGATCATTGATTAAAAATACAGAATTGGGGTAAAAATGTACAGAACACGGTTTATGCGAATAATTTAGGAATTAATGTGATCTATTGGTTGGAGTTATTTTAAGCACATACTTTTTAACGAAAATAAAAACTATGTTTCTATGTGTTTAATAAAAAAAAAGCAAAGCAAAGTGACCGAATTAAAACACTATCTTTAACTATAAAATTCAAAATCCCTATGAAACAAAGCGCTGGCATATTACTCTATAAATTCGTCGATAAAACCATATTCTTTTTATTGGTTCATCCCGGTGGTCCATTCTGGAAGAATAAGGATTTAGAAAGCTGGTCGATTCCAAAAGGAGAATTTACAAGAGAAGAAGATCCGCTTGATGCTGCAAAACGCGAATTTGAGGAAGAAACAGGTTTTGAGGTAGAAGGTGATTTTATTGCATTAGAATCGGTAAAACTCAAATCCGGTAAAACTATTTTTGCTTGGGCTGTAGAATTTGATCTTGATGTTACGCTGGTAAAAAGTAACGATTTTGAAATGGAATGGCCTCCAAAATCCGGAAAACTACAATCCTTTCCTGAAGTTGATCGGGCAGAATGGTTTCAAACAGAACACGCTCTCAAAAAAATAAATCCTGCACAGGCTGATTTTATTGTTCAGATCATTTCAAAAATATCTTCTTCGCTCTAAAATTTACCTTGCTTTCGGGAATAATTTTGTAATTTACAATTTCGGTCAAGCCGAATAATTAAAAATGTAAATAAAGATTATGGAAGTTAAGTGTATTATTTTCGATTGTGATGGAGTTCTTGTAGATACTGAAAAAATTGGTAACGGAATCATGCTTGAAATGGCCGCTGAGTATGGTTTTAAAATGAAACTAGAAGAGGCGTATCGCGATTTTAACGGTCGTAAATTAAAAGAGTGTTTTCTGTATATCGAGAATGCTATAGGAAAAAAACTTCCCGATACTTTTGAAGCAGATTATCGCCAGAAAAGTTTTGAAGCTTTCAAAACACAAGTTAAGTCAATGGAAGGCGTTTTAGCTTTTATCGAAAGTTTAAAAATTCCTTATTGCGTGGCATCAAGTGGCCCTGTCGATAAAATTAGACTGAATCTTGAAGTGGCAGGTTTATTAGATAAATTCGAAAATAAAATATTCAGTTCCTACCAAATTAATAGCTGGAAACCAGATCCCGAAATTTTCCTGCACGCTGCAAAAGAAATGGGATTTGAAGTAAAAGATTGTATCGTAATCGAAGACAGTAAAGCCGGGGTAATTTCAGGTATAAAAGGCGGATTTAAAGTTTACGGTTTTGCCAATGGTTATAATAATGAAGATTTAGAGAAAGAAGGAGCGGAGCTTTTTTATTCTTATGAGGAACTAAGCAAGAAACTTCATCTCTGAGCTTAATACAGTAAGACTTCCTTAATAAGGAAGTCTTACTGTATTATGTAGTTTCTTAATAATTATATCGTACTGTAGAGAAAGGTTTACCATTTACAACATCTACCATTTTTGTTGTAGGATAACCTTTTGAGTTGTATTCGTATATATTATTTACTGTGCCTATAACGCCGTTTTTAGGAGTTGTAGTCGCTTTAATACTATTATTAACAGAAGGCATTAGATTTAATAATAAATTGTAACTTAATATATTTTTGAAATTATTATTTTTAGTATCGTATTCGTACGATGTTGTAATTTCTAATACATTATCTGAAAAATATTCCTCTTTAGAAATATTCCCATCTTTAAAATAAAATTTGCCTGAAACAGCATCTTTTTCCTGTTCAGCGCCATTTATAAAATTGACTTTATATACTTGATACGAAACAGTGCCGTCTTGATTATAAATATACTTTGTCAGGTTTTTATATTCAGGAATAGAAGAATTATAGCTAATATTTAAATAAGAATAAATCTTACCATTTACATATTTGTATTCCATGGCTGAAACAGGATTTCCGTTTGTATCTAAATTTGCAATCCTTGTAATTAGATTATCGCTATAAGTGTAAGTCGTTTTTTCTCCGTTTTGAAAAGTGATGCTTTTAATTTTGTTACCATCATAAGAGATTTTTTGAGCATTCGTTTTGCCATTATAATCAATTAGGATTTCTTTAACAAAAAGAGATTCTTCTGAATTTGATGATTGATTGTCATCGTTAGAACAAGAAGTAAACAATAGTAAAGTAGCACTCAGTAAACAAAGGATTTTTTTCATATCTGTTTTTTATGGAATGCAAATAAACAAATTTTAAGGTGATTATTTCAAAATCGTAAAGCACAAAATTATTGCTTTTTAGATTAAAAAGTTTGAATTTTCAGGTTTCAGATTTACGCCAGTAGAAAGCACATAAGCTTTGTTAAAGTTCTAAACTTTGACAAAGTTTTCGCATTTCTAAACACATCTAATTGTTACATTTTCTCATTATCTAATTCTTCATTTTTCCAATTACCACATTCTCTAATTTAAATGTAATTTGTTACATTAAAATAAAATTTTATATATTTGATTATAGAGATTCATTTTTTTTAGTGCTTTTAATTGTCAAATTATAATTTTAAAATCACTTCTTAAACCGTTTTTCTGCTCTTAAAAATGTCTTTTCCCAAAGGGGGATTTTTAAGATTGTAGTTCTTAAAAACTACGAACTAACCTACAGACAGAAACAAATGACAAAAATTACAATTAGAATTTTAGTTCTATCGATATCCCTTTTGTACCCAATTGTTAATGCCCAAATCAAGAAAATTGGAGTTCCTTTTATTACCAATTACAACCCTAAAACTTATAAAGCAGCATCTGAAAATTGGGATGTTCTGCAAGACTCTAAAGGCATGATGTTTTTTGCGAATCATTTTGGCATTATGCAATTTGATGGCGTGAGGTGGAATATTGTTACACAACCGGAAAACAAAAGCATGGTTCGTTCGCTGGCGATTGACAAGAACGATAAAATATATGTGGGTGCTCAGGGCGATTTTGGTTTTGCGGTTCAGTTACCAAATGGACAATATAAATACACTTCTCTGGTAAAATTAATTCCTGTTGCAGATAGAAATTTTGGTGATGTTTTACATACCGTTATTCGGAATGATGAAGTTGTTTTCCTATCGAATGAAGCAATTTTTATTTATAAGAATAATAAAATCAAGGTAGTACGATCGAAAGCTAATTTTGATGATTTTTTCGAAGTCAATAAAGAAATCTATGTTGCAGACAATGAGAGAGGATTATTAAAATTAGAGAATGATGTTTTAAAAGAAATCCCTAATAGCATTCAATTCGTTGGAATGAGGATCAGGAAAATCTTCGAAACTCCTGCAGGTTTAATAATTCTCACTCAAAAAAGCGGACTTTTTAGTTATAAAAACGGTCAGCTCAAACCTTATGTGACAAAAGTAGACGCTTTATTAAAACAAAGTCAGATTACGACAGGTATTGCACTTTCTGATGGATATTTCGGAATTGGGACACGTCAGGGCGGATTGATCGTGATTGATGGTGTTGGAAATTTAGTTCAGCATATCAATAAACAAATGGGATTGCAAAACGAATATGTTACCAATCTTAAATTGGATAATCAAGGTAATTTATGGGTAGCTTTAAAAAACGGAATCTCTATGATTCAGATTTCGTCGCCTTTATCGAAAATATTAGACGCATCAAATGCTGAAACCAAAATATATAGCAGTCAGATTTATCAAAATAAATTGTATATCGCAACAGATAATGGCGTTTTCTGGCTCGATTGGCAAGCTTACAAAAATGGTCAGCATGAAAATATTCACTTTCAGCACATCACCGGAATGTCTGAAAATGTCTGGAATCTGGGAATTTTTGGCAATTCACTTTTGGCTTTTGAAAAAAACGGAGTTTTCGAAATAAAAAATAATTCGGCTCAACTATTAGCCAAAACAGATGGCGCGTGGCAGGGAATTCTCGTTCCGAATCATCCCGATCTATTGCTTGTAGGCGGATATAATGGTTTGTATTTATTAAAGAAAATAAACAATTCGTGGGCGTATCAGCATAAAATAAAAGGATTTGAAGAGAGCAGCAGGGTAATGGAAACAGATAAGACAGGGAATATATGGATTGCACATGGTTACAAAGGAATCTTTAAAATTAAACTCAATACAACATTCGATGCGGTTGCAGATCTTCAGTTTTACAATCAAAAAAATGGTTTTCCGTCGAGTTTGTTTCTCAATACTTTCAAAGTAAATGATCAGATTCTTTTTGGTACCACAAAAGGCGTTTACAAACAAGATGCTCATTCGAAGAAAATGATTCCGGATAATATCTTTAAGAAATATCTGGGTTTAAATAGCCATATTCGTTTGCTTAAAGCAGATCATCAAAATGATATCTGGTACATTTCCGGAGAGAATACCGGAAAAATGACTCAGAAAACAAAAGGAACTTTTACGGTAGAAGAATTGCCTTTTAGAAAACTGAGGTATTTGTATATTCCGGGTTTCGAGAATATTCAAACAACTTTAGACGGAGATGTATTTTTTGGAACTCAAGAAGGATTAATTCATTATAATACAACCAAAAGCAAGAAATATCAATCGAAGTATAAGGCCGTTATCTCAGAGGTAAAATGTATTTTTCCTAAAGATAGTTTGTTGTTTTCGAGCAGATACGATGTGCTTCCCACGAAAACGGAATCAGCAAGCAATACATTTTCAGCGGTTTTGCCGTATTCTAATAACGCTTTGCATTTTTCGTTTGCGTCACTTTGCTACGATGAGGCCGATGCTACAAAATACGAATATTGGCTGGAAGGTTTTGAGCCCAAATGGTCTGAGTATACGCTTCAGACTGAAAAAGAATATACCAACTTACCCGAAAACGAATATATTTTTCACGTAAGGGCAAAAAATATTTATGATGTCGTTAGCGAAGAAGCGGTTTTTAAATTTGAAGTTTTACCGCCTTGGTACAGAACGACCTGGGCTTATATTTTGTATTTGGCATTGTTTGGTGTTTTGATTTATGCCATTATTAAATACCAAAAAAATCTTGCCGAACGCGATCGGGAACAATTGATATTGAATCAGGAAAAAGAATTGTTGCGCAATCGTGCCGAATTAAACGAACAAAAACTGGCTTTAGAACAAGAAAATATGGCGATTATGAAGGAAAATCTCGAAACAACGATTAACCTTAAAAATGCCAAAGTAGCTTCGAATACGGTGAACCTTATTCATTTAAACGAAATTTTACTTTCAATAAAAGAGCTCATTGGTCAGATTGATAAAAAGAATGATTTTGATACCAACTTTGGTTTACTCAAAAAAATTAACCGCATCATCGACCACGAATTACAAGCCGATCAACACTGGAACGAGTTCGAAGAGATTTTTAATCAGCTTCATGATAATTTCATGCAACGTCTTAAAAGCAGTTTCCCGGAACTCACTCCACGCGATATGCGATTGTGTGCTTATTTGCGAATGAATTTTAATACTAAAGAAATTGCACCACTTTTAGGGATTTCTGTAAGAGGAGTTGAAGATACGCGATACCGTATTCGTAAAAAAATGCAGCTTTCTTCGGAGGCAAATATTACGGAGTTTATTTTGAATTTTTAAGTTATTTTGAATTTTACTGCAGATTTTCTTCGCCTTCTCGCTATTGATAGGGTGGTAAATTGAGCAGATTTTTAAGGAGCTAATCCCGCACCCGAGCCTGAAAGAGCGAACTGGCGAAGCAATCCGTTTCAATCTTTTGTGCTGAACCCCAGCACAAAAGGATTTCCACTACTATCGGGGCTAGGACATTCGTTTTCATAAGAATATTTTGTACCTGACAGTATATAAAATAGCTCCAGAGGAGTGTAATATGTATAGATTATATATACGTTCCTCTGATTAAAGCTCCAGCGGAGCGATATATTAAAATCGATAAATATGTCATCCCGATAGGGCTATTTGAAACGTGAATATTTAAACTTCTATAAATATATCGTCCCGCTGGGACTTTTGTAACTCATTTTTTTATAATCAGTAAAGTCCTAGGTAGTTTTACGCTTTTTGAACGCTAATTATTACATTTTTTTACGAGTACCGTAGTCAAACCGTATTCAAAAATGTAAGGCTTGCCTGATTTATTTGTTAATATTGCCCTTGTATTATTAAAATAACAATCTATTTTTTACAAAGTAGGTGTTTATTGCGCTAATAATCTTTACTAACAAATAACCTAAAAACAAATGAAACAAAAAGACTCTTTTTTCGGCCGACCACCGAAAAGCAATTACAATGTATTAAAAAGGTGTATAATGCTATTCGTTCTGGCATTATCTCCACTCTTAAAAGTTCACTCACAATGCAACACTTTAATTTGGTCAGATGAGTTTAACGGTACAACCGTAGACGCGACCAAATGGCAAAGTATTTCCGGAAACGGTTGTCCGTCACTTTGTGGTTTCGGAAATGCCGAAGCGCAACGTTACGATCCCAATCAGGCAACAATTGTAAAAGAAGGAACGAACAGTTATTTGAATATTCAGGCAAAATACGAACCCAATGCAGCATTTCCTTCACAGCCGTATTCTTCTGCCAAACTTACTACAGAAGGTAAATATGCTTTAAAATACGGAAGAGTCGAAGCCCGTATGAAATTATCTAACGGAATGGGCGCGTGGCCTGCTTTCTGGATGTTGCCGGCAGGAACCTCAAACTGGCCTTTTACGGGCGAAATTGATATCATGGAAGCCAAACACAGAAACCCAAAATCTGTAGATGGTACGCTTCATTATGATGCGGGCGGTTATCATTATACGGGAAGAAGTTATAGTTCTCCAACTGATTTGTCTTCAGATTTTCACGTTTATGCGGTAGAATGGGGACCAAACATTATCAAATGGTTTATAGATGATACTTTATTTCATACTGCTACGCCCAATACAACTGTAAATGGCGGATGGCCTTTTAACGATCAACAGTTTTATATTATTTTAAATCTGGCCGTTGGTAGCGGCGGAACACCTTATACAAGTGTAAACGGGGCAGGTGTAGAACCAATTCCGGCTGACTTTCCGGCAAAACTTCAGGTAGATTACGTTCGCGTTTACAGCGGTAGTTTTACGTATGGCGTTTTGGGCGATGCAAAAGTGTATCATAACGAAACGGGTAAAACGTATTCGATCAATGCTATTCCGGGAGCGACTTATAACTGGACAGTTCCGGCAGGAGCATCTATTACTTCAGGACAAGGAACCAATACAATTACTGTAAATTGGGGAACTACAGGCGGAGACGTTTCTGTAGCGACTACAGTTTCAGGATGTGCGGGTAATACCTATAAACTGGCGGTAATTACCGAAGTGCCTTTACCGGTAGAAAGAATCTATGAAGATTTTCAATCGAATCGAAATGTTGTTTACGGACTTAAAACAGGAGTTTTGACAGAAGCTGTTGCAAATCCATCGGCGACAGGAATCAATACTTCGGCTTTGGTGGGGAAATATGTTCGTAACGCTTCTGAATTATACGATGTTTTAAATATCAAAAATGTAACAATCAGCAATGCGAACGATTATGTGTATGGCAGAAAAAAGCTTTCTTTTGATATTTATACTTCGGCGCCTGTTGGTACAAAAATTTCGATGCAACTCGAAAATAGTTTAGTCACCACAGCGACTAATTTTCCTTCAGGAAGACATAGTGGTTACAAAGCCACAACTACGGTTCAGAACAAATGGGAAACAATTGAATTTGAATTCGAAAAAGTAATCGATGCCAATACAAGCGCTTTATCGATCAATAATGTAGTATTCCTTTTTGAATCTAATTCGAATACGGGTACAACTTATTATTTTGATAATTTACTTACAAGAGCTGCGCCAGAAAAACCAATTATTGCTACAGATGTTCTTCAGAACTATGATGGTATCAATAAGATAATTAAAGGAACGACAACCGGAGTATATTCTGTTGTGGCAAATCCGGGAGCCAATGCGGTTAACTCGTCTGCGAATGTGGCGAAATATGTTCGAAATATTACAGAACAATATGATGTGCTTTTCTTTAATACTCAGGGCAATATTGAAGATGCAGGTTTATTAAAAAATCAGACCAATAAAATCATGATCGATGTTTATACGACGGCACCAATTGGTACGGTGGTAAGTCTGAATTTAGAGAATAGTGCAACGTCGCTTCCGGCCAATTTCCCAACAGGAAGAAACAGTAATTATGTAGCGATCACGACGAAACAGAATCAATGGGAAACGCTGACTTTTTATTACAATTCAAGTCCGGATCCGGGAACATCCAATCTGGCGGTAAACCAAATGGTGATATTGGCCAATTCAGGATCATTTACAAACGATACGTATTATTTTGATAATATCAGAATTGCTTCGACTAAACTGCCGGATACTTTCACGCCAGGAGTAGTTTACGAAGATTACCAAACGGTACATAATATCACGTTTAGAGATGCCATTGGAACCTATACGGCAAACACGCCAAATCCTAGTGCAAGCGGAATCAATACATCTACAAATGTTGGAAAATATGTGAGAAAAGCGACGGAGTTGTATGATAACTTTTCATTCAATACGACTTTGAATAATATTGGAGATTTTAAAGGCGGAACAAAGAAATTTGCTATGGATGTGTATACTTCTGCGCCAGTAGGATCTGTAATTTCGTGGCAGGCAGAAAGTAGTGCTTCTATTCCTTCAAATTATCCTGTAGGCAGACATAGTATTTATCAAGGTGTTGTAAAACAAACGAATACCTGGCATACTATTACTTTTACTTATGCGAGCGCTCCGGATGCATCTACATTAGATAGTGAGGTGAATCGTTTTGTGTTCTTGTTTGAACCGGGAACAAACTCAGGAAACACCTATTATTTTGATAATATCAGAGCGGTAAATTTAGTAGGCACAGAAAATCCTCCGGCAACTTTACCAGCGCCTTGGATTAGTTCAGATTTAGGAGCTGTAACTCCAGCGGGAGAAGCGACTCATGCCAGCGGAACTTTTACAATAAAAGGATCTGGAACTGATATTTGGGAATCAAGCGATCAATTTCAGTTTGTGAATCAATCAATTACTGGCGATGCTGAAATTATTGCCAAAGTAAATTCATTAACCAATACCAATACATATGCAAAAGCCGGAGTAATGTTCCGCGAAACGCTTACGCCAACTTCTAAACATGTTATGACTGATATTACTGCTGCTGCGGGAGTAGAATTTTTATCGAGAGATGCTGTTTCAGGAATTACAACGGCTCAGGTAGCTGCCGGAACGACTCCAAAATGGCTTCGTGTAACAAGAGCAGGAAATGTATTTACATCTTATACATCAGATAATGGTTCAACCTGGACACAATTGGGTACGCCAAAAACGATTGCTATGGCCAATACTATATATGTGGGAATGGCGGTAACTTCTCACGCAAACGGAACTTTGGCAACCGGAGTTTTCAGCGATGTTATTGTTCGCAATATTACGCCACCAACGAACAATGTCAATTTGGCTTTAGCCAAAACAACTTTAGCTTCTTCAGAAGAAAATGCCACTTATTCTTCGGTGAAAGCTACAGACGGAGACGCAGGAACAAGATGGGCGAGTAGTTTTGTCAATGCAAGCGAATGGATTTATGTTGATTTAGGAAGCAATTACAACATCAATCGTGTGGTTTTAAAATGGGAAGCCGCTTTTGCAACTCAATATAAAGTACAAATTTCGACTGATAATGTTTTCACAGAAAACGAAACGGTAAACACACAAACGGCAAGCGATGGCGGAACCGATGATTTGACTGTAAGCGGAACCGGAAGGTATATTAGAGTTTTATGTACGGCGAAAGCTTTGGCTCCATACGGTTATTCTTTATTCGAAATCGAAGCTTACGGATCTGCTTCTACAGCCAAAAAAGCTGCGGTTGCAACCGAAGAAGCTGATGCAACAGCGACTGCATTTGCGGTATATCCTAATCCGGTTAGCAGTTATGTTCAGTTGGCAATACCTGAAAAATTAGACAACAAAGTTGTAACGATTTATGATGACTCAGGAACATTGTTACTAGAGAAAAAACTAAATGCTGATGCAAAAGAAGATGTTATCGATGTAAGCAGACTTAGAAAAGGAATTTACATTCTGAACTTTAAATCAGATCAAAAAAGCTGGTCTAAAAAATTAATTAAGCAATAACTAAAATACAGTTGGGTGTAATGATCCTTAATAGTTACACCCAACTTCTTATACCTATGATTTTCTCATTCTTACTAATGAATTAAAAGCAAGTTTATTAACCCAAACAATTTTAAACAATGAGAAATTTTAGATTACAAAAAAACTTTTTTATGGCATTGCTGTTGGCTTTGCTAGGCAATTTTATGTATGGGCAGGGGCCTATACCGTTTACGATTAGTAATACCTCGACATTTAATGACAATGAATTGTACGTTGCCATTGTAGGTATAGATTACAATACAGGAAACCACGTTTGGGTAAATGCCAAAACGAGTCAGGTTTTGCCTATGAGTGCGTCTTATAATACGGTTACAGGACCTACAATTGGCGGGAATACCGGACCGGGACAAAATTCAAAATATGCCAATTGTTTTACCAAATTAAGCGAAATTCCAAACAAGACTTTTACGCTGCCTCAAATTGCGGGTTGCAGGGTTTTTATTGCGAAAGGACAACAATTGTATTTCTACTTTTTTGGTGCAAGTGGCGCTCCCTCAGGGTATACATCACCAAATCCGTTGAATGCTACAGACCCCAATCAGGGCATTTTATATGAAATTATCGAATTGACGAATAATCAATATGGTTTTTTTGGAAATCCTTCGAGAGTCGATTCGTATAAATACCCAATGGGATTAGAATTATTTGGTGCCAATGGATACCAGAAAAGAGTGGGTGAATTAAAAAAACACGCTGATATTGTGGCGGCTTTCAAAGCCAATGTTCCATCAGAGTTTCAGGGTTGTGTAAATGATGCAACGGGCGAAATTACTGCACCATCAAAAACTCCCGCTTTTGCAGACGGAACCGGAGGAACTTCTGTAGGCGCTCAGGCCAATTATCTAAAATCTTATATTGATGCCATTTGGAACAAATATAAAAATGAAGATTTAATATTTTACGCAGGCGATGCAGGTGTTTTTAAAGGAAGAGTAATAGGCGAACAACTTGAAGTTGTGGGGCAATCAGGAGGTTTTGTAGGTAGAACAGGAAGAGTTCAAAGCAGGCCTTCGACACAAGAAGCTCTTGAAGGAAAAGGAGTTCTGGACAGAAGATTGGTCGACGGAGATTTAGATCTTGTGGTTCAGGCGCAATTAACAGCTGCTATTAACCGTCATGTTGTAAATGTTACAACACCTAATCCGGGACAACAAAACTGGTACGATGCTTCGAAATTCTATCAGGTAAACCCAACGAATCATTACTCAAAATTCTGGCATTTACCGGGAATTAGTGTTGATAATCTGGCTTACGGATTTGCTTATGATGATGTGGCCGATCAGTCGCCATCACTTCATACTACACAACCTACTAAGGTAATTGCCACGTTTGGAGGATATGCAGGATCAACGCCATCGGTTCCGGCTACAACAGATGTAATTACGGTTTATAAAGATTGCAACTATACCGGATTTTCCGGCGGATTGACTATTGGAGATTATAATCTGGCGCGTTTGAATACTTTAGGAGTTTTAAACGATGATATTTCTTCTCTTAAAGTAGCTCAGGGTTTTCAGGCGATTTTATATCAGGATGATAATTTTACAGGAGCTTCAACCGTAATCAATTCTGATAATTCGTGTTTGAATACAACCTGGAATGATAAAGTCACTTCGATTAGAGTTCTGGCAAACGGAAACACAACTTTAGGCAATCAGACTTTTTATCTTCAAAACAGAAACAGTAATTTATACATGGATGTCTGGGGAGCAAGTTTGTCTAATGGTGCAGCGATAAATCAAGGCGCTTTAAACTCAGGAAACAACCAGAAATTTACCTTAACGCATTTGGGTGATGGTTTGTATAAAATCATAGCCAATCATAGCGGACAATCTCTGGATGTAAATAATTTTAATAAAGCCAATGGTGCACGCGTAGAGCAATATCCATACAATGCAACAACCAACCAGCAATTTGTATTGGTTTCGACAGGTGACGGATTTTATAAAATCGTAGCCAGACATAGCGGTAGAATTGTTGAAGTTGCAGGAGCAAGTACAGCGAGTGGTGCTGTGGCGCAACAATGGGACAACAACAATCAAACGTGCGGACAATGGAAATTGGTTCCGGCAACTACTTCTCAAACTTCTGTTTTAATTCAGGCCGAAGATTATTCTGCTATGAGCGGCATTCAGGTGGAAGCAACTACAGATACAGGCGGAGGTTCGAATGTAGGTTATACGGATACCGGAGATTGGTTGGCATACAATACCATTAATTTCCCTACTACAGGTTCGTATTTAATCGAATACAGAGTGGCGAGTGCTGTAGCCGGAGGTAAATTGTCATCGGATCTAAACGGAGGAACAATTGTTTTAGGCAGTGTGGATATCCCAAATACTGGAGGATGGCAAAACTGGCAAACGGTTTCTCAAACGGTAAACGTAAATGCAGGAACGTACAATTTTGGAATCTACATTCAGAATACCGGAATGAACATTAACTGGATAAAAATTACAAAAGTAGGAGCGGGTGCAACAGCTAAAACAGCTTCGGCTTCATTAGTTGAAGAAGATGTTGCTGCCGAGACTGTTTTAAACATATATCCAAGTCCGGTAGAAAACACACTTTACATTACAACAGATGTATCCGGAGGAAATGTGAGTATTGTAGATTCTCAAACGGGTACTGTATTTTCAGGACAAAAAGTAAATAATAACAGTTTAGATGTTTCGTATTTGAGACGAGGCATTTATTTGATAGTTTTTGAAAAAGACGGCATTAAAACGGTGAAACGTTTTATAAAAAAATAGTTTTAAAAGCAGATTGTAGATTTTAGATTGCAGGTTTTAGTAGTGACTTATCGTGACTTCTAAAATCGACTATTCGGAATTTGATTAATGCCATAATCATCAAAACCGAATTTTAATCTAAAATCTACATTCTAAAAATTAATTTTTTTTATTAACCTTTAAACAAAATCCTATGAAAAACAATTACAAAAAAATGCCACTAAAATGGATGCTCATTTTGGTACTGGGAATTTTTAATTTGTCAATGGCCCAGAAAAAAGTTATCGCTTATGTCCCAAACTGGGTAGACCTGAATGCATTTTCAAGTACAATTCAGTACAGTAAACTAACACACATTAACATCGCATTCGAAAATCCTGATGCCAACGGATATTTATCTTTTAATTCAGGTTCTAACGCCATTATCAATGCAGCACATGCTCAAAATGTAAAAGTTTTTGTTTCCCTTGGCGGAGGCTCGGTTTCTGAAGGAGGCGCTATTCGTGATAATTATTTCAATCTTATTACGAGTGGCAACAGAACGGCTTTTATTCAAAAAATTTATGACTATGTGGTCGCTCATAATTTTGATGGTGTCGATATGGATCTTGAAGGTCCGGCTATTAATAGCGACTACGGCGGATTTGTTATTGCACTTGCTGCTAAATTGCATGCAAATGGAAAACAAATTACAGCAGCACTTTCTGAAGGATATGGTGGTGCCAATGTGCCTTCGTCTACTTTTGCTGCTTTCGACTGGATCAATATTATGGCGTATGATGCAACAGGTCCCTGGCAACCGGGAAATCCCGGACAACATTCTCCGTACAGTATGGCAGTAAATCAGTTTAATTACTGGACCGGAAGAGGTTTACCGGCAAGCAAAGCTATTATTGGACTTCCGTTTTACGGATATGGTTTTGGGGCTAATGCCAACCAGGGAATTTCTTATGCTAATATCGTAGCGCAATATCCTGGAGCAGAAAATCAGGATCAGGTAGGGAACACGATTTATTACAACGGAATCCCAACGATCAAAGCAAAAACAACTTTCGCAATTCAAAATGCCGGAGGAGTTATGATTTGGGAGTTATCACAAGATGCTACAGGAGCTAAGTCTTTATTGACAGCCGTAAATCAGGTAATCACAGGAAGTCAGCCACCGACAGGCACGGGCACTTTAATTCAGGCCGAAAGTTATACTTCAATGAGCGGCGTTCAGACTGAACCTACTACGGATACTGGCGGAGGCTTAAATGTAGGTTATGCAGATACAGGTGACTGGATGGCATATTCTAATATCAATTTCCCAACTTCGGGTTCTTATGTAATCGAGTATCGTGTAGCAAGTGCTGTAAATGGTGCCAGAATATCTTCTGATTTAAATGCAGGAAGTATTCAGTTAGGCGCTGTAAATATTCCTAATACGGGAGGATGGCAAAATTGGCAAACGGTATCTCAAACCGTAAACGTAAATGCAGGAACGTACAACTTCGGAATTTATATTCAGAGTTCAGGCGTAAATATCAATTGGTTCCGTATCACAAAATCGGGTGCAGGTTTAGCGGCAAAAACAGCTTCTGCAACGGGTATCGAAAATTTGAGTATTTATCCAAATCCAAGCGAAGATTCAATTTCATTTACTACTGAAGTTTCCGGAGCAAAAGTTAGCATTATCAATTCTGAAGGCGGTGCAATTGTTTCAACACAAAAAGTAAACGATAACAGCATAGATGTGTCAGGTTTAAAATCTGGAATTTATTTTATTTCGGTAGAAAAAGACGGAATCAAAACGGTAAGACGTTTTATTAAAAAATAAATAGTTAGTTATATTTATTCTAAACCTTTGTCAAAGTTCAAAACTTTGACAAAGGTTTTACCCAATCAAAATCTGTCAGAAATGGCAGATTTTTTATTTAAGGGATAATTTTTTCCTGACGTAATTGATCAAATAGTGTAAAGAACATATCTTCGGTATCAATAAATTCATGAAAGCCAAAACGTCTGGCTTTACTTCCGTCTGCGAAGAAATCGTAATCCCATGAAAAAACAAAATCGCCAAATCCCCAGCTGGATAATTTTTCATAATTGTGTTTTTCTAAATTGTATTTTTTCTGAATATTTTCCCATAAACCTTTTTTATCAGCCATAATTGTTTGAAGTTGCATTTGAAGAGGGGGCGCAACAGGAATATTAAAATAAGCTGCAATTTTTGGCCATAGTTCCGTCCATCTAAATAAATCTCCGTTGGTAATATTAAAAGCCTGATTGGCACATTGCAAATTTGTAGCCGCCCAAACGGTAGCTTTGGCTAATAATCCGGCATCGGTCATTTCCATAAGTTTGTCATACGCTCCTGGTTTTCCGGGAAAACGAAGCGGAAGATTTAATTCTTTTGAAATTGAAGCATAAACCGCAATAACAAGTGCTAAATTCATTGGATTTTCCAGCGCTGTACCACCAACAACAGATGGACGTATAGCAGTCCAATTCCAGTTTTTTCCTTGTTGTTTTTTTTCTAAAAAATCTTGTTGGTCGATATTAAATTCAGGAGGCATATGACCGGCATCACTTTCTTTTGCAGGAGTTTTAAAAGGACCAAGATGCGCGCCATAAACTTTATAGCCCTGCATTAAGCTTATGTGTTGTAAATTCTTAGCTAATGGCTCAATTGTATTAACAACATTTTGAAGCATTGTCAGATTAGGTTCTACAAGTTCAGCCCATGAAGGACGATCTTGATAAGCCGCATAAAAAATATGAGTAATGTTATCCAGATGAGATAATTTCTTTTGAGAATCCTCAGCATCCAGTAAATCGACTGAAATATATTCAAGATTTGAAGCATTCTCACCACCTCTTCTTGAAAGACCAATAACAGACCAATTTCCTATAGATAAAAGATGATGGATAAGATTAGTTCCTATCACTCCATTTGCTCCAACTACAAGCGCAGTATTTTTATTCGTTGTCATTTTCTTTGTATTTAAAATTACATTACAAAGTTGTGACTGTTTGTACTCAATAAAAATGAAGTAGATTATGAAATAAGGTTGAAGTAGTTCAACTTTTCTTTTTTAATTTATTGTTTCTTATTTTCGAAAGAAATTCAGTACTCATGCCCAAATACGAAGCCAGAGCATATTGAGGCACGCGTTTTACAATCAAAGGAAAATTTTCTATAAAAGTATCGTAACGTTCTTCTGCGGTTGAGGTAAGATTCATAATAATTCTGCGCTGAAAAAATGCCGCAGTTCGCTCAGCCGTAATGCGAAAGAAAGTTTCGAATTTTGGATTAGCATTTTTTAGTTTCGTTTCCGTTTCGAAATCAATTTGCAAGAGAATAGCATCTTCTAATGCTACTACAAACATAGTCGCGGGTTGCTGATAAATATAACTATTGTAATCAGAAATCCACCAATCTTCAATCGCAAATGAAATTGTATGTTCTTGGCCCTGATCACTTACAACATAAGCTCTTAAAGCGCCTTCTACTACATAACTTCTATATTTAGCGACAAAATCTGGTTGAATAATAAATTGTCTTTTTTTTATTTTTGTAATTTTAAACTCAGAAAAAAACTGATGCATTTCTTCTTCAGAAAGTGATATTCGGTTTTGTATGTGGTTTATTAAAGACTGATATTCTTTCATTTTTGTGTTTGCGTTTATGATGACATTTTATATCGATTCCCATTTTCCGTTTTCTTTCGCAATGTCAATAAGTTGTTGGCCATGTTCTGTCATTAAACCCTGATCAATCATTCTTTGCGCACGATCGCGATTCGGCTGGCTCCATTTACTTTTCTTAGGATTTCTGGGCGTAAAGGTAAGATAGAAACTTTCGAAATCTCGTTTTTTGCACAAACTGTCAATCCATCCAAAACATAAAGCTTCCTCAGTTGCTTCGACCAGATTTACGCTTTCTGCTTTACTTTTTTTATGATATAAAATCAACCAAACCGATTTTTCTATCTGACTATTTTCCTGCAACCAATCACGCCATTCTTTTCTGGTTTTGGCATAAATGGCTTGTTTTCCATCTTTTGTTTCCATGATTAATCTGAATTGAAAGTTGATTATAAATTTAGTGATTTTTTTGAACCACAAAGAGTGCTAAGATTTTACGCCAAGTTCGCAAGGGTTTATTTTTAATCGCGCAAAGGCGCAGAGTCGCAAAGTTTTTATTTTTCTCTGCGCCTTTGCGCGCAATGGGAATCAGCTTCAGAAAAAACTTTGCGGACTTGGCGTAAAATCTTAGCGTGCTTTGCGGTTAAGTCAACTTAAAAAAAAAGCAGTAATAATTATCATTCCGTAACAGTATCATAAAGATATTTTAGCTTTTAATTCCTAAAATTGCAAATCGTTTTATAAAACCCCATATAAAAGCCCAACCTATGATCTTAAAATTTACTTCTATATATAAATATCCTTTAGTCGTTCTGTTTTTTATTTTAATTAATAGCACAATTTTCGCCCAAAAACAAAAGAATCTCGAAGGCGTTCAGGTTGCTTTTTTATCTGATGTTCATTTGCAGGATTTATTCGGAACATTTTCTGATAATGATTTTAAAGGTGTTTTGAATACGAAAACCGGAAAATATACGTTAATGAGAACAATGGCGTCTCAGTTGCATTCGACCCGAATTTTCAATGAAAACTATTTTGCTTTCATCGCGGCTTTAGAAGATATCGCAAAACGAAAGATAAAATACGTTGCACTTCCGGGAGATTACACAGATGACGGACAGCCAATTCACGTAAAAGGATTAGAAAAAATTTTAGATGAATACAGAAAAAAATACAATATCGAGTTTTTCATTACCACAGGAAATCACGATCCCGTTGGACCTTTTGCACAAGAATCAGGTAAAGAAGATTTTTTAGGAAAAGACGGTAAAAGTCAACCCATTTATAGCAAAGAAGGCCTGTATAAGCCAAACTTAACGATCGAACAGCCTGTTGTTATTACTGCCGATATTGCTAAAATGGGTTATTTAGGAATTACCGATGATCTAAAAAACTTTGGTTTTTACCCCAATAAAAAATACAAATTTTGGGCAACACCATTTTCTGCCTACACTTCTCAAAATTATAGTTTCGAAAAAGCATCAAAAGCGGCTTTATTATCAAACAGAGTTTATAATGTATCACCGGGATTTGAAGTTCCGGATGTGAGCTATGTCGTTGAACCTGTCGAAGGGCTTTGGTTAATGGCAATCGATGGTAATGTTTATATTCCGAAAAAGAATGACGGAGATCCTAAAGATCCTAAAAATTATTCAGAGGCAAGTACAGGTTATAATAATGTACTTTCGAACAAAAAACACCTGATAAAATGGGTTGAGGAAATTTCGGCGCAAGCCAAAAAACAAGGCAAAACATTGATCGCTTTTAGTCATTTCCCGATGATCGATTTTAATGATGACGCTTCCGCGGAAATAAAAGAATTATTAGGGCCGAATAAATGGCAATTGAACCGAGTTCCGGTTGAAGAAGTTGCGCAGGTTTTTGCTGATGCAGGACTGAAGATTCATTTTGGCGGACACATGCATATTAACGACACGGGAACGAGAACGACAGCAAAAGGCAATACTTTGGTGAATATTCAGACGCCATCTTTGGCAGCCTATATTCCGGCCTATAAATTATTAACGATCAAAAAAGACAATCTTGTCGATATCCAAACCATTACAATCGATGAGGTTCCACGCTACGACGAACTTTTTGATTTGTATAAAATGGAATATCAATTCCTTGAAAGTCAAAACACAAAAGACATTTGGAATATTGATATTTTAAAAACTAAAAACTATCATGATTTTACTGATTTCCATTTAAAGGAACTGGTTCGTTTGCGTTTTTTAAAAGACGATTGGCCGGAATCTTTCAAGAGTTTTATTCTGAATATTTCTGCACAAGATTTATTGGTTTTGGCCAATATTCAATCGGATAAGGATTTTGATGCCATTTTGAAAAACAAAGAAAATTTCAAAAAAGAGTGGACAGAAGCTGAAAGCAAAACAGACAAACTTTTGTCTCAAAACAATCTAAAAAGACAAGATTTCAATTGGACAGGTTATGATTTATTAGTCGATTTCTACCGTTTTAGAAGCGCCGATGAATTGGCTTTGGTTGATGTTGGAACCGCAAGGGCAAAACAATATAAAGTACTATCTCAATTGTTTTTTAAAAATCATAAAGAAGATGCACCAAAAGAAAAACCGTTGCAAAACCAAATGCGATTGTTTCTGATCATCTTTAATAAATTCATGCATGAAGTTCCTGCAGATCATTTTAGTGTTGATTTGAAGAGTGGAGAGATTAAAAGTTTGAATTGAGAAATGGCACGCGGATGATACGGATTCGCTATCGCGAAAACGCGGATTTTACGGATTTTTTTTGTTGAGGTGATTTTTACCGCAAAGAGCGCTAAGATTTTTACGCAAAGTTCGCAAAGCTTTTATTTAAGAATGCTTTGCTTTGAGGTCGCAAAGCTTGGTGATAAATAGCACGCGGATGACACGGATTCGCTTTCGCGAAAACGCTGATTGTTACGGATTTTTTTATTCTCATTTTATGTCATTGCGAGGAACGAAGCAACCACATTTACTAAATCAAGCTTTGCAGTTTGTTAGTGAGGTTGCTTCGTTCCTCGCAATGACTTTGTGTATAAAAATTCGTGACAATCCATTCAAATCTGTGTCATCCGCGTGCCATAAAAAAAGTTTCAAGTTTCACATAAAGCAAAACCTGAAACCTGAAACCTTAAATCTGAAAACTGAGACTGAGACTGAAAACTTACTCCCCTCCAGTAACAGGATTCAATCTCACATAACTACCATCATCATATTTTATCTGATAAGGAGAATCGAATAAAGTACTTGGTAAATAATAGTCGGTGGTGATGACTTGTGCGCCGGATTTTTTGGCAGCTTCAAAGTGTGAGTAATCATTTTTACGGGCTTCTTTAGTATCTGAATCGGCACGAGTACGAATTATATATCCTTTTTTAACCAAATCGGTAATTTTTGAATCTTCAGAATTGCCTATTAATAAAGTTGCAGCTTCTGGTTTTCCCGGATCTGCGCAAACGAAAGCTGCGCGACCTTTTAATGACGGATGATTTTGGGCGTATAAATCTCTTTTGGTTCCGTTATTATCTAAGATGAATAAAAATTTGCCTTTTGCTTTTTTCAACGTTGGCCAATTTTGGTGTAATACAGCTTCTTCGAGTGTTTTGTATTTTCCGCGAACCATATCGGGCGTGATCAATTTATTGCCCAGACCTTTGCGAAGCTCAGCATCTAAAGCGTCAAATAATTCAGGTGTAAATTTCTCTGCTTTGGTACCTAAGAAACTGTCGTCATCTTTAGGTTCCAGCGTAATAAAAACCGTAATGTGATTCGGGTTTGCATCAGACCATTTTTTTAATTCTGCAAGACAACTTTGAAGCGTGTAACAAGATGTTCTAAAATCAATATCGATCATATGAAAAACTTTAAAACCCGGTTTTTGCATTTCTCCATTAGGATCGTAAACCTGATCAGATTTTGCAAGATCCAATCCTTTTGGATGCGCATATTTTCCGCCTTTAGGATCAGCCTGAACATCGATTTCAAGATTTCGTAAACCTTTATTCAATTGATCGGTAATCGAAATATGTGTGTATTGTAAACCTTTTAGAGAGCGCGAAGTATCTTTTGCCTGAATAAAATTGTACAAATCCGGTTCGATATTCTGGCGATAACTGTTGTGTGATCCTATTACTTGTATTTGATTGATTTTTAGATTGTCGTTTTTGACCTGACTGTTGCAATGCAGCGAGCCGGCAATAAATAAGCTAAGCAGAATTTGTTTCATGATTTTTGAAAGTGTAATTTTTTATTAATACCGAGGACGCAGCACAAGAAAATTACCTTTTTAGAAAGTACTAATGTAGAAACGCGATTTGATTTTAATGTTATTTAAAAAAAAAGAAATCGCAATATGATTGTCAACATTGCCCGAAAATAGTAGTATTTCTACATCAAAATAATAGTTTATTTAATTTAAAGATAACGTTCAGGCAAAAAACTTTGGTATAACATTTTATTATTTTACATCACCAAACAGTCCCAAAATAAGTTATGAAAAACCCTGAAATATTCGAAAAAACGTATAATGATTACTGGAAAAAGCTCAATGCTTTTTCGTATACGATGACTCAGGATAAAGACTTGGCGCAGAACATTGTTCAGGAGGTTTTTATCGATTTATGGGAACGAAAAGATGATCTTACTATAAATGCCATCGAACCTTATTTGTTCAGGGCGGTAAAAAATCAGGTTTTCAAACATTATCAAAATAACAAGTTCGACAAGACGATTCTTGAAGATAAATTCGAAGATTATATTATAGACAATTTCAGTTCGATTGATCCCGAGTTAATGGACTTACTTCATTCCTTATTAGATAAACTTCCGGAGAAACGAAAAGAAGTTTTATTAATGTACAAATTTCAGGATATGTCAATCGATCAGATTGCCGAAGAACTTGGAATTTCAAAACAAACGGTAAAAAATCAAATTTCTTCAGCTTTAAAACAATTGCGCGAAGGCTTAAAAGACCTTGCCTGGCTAGCTCCAATTGTCTTTTTTAAACAAAATTTTTAAGATAACTTTCTGTTAATGGTTTCATAATATTTGACGATAGTACGATTTTGCAATTCTGGTACTTATTGATAATAACAAGTATTATGATAAAAAGAATCAAGCACAGTTTAGAATATCTTATAGATAAAAGTTCCCGACATAAAACTTCAAGGTCGGAAGAAGACTTGTTGCACAAATTTGCTTTTAGCGAATATCAAAAATCAAAATGGTACGAATCTTCTATGGGAAATCCTGATGAAGTTTCTAAAGATATTTACGACAGTATTCAACTTCGAATAGGAAAGAAGCAAAGCTTTAATCCTTATTTAAAATATATGGCAGCTGCCAGCATTCTTTTTCTAATTGGTTTAGGTTTTTTCTTTAAACCAGTTATGACAGCCGAAAAGCAATTATCATTTAAAACGTCAGATACCCCCAAATCTATCCAATTAAATGACGGCTCGAAAATTTATCTGGCAGCAAATTCATCATTTCAGTATCCTGAAAAATTTAAAGGAGACGAAAGAAAAGTTTCATTACTAAAAGGAAATGCATTTTTTGAAGTAGCCAAAGACAAAAAACATCCTTTTATTATTACTTCCGGCGAAATAAAAACCAGAGTAGTAGGAACTTCATTTCATATTCAAATGTCTAAATCAAAATGTGAAGTAATTGTTGTAACCGGAAAAGTAAATGTTACATCAAAAGGACATAGCGTTGATCTGATTCCGAATGAAGAAGCACTTTTTGAGTCGCAAAAACTAACAAAATTAGTAGCCGAGAAATCATTTTTGGTCAATTGGTACAATACCGATGTTACGCTCAATCAAACTACACTAAAACAGGTTATTACCATTTTACAATATAAATATGGAGTTTCATTTCAATATGATAATAAACTCGTATTGGCAACGCCGTTAACGGTGTTCATTAAGAAAGACGCAACATTAGAGAATGTTTTAGAACAAATAAATTATATCACAAACCTAAAATTTAAAGTTTATGGCGAAATAGTAAAAGTGGATTAAAAACAAAAAAAGCAGTTGCTGAGAACAACTGCCATTAATAATTAAGTATCGTAAAAAAACCAATAACTTAAATCATGTATTTTAAACCTTCTTATTTAAATCTAAAGAGTTTCATCTTTTTAGTACTAGCGTTACTGACCATCGAGAGTGGTTTTAGTAAAACTAATTCATTAAAAAAATCAAAAATAGAAAATAAAATAGAAAAAGCTACACTTGTTTCTATTTTTTCGAAATTAAGCCAGCAAACTGATTATAAATTCAGCTACGGACAAGCTGTAATTGCTGATAATGCGACATATACAGTAAAATTTACCGGAGAATCAGTAGCGGCAATTTTAAGTGATCTTTCTAAAAAAGCCAATTTCAATTATAACATTAATGGTAAACTGGTTTTAATTCAGAAAGCTGTTGCGCCAAAAGTTGCTCCTGTAAAAGCAGTAGACAAAATTAGAATTAAAGGAAAAATTGTTGACGAAAACAAACTGCCAATTCCTGGCGCAACCATAATCGAAACGGGGACTTCAAACTCTGTAGTTACGGATTTCGACGGAGTTTTTGAACTTACAGTAGGAGACGGAAAAACAATCGAAGTTTCGTATGTAGGGTATACAACAAAAACGTTGGCTGCACAGGCTGGTTTTATGACGATTCAGTTAGAGCCAAGTACTTCTGAGTTAAGTGAGGTTTTGGTAGTAGGTTACGGAAAACAAGCGAAGAAAGATGTTACCGGAGCGGTTACACAATTAGAAGCAGCTAATTTTAAGCAAGGTGTAAACGTTTCTGTAGACAATTTAATACAAGGAAAAGTTGCGGGTGTTCGTGTTGTTAGTACAAGCGGTGAGCCTGGAGCTGGTGTAAATGTTACGATTCGTGGAGTTGGATCTATCAGAAGCGGAAGTACACCTTTGTTTGTTGTTGATGGTATGCCATTGTCTAATGATGATATAAGCCCAACAGGAACGAATGTTGGTTTTGGATCTTCAACAGCAAAAAATCCATTAAACTTTTTGAATACAAGTGATATCGAATCGATTACGGTTCTTAAAGATGCATCTGCTGCGGCTATTTACGGAGCAAGAGGATCTAATGGAGTTGTTTTGGTTACCACTAAAAAAGGATCTAAAGGCGAAGGAACTTTAACTTATGATTCTTATATGGGAGTTTCTACTGTTGCACATAAATTAGATGTTTTAGATGCAGGCCAGTATAGAAGCGCTATAAAAGATAAAGCATTTGACCATGGTGGAAACACAGATTGGCAGGATGTAATTTTTAGATCTGCGATTACTACCAATAACGCTTTGTCTTTCTCTAAGCAAACAGATTCAGGAAATTATTATGCATCTGTTGCACAAATGGATCAGGAAGGAATTATTCATAACAGTAATTTCAAACGTCTTTCAGGTAGAATTAATGCTTCTGAATCATTTTTAGACAACAAACGTTTAAAATTAAAACTAAATCTTACTGCGAGCCAGACTACAGATGATGGTGTTCCTACAAGTGATGACGGTGGTTCTAACGGACAATTGATCGTACATACTTTAATGGCAAACCCAACAAGATCAGTTTTTGATGCTAACGGAAAGTACACCAACTTTAATATGAATGCGCACTATAACCCGGCTTATTTATTAAGTATTTATGAGGATCAAACGCGTACATTAAGAGTTTTAGGAAATTTAGAAACTTCTTTCAGAATTATCGACGGATTAGAATATAAACTGAATATTGGTGTTGATCGTTCTACATCAGAAAGAAATACTACAATTTATCCAAACCTTACCGATTTAAATCCAAAAGGTAAATATGTTCAGAACAATATCGATTCAAAAAACTCATTGGTTGAGCATTATCTAACTTATAGTAAGGCACTAGATAAACATAAATTTGAAGTTCTTGGAGGATTCTCTTACCAAAAATTTGAAAGATCAGGAACAAGTTTCAGTATTGACGGAATCTCAGCTCAAGGATCAGGTGTAAAACCATCTATTAATCCAGGTTTTGCAGGAACACAATCTGGTACAACAGGTTTTGCTCAGGAAAACGAATTGCAATCTTATTTTGGAAGAGTAAATTACGGTTTTGATAATAAATACTTACTGACAGCTTCTATGAGAGCTGATGGTTCTACACGTTTTGGAGATAATAACAAATACGGTTATTTCCCTTCATTTGCTTTAGGATGGAATATTTCTAATGAAAATTTCCTGAAAGATTCTAAAACAATCAACAACTTAAAGCTTAGAGCAAGTTGGGGACAAACAGGAAATCAGGAAGTTCCAAACAAACAAACTAAGGCAAGTTACTCTTTGGCTGGCCCTGACGGATATTATTTATATGATGATTTAAACCTTGTAAATGGTGTTTCTGTTTCCAGAACTGCAAATCCGGATTTAAAATGGGAAGTTGTTACGCAATATAATGTTGGTCTTGATTTTAATTTATGGAATGACAAGTTTTACGGAACTGTAGACTATTTTAATAAAACAACTACAGATGCTATTTTGTATATACCTTCAACTCCTTTGAGTCAGACAAAATTTATCTGGACAAATATTGACGGTAAAATTGTTAACAAGGGTATTGAGATTATGTTGGGTTCTAAAATCGTCGATACAAAAGATTTTACCTGGAATGTTGATGTAAACGGAGCAACATTAAATAACAAAATTGAAAACTTACCACTTTCAGAAATCTTAACAGGTGCTGTTTCTGGTCCTGGACAATCAGGTGTTAATGCTAATATTTACAAAAGCGGTTATGCGGCTGGTTCATTCTACTTGTTAGAGCATACTGGTTTTGATAAAAATGGAGCAAACATATTTAAAGACCAAAATGGAGACGGTAAAATTGATAACAGCGACAGAGTTATTATCGAAGGAGCTTTACCAACTTTTTATTACGGTTTCAACAGTGATATGAGATATAAAAACTTTAGTTTTTCATTCTCAATTATCGGACAAACAGGTGGTTACTTGTTGAATAATACAGGATTGAATGCTTTAAATATTAACAACTTAGCATCAGATCGTAACGTGGCAACAGGATATTATGAGTCAGGGGCAAACCCAACAAACTCACCAATTTTGTCTACGCTTTTCTTAGAAAAGTCTGATTTTATAAGATTAAATGCGGCACGTATAGGTTACAATTTTGATTTGAAAGGATTGAACTGGATTAATGGCTTAACACTGTATGTTACAGGAAATAACCTGATTACAATTACAAAATATACAGGATTTGATCCATTAGTAAATACTCCTAAAGCAACAGACGGTAACCAATCTATCGGAATTGATTACGCAGCTTACCCATCTTCGAGAACGTTCAGTTTCGGAGCAACTTTAAAATTATAAATTATGAAGACAAAGACATTTTTAAGCATAAAATTTTTAACATTATTCTCTTTTATTTTTCTTTTAAACAGCTGTACTGATCTGGATGAAGTTTTTTTAGATGAAATACCAGGAAATACAGTTTCAGATCCTGCAGGTTCACTTGCTGCCGCTTATGACAGACTGGGTGACGGAACTTTCGTTGATCACGGAGCCATTTTTGCCATGCAGGAATACACTACAGATGAAGCTATTTTACCAACTCGTGGAAGTGACTGGGGAGATGGCGGAAAATGGAGAGACATGCATGAATTTACCTGGAGCTCTACTAACTCAATCATTGTAGGTAACTGGGATTTATTAACAAATGGTATTACACGTTGTATAACAGCTATAGAATCGGCTGAAAAAAGTACAATTCCTGAAAAGAAATTATTTGCTGCAGAAGCAAAAGGACTTATGGCTTTTTACACGTATACTACTTTAGATTTATACGGACAAGCGCCATATAAAGATCCAATGGATCCAAAAGCGACTTTGCAAATTTTAAAAGCAGATACTCAAATCGATAAATTAATTACAGATGTTGAGGCTTTAATTCCTGATTTAGCTGATATTGGAACGCAAAGAACCTATCAGGGAAGATTTACTAAACAAGCTGCTTATGCTTTTTTAGCCAACATGTATTTAAATCGTGCTGTATTTAAAGATCGTTACAATGCGTCATCAAATTTCAATTTTAATGAACCGGCTGTAACAGGAAGCGCAGGAACAGATATGGATCGTGTTATTTATTACACTTCTTTATTAATCGATTCAGGAAGATTCAGTTTAGAAAGCGACTTTTTCAAAAACTTTGCAAGAGATAACAATAATGGTAAAGAGCTTATTTTCGCCATTTCTCAAAAGATAGATTACATCCGTAACGGTTCAAACAGTTTTGCTTATGTGTGTATGGAGCGTAACCAGAGAGCGTCTGCAGCAAACAGAGGAACAAATGCCGCTTGTATAACACCTGAATTCTATGCAAGCTGGGATGGTAATCATGACGATCCACGATTCGAACAACATTATCAATATGCTGATGGTACATGGTTCATGAACGATGGTACAGATGTAAGTGTTCCTGCAACTGACATTGTACCTAAAAGTAGCCCGGCTTTGCCTTGGTTCCATTTCAACAGAGGAATCCAGGCAGGACTTCAGTACGGCCCAATATTATTGCCTTCGGGATCTCTTGAAATGATAGGTAACCGTATCAAAGTTTCTCCGTTATTTATGGAAAAAAGTACAGGAACAAGAATGAATTTTACTCCGTCATTAACCTTTGCTGACCCTACAAAATCTGTTTTTGCACAAAACGAAATCAATCAGGGAGCTCGTGTTTTCAAATACGAATTTGACCCGGAAGGAGGAAACGGTAACAGTAATGTCGATATTCCATTATTCCGTTTAGGAGGAATTTATGCCATGAGAGCCGAAGCTTATTTCAGAAAAGGAAGCACAGGTTTAGCCATGATCGATCTTAATAAACTGCGTACAAGCAGAAAAAGAGAATCATTATTTGGTAATGCCCCAGGAAAAGCGCTTACCTCTTTAGATTCAGAACAATTGTACAAAGAATTAGGTTTCGAGTTGTACTGGGAACTACAAAGAAGACCACAAAGTATCCGTTTTGGAAAATTCGATTTACCAGGAATTGCAAAAGCCGCTTCTCAACCCTTCAGAAGAGCATTTCCAATTCCGCAAACCGTTATTGACCAAAAGGTATTCAAACAAAATCAAGGTTATAATTAAGTTTTTGTGTTAGTTTATTTTTTTTACAAACAGCCTGTTTCGAAAGAGACAGGCTTTTGTCGTTTTAATAATCAAGTGATAAATAAAACCTAAGAATCTTAGCATCTTAGCACCTTAGCGCCTCAGTAACTTAGAACCTTAATAATAGGGGCATGCCACCATCCCGTCAAGAGGGCAAAAATACTGTGCGCGTATACGCCCTCTTGTCGGGATGCTGTCGGGCTTTCACTGCTACTTCGGTAGCTTAGCTCTATCCCTCATGCGCGCGTAGTTTTCAAAAGAAGTTTTTTTTTAGCTAGTTTGTTATATCGACCGAAGGGAGGGATCACATACGAAACTCCGCAAACAATGTCGCCAATCTTTGTCGAGTTAAGAGTGTGATCCTTCGTTCCTCAGGATGATAAGATTAAGGGTAACTATGATGAGTAAAATAAAAAATCCGCGAATATCCGCGTTTTCGCGAAGCGAATCTGTGCCATCCGCGTACTAAAGTTAGACGCACTGCTGTGCGTCTCTACGAAAAATCGTTGTCGATTCATCGTATAGATAATACACACATGCTAAATCGTAGAGACGCACAGCAGTGCGTCTCCACGCCCAATTGGCAAATAAGATTGTCACGCCCAATAAAAAACCTTTGCCCCTCTGAACCTCTGCACCTTTGCCCCTTAAAAAAAAACGTAGTTATAATATAATAATCCATTGAGATCTTATAAAATAAGAGATTCATTTTTTGAGTAAATTTGATACTGGTTTTCAGTACTTTGAAAAACTTATGAAATAAAAAATACCACACCATTAATTCAAAAAACAGCACAAAATGATACATCAAATCGATACAACAGACAATATTGTAGCTTTTAGAGCTTTGGCCGAAGTAACAAAAGACGATTTTCTAACCGCAGTTATTCCCGCTGTAGAACATTTAGTAAAGCAACTAAACGAAATTAATTTTCTATTGGTTTTAGATACCGACATTCAGAATTTTACCGCCGGAGCCTGGCTTCAGGATGCTTTAATGGGATTAAAACATTTGGGAAAATGGAATAGGGCGGCAATTGTAACAGATTCTGACGAAATAATTTCTTTCACCAACGGATTTAGTTATGTCGTTCCGGGAGAATTTAAAGGATTTAGAAAATTAGATTTTAATAAAGCTTTAAATTGGGTCGAAGGAAATATTGACATTAAATAATAGTGCTACATCTTACGCCAATAAAAAAGCCCATAAAATAATTTATGGGCTTTTTTATTGGCTTTAAAAATAGCCAGGAATTCAAAAAATCTATCTAGCTGATGATGAAGCATAATCCTCTGAATTCGTGGCTAACTTATATTTCTTTATTTGTTTTCTGTTTGAATTTTAATCTAGTAATTGTTTTCGATACCACTACTATCATTGATTTCTCTTTTTGCTTTAGTTGTTTTTGCAATCTGCTTATAACATGCTGAAGTTAATAATGGTATTGCAAGACTACCTACTACTGCACCAGCTGTATTTTGACCTGCTTTTTTTAAAACAGCACCAACCAAAAGTGAACCTATTCCCGCACAAACTAACTGTTTTACAGAAAGATTTGGTATTTTATTCCCTGTTGTATCAGGAGTGATTCCGTGCAATAATGGGTCTATGAAATTTAAATTTTCCATGATTTGTTTAATTTATTTAGTTATACTTATTATCAAGATAGTTTTTCACCATCGGTTTCATTCTCAATTTTTTCTATTTCGACTTTTTCTTTTTTAATAGCCTGTCTTAGCAAAGCAAAAAGACTCATATAGACATTAGCCATAAAAACAAGCGAAAATCCTGCCAAAATATAGCCGCGCCAATCATTTAGCAAAAGTTTATAATTACACAGGATTAAAAATGCAATTGTGACATAATGGCTAAAACAATATTCGCACGTAAAGAGATAAAAAGCCTTTCTTGACAAAATAGTCTTATCGTTTTTAGAGTGTTTTACACACCATTCACGAGGTTCCTTAAATATTTCTTCATGCGTCACGGTCCAACTGATACAGGCTATCGGGATAGCCAGAACAAATAACCAGACAATTTGAATTGTTATCTCCATCATACAAATTCATTTCTTAAATCGATTTTAATTTGTTTAAAACCAATAATTTAAAATTACATCTATTTGTATTTAGAAAGATTACATAGTTTTAATTTTTTCTTATAAAATTTTACATCCAATTTCAGACTTCAATTTACAAAAAATAACCGTTAAGTTTTAAGTCCTTAACGGTTATCTATTGATAATATTTCATAATTTCTAGAAATTGTCTGGGTTCGTACTCGGAAAAGGATCATGAGACACCTCGTCTAAATCTTCCTTGATATCTCTTAAATTTTCGTCATCTTCTGAGTCATCATCGTCCAGATCACCATCTTTTTCTAAGGTATTATCCAGATCTTCCGGATCTTCATCATTTGTTATCTGTTCTTCGTCATTCGTAATAGGTTCTTCGCCAGGATTATTTTCGTTGCGGTTATAATCGTTTGTCTGATGATTAACGTCATCGATAAATTCTTCCTGAACGGGATATTTTTCATCCTGATAAGCATTTTCTTTATCAATAAGAGTATCCAGATCCTGATTAAAATTACGATTTTCGTGATCGTAATTTTGATTGTTTCGATTTTCCATAGTGACTATATTTTAGTAGTAATTATTTTTTTGTTGTCGAAGGTTTCTTCGTGTCTTTTTCGGTTGGTTTCGATTCTCTTTTTGGAGAAGTTTCTTTTTTATCTATTTTTTTGTCTGTGGATTTTGCGCCTGAAGTCGAAGCGCTGCCATCTTTTTGATTTGTAGTTTTCATGATAGTTTTTTTTAGTTTGTTATACTACAAATCTAGCCCTGAATACCTTGTTAATTCTTACAGAAAACTCACTTCTGCTTCTATAATTAACAGCACTATATAATGTAAGTTTTATTTTTAATTCTATAACTTTTAAAGGTACATATAAATTATATCTTTTTGAAATAAAATTTATTTTTTAAGTCTGATAATCAAATGTTTAAATGATGTAATGTTTAGGTGTAATCCTGTAAGAAGTTGGTTTTATTGTAACCTACATTTGTGAGGTTTGTTACAGTTTATACTTTTCGATAACTACTTTAATGACTCTCATTAAATGAAAAGGAAAACTGTTTTTTTAAACTATTTTAAAAATCCTAAACAACTATCAAAAAAATGAAAAATTCAAAGAAACCAAGTCAGGATCATGCTGATGAAAAACAGAGAGATTTAGAAGTAAACAAATCAAATGCTGAGAATCAATTTTTGACCACTAATCAGGGTGTGAAAATTAACGACAACAACAATTCACTAAAAGCAGGCGAAAGAGGCCCGTCTTTACTGGAAGATTTTATCCTTAGGGAAAAAATTACCCACTTTGACCACGAACGTATTCCGGAAAGAATTGTACACGCAAGAGGTTCAGCCGCTCATGGCTATTTTGAATTATACAATTCGATGGAAAAGTATACCAAAGCAGGTTTTCTAAACGATAAGAGTATTAAAACTCCGGTATTTGTACGTTTTTCGACTGTTGCAGGTTCAAGAGGTTCTACAGATTTAGCACGCGACGTACGCGGATTTTCGGTTAAATTTTACACACAAGAAGGAAATTATGATTTGGTAGGAAACAATATGCCTGTATTTTTTATTCAGGACGCCATGAAATTTCCTGATTTAATACACGCTGTAAAACCGGAACCACATCACGAAATGCCTCAGGCAGCTTCTGCGCACGATACTTTTTGGGATTTCATTTCCCTAATGCCAGAATCGATGCACATGATTATGTGGGTTATGAGCGATAGAGCAATCCCGAGAAGTTTACGAATGATGGAAGGTTTTGGAGTTCACACCTTTAGATTCATCAACAAAAACAATGAATCTCATTTTGTAAAATTTCATTGGAAACCTAAATTAGGAACTCATGCTGTAGCCTGGGATGAAGCTCAAAAAATATCAGGTAAAAATTCTGATTTTCACAGACAGGATTTATGGGAAGCCATCGAAGGCGGAAATTTTCCTGAATGGGAATTAGGCGTACAAGTTATCGCTGAAGCCGATGAACATAAATTTGAATTTGACCTTTTAGATCCAACCAAATTAATTCCGGAAGAACTGGTTCCGGTACAAATTATTGGTAAAATGGTACTGAATAAAAATCCGGATAACTTTTTTGCAGAAACAGAACAAGTTGCTTTTCATCCGGGACATGTAGTTCCGGGAATCGATTTTTCGAATGATCCTTTATTGCAAGGACGTTTATTTTCTTATACAGATACTCAATTATCAAGATTAGGAAGTCCTAATTTTCATGAAATTCCAATTAACCGTACTGTTGCGCCAATGCACAACAATCAGCGTGACGGACATATGCGTCAGGAAATTCCAACAGGTCGTGTAAGTTATCATCCGAATTCATTAGGCGGAGGTTGTCCGTTTCAGGCCAAAATAGACGAAGGTGGTTTTAGCAGTTTTAATGAACGAATCGATGCGCAAAAAGTACGTGAAAGAAGCGAAAGTTTCTCGGATCATTTTAGTCAGGCAAAACTGTTCTTTAATAGTCAGACACCAATAGAACAAAATCATATTGGCGATGCATTATCTTTTGAACTTGGAAAAGTAGAAACCAAAGCAATCAGAGAACGTATGTTGGGATTACTTTCCCAAATTGATAAAAACCTGGCAGCAAAGGTGGGTAAAGCATTAGGAATGAATGTACCCGCTACACCAGAAAAACCAATGAATCACGGAGTAGGAGCGGACGATAACGGGAAACAAGAACCTAAAGAAGTGAAGCAATCGGTTAAGAATTCAGATGCGTTGAGTATGCTGAAAAACCCAACGATATCAAATACTATTGCGACCAGACAAGTTGCTTTTTTATGCGCAGAAGGTGTAAATGCCGAATCGATAAAAACAATGAAACTGGCGCTGAAAGATGCCGGAGCAAAAGCTGTAATTATCGCACCACATTTAGGAACAATCGTGTCTGAGGAAGGTCTTGAAATTCCGGTAGATCAAAGTTATCTTATCGCGGCTTCGGTATTGTTTGATGCTGTGTTTATTCCGGCAGGAAAAGGAATTTTGGCACTTAAAAACAAGAAGGAAGTGGGTGAATTTATAAAAGATGCGTACCATCATTGTAAGTTTATTGCTGCCGAAGGTCAGGGCGTTCAGGTTCTTCCTTTAAAAGACGATATGCACAAAGATGCGGGAATTTTAACCAGCGAGAAAATAGGAGATAAAGCTTTGGCTACTTCTTTTATAAAAGCAATGGGAAGACACCGTTTCTGGGAAAGAGAAGAATTATTAAAAAAAGAATAAGGTTTTAATGAGTAATACTTTAATGGAATGTAATTTCTAATAAGCAGGAAATGAAAAAGTTTTTCTACCATAACAGTTTGTCAATTGTGTTTCTGTTGCTTTTTATCGGAGCTTTTACAGGCCAGATATTTTTTGGTATAGAAGAATACAACAAGGAGCTTATAGAAAACGGTGGTCATGCCGTTACGATGAGTAATTATCTGACCACCGGACATTTCATAGAAGCTACTTTTGAAAACTGGGAAAGTGAGTTTTTGCAAATGGGGTTATTAGTTTGGCTGACGATTTTTCTAAAACAAAAAGGATCCTCAGAATCTAAAGGTTTTGATGGTGATGAAAAAGTCGATCGTGAGCCTTCGGCAAATCGAAAAGGCGCGCCATGGCCCGTTAAAAAAGGAGGTGTTTGGCTTTGGCTGTATCAAAACTCCTTGACGATTAGTTTGTTTTTGTTATTCTTTGCTTCTTTAATACTTCACTTTTACGGAAGTTTAAAGGACGAAAATGAAACGAATATTTTAAAAGGAAATCCACCACTTTCTTTAATGGATTATTTAGGAGATTCCCGTTTTTGGTTTGAATCTTTTCAGAATTGGCAAAGTGAATTTCTATCGGTATTTGCCATTATTGTGTTGTCTATTTTTTTACGTCAAAAAGGATCTTCGCAATCTAAACCCGTCGATGCATCTCATAGCGAGACAGGAGATTAAAATTAGTTAATAAATTAATGTATACAATAATATGGCTTCGGATAAAGTAATTGCATGTTGCCAGGCTTTAATAAAAAAGAATTGGACAATTAGTTTTGTAGAAAGTGCTTCGGCAGGAAAATTAAGTTATGAATTTTCTACCGTAATCAATTCGGGACAAATCCTGATAGGAGGAATGGTTTGTTATCATACTTCGATGAAAGAAGATTTGCTTTTAATTCCGCAGGGAACGATTCAAAAACATACTGCAGAATCTGCGATGGTGACGAAACTTATGGCGCAAAATTTTCATCGTTATGTATTGTCTGATATTTGTGTTGCGCTGACCGGACTAACTACGCCGGGAGGAAGCGAAACATCACGAAAACCAGTTGGGACTATTTTTGTTCATATCATTTTTCCACACAAAGAGATCGCGAGCCGCTTTACCTTTGGCGGAAACCCAAAAGATATTGTAGATCAGGCAATTGATGCAGTTGCTGAATTAATTCTGGAAGAAGTTCAAATTTAAGACTTAACAACTTTTTATCGTTATACATTCAAATAAAGAAAGTTTTAAATGGAACTCTAAAATTTTAACTAATAAAAAGGCTACTTTTGTTATAATGTCATAAATTGTATTTTTTACACATTTAAGATTATTGGTTACAATATTGTTCCAAAAAACTAATTTTTATTTACCCTTTTACAATGACTAAAAATTTGGATTCCTCTATAACTGTTGATTTTTTAGATAAACTAAAAGATCAAACTGCATCAGCTCACAAAAAGTTAGAAAGCCTTCCGGTTTCAGCCTCGATACTTTCTCCAAACATGAAAATAAGTGACTATTGCCACTATTTATCTTTAATGTACGACGTGCATAAAAGTACTCAGG
This sequence comes from Flavobacterium bizetiae, assembly GCF_902804475.1. Taxonomy (GTDB): domain Bacteria; phylum Bacteroidota; class Bacteroidia; order Flavobacteriales; family Flavobacteriaceae; genus Flavobacterium; species Flavobacterium bizetiae. Next base: position 123,422 of record NZ_CADCSU010000065.1, read on the forward strand.
AAATTGTTTTTCCGTTACTTAAAAATCATATTTCTGATCTTGAAGAAAGAGCCAAAACAACATTAATTACTGATGATCTTTCTTTTTTGAATAGCACAGAAAATGATAGTATTCCTGTTTTTAAAAATCAGGATATAAGTGTGCCGTTTGCATTGGGAATACTTTATGTTGTAGAAGGTTCTACGCTTGGCGGAAGATTTATTTTAAAAAATATTGAGACAATTCCGGGATTAGATCAGCAAAAAGGAGTTTCGTATTTTACCGGATATGGTAATAAAACAGGAAGTTATTGGAAAACTTTTTTGAATGAACTTACGACTTATGAGACCGAAAACGAATGTGGAGATGAGATCATAGAAGGTGCAGTCTATGCTTTTGACTGTATTTATAATCATTTTTTGACAAATAGAAAATAATGAAAATCAGGGACATTGTTAATCGCGATATAGTAACACTAACAAATTGCGAGCATGAACCCATTCATATTCCGGGAAGCATTCAGCCTCATGGTTTTTTGCTGGGAATTAATCTGGATTGGAAAATTGAATTTTGTACCGCAAATATTGATACATTTCTTGATCTGGTTTGTAATGATATATTAGGTCGTAAATTCAGTGAAATTTTTGGAGCTCCGGCGCAAAAAGAGTTGTATGATTATGTACACAATCAAAAAGAACAATCTGTTTTTCCACTTGAATTACAATTAAAAGGAATTTCATTTCAAATTGCAATACATAAATCAGGATCTGTTTATGTACTCGAAGCTGAGCCACAATTGCAAGGCAGGGAGCAAATGGCTGATCTTTATGCACAAACGATTCAGTTTGTGTCGAATATGAATAATACCCGGTCGCTAAAGGAGTTGTGCGCGCTTGTTGCAGAAGGAACGCGTGAAATAACGGGTTATGATCGTGTGATGATTTATCGTTTTGATGAAAATTATAATGGTGAAGTTTTTGCCGAAAGCTGCAGGGAGGATTTAGAACCATTTCTGGGGCTTCATTATCCGCATACAGATATTCCGGTTCAGGCAAGAGAACTGTACATGAAAAATCTTTTGCGACTTATTGTTGATATTGGTTATGAGCCGGTTCCTATTTTTACAATAGACGATCAGGAAAATAAAAATCTGGATCTGAGTCTTTCAACACTTAGAAGTACATCGCCCATTCATGTTGAATATCTTAAAAACATGGGAGTTGGCGCGACATTAACTATTTCGCTTATTCACCACGACAGATTATGGGGACTTATTGCCTGTCATCATTATTCGCCTAAAAATATTTCACCGGAAATTCGATTGGCAGCCAAACTTCAGGGACAGTTTATTACCTCTCAGATCGATTTACGACAATCAGATGATGAGTATGAAATTGCACGAAAAACCACTGTTGCACTTGAGCGTTTGACGGCTTTGAACCTTCCGTTGGAACAACATTCTTTTGAAATTATTTGTGCCAATCCTGAATTATTAAAACTCTGTAATGCTACGGGAGTTTCGATTTGTATTGGAGAAAAAACATATAAAAACGGAATCACTCCACCTGATGAGGACATCAATAAGATTATTTCGAGCATTAATGTAAGTGAGTACGGAAAAACATTCAGTACCAATAAACTAAATAATCACGTGCCTGATTTAGTGAGTTATGAGCATGTTTCGGGCATTATTTATTTCTCCTTAGGAAATGGCAACAATATCATTTGGTACAGACCAGAAACAGTTGGCGTTATTAATTGGGCGGGAGATCCTGAAAAAGCCATAATTATTGACAGTAATGGACTGCATCCAAGAAATTCATTTAATTTATGGAAACAAATTATAAAACATCAAAGTGAGGTTTGGCTACAGCCGGAACTAAATGCGGCGTTAAGTTATGCGCATTTCCTGCACAATCAGATTATATTACTGATGTTGAGCGATGAGGAAGAAAAATACCGAAATTTAAGTGATGTGTTAAGGGAAACCAATCTGGAACTTGAAAACATCAATTGGATTAGTACGCATGATTTGCAGGAGCCCTTGCGAAAGATTCAGCTTATAGCGTCGAAAGTATTATCAGATACATCAGAAACGCCTTCGATAGCGGTTTTAGATTCGTTACAGCGAATTACAAAATCGGCAAACAGAATGCAAAATTTGTTAATTGACATTCTTAAATATACCCGAATAAAAAATACAAAGGAATCCTTTCAGAAAGTCAGCCTTAATTATATTATGGAGGAAACATTGCAGGATATGAAAGAGATAATTCTGGAAAATAAAGCAATTGTTGAGTGCGAAAATCTTCCTGAAATTCATGCTGTTCCGTTTTTGATGAAGCAGCTGTTTTCTAATATCATGCAAAATTCATTAAAATACGCATCGATAAACCGACTTCCTGTAATTAAAGTAACAGCTTCGCAAGAACCTGAAATAAACGAATATTCGAATAAAGTGTATTGTCATTGGGTAACTTTTACTGACAACGGAATTGGTTTTGAACAGCAATACGCCGAATCGATTTTTAAAATATTTACCAGATTACACACGCTCGAAAAATACGATGGCTCTGGAGTTGGTCTGGCATTATGCAAAAAAATTATGCAAACCTGCAACGGAAATATCCGTGCAGTTGGTAAACTGAATGAAGGAACAGAAATCACGATTTATTTTCCGTGCGATCCTGATGATTCGCTTATTGCGAAGTGATTTATTGAGAGAAATGCAAAAGTTTTAAGTGATATAAAAAGTCGTAAAGAGGAGTTTCTTTACGACTTTTTGTTTTTGTTTATTTCCTGCTATAAAGCGAACCGTTTTTGATCGATTTTTTATTTAATTCTCCTTTTTCGAATAATGTTTCTAATATCAAAGAAGCTTCAGAATACGATATATCTAAAATTACGGCATATTCTTTTGGAGCAAGAGTTGGATAAACTTCAAAAAGAGATAAAGCATTCTCAGCTATAAATTGCTTCTTTTTGGCGTCAGGATATAAAGCTAGCAAAGCATTTTCGTAAGAAGCATAAGGTTTAGAACCATAAACGGTTAACTGATTGTTATCTCCATCAGCAAAAAACAAAGTTGGAAAACCACGTACGCCAAGTTTTTTCGCATAATTTAAATCTTCCTGAAAAAGGATTTTTGCTTTACCATCATAATCCGTTTTAAATGTTTGGATGTCAAGACCTGCAAGTTGCGCGGCTTTGGCAATATTTTCCCATTTTGCAATGTTCTTTTTGTCGAGATATAAATGTTCACGAAGAATTCTCATAAATTTTACTGCTTTTTCTTTACTCTGAATTTGTGCCGCTTTCATGGCAATACAGGAGGGATAAGAAGAATCAAGCGGATCCTCAATCCATACATTTCCGTCTATAGGCATTTCGTAATGTAAGCTGGCTTCGTCCCAATGATGCGCTACATCCGAAGGTTTGCTTATTCCGCCACTATTGTACGACCAATCGGGCAGAAGGCCGCCCATTCGATAATCGATCTCAATATAATCGCCGTATTCGAGTTTTAGTTTTCTCAGTTGAGGCTCAATTCCCCAGCATGAAGAGCAAATAGGATCTGTATAATACACTATTTTTACAGGTTTATTTTCTGTGGCAATAGAAGCATTTTCAGTCGGTTTTTCATTAATCGGCATTTCGCATGTTCCGGTTTTGGGATCGCACAATAACGGATTTGTTTTGTTTTCGTTCATATTTGAGCTTATTTGCGATTGACAGCCAAAACTGTAAATCATCATTAATAGTAGCGACAGTCTTTTCATAAATAACTGTTTTAAATGTACGCTTCGGTTTTTAATTTTTATAATTTTACTGCAAAGTTCGATCATCTTTAATCATAAGTCAATTAGTCTAAAAAATATGACTACAGAAAATAAATCCGAAAAAGAAAATGAATGTCCTGCAGAAGGACTTCTGAAATTGCTGTCCGGCAAATGGAAACCGCAGATTTTTTTGCTGGCCGTTCAGGGACCTTTACGTTTCAACGGACTTTTAAGAGACATTAAAGGTGCTAATAAACAATCTATCGCCGTGGCACTTCGCGAACTCGAAGATTTTGGTATTTTAGATAAAAATGTCATCAAACTGAAACCGCTTCATATCGAATATAATTTATCTGAAAAAGGAAAATTCCTGATTCCGGTTTTTAAACAGTTGGAGTTTTTTTGTGAGGGGTAAAATAATTTATTTCAGTAATTTTCAATATCTATTAAAAGCACATTATTAAACAATAAAGAGTATGAAAAAACTATTTCTAATTTTGCTGTTATTAATACAAATCCCAACTGTTTTTGGGCAGAATCAAAGTGAAGATCCTACATCAAAAAAAATTATCGGAACCTGGTTTATGGATAAAAACCGAAACACAAGATGGGTATTTAGTCAGGACGGAAAAGTGTACAATTATGACAAGGATACTTTTAAAGTCATGTATCGATATACCATTTCGAATAGCTGTCAAAATAATTCAAGTGATAACGTTGAATTTATAACTTTAATGGACAAAGACGGAAATGAATATTGCTTTAGGATAAATGCAATAAACGAGAATAAAAATGGTGTTTTATCCCTTACTAAAATGGATAATATGGAATTGCTTGTTTTTGTGAACAACACAAATGTAATAGTTAGATAATCTTTAAAAATAATAATAATGCCAATTTATAAATTTGATGAAGTATTAAATGATTTAATGGATTATTTTATTTTAGGTGATCCCCATTATTTATTGCAATATAAAAAGCAGCACAATTTACCTGATGATTTGCTTACGGAATTTACGACCGAAGAAACTGGTGACAGGGCGGTAGAGCAAGGAGTAATAGTGCCAATGATTGGAATTGAAAATCATCCGTATACGATTTATTTCAATCTGTCAGAAAATGTTTCTGAGCTAATGAAACCAGAAAATCTACTTCAGCATAAGCGTGACGGATATTGCTTAAAAGTAAACAATGGCAGGATTTATCTTTATACGATTCCTTATTTAAGAGATTTTACCGAAGCTAAAGTTGAGGCTTTGAAAAAATTCAAGCAAGCTACAATTGAATTATCAAACGGATGGTATACGGTTACTGTTTTAGCAGGATTAACCAATCAGGTGACCGAAATTGAAACAGCTACAGGTGAAATTGAAAAGATTGAAAGTATGGAACCTACTTTTGAGTTTATATTGAAACCTTCTGCAGAAAAGCCTGAGTATACTGCTGATTTTAATTATCAGTTTAGAGTAGACGCAGAATAAGAATTTTATATCCTGACTTCTTCATTTCAAATTTATTAGCTATTAAACTTTTATTAACAAAAAGTAAAAGGTCATTAATTTATATTTGTAAGGCAAATTTAATTTTAAGCCCGTACGAGTATGAAAATCCCTGCTTTTAAATTTTTTATTTTGGTTTTATTCGCTTTTTCTTTGAGCGGTTACAGTCAAAATGTAAAGTTGTTGAATATCGATCAGTTGAACGAAAGAATTAAAAACGGAAAAGACAGTACGTATGTGGTGAACTTTTGGGCAACCTGGTGCGCACCTTGCATTAAAGAATTACCTCATTTTGAAAAACTGAACGCCGAATATAAATCCGAAAAACTGGCGGTGTTATTAGTAAGTGTTGATTTTAAATCAAAACTAAAATCAGCAGTAATTCCGTTTGTGAAAAGAAAAAACATGAAAAGCGAAGTGTTTTTACTGAATGAAAGCAGCCCACAGGAATATATTGACCGAATCGACAAAAGCTGGTCTGGCAGTATTCCGGCAACACTTTTTATTAAAGGAGATAAAAAAACATTTATCGAATCTGAATTTACCTATGAACAATTATTAACTGAATATAAAAAACTATAAATTATGCAAAAGTTCATTACTACATTCACAGTACTAGTATTTAGTATTTTATTTGCCCAGGCGCAAACGGCAACGCTTAAAGCAGGCGCAACGGCACCTGATTTTAAATTAAAAAATGTTGATGGCAAAGAGGTTTCTTTTGCGAGTTATCCAAAAGCAAAAGGTTTTATTGTGGTTTTTACATGCAATACTTGTCCGTATGCAGTGGCTTACGAAAAAAGAATAATTGAGTTGGATAAAAAATTCAAACCACAAGGATATCCTGTAATTGCGATAAACCCAAATGATCCGGAAGCTTCTAAAGCTGATGCTTATGATAAAATGCAACAGTTGGCTAAAGACAAAAAATATCCTTTTCCGTACTTATTCGATCAGGGACAAGTTGTTACAGATCAATACGGGGCAAAACATACGCCACACCTTTTTATCGTTTCTAAAACAACAAAAGGAAATATCGTAGAATATGTAGGAGCAATCGATAATGATCCGGAAGGAAATAAAACAGAAAAAATAAAATATGCCGAAGATGTAATTGCATCGTTGAAAAGCAATCAAAAACCTGCTATAACTGAAACTAAAGAAATTGGTTGTACAGTAAAAAGAAAAGCTAAAGCTTAATTTTAAAATAGTATAAAGCATAAAAAACGCCTCAGATATTGAGGCGTTTTTTTTATTCTGTAGTTTTTCGTGTGTTTTGTCATTTCGAAGAATGAGAAATCACACACGGAATTCCGTAAAGAGGATCGCCAATCTTTGTCGAGCTACTTATAGAGTTCCCTCGTTCCTCGGGATGACAAACTGGACGAAAACATTCTTATGAAAATGATTGCCCTAGCCCCGATAGCAGTGGAAATCCTTTTGTGGCGTTGTTCGCCACAAAAGATTGAAGCGAATAGCGGGATTAGCTCCTGAAAAATATTTTTATCATATAAATTGAAATAATAAGATTGCAATTCTGTTTTACAAACTTTTTAGTTTTTTCATGAAGATAGGAAACACTTCATTCAATTCTTCGAAAAGTGGATTTTTACGATTTTTTAGTTTTACTTCACTAAAGAGTTTCAGTCCAAGTGCAAATTGTGTGGCTTCGTTAGGATCTTCAAAAATATTTTTGTCTTTTATTTTTTCAATAATATTAAATATTTCGTCGTGATTGTCGAATTGTATTCCGAGTTCTTTGGCGGGTTCAGTATCGCCGTTTGCATACTCTTTTAGGCTTAAAGTCAGGTAGTATTTGTTTGATCTTTTTTGCATGGTATCTTATATTATAATTATTTCAACCATTTTTCTACAATGGTTTTAAACGTTTCTTTATACTGTTCGCCAACAGTTATTTCGGTTTTATTAATGAATATCGAATTTTTACTAATGGCATTTATCTTTTCTAATGAAACGATAAAAGAACGATTGATTCGCATAAACTTAGATGTTGGCAATTTTTCTTCTAATGCTTTAAGAGAGATTAAAGACATTACTGATTTCTGAGCATCTTCAAGATGAACTTTTACATAATCTTTTAAACTTTCGATGTATAAAATGTCTTTTAATGAAATTCTAACCCATTGATATTCTACTTTCAGGAAAATAAATTCATCATCAGCTGTCACAGAATGGTATTGATTGGATGCTTCTTCTGATAGTTGTAAGACCTTGTTCGCAGCTCTTAAAAACTCTTCATAACTAAAAGGTTTTAAAAGATAATCTACAGCATTAACCCTGTAACCCTCGATAGCATAATGATTATAAGCGGTTGTAAAAACAATTTTAGGCAATGGTCCCGGTTGTTCCTGCAAAAGTCTGGCCAGCTCCATACCCGTTAAATTAGGCATATTGATATCCAGAAAAACAATATCAGGTTGTTGTTCGCGTATCAAACTCATTGCTTCAACCGCATTATCACAGCTGCAGGTTAATTCTAAAAAAGGAGTTTGTTCTATAAAGGTTTCCACAAGTCTTAATGCCAGTGGTTCATCATCTACTGCTATACATTTTAATACCATCATTGCTCTAAAGTTATTTGCAGGTTTACTTTGTATTTACCGTTTTGATCAACACCACATGTCATAATATGATTGTTAGGATAAATTAAGTGTAGTCTGCGTTTTGTATTCGTTAATCCAATCCCGCCATGATCTGTTGTTGATGTTTTTTCGAAGAAAGTATTCTCAACTTCAAATTCAAGATTGTTTTCTTTTTGTCTTAGTTTAATATGTATTTCGCTTTTATCTGTGGCATGTACGCCGTGTTTAAAAGCATTTTCTACTAAAGGTAATAACAACATAGGAACAATTGGATAATCGTGTATTTTTTCCGGAATATCGGTTGTTATGGTTAGCTTACTATTGGCACGAAGTTTCATTAAAGCTATAAAATCTCTCATGAAGTCAGCTTCTTTTAATAAAGTAGTTCTTTCGCCCTCAGTACTATAAAGTAAATATCGCATCATACGGCTTAGGGTATGAAGTGCGCCACGAGAATCTTCGATATTGGTATAAGTTAGCGAATAAATGCTGTTAAGGGAATTAAAGAAAAAATGCGGATTAATTTGCGCTTTTAGCATCGCCAGTTCGGCCATTGTTTTATCCTGCTCCAGTTTTTGTTTGTGTTGTGCGGCTTTTTGCCAATGATGCAACATCGCCCAACTGGTGCTAATTCCTAAAACCAATAGTGTTATTGTAAAAACATAATTATCAAAATAGTCGTTACGGTATTTTTTAAAACCTAAAATGGCCGCCAGTTTATTGTGCAAATCTGTATTGTAATTATAAACATAAGCGATAAGCTGCATGGCAAAAATGATAAAAAGAGCCCATAATAAAAAAGGACTTATTTTATCTCTGATAATGGTTCTTGGTACAATGATTTGGGCATTAGAATAAAAAATAACAATCATAAAAAATAATACCACAGATTGCCACAACCAGAAAATGGAAGGCAGAACAATATTCCAGGTTAAGGGTATATAAAACAAGAGCGTAAACCCTAGTAATAACCAAGCTAGAATGTGTAATCCGGTGAATATGTATGGTTTAAAAAAATTTGGTGACATTATAAATAGTGATTTTATGACAATATTACATTATATTTATAAAAGATTTAATACCAATCGTCCAAAATAGAATCAGAACCCGTAAAAACCATTTTAGAGCCGACGAGTCTCTTTGAAAGGGTTTATTTATGGCATATTAGCTTCTATCGGTTCTTATCTGATATCTATCGATTGTGTGTAGGTCTTCGTCTATTGTAAGATTTTTGCACGTAATATTTTAGTTCTTTTGTTTCGATATAAATTGATAATTACACATTTTTCACAATGAATAAGCAATCCTTTTTAAGCATTCTCGCAACAGCTGTTATTATCGCATCGTGTGGTAATAAAAATGATAAATCGGCTCAGGCCGGAGGTGCACCTCAAGTCAAAGAGTATAAAACGCTGGTCTTAGAGACAAAATCAGCTACATTAAATACAGACTTTCCTGCCAGTATTCAGGGACAGCAAAATATAGAAATCCGACCGAGAGTTGAGGGCTATATTGATAAGATTTATGTGGATGAAGGTGCTGTTGTTAAAGCAGGACAACCTTTATTTAAAATTAATGCACCTGAATATGAGCAACAAGTTCGTACAGCAGCAGCAAGCATAAAAAGTGCTCAGGCAGATGTAAGTTCAGCAAAACTGGCTGTAAACAAAGTAAAACCACTTGTAGAAAAAGGAATTATTAGTAAATATGACCTTGAATCGGCTCAATATACATATGAGTCTGCTGTAGCATCATTAGCGCAGGCAAATGCTGCTTTAGTAAATGCCAAAACCAATTTGGGATACACTACAGTAACAAGTCCGGTAAATGGAGTGGTTGGTTCTATTCCGTTTCGTTTAGGAAGTTTGGTAAGTTCTAACACGACCGAACCTCTTACAACTGTTTCTAGCATAGGTAACGTTTTTGCTTATTTTGCAATGAACGAAAAAGCCTTGCTTAATTTTACTAAAAGTGCTTCTGGAGCTTCATTAGCAGAAAAAATCAAACAATTGCCGGCAGTTTCATTGATACTTTCAGATGGTTCAATTTATGAAGAAAAAGGACGTATTGAAACGGTAAACGGATTAATCAACACAGAAACCGGATCGGTAAATATCAGAGCTCGTTTCCCTAATCCAAAAGGAATCATCAGAAGCGGAAGCAGCACAACGGTAAGAATCCCGAATGAAGTTAAAGATGTGATTTTAATTCCTCAGAGCGCTACATTCGAACTTCAGGATAAAATATTTGCTGTAACAGTAGGTAAAGATGGAAAAACTAAAAATGTTGCCATCACTAAACTTGAAACTCCGGCTGGAAACTATTATGTAGTAACAGAAGGCTTAAAAGCAGGAGATCAAATTGTATTAGAAGGAGTGGCTTCGTTGAAAGACGGAAGCGAAATTAAAGCTCATAATGAAAGTGCAGAAACAGTATATGCCGACTTAAAATAAGAAAAAATGTTTAAAATATTCATACAAAGACCTGTACTTTCGACAGTAATATCTGTTATTATTGTCATCTTAGGTATTTTAGGCCTCGTTGAGCTGCCTATTTCTCAATATCCTGATATTGCGCCGCCAACAGTAAACGTTTCGGCAAGTTATACCGGTGCGAATGCTGATGTGGTTTTAAAAAGTATCGTAATTCCGCTTGAAGAGCAAATTAATGGTGTAGAAAACATGACATACATGACTTCTACAGCAACCAATGATGGTAATGCATCGATAAAAATCTTCTTTAAAGTAGGAACAAATCCTGATTTAGCAGCGGTAAACGTTCAGAACAGGGTTTCGAGAGCTACCAGTTTATTACCTGTAGAGGTAACTCAGGCTGGGGTAACAGTAACAAAGAGTCAGAGTAGTAACTTATTGATTTTCTCTTTGTACAGTGATGGAAATGCTTATAGTCAGACTTTCCTTCAAAATTATGCTAAAATCAACCTTGTTCCTCAAATTCAGCGTGTAGTTGGGGTAGGAGATGTAACTGTTTTTGGTGCCAATGATTACTCGATGAGAATTTGGCTGAGACCGGATATCATGCAACAATACAAACTGATTCCGAGTGATATTTCGGCTGCTTTGGCAGAACAAAATATCGAAGCTGCACCAGGTAAATTTGGTGAAAACGGAAATCAGGCTTTTCAATATGTAATTAAATACAAAGGGCGTTTAACAAGCGCTCAGGAATTTGGTGATATCGTAATTAAATCTGTTGGAAACGGACAAATGTTACGCTTAAAAGATGTTGCCAAAGTAGAGTTAGGATCATTAAGTTATGCTTCTACAACCAAAACAAATGGTATTGAGTCGACAGCTATGGCAATTAGCCAGACGCCGGGATCTAATGCCCGTGATGTAATTATCAATTCGAAAAAGCTGATTGAAGAAGCGGCAAAGACTTTTCCAAAAGGAGTAAAATATACCATTCTTGTTGATGTCAATGAAAATTTGGATGCTTCTATCGAAAAAGTAATTCATACTTTAATAGAAGCTTTTATATTGGTTTTTATCGTAGTATTTATTTTCCTTCAGGATTTTAGATCTACTTTAATTCCGGCTATTGCAGTTCCGGTAGCGATTGTAGGAACGTTTTTCTTCCTGAATTTATTTGGGTTTACGATTAACTTATTAACGCTTTTTGCAATGGTCTTGGCCATTGGTATTGTGGTCGATGATGCCATTGTCGTCGTCGAGGCCGTGCATGCCAAACTTGATCATGGTTATAAATCGTCTAAAAAAGCGACGATTGATGCCATGGATGAAATTTCAGGAGCGATTATTTCGATTACTCTTGTTATGGCGGCTGTATTTATTCCGGTTACATTTATTACAGGATCAACTGGGGTTTTCTACAAGCAATTTGGTATTACATTAGCCGTTGCAATTATCCTTTCGGCAATTAATGCCTTGACTTTAAGTCCTGCATTGTGTGCACTGCTTTTAAAACCACATGCTGACGATCATAAACATAAAACGTATTTACAAAGATTTTACACGGCGTTTAACGTTGCGTTTGATAATGTAACAGGAAAGTACAAAAGATCAGTTCAGTTTCTTTCTGTAAAAAAATGGATTGTATTAGCATCGATTGTGATTGCAGGAGCAGCGTTATTTTATATGATGAAAACTACTCCTTCAGCTTTCGTTCCTTCGGAAGATCAGGGTACTGTTTTCGCCAACATTAGTTTACCGCCATCAGCTTCTATGGAGCGTTCTGATGTAATTGCCAAAAAAGTAGATAGTATTGCCAGAACGATTCCGGGTGTTAAAAACACATTACGTATCGTTGGTCAGAACTTTACTGCCGGAGCAGGTAGTGCGTACAGTATGGTTATTGTAAAGCTTGAGACATGGGAAAAACGTGATTTAAGTGTAAATGATGTAATTGGTCAGCTTTTTGCAAAAACAAGCGGCATTCGTGAAGCAAATATCTTCTTTATATCTCCGCCAACGATACAAGGTTTTGGACAAAGTGGTGGATTCGAATTCCAATTGCAGGATAAAGGAGGGCATACAACAGCAGAATTCTTTAAAGTAAATAATGACTTTTTAGCCAAATTATCGCAGCGTCCTGAAATACAATATGCAACAACTCCTTTTAATCCTGGGTTCCCTCAATATATGATGGATGTAAATCTGGCAAAAGCGAAAGATGCAGGTGTTTCTATCAATACGATTTTGTCAACAATGCAAGGTTATTATGGAGGATTATACGCTTCGAATTTCAATAAATTCGGTAAACAATACCGTGTTATGATTCAGGCTTCTCCGGAATTTCGTACCAATACAGAAGGATTAAATAAAATCTTTGTTAGAAACAGTTCAGGAACAATGGCACCAATTACAGAGTTTGTAAAGATGACCAGAGTTTTCGGGCCGGAATCGATTTCAAGATTTAACCTTTTCTCTTCTATTGCGATTACGGGAGCCCCAAATCCTGGATTTAGTTCAGGAGATGCGATTAAAGCTATTCAGGAAGTTGCAGCGCAGGAATTGCCGGCAGGTTACGGATACGAATTCTCAGGATTAACACGTGAGGAGTTGGCATCAGGTAGTGAAACGATTTTCATCTTTATATTATGTTTGGTATTCGTTTATTTCTTATTAAGTGCACAATATGAAAGTTATATATTGCCGTTTGCGGTATTATTATCAATTCCGTTTGGATTGGCAGGAGCTTATTTGTTCTCGATTATTTTCAAATTAAACAGTAACATTTACCTGCAAATTTCCTTAATCATGTTGATTGGATTACTAGCCAAGAATGGTATTTTGATTGTAGAATTTGCCTTAGACAGAAGGCGTAAAGGAATGCCAATTGTACAAGCTGCAATTGACGGAGCCGTAGCGCGTTTAAGACCAATTTTAATGACCTCTTTTGCCTTTATCTTAGGACTTGTTCCTTTAATGTTTGCTTCAGGAGCAGGAGCTGTAGGAAACAAGTCGATTGGTACAGGAGCAGTAGGAGGAATGTTAATTGGTACCATTTTAGGAGTATTTGTTATTCCGGTATTGTTTATTATTTTCCAGACATTACAGGAAAAAGTGAGTGGCCCGGCAAAAGATGGTTACGATGATGAAGATGATGACGAAGAGGTACAACAAATCGAAGCTCATAAAGAGTAATAATTTTAATTAAGAAAAAATGACTCATAGTTCAAATAAATATATTCTTATGGTAGTTGCAGTCACTCTTTTTAGTGCCTGCGTTACCAAAAAATACGAACGTCCCAAAACATTATCGACAGATAATTTATACAGAGATCAGACTTCTACTGATTCGACTACGATCGCTAATATGCCTTGGCAAACTGTTTTTAAAGATCAAAAACTAAATGCTTTAATTCAAAAAGGATTAGACCAGAATCTGAACTTAAAAAATGCGATTGAAAACATCGTTCAGTCACGTGCCACTTTACGTCAGACTAAATTAGGATATTATCCAACTTTAGATTTTGATGCTAATGCAACGCGTAATAAGCAGTCTAAGGCGGCATTGAATTTTCCTCCGGGAATTAACATCAATACGTTAACGACAACTTATAAAATGGGTTTTAGTACGTCTTGGGAAGCTGATATCTGGGGAAAACTAAGCAGTTCTAAAAGAGCAGCTTTAGCAACTTACCTTTCTACAGATGCCGCAAAACAAGCAGTGCAAACACAATTGATTTCTGATATTGCTAATAATTATTTCTTATTGCTGGCTTATGATAAGCAATTAGAAATTACAAAAGCGACCTTAGAAAGCCGTATCAAAAACGTAGAAGTAATAAAAGCGTTAAAAGAAGGAGCAATTGTTACGGGTGCATCTGTTGTGCAAAGTGAAGCCAATCAACATGCAGCCGAAGTTTTGATTCCGGATTTAAAAAGAAGCATTCGTGAGACTGAAAATGCACTTAATATTTTATTAGGACAAGCGTCAGGACCAATCGAAAGAGGTGTTTTAGGTGATCAGGTAATTCCTGAAAAAATTGCCATTGGTTTACCGGCTCAGTTGCTAGAAAATCGCCCTGATGTTCGTCAGGCTGAATTTAATTTCAGAACTGCTTTTGAGACTACGAATTTAGCAAGAACTTATTTTTATCCAAGTTTAACGCTTACAGCAAGTGGAGGTTTGTCTACATTACAATTGAAGAATTTCTTTGATCAGTCTATCTTTTATTCTATAATTGGAGGATTAACTCAGCCAATTTTCAATCAGGGACTTAACAGAGAAAGATTAACAAATGCACAATCAAGACAAGTTCAGGCTTTTAATACTTTCCAGCAAAGTCTTTTGGTAGCAGGTCAGGAAGTTTCGAACGCTCTTTATGCTTATGAAATGGCTGTAGCCAAAGAAGATTCAAGAGAAAAACAAATTGAAGCATTAGAGAAAGCGGTTGATTTTACACAACAACTTTTAGAATATAGTTCTGCCACTAATTATACAGATGTATTAACCTCAGAACAAAACCTTTTAGCAGCTCAACTGAGTGGTGTAAACGACAATTTACAGAAATTACAAGCTGTAGTTGACTTATACCGTGCTTTAGGCGGCGGATGGAAATAGATTTATCCAATAAATCATTTTTGCGATGATCGCCACAAATTAAAAACATGACTAAATGAAAAACGTCTCAAAATTTTGAGGCGTTTTTTTTGTTCCATCACTTTTGTCGGTTGTGAGGTACTATTCGTCGATTGGTTTGGTGTTTTTGTATACTGGAGAGGGTAAAAGCAAATAAATGGCACTACTTTAGCTTAGTATTAAATACATTAATACTAAATACCACGAAAATGAAAAAAATAGTAATTGCACTAATGCTCCTGATGAGTGTTTTTGCCCACGCCCAAGTTTCGGTCAATGTAAATATTGGTACACCTCCAAGTTGGGGTCCGCAAGGTTATGACGATAGTAGATATTACTATTTACCGGATATCGATACCTATTATGATGTTACCCAAAAACAGTTTATTTATGACAATAACGGAAGATGGGTAAGACAAAGCAGATTGCCTTCAAGCTACAGACAATACGATCTTTACGGAGGATATAAAGTAGTTTTAAATGATTACAGAGGAGATGCTCCTTATACGTATCATAAAAAACACAGAGCAGAATATCCAAAAGGATATCACGGAAAACCTCAGAAAAACAGAGGCAATAAACCGGATAAGGCTTACAAACAAAATAACAAGTACAAAGAAAAAAACGGAAATTCCGGAAACGATCACCCAGGTAAATCTAAAGGAAATTCAAAAGGTAAGGATCACGGACATGATAATCACCACTAAATAAACATGAATAAATAGAAAACGCCTCAGTAATTGAGGCGTTTTTTTTATGCTAAAAATTAAACCAGCGACTTCAAAATATCTAAAAATACCTTTACCGCTTTTTTTTCATACACTTCTTTTAGTGAAATAATCATAGCCGTTCGTGTCATGTTTTTTCCTTCTATCGGGATGCACGAAATTCCTTTTTCGTTTTTAATAGTGGTTTGGGTTAGAATTGTGTACCAATTGCCGCTTTTTACCAGTTCTAAAAGTGTGGGAATATCATTGATTTCGATAGCAACTTTTGGATGCAGATTATTTTTATGAAACGCTTCGCTAATGAATAAAGTCGTACTATATCCTTTTGCAGGAAGAGCAAGAGGCAGTTTGCTAATTTCTTTTAAGGATATCGATTTTTTGTTTTTTAAATTAGATTCCGTTGCAGTAACCAGTGTCATGGGCGAAGTAAAAAGAATCTGATATTTAAAATGATTTTCGGTAATGATTTCTTCGAAAGTAAGAATGACATCCAATTCAAAATGATTGAGTTTTTCGATCAGTTCTTTAGAAGTTCCAAAAACAATTTCAAATTCGATTTCAGGATACTGATCCGCGAATTCAATCACCGTTTGGGTTAAAATATCGCGTAAAGCATAAGTAACGCCAATGGCAATTTTTCCTGTATTAATATTGTTTAAGTCTTTTAATAATTGAAAACCTTCATTGGCTTTGCTAATACTTTGCAAGGCAAAACCAGAGAATAATTCTCCTGCTTCGGTTAAAGTAATTCTCTTGCCAATTCGATTAAATAACGGAATTTGCAATTCATCCTCAAGCTGTTTAATTTGTTGCGATAAAGTACTCTGGCTAATGTTTAACGCATTTGCAGCTTCTGTAAAGTTGAGTAATTCTTTTGCTTTAAGAAAATATCGTAGTTGTCTGAGTTCCATTTTTTAAATCGGTTTTATCGATTGATGACATCGAAAAATAAGGTTTTACAAATATAGAAATTCTTTAGACCTTTGTAGAAAATAATGAAAGAGTAAAATGAAAATAATACCATTGCAGGAGGGAAATTATGTCGTAAACAGTGAGAAAGAATTTAAACTTATAAGCGAATTCCCTTTAGATTCAGGCCTTAAAATGGCAATTCAGCCTTTTTTGGTGATTACTCAAAATGATTATATTTTAATTGATCTGGGTTTAGGATTTCATAAAAACGGAAAGCCTCTTATTCATCATTTACTTGAAACGCATAATATTGCACCGGAACAAATTACAAAAGTCCTGATTTCGCATTTTCATAAAGATCATATCGAAGGAATTGGTTATTTTGAAGGCGATACTTTTATTCAAAATTTTCCAGATGCGACGCTTTATATGCAAAAAAGAGAACTCGATTTTGCTTTGGCACAACAACATCCGTCTTATGATTTGAAGATATTAAATCAGATAAAAACATTTTCTAACGTTAAGATGTTGGAATACGATAAAGGGAAAATAACGAACGAGATTTTCTATAAAGTTCTGCCGGACATTCACCATTTCATCAGGTTTTTTGGATCAAGGAAAATAATGAAATTACTTTTTACGGAGCAGATGATTTGCCACAAGAAATCTATCTAAAAATGCATGTTGCCTACAAAACAGATTTTGACGGAAAACGCGCCATGGAATCACGCAAAAAATGGGAGCAGGAAGCAAAAGAAGGACATTGGAAAGTGCTTTTGTACCATGATATGAAGAAGCCTGTTTTGGAGTTTTAGAATTTTAGAACAAAGAACAAAGAACAAAGAACAAAGAACAAAGAACAAAGAACAAAGAATATAGATTTTGGAATAAATAGGACTGAGGATGAAAGATATTACACTTATGCCGGCTTTAATTATTTACGGATCTTTGGCTCCGGGTGAATCGAATCATTCGGTTATGGATCCTGTAAAAGGAGAGTGGCGAAAAGCAATTATAAAGGGAAAATTAGAAGAAGGAGGCTGGGGAACTTCTTTGGGTTATAATGGTTTTATTGCTGTGAATGAAGAAGAAGCTCAAAACATAAAGGCTTATGTCTTATTTTCTGAAGATTTGTCGTTGCATTGGGATTATTTGGATGAATTTGAAGGCGATGGTTATACCCGAATTCAAACCCAATATGAACTCGAAAACGGTCAAACCGGAATTGGGTTTATTTATGCTTTAAATCAAAATTTATAAAAAAATAATCCCTCAGGAATCAATTTAATTCTGAGGGATTTTTATATTAGTTTTTATTTTAATCAAGTTTAAGGTCGTAACGTTCATGCTGAAATGTTTTTCCCCATTGGTGTAATTCTACGGATTCTTTGAGTTTAAATCCGGCCATTTTGTACATTTCAAGCGCTTTATTTTGCGTACTTGTAGTGAGCAGAAAAATGTTTTTATAATTTCTTTCGCTACAGAAATTTAATGCATCGTTTAGGAGCTTGTTACCAATTCCTAATCCTCTAAAAGCAGGATCTAATAAAAACCATCTTAATTGCGCTTCATTTTTAGGCTGATGCTGAATAGCAATACAGCCTACAATTTTGTTATTATATTCAGCGATCCAGATACGATCATTTTCAGGAGAATAATGTTCTAAAAAGTCATAAAATGTTTTGATAACATACTTTTCAAAGTCTTTAGAAAAATCAGATTCATTGGCATATATATGTCCGTGTAAATAAATTATATACCCTATATCTCCTGAATTTAACTCATTTCTATAGGTAATATCATCTGCCGTTAATTGATTTTCGGTCAAAAGCTGTTTTACGGTTTGCATTGAATTGGTGAGAAGGTTTTTTTCAGAAAAATTCATTTGATCTGTTTTCTGTTTTATTTTTTCATCAACCTTAATCGTTAAAGATTTCAATAATTCATGTGCTGATGCTGTAAGCATAATATTAGAAGCACGTTTATCTTCAGTAGATGCAACTTTTACGATTAAGTTTTCCTTTAAAAAACGTTTTAATATTCGGCTTAAATAACCTTTATCAAGATTTAAAATTTCAGTGATTTTTTGTGCAGTAATTGTTTTACTTTGATCGATTTCATAAAGTATTCGTACTTCGGTTAAGGAATAATCACTTTCAAGATATCGCTGGTTTAAAATGTCTATATGAGAAGCATAAAAACGATTAAAACTTCTGATTTTTAATATTATATCATCCATTATTAAAAAGAATAGTTGTTTGATGCAAATATAAAAAAATTAGTTGCTTTTGTCAACTAATTAAAATGTTTTTCTTTTCAGGTAAATTAAAATGCTCTTCCATAGCCATAAAAAAAGGGTTGAATCAGCTATTTTGATTCAACCCTTTTATATGAATATATTTACTTTAGAACTTTACAGCACCTTTAGGAACCGTTTCTCCCACAGTTGTTTTATTGGTAAGATTAAAATTAGCCGATGAAACAAATTCTATATTCTGACTGTTTTCTCCGTTAACCGTAATTGCTTTTGGAGAGGTAGAATTGAATTCGACATTTTTAAGAGACATGTTTTTAGTATTATAAATTTCAAATACAGTAGTTTCTTCGATGTCTAATTTTGCATTGCTTATTTTGATTCCGTTGGCATCAATAATAGAAAATCCCTTTTTGGCATTTCCTGTCAAGTTAGAAATTTCTATGTTTTCAAGATTCATTTCAGGCAAACCTTGCAGGAATACGGCTTGTTGAGCGCCTTTTATCGTTACATTTTTTATCGAAATGTTTTTAAATTGTGGCGTTTCTTCATTTACCGGCATTGCTTTAGAGCTTAATGTATTGCCGCCTTCAGCCAAAGTTTCTTCGATCGATTTTCCTCCATAATACAAATTAAATGAGATAGCCTGCGATGGAATATCTGTCATATAGATATCCGAAATGAAAATGTTTTCTACTACACCGCCACGTCCGCGGTTACTTTTAAAACGTAATCCAACATCAGTTCCCATAAAAGTACAATTCGATACGTGCATGTTTTTTACACCGCTAGACATTTCACTACCAACCGTTACACCTCCGTGTCCGTGATATACGATATTGTTTTTTATGATAATGTTTTCGCAAGGAACACCACGATCACGACCGTCTTTGTCTTTTCCTGATTTAATACAAATAGCATCATCACCAACATCAAAACTGGAATTTTCGATAATCACATTTTTGCAGGATTCAACATCAAGACCGTCTCCGTTTTGAGAATACCAAGGATTACGAACCGTTACATTACGCACAATTAAATCTTCGACCATCAAAGGGTGAATGTTCCAGGCTGGTGAATTTTGAAATACAGGACCATCAAACAATACTCTTTTACTATTTTGAATGCTTACCATTACAGGACGTAAAAAATCATGAATGGTTTCAAATTCTTCTTTGGTTTTTAAATCCAGACGTACGTTTTGATCTGCGCCTTTAGAAGCGTTCATAAAAGTTTCTGACGGATACCAACTGGTTTTGTCTTTGTTTAAAACACCGCCGGAAGCGATGACTTTTTTCCATTGACTATCAGTCAGTTTACTCTTTTTAACTTGTCGCCAAACTTCTCCGGAACCGTCCCAAACGCCATTACCGGTAAAAGCAATATTTTCGAGATTTTTACCATAAATAGGAGAGATGCATCTCCAGGTATTCAAACCTTCAAAACTGGTTTCTATAATAGGATACAAACTTTTATCTGGCGAAAAAATAATTAATGCGCCTGTTTCTGCATGAAGTTCAAGATTACTTTTTAAAAGAATTGGACCTGTAAGCCAGATTCCGGGCGGAATAATAACTTTTCCTCCGCCTTTTTTCGATACCGCATTTATAGCATCGGCGAAAGCCTTTGTATTTAAAACATAACCACCATTTACAGCACCAAAGTCTTTAAGGTTTACGCTGTTTTTAGGAATTACCGGTTCTTTGACTTTAGCCATTTTAAATTCAATATTCTTATAAGTATCATAAGATTTTGAATTTTGGGCAATACTGTTTTGCGCACAACTTGTTATTACAATTGCCAGAGCAATACGTAAAAAGTGAATTGGGTTAGTTTTCATTCTTATTGAATTATGGTTAAAAATTGCATTCTAAATAAAAAGACTTTATTGCTAAATGTATTTATTGATCTGTGTTTTTTTGATGATTCAGAAAAAAACGCGTTCGATCGATAAATATATGTAAATGTAATCGATTACACAAATCTATTAAAAATTATTTAAAAAAGGGAATAAAGTTCATCGTTGCCACAAAATAAAACACATTAGTGAATAAAGCCTGTTTCATCAGTTTATTTTAACAGAATCAGGAAAGTACGGGATAGATTTTAAATTTGAGGTAAAGAGGGAAATTTCGGCGAAAGCCATATAAAAATATTTCACGCAGATTTAATAAGGATTTAGGCTGATAATGAAGATTGATTTAAAAAAAGAATCTAAAAAGGAATCTGCAAAATCTGCGTGAAACTTTTTTTAAACCTGCATAATTTCATCCTGATTACGTTTGCAGTTTGTAGTAAAATAAACCTATATTAGCGTAAATAAACACCATTTATACGCCTGAATATTTAATCACAAATAGAAAATAATCAAATGATTTGTACCATTTACTCGCACCAATCTGGTTTTGATGCTATTAAAGAAATAATTATTTCTAATTTTCCGGAGGGAAACATTGTAATCAGTAAAGAAGAGGAATCTGACATCATCGACTTAGAAATTAAAGACGGAATTTCTAATTCTACACAAAAAATAAAAATATTATATCGCGAAAGAGCCGAGCCATCTTACCAAATTCCTGAAATTAATGATTCTGCGCTAACGGCGAATTTAAAAGGACTTTATGGTTTTGTATATTCATTGCCAACGGTAAATGAAAAAGTAAAAAATCTATTTCTTCAAAAAATTCAAACCTTAAATTCTGAGTTTACGATTATTCAGGAAGAAGGAGAAATAGCCGATTTAAAAACTATAATAGCGAATATTGCGAACGAACTTGACGCTGTTTTATTTGTTCAGCCTGATGTTGTTATTAGTAAATCGAGCGGGCAACATTTTCTGGATAAAAACCTGGATTTGATTATTGATACCGAAGGAAATTGCGAAATCGACGAATTAGATGTTAGGATCAATTCGGTTTATTTTGATGCAGACCAAAACGAATTATCAGAAGATCAGCAACTAAGAAAGGAAAAGAACGAAAAAATCCTGGAAGAGAATGCGATCAAAATCAACCGAAATTTGCCTTGCATAGAATCTGAAGAAGAAACTACTTTAAGAACGCCAAAGGAAATTGCGCAAAGAGTGAGTGCTTTGGCGGTGGTAAATTTAGTGGCGTTTAATAGTATTTCTACGGAAGAAGCTACCGAATATTTGCAAAACTACAATCTTTGGGATTTTACTACAGAAAATGAAAAGGAATTTCTGGTGAATCCGACTGATGATAAAAAGGCAAACGAAAGTTGGAAATGCGAAGGAATCTGGGTTTTAATGTGGGCGCTGAATAAAATTGAAACACTTGATTTTCCGGATGAATTTTGTGATCTCGAAAACATAGATCCTGATAATTATCCCGTAGGTCAGGATAAAGATCCTAATATTTTTATCGATTCGATAGTTTCGATACGATCTAAAAGCGAGATTTTGGATGCGAACGATTTGTATTACCGATTCAACTGGGCTTGTGTCGACGAAAGAATTAACGGCAGGGAAATTGAAGGCATTAATCCCGGGATTGTTTACGAAAGACAATATGCCTTAAACTGGCTAATTAATTACATGGATCAGGATTGGGATTCTGTTTCTTGCGATACTTAATAAAAGCAAAAAACCTTCTTAATTATAAGAAGGTTTTTTTATGGATAATAAGATTTTTTTTCAGGAGCTAATCCCGCTATCCGTTCCAATCTTTTGTGTCCGCCGCGGCGGACACAAAAGGATTTCCACTTCTATCGGGGCTAGGGCATTCATTTTCATAACAACATTTTCGTTTAGTTTGTCATCCCGAGGAACGAAAGATCACACTATCCCGAAGTTTCGGGACGCACAGAATGTCGTTAATCTTTGTCGATTTCCGAGTGTGATCTCTCCTTTGTCGATATGACAAGATTACGGATTCTGATTGCAAATGGTGAATTAGTCGGCTATGTGAAAGCAAATATTTGTTTATTTTAATCTTAATCTTAATCTTAATCTTAATCTTAATTTAAGTGATATAAATCTATGTTTCTATGTGTTTAAAATTTCTCGCAGATTTGCAGATTTTTACTTTTAATCTTTTTAATCTTTTAATCTGTGGCAAAAATTTAAGCCTAAATCTTATTCAGTTTTACATATCTAATATATCCTTTACCTTCCGTTTTTTGCGTAATGGCCTCAGTTGTAAGGAGAATTTCGACATCATTAACATGATATTTTTGATCTTCTACGGCGGTTTCAAAACGTAATTTATAGCCTTTGTCTATTTTAGCATTTTCGATATCGAATATAGTAACGCTGCGGTCTCCACCAGTTACAGATGCTCCGGTTTTGGCGCTCACGGCCGGTTTTTTAGAATAAAATTTATACCATTCTTTTAGGCTGTTGTACCATTGTTTGTCATCGCCCATAACGTATAATGTTTTTTCGTATTCGCCTTTTGCATTAACCAGCGAAACAACTACATAAGCGCCTTCGCCCATATAATTTGACATTTGTAAGAGACATTTGTACTTAGCACTTTGTGCGGATGCCTGTAAGGAAACAAGGCATAGAATCGCTGCCAGAAGGCTTATTTTTGATAGTGATTTCATTTGTAAATTGTTTATTTTAAAAAGTCAACCGAGATGTTTTTCTTCTTTAAAAGTTCATTTTCTTTGGCAAGATCATAAGCCGTTTCATCAAATTCTGTTTTGATGTCTTTATTGGCTCCAATCGATAATAAGTATTTTAAAATAACATCATCTTTTGCAATCATGGCCGCTTTGTGTAAAACCGTTATTCCTTCGTTGTTTTTGGCATTCACATCAATATTAAGATAAGCCAGTTTTTTTAGCAAAGTGATATCATTTTTTAGAATAGCCGAATGATAAATAGTATTACCGTCTTTTTGTTTAGCGGTAAAATCGACTCCTTTACTTTTTAGTAAAGTTATTTTATCTCCAAAATCATCTTTTTGAGCCGCACCGCCTGGCATTCCTGCTCTTGGAGCGCGATATGATTCTACAACATAATAGGCTAAATTATTGCCTTCGATGTCTTTAATTGTACTGTGGGCGCCATTGTTTAAAAGAAAAGCAACTACATCAGCAGAACTGTTTTTTACAGCCTGAGTAAGTGCCGATTCTCCTTTGGCATTTACAGCATTAATGTTTTTAAATTTTGGCAATAAAGTTTGAAGCAATTCAATATCTTTTCCTCCCGATGCAATTATAAAAGCAGTATTTCCTTCGTTGTCGGCTTTGTTTACATCGACACCTTTATTAATAAAATAGGTAACGATTTGAGATTGTTTGTCTTTTCCTGCCAATAAATGAAGCACCGTTTGACCATTTGCGGTCTGCACAGTTGGTTTTATTTTAAGTTCATCTACCAGATATTGGTATACTTCGATTCCGTTTGCACTACGACGATTACCTTGCGCTGCCATTATAAGGGCATTGTCAGTATATTTTACACCTTTCTTTAAAAGTGTTTTTAATAAGGCAATATTCCCAGTTCTTGCGGTATAATTAAAAGAGGTATTACCATTATTGTCTGTATCTTTTAGAGAAAGGCCTTTTGTAATAAAGTAATCTGTAAGTACAAAATCTTTGTCATTTGCTATGGTAAGCAATAATAAGTTGGCACCATCTCTATACTTTTTTTTAGGATCGATACCAGCTTTAAAAAAAGCTTCGTATAAAGCTACATTGGCTTGTCCGCCGCCAGTTGCAAAAACAAGTGGAGTAGTGGCGTGGCTGTCTTCAAGGTTAATATCTGAACCTTTTTCAATAAGATAATTTACCAGTTCGTTATTTCCTTTCATGGCCGCCCAATGCAGGTAAATACGTCCATCGTGAGTAGGTTTTTTTACTCCGTTGCCAGGTTGTTCTATTAAAAATTTTACAATTTCAAAAGAAGCGCCGTTATTAATCGCCATAACAACGGGATCAAATGCCATTGGATTCAATTGCGACGGATTATTTCCTTTTTCAATTTCGGCTTTTACAGCAGTGATGTCAGGAGATGCTTTCCAGAAGTTTTGGTCCAGAAGGATATTTTTTTGCGCATTAATAGATAGCGAAGCCAACATTAATGCTGTAAAGATTAATTTTTTCATGATTTGAAGGATAAAAAAGTTAGGTGTTTTTTAAACAAACATTCCGCTACATAAAAAATGAAGCGGAATGTTCTAATTAAAAAAAAAACTCAAGTAATAGCATTTTTGACAATTGGTATCCCTGCTATTGTTTATTTTTAGAATACACCAATGTAATGGTTTCCAGCTTTGTTTACCAATTTAGCTCCTTTTGTTACAGTGCCTGTTACAGCATCAATTACATAAATGTTTCCGTCTTTACCCACTGGTGTAACCGCTATGTATAAATCATTTCCGTCTACTACAAAACCTTGGTACTGACCAAAATCTAAATCAGTATCGTAAGCAATTCCTTCTACTTTTTTAGCTGTTTTTGCGTTAAGGTCGATTCTTGCTACAAATCCTTGATTGTTAGCAGCATCGTGTGTGTAAACTGCATAAGCAATTCCGTTTCCAACATATCTCCATGCATCAATATATGATCCTTTTATTCCAAGTGCCGTATCTAAACTAAACACATAAGAGTTGTCGTATTCGTTGCTTTGGTTGATTTTTAAGATATAAGAACCATTTTTGGTATCTCTTTGAGTTGCCTGGTAAATGTTTCCGTCATTAGCCACAAAACTATTAAAACTACGGTATCCGCTTGTATCCCCAAAACCTACTGTAGAAGTAATAATTTTCGGATTTGTTAATGATGGATAATCCACTATAAGAGATTTAGAACCTAAACGCTCAAATGTAGCTTCATTTTCTGCCGTAAGAGGATTGGTTTTACGCATCCATGTTCCGATAATTAATTTGTCTCCCGCTTTGTTTAAAGTTGGTGCATCTAAACGGAAAATGTGGTGTCCTTTTGCTTCTTCTTCAGGAGTTAACGGAATTTCGTATTGTTTTGCAGCAGAAATTAAGATTTTTTGTAAATCTAAACTTAATACTGTTGCAGAACCTCTCGTATGTTTGTATGTTTTATCTGGATTAGTTACAATTACAGGTGCCGTAACGTTTACCGCTACACCCGTTTTATCTCCGTCAAAAAGTTTAGTCCATCTTGGTGAAGTTCCTGCATATTGCGAGATGTTTACTGTAGATCCTGATTGTGTAAAGTTATTACCACCATTTACTTTATAAGTCATGAACTCACCACCGTTTGCACCAGTATAAGTAATATTAAAAAGAGTGCTTCCGTCTACAGAGGATTGCAAACGAGCTGTTCTTGTCGATTGTACAGGCGTTCCGTTATCGTAAACGTTAATAGAAATGTTTGGGTTTTTTGCATCTTCTTTACTAACAGAAAAAACTTTAGTACCACCATTTCCGTCTCCGGGAGCAGTTTGCATTAAGGCTCCTGCCACTGTTATCCAACGGCTTTGAGTTTCAGGCAGAGTAGGTGTTATTGGGTCTTCGTTATCATTACTGCTACAGCTTGTCGTTAAGGCAAATGTGGTAAAAACCAAACCAAAGGCCATTAATTTAAATGTACTTTTTTTCATATTCATGGATTTAAAAAAATTAATTATATAGATTAAAATTTATTCAGGATGTAATTGAATTTCAGGTAAAATGCTACTCCCGGCTTTTGAACTCCAAAATTGTCGTAAACCTGTTCGTTGGTGATGTTTTTCGCATCAAAACTCACAATGTATTTTTTGTTTGGGAAAGTATAACTCAAACCTAAATCGTGCGGAAACTGAGACGGTACTTTATCGATTTGAGTTCCTTGCCATGTGGTAAAAAATTCACCTACATAAGTACAGTTGTAATACAAATTCAACTCAGAGTTAGACTGCAAAACATTTTTAAAATTGTATTGCGCATTTCCGTTAATGATAAAATAAGGCTCATTAGGATATTGTTTGTTGTAATTATCCAGTATTTTCCCGTTTTTATCGTACTTATCTTTAAAGAGCGAATTGAACTTAGACATATTCATTCCTATAAATAATCTTTTGTTGTGCGAATATTCGAATGAAGCCTCGTAACCAATAGATTGTGCTGTTCCTAAGTTTACCGAAGGTGTAGTTTGTAAAGCCTCATTAAGACGATTACTAAATTCACGAACAATTTTTCCTTTAGAATTTCTCCAGAATCCGGATCCTCCAAAACTAAATTTATGCTGATTGATAAGGTAAGGTCCAAATCGTAGACCTACATTCAGGTTATCGCTTTCTTCTGGTTTTAATGCACTATTGCTGGTTTGATTTTCACCTGGATTACCAAAAATTTCATTTTCAGACGGAAGTCTTATCGCTTTTTCTGCAGATAAAGTGAAGATCAATTGTGGTGAGATCAGGTAAGATCCTGCAAAACCATAACCGTAAAAAGTAGTATTGTTGCTCTCTAATTTTTCAGCTATTGTAGACTGTCCTCCTGTAGTAGTGATGACTGGGGTTCTTTGTTCTGTTTTTTGGTTATAGCGTTTACCAAATAAATTGGTTCTCAAACGTGAATCAAATGCCTGAAGTTCATACGCAAGTGACAAAACACTTTTTTGAAGATCGCGCTTTTGCTGAAAATTTCTTTCCAGTTCAGATTTCATTTCATCGTGATCATCCCTGTCAAAGGAATAAAGCATACTGCTAAATACAAATTTGTGATTATCATTTAAGGTATAATTCAATCCGCCTCGCGTACTGAATATTTTGTTATTGATGTGCAAAATTGTAGCCGGACCTTGTTGTGCTCCGGTTGGCGATAAAAAATGCTGACCATCAATACCAATTGCTTTTTCGTTAAACCAATTGTAATTCCATTTTACCGTATCGTTTAAAACTTCTGCTCTTTGGCTAAAAACAGAATTTACTGTGAATTCAAGACCTTTTACAATAAAATCTTTTTTAGCATAATTGATACTTATTACCTGTGCATCGGCTTCAGTAAATCGGCCTTTGTAGGGTTTTGACATTGCTTGTCCGTGTTGAATTTCGTTATAATCGTCTGAGGCATTAAATCCAATTAAGAAAGTATCAGCCCATTTAACATTTGTAAAACCAGCTTCAACGCGAGCTCCTAGAGAACGATAAGCATCATTAAAGCGCTTGGCCTTAATTTGAGTTTTAACTCCGTTTGGCGCAATGTTATAGGCAAATTTTCCCCAAATTTCATAATCGTTATCAGAGTAATTATAGAACCCAGAACCTTTTAAGGTAAAACCTGATTTATCGCGATACGTGGTATTAAAGTTAGATTGAATGGTATTAAACGAACCGTAAGATATCGAAGCATTAAGAGAGTTTTTAGCTCCCTTTTTTAAAATTACATTAATTGCTCCTCCTAAAGCATCATCTGCCAGGTGCGCCGGAGTTACTCCTTTGTACACTTCAATTCGTTCGATTAATGCGGGCGGAATACTATTTAAGTTGAATGATGAACCGTAAGTCGAAATAGGGATTCCGTCTATAAATATTCGAATGGCATTGCCCGACATTCCGTTAAGATTATAATTAATGCTTGATCCTAAACCTCCGTTTTGTCTTATGCGAACTCCAGCCGATTGTCCTAAAAGATCGTTAGTCTGAATATTTCTTTTGGCTGCTTCCTGAGTTTCGATCACGTTTACAGAAAACCCTTTTTGCATTATTTCTTTCTTTACCGTAGTTTTCTGAATGACTACTTCTTTCAAA
The DNA here is from genome assembly GCF_902804475.1 of Flavobacterium bizetiae. Lineage (GTDB taxonomy): Bacteria > Bacteroidota > Bacteroidia > Flavobacteriales > Flavobacteriaceae > Flavobacterium > Flavobacterium bizetiae. The sequence goes on from NZ_CADCSU010000065.1 coordinate 151,923, forward strand.
GCTTTGGGATCATGTTTTTCTAAAGAAATAGTAATTTGATGAGAAGGCTGGTGCAAATGGATACTAACTGTTTTTGTTTTGGCTTCCGGCGAAGAAATTTCCAAAGTGTAATGTCCGTATGGCAATTTTTTGATTTCAAAATGGCCGTTAGTATCAGCCATAGCATAGTTTTGTGTGCCTAAAACCAATACCGAAGCACCTAATGTTGGCTCATTATGAGAAAAGATAACTTTTCCTGTAATATTCCCGTTTTGTGACCAAACTGAAAAATGAACGAATATTAAAACAACTGCTAAAAATCTCATAATTTGTTTACTTACCAATACGAGCGCAAACTTAATTTATTGTTTATATTTAATCTAAATAAACGAATTAGAAGATTATTAGAATTACATTAGAATTTCTAATGTTGGGATTTTATGGCACGCGGATGACACGGATTCGTTATCGAAAGCGCGGATTGGCACGGATTTTTATCCGCAATCTTATCCTGACGGAGGAAGGATCACACGCGGGATTCTATAAAGATTGGAACGGATAGCGGGATTAGCTCCTGAAAAAAAAGATTTACTATTTTTTAGTGCTAATCCGATTCTGAAATTTACAGATTGTTTAGGATGGAGATTTGAAGTTTTAAGGTTTATAACTTCGCCTTAAATTTTTTGATTTTGAAGTTCTTCGACTTCACTAATTTTCCATTATCAGTAATCATCACGCAACTGTAATCGGGGTATTTTTTAAGTAAAAGCAAACCTTCTTTTTGTCCTAGAACCATTAAAGAAGTGCTTAATCCGTTGGCGGTTTCGGCGTTTGGACCAAAAACAGAAACGCTGCATAATCCGGTTGCGGGATAACCGGTTGCGGGATTTATAATGTGTGAGTAGCGTTTTCCGTCAAAAACAACGAACTTTTCATAACTTCCTGAGGTGGTTACCGCGCCATTGTTTAAAGGAACTACGGCAAACAGCGTGTCGGGATGAAAAGGGTTTGTCATACCAATATTCCAGTCTTTTCCGTTGGGTTGTCTTCCCCAGGCGGTCATATCTCCGGATCCGTTTACGATTCCGGCTTTAATGCCTTTTGCGAGCATTATATTGCGGCATTTATCTGTGGCATATCCTTCTCCCAGAGCTCCGAAACCAATTTTCATTCCTTTTAGTTTTAAAAAGATAGTCGATTGAACCGAGTCTAAAACGATGTTTTTATACCCCACTTTTTCGACTGATTTTTTTATGGCTTCCGCCGAAGGCATTTCGGTCATCGATCCGTCAAATTTCCAGATTCTGTCCATTGCGGCAAAACTCACATCAAAACCGCCTTTTGTTGCTTCAGAAAATTGTATGGCTCTTTGGGTAAGTTCAAAAACTTCTCGATCGACTTTTATAGGTTTAATTCCTGCATTCTGATTGACCTGAGAAACCTGCGAATCAGGTTTCCAGTCAGAGATTAGATTTTCGATTCGGGTAATTTCTGCAATAACTTCATCGATATTTTGCTCTGCCGAAAGGGAATCTTTGGCAACAATTGTAATATCAAAACGTCCTCCCATAAGCAAAGTTGTTCGTTTACGTAAAACTTGTGCATTAACAGATAAACCGTAAAGTATTACAGCGAAAAACAGGAGTTTATATAGGATTGATTTGTGCATGAAAATCATTTTAATTATTCGTTTTATTAAGATTCGAAAAATGTACCTAAGGGTACATTTTACCTAATAACAATCCGTCAGCAATTGACCATTTTCTTTAAAATCTGCAATGCTTTTTATTCTTCTTTCAATACATAATTTGTCCAGAATAGCTTCGACATCTTTTTGCATGGCAAGAGATCCGCAAATCATAATGACACCGCCTTGTTGCAGCAAATCTATAAAAAAATCAGCATCGCGTTTGATGAGATCCATGACATAAAAATGTTCTGCTTCGCGGGATAATGCCAAATGAAAACTTTGAAGTTTTTGTTTTTGGATCATTTCTGCCGTAAATTTTTTATAGCCTGAAACCGTTTCAGTTTCCATTCTAAAACCGGCATAAAGATGCGTTTCTGTTTTCGTTTTATTTTGCTCGATCATTCCAAGGAAAGGCGCTATACCGGTTCCGTTAGAAATGAAGGCTACTTTAGACACTTTTTTAGGGAAATGAAAGGCTTTATTATTGATGATGCTTGCCTTGATGGTATTTCCCGGAACGAGATTGTTTAGAAACTCAGAACCCAATCCGTGCGGATGTAGTTTTACAACCAATTGCACGTTGCCGGAATGATTCCCGATAGAGTAGAGGCGTTCTCTGGTATCGTTTGCGGGATAAATAGCCAGTAAATCGCCCGAACTAAATTTGGCTCTTACATTGGCTCTTAAAGTCAATATAAAAGTTTGTTCGTGTTCAGAAACCAATGTTTTATCCAACACCATTAATTTTTGCAAACCTTTAGGAACATGATTGTATAATGATGGCGTTGTCGATAACGGAATTTCCGTTTTGGCACTCCATAATTTTATCCATTCTACAAATTCTGTTGCCGATTTATCGTTTACGGTTTGTACGTCGAGCAAACGTTCTGCCCAGGTTTGGGGTGCTAATTGTCGGTCAATTTCAAAAGCAAATTCGCAGAAATCAGGATAAGCTTTTGAACCAAAACCTACTACTGAATAATTGATTTTTTGCTGTTGCGGATATTTCTTTAAAAGCGATACAAACTTGCCTCCATTAGAAGGCGCATCTCCTAAACCGTGCGTAGAGGAGAAAAGAATAATATGTTCTGCTTTTGGGAAAACGGTATAACTGTTCAATTCAGCAATAAAAGCTTTTTCGCCATGACCAATTAATTGTTTTAAAATCGCATTGGCAAAACGCAATGAACTTCCGTTTTCAGAACCAACTAATAAGATAAATTTGCTTTCGTTGGCTTTAAATTTATTTTTTATTCGGCTTGACCTCCTTTTTAGTGTAATGGCAAAACCGGAGTAAATGAAAAACAGAATATTTATACTTGCAAGAGCCAATATAAAAGCCCAGATTCCGTTGGTTTTTCCGGTATGCAAATTAAGACTTAAATTAGATAACTGAACGTTCATTGGCGAACGTTTTTCGGTTACAACGGCGCCTGTAACCTGATTCACTTCGATTTCGCGATCGTTGAGCTGAATGATATAATATTCTTCAGGATCATCTGTAAAAGGAAATTCAATTTTCTTAACATCAGACAAATGTGTGGTCGCAAATAACGAAGTCTTGTTTTCTTTTGAAGGTTTTACAATCTCCGTTTTTTCTTTTTGCTTATTCTTTTTTCCCATGAAAAAATTAAATCTTTCCAGAGATAAATACGTTCCCGTAAGCGCAATAATCAAAATAGGAATAAGGGCAATTCTACCTAAAACAACGTGATAATATTGGGCAAAATATTCTTTGACTACTTTCGAGAAAAAATTACGAATGCCTCTTTGTCTGTTTAAAACAAGGGCAAAACCAGAAATGGCAATGAGTAATAACAGAAACGAAATAACACCCACAAAAAAACGTCCGGTTTCATGAAGAAACAACGAACGATGCAAGCCGGTAACCCACTGAATAAATTCACTTTTCTTTATCGGAGTTCCTAATTGTTTCCCCGTTTTAGGATTTATGTATGCATTAATGTTGTTACCATCGTCATCAATTGCCTGAAGCGTTACAAATTGATTGTGATCTACACTTAACTCCGTAATTTCGGCATATTGTTTTTTTAAAATCGGTAAAGTTTCTCCCAGCGTTATTGTATCGAAATTTTCTATTTTATACGGAAGTGTTTTTTCCTGCATCGCATCTACTGCCAGAATAATTCCTGTAGTCGAAGCTAAAATTAAAAATAAAGAAGAGAACAAAGCCAAAGCTAAATGTGCGTAACGCCAAAAAGAAAGAGTCATTGAGTGTAATCTATTGAAATGTAATTGCTATTTTTTTTGCCAAAAATAAAATGAATAAAATAATTTTTTTCAGGAGCTAATCCCGCTATCCGTTTCAATCTTTTGTGCCGAACACCGGCACAAAAGGATTTCCACTGCTATCGGGGCTAGGCCAATCATTGTGGTTACCGTACTTTGACAAAAGTTTTCTTAGAACTATTAGAACTAAAAGTATTAAATCTTGTTTAACCTCACGTATCTAATATAACCTTTTCCTTCTGTTTTATCGGCTAAACCTTCTGTGGTAAGCGGAATTTCAACATCATTTACATGGTATTTTTGATCCTCGACAGCCGATTCAAATCGTAGTTTATATCCTTTATTAATTTTCGAATCATCGATTTCTATTGTCGTAATGCTGCGATCTCCACCGGTAACCGAAGCTCCGGTTTTAGCACTGATATCAGCAGGTTTTGCTGTTTGAAACTTATTCCATTCTTTCAGCGATTTGTACCATTTTTTATCATCGCCCATTACATAAAGTGTTTTCTCGTAATCACCATTAGCATTAATAAGCGAAACTACGATATAAGCACCTTCTCCCATATAATTGGCCATTTGAAGCATGCATTTGTATTTGCTAGCCTGAGCATTTGCCTGAAAAGAGATTAAACATATTAATGCGCTTGTAAGAGCTATTTTAAGTATTGATTTCATTCTTATTTTAGATTTTAGACTTTAGATTAAATTGGAATTTAAAAATATTGGAATTTAAAAAGTTTTATTTTAAAAATTCTACAGAAACATTATTCTTCGTTAGTGACTCGTTTTCTTTTGCCAAAGCATAAGCACTTTCGTCGAATTCTGTAGTGATGTCTTTTTTAGCTCCAACAGAAATAAAGTATTTTAAGATCGTATCATCTTTGGCTACCATTGCAGCTTTGTGCAGCGCGGTCATTCCGTCTTTATTTTTAGCATTAACATCAATGTTTAATGCAGCCAGTTTTTTTAGTAATCCCAGGTCGTTTTTAGCGGCAGCAAAGTGGTACAAAGTGCTTCCGTCTTTTTGGGCAGCAGCAAGGTTTAAACCTTTTTCTTGTAATAATTTTACTTTAGCATCAAAAGGATCGTTTGCATTTGCGTCACGACCTGCAGGACGATACGCTTGTACTAGATAAACGCCTAAATTGTTTCCGTCTTTGTCTTTTACATTAACATCTGCACCTTTGTTTAAAAGCAACGCAACAGCTTCAGGAGTTCCTGAACGTACAGCCATTGTTAAAGCTGATTCTCCTTTTAGATTCTGAAGGTTGATGTTTTTAGCTTTTGGTAATAATAATTCTAAAACACCATTTTCTCTTGCTCCTGCAGCAATCATAAACGAAGTATTACCATCGTTATTTACTTTGTTTGCATCAACTCCTTTAGCCAGAAAATAATTGATAATATCAGTTTGATTTGGTTTTGAAGCCAAAAGATGCAGCACATTATTGCCTGATTTATTTACAAAAACAGGTTTAATTTTCACCTCTTCAACAAAATATTTGTAAGTTTCAAGAGGAGTAGTTTCTCTACGCGTTCCTTGTGTCGCGATCAAAAGTGCGTTGTCAGTATGTTTAACGCCTTTTTCTTTTAATTTTTTCAAAAGAGTAACATTTCCGGTTCTGGCAGCATAATCAAAAGCAGTGTTTCCGTTAGCATCAACATCTTTTAGAGACAATCCTTTTGTGATCAGATAGTCAGAAAACGTTAAGTCTTTATCAAACGGAATAGCTAAAAGTAATAGGTTAGCGCCATCAGAATATTTTTTCTTAGGATCTATTCCTGCTTTAAAAAAAGCCTCAGAAACACCTTTATTAAGCAATCCGTTACCAGCAGCAAAAGCAAGTGGAGTAGTGCCGTGGCTGTCTTCAAAATTAACATCAGAACCTTTAGCGATAAGATATTCTACCAATTCAGTATTTCCTCTGTAAGCGGCCCAGTGCAAATAAATACGATTGTCGTGAGTAGATTTATTTAGCGGATTTCCGGGTTGATCCAAAAGGAATTTGATACTTGCTAAAGGAGCATCATTGTTAATCGCCATTACCACAACATCAAAAGCATTTGCATTGGCTTCAGCCGGATTATTTCCTTTTGCAATTTCTGCTTTAACGGCAGTTACATCTGGAGCATTTTTCCAAAAAGACTGTTCTAATAAAATGTTTTTTTGTTGAGCACTAACAAATAAAGTAGCGATTAATGTAAAAGAGATAAAAATATTCTTTTTCATATTGAGGTATTTATTGTTTTGAAATATTGTTTAAGGTTGTTATCGATTTTCTAAAAATTCAATTATAATAGAGAATCTATTTAGAATAATTAAAAATAACGCAAATGTAAAAATTAAAATTAGTAAACCAATTTTATTTAGGGCAGAAACACCAATTTTAATCATTTATTAAGGTTTTAAGAATGATTTGTTTTATTTTAATAATGCTGCTATTAGTTGAGTTGGAAATTATTTAATTAAAGCAAAAAAAGTAATATATGAGATGATACTTTTGTTTACGGTGATGGAAATCTTACGTTAACAGAAAGATCTTTAACTAACTGCAGACAAAAAAATAAAATTTGTTTTTGATAAAGGAGTAAATTTTAGTATGCCGGAATACAACATGAATATATCAATGATGTACCATACCAATGAATTTAGTTACAGTTCTTTTGGAATTACATTAGATAAACTCGGCATCTTTTTATCCTATTTCTAGTTTTATTGGCAATACAGTCACTTATGCAAATGATGGATTTGAATTGGGATTACGCTATAAATTTTTAGAATAGAATACTATTATTTACTAATCTTTTCAATAATCTTTTCGCGATGACTTAATCCCCAATTGACCAAAGTTTCGGTTACCGGAAGTACTGATTTTCCATATTCCGTAATGGCATACACTACCGTTACTGGTTTAGTTTGTTGCTCTGTTCTCGAAACCAGAAGATTAATTTCTAATTCCTTTAATTCTTTACTCAGCATCTTGGCCGAAATACCATCGATCTCGCGTTGCATTTTCTTAAAATTAATTACCTGATGCGTTCTGTTAGTCAGAAAACGCAAAATCATTAGTTTCCATTTTCCTCCTAAAACATCTAGACTATCACGCATGGCCATAAGTTCTTCTGAACAATTGGCTTCACGAATCGTACCATTATCATTAATTTTTGCCATAGTAGTTTCTGTTTGGTAACCGGTTACCTCGGGTTAACCCGTAGCAAAAATAAAGTATTTACACTGTACATTCGTAGGATAAAAGAAGAAAAATGAAAGCAATCGTTTTACATCAAAATGGAGAATTTTATCTTGAAGAAGTAAATACGCCACAACCAAAAGACCATGACGTTCAGGTAAAAATTGCCGCAGCAGGATTTAACCCAATCGATTATCAAATGACCGAAAATGCTATGGAGCGCAAATTATTACATTCGCCCATCTTAGGTCGGGAATTTTCAGGTGTTGTTTCGGCAGTTGGAGAAAAGGTAACCGATTTTAAAATTGGAGATGCTGTTTTTTGTGGTTCCGGAAGCATGGGATCAAATGGTACTTATGCTGAATATATTTGCGTTCCCGCAGCAATTGTAATGCATTTGCCCAAAAATATTTTGCCTGAAGAAGGCGCCGGAATACCTTCGGTAGGATTAACAGCTTTGCAGGCCATTAATAGAATGAAAGCTAATCGATCAGATTCTATTTTTATCACCGGAGCTGCTGGCGGAGTAGGGAATATGCTTCTTAAATTATTGATCGAAAAAGAAAATCACAATTGTATTGTTACAGCAGGAAACGAAAGTAGTATCGCATCATTAGTAGATCTTGGCGTGAAGCCAAATCAAATTATTAATTATAAAAATGATAAGGTTTACGAAACTGCTTTAGCATTAAATAATAAGACACATTTTGATTTTGCAGTCGATTTGGTAGGAAATGAAATTGCCGTTACAGCAGCAAAACTCCTAAAGACAAATGGAACTTATGTAGATGTTACCAATTTTTCGACTTCAGATTCGCGTGAAATTCTTTTTAGCAAAGGAGTAGCGATTCTCAATATTTCAAATTATGCATTTGGGTTAGAAAAACAATACGATTATTATAAAAACGGATTAACCGAATTGTCTCAATTATTACAAGAAAAATCAATTACACCACCAACAATTGAAATAATTGGAGGCATGGAAGTTGAAACAGTTTTAAAAGCACATCAAATACTTCGGGATAACAAAACAAACGGAAAGAAATTAATTATGCAAATAAATAAACTATGAAAACAATTCCGAGAAGGATCGTTACAGGAATACGTAACGGAAAATCAATAATCGAAAAAGATGCAATTATATCGAATGTTTCAGAACATTTTCCGGGTTTGATTATATCTGATATTTGGTCGACAGATTCGATGCCTGTAAAATTAGAAGAAGAAAAAATAATCGAAAACATCGCTTTCCCGCATACACCCAAAAACGGAAGTTATTTTCGATACGTTCAGATTCCCCCTGATAAAGATTTAGGAATTATCGCAGAACAAGGTCAGTCTCATCCGTTAATGCATCAAACCGATACGCTGGATTATATCGTAATTCTTTCCGGAGAAATTTACCTTATTGTAGATGAAGACCAAACCCTATTGCAAGCCGGTGATATTGTAGTACAAAGAGGCACCAATCACGCCTGGAGTAATCGATCTGACGCGCCTTGTATTCAGTTGGCGATATTATTAGATGCCTCGAAATAAAATCCTTGGAAACTTATGACATGCGGATAGCACAGATTCGCTTTGCGAAAAAATATCGTTAATCTTTGTAGAATTCCGCGTGTGATCCTTCGTTCAGGACGACAAGATAGTGTTTACCGTGCGAGAAAAATAAAATTCAGCGAATATCCGTGTTTTCGCGAAGCGAATCTGTGCTATCCGCGTGCCATAAAACCGAATAATTCTTATGAGACCGGTTGCCCTAGTTCTGATGGGAGCGGCATTCTTTTTGTTTTTTCTTTAAAAACAAAAAGATACAGCGGACAGCAGAAATCAGATCGTAATTTTAAAACAAAACCTACTACATCGATAGGATAAAAAAAGTTTGTAATTTTGTATTGAAATTCAAATTATCTCTTTAAATTTGCCGCAGCAATGAAAAACAATAACCAGAATACCAATTATTATAGCTGCAACATGTGTTGCGCGACTATGCGATGGTATGAACTGGCTTATATATAAAAATAAAATTATTTATTTCTGAAGCCTTTCATAATTTATTGAAAGGCTTTTTGATTTTAAATTTTAGAATTTCAGATGCGTTAAGTATTTATGTCTGTGGATGTAGCAGATTTAATTTGAATAAAGAAAATGATTGAATTAAAAAATGTCACCAAGAATTTTCATCAGAAAAACCGAATCGTTTCGGCTTTGTCAGATGTTTCGCTTAAAGTTCCACCAGGGAAAATCTTTGGTGTAATTGGAACTTCGGGAGCTGGAAAAAGTACTTTGATTCGTTGCGTGAACTTGCTGGAAAGACCAACTTCGGGAGAAATTATTGTAGACGGGAAATCGTTAATGCAATTATCGAATGCGCAATTGGCGATCGAGAGAAGACAAATTGGAATGATTTTTCAGCATTTTAACTTGCTTTCGTCACGTACGGTTTTCGAAAATGTAGCTTTTCCGTTAGAATTGGCTGATGTTTCAAAAGGGGATATTAAAACTCGTGTTTTTGAATTGTTGCAGTTAGTAGGTTTGGCCGAAAAAGCAAATGATTATCCTGCAAGCCTTTCGGGAGGTCAAAAACAAAGGGTTGCCATTGCGAGAACATTGGCCAATAACCCAAAAGTATTGTTGTGCGATGAGGCGACAAGTGCGCTTGATCCTGCAACGACAAGATCTATTTTGAATTTACTGAAGGATATTAATCGTCGTTTAAATATTACGGTCCTGCTGATTACGCACCAAATGGAAGTTGTAAAATCGATTTGCGATGAAGTTGCCGTAATTAGCCATGGAAAGTTGATAGAGCAGGGAAGTGTAGGAGAAATTTTTGCCGATCCAAAACACGAATTAACTAAAGAATTTATTGCTTCGTCGTTGCATCTTGATATTCCGCGAGTATATCATGAACGTTTGCAAAAACAGGATGGCGAAGGTTTGAGTCCGTTGTTGAGATTAGAAATGACTGGTAAATCGGTAAACGAACCTGTTATTTCAGAAGTTTCGAGATTGTTTGATACTAATTTTAAAATTGTTAGTGCGCAAATGGATCAGGCTGGTGATGTAAATTTTGGTGTAATGCTGATCGAATTGTCAGGAAAGCGCGAGAACTACGAAGCTGCAATTGAATATTTTATTTCTAAACATATAAAAACAGAAATCATAGGTTATGTCTGATTCTACTATTACCTTATTATTAAACGGTACCTGGGAAACCATCGTGATGACATTTGTGTCGGGCTTTTTTGGTTTTGTGTTAGGACTTCCAACCGGTATTTTGCTCTTCCTTACGAGAAAAAATCAAATTTTGGAGCAACCCGTTTTAAATAGAACGTTATCGGTTTTGGTGAATATTTTTCGTTCAATTCCGTTTATTATATTAATTGTATGGATGATTCCGTTTACAAAAACACTGGTCGGAACTTCTATTGGTGTAAGTGCGGCTTTAGTTCCGTTAAGTATTGGCGCAGCACCATTTATTGCCCGATTGGTAGAGAATAGCCTTTTAGGTTTGCCTTCAGGATTAATCGAAGCGGCAAGAGCTTTGGGAGCGACACCTTTGCAAATTGTATATAAAGTATTGCTTCCGGAAGCATTACCTTCTTTAATAAATGCGACATCGATCACTTTAATCACACTTGTAGGATATTCTGCAATGGGTGGAGCAGTTGGAGCCGGAGGTTTAGGACAAGTGGGGTATCAGTACGGATATATTGGATACGATGCCGTAATCATGAATTCGGTTCTGATATTATTGGTGCTTTTGGTATTCGTGATTCAGTTTGCGGGTGACTTTTTATCCAAACGATTTGATCATAGATAAATTCAATTAAAAATTAAGAATTAAAAATTAAAAAATACAATAATGAATACGAAACTAAATTTTTTGAAAATAGTTGGAATCGCTGTCTTGACACTTTCATTAGTGAATTGTGGCAAAGCTAAAAATAATGATCCGCACCACATAAAAGTAGGTGTTGCAACAGGACCGGAATATAAAGTAGCTGAAGCAGCTAAAAAAGTAGCAAAAGAAAAATACGGACTTGAAGTAGAGTTAATTTCTTTTAACGATTACGTGATTCCTAACGAAGCTTTGAGTTTGGGAGATATTGATGCAAATGCTTTTCAGCACAAACCATATCTTGACGAGCAATCAAAACAACGCGGATATAAATTGGCTATTATTGGTAAAACATTTATTTATCCAATTGCAGGATATTCTAAAAAAATAAAAAGCCTTGCAGATCTTAAGGATGAAAGCACAATTGTTATTCCAAATGACCCAACGAACGGTGGACGTTCGTTATTGCTTTTAGAGAAAAACGGTTTGCTAAAATTGAAAGAAGGAGTTGGTTTATTGCCTAAAGTAACAGATATTGTAAGTAATCCTAAAAAGCTTAAAATATTAGAATTAGAAGCGCCTCAATTACCAAGAGTTCTTGAAGATGCAAATGTAACGATTGCCATTATCAACAATACTTTTGCTTCTCAGGCAGGATTAGTTCCGTCTCGCGATGCTTTGTTTGTTGAGGACAAAGATTCTCCTTATGTAAACTTGGTAGTAAGTCGTGAAGACAATAAAAACGAAGAAAAAGTAAAACAGTTTTTACAGGCTTTTCAATCTCCGGAAGTTGAAGCAGCAGCTCTTAAAGAATTTAAAGGCGGAGCTGTAAAAGGCTGGTAATACTCATTATTATAAAAAGCAAAAAAGCGCTGAATCAATACATTCAGCGCTTTTTTTATATAATAATCTGAATGTTTATCAGGCCGATTTTGAATTGATATGTTCAAAAAGAAGATCAAATTTTGATCCCAGTTTTTTCTTAAGTCTTTGTTTTGATTTTTTAACGGCATCGGGGGTAATACCTAGTAATTCGGCAATTTCGTTATTATTGAAATTTAGTTTCTGTAACAATAAAATTCTTTTATTAGAATCTGTAATCTCAGGAAAATCATTTTGCAATAATTGGTGAAATTCAGGGTGTTCTTTTTGAAATTCTCTCTTAAAGATGTTCCAGTTATTCTCTGTCATTAAATGAGATTCAAGCAAAGTGCTCAGTTTTTTATTTTCTTTTTCGAGATAGTGAGATGATGATTGTTTAATTTGGCCGATCTCGCTTTTTAATTTTTTGATCTGGATATTCTTATCTTTTAAATAATCGATTTGGGCATTTAAATTTTCATTTGCTTCGGTTAGTTTATGTTCCGTTTTTATTTTTTCTAATTCTAATAAAGTAACTTTTTGATTGTATTGTAATTGCCTGTTTTTTAATTGTTTTTTGAAATTTAAAAATATAAATACAGCCAATATAAAAGCCATAATAATCACGACTGCATAAATGTTTTTCATTGCAGATTCATGCTTGACCTCATCTGCTGTTCTGTTTATATTTTGTTGGAATTTTGTTTTCTGAATGACCCAGTTTGCATTACTTATAGCGATATCACCATCTTTGTTTTTTAGAGAATCTTCTAAAACAATCATTCTTCTTCTGAGCGCTAACTCATTGTCTGTTTTATTTTGTTGTTTTAAAATATCTAATTTAAGTTTGATGATCTGCAATTCTGATTTTTTGAAATAGGATTTCGAATCGGCAATTTCTTTAGCTTTGTATAGTATTTCTTCTGCCTGATTAAGATTACTGTTTTTTATGTACAATTCGGCCAAAAGAATAGAGGCATACATTGTATTCTGGTTACTTTGTTCCTGTTCTGAAATTTTGATATCTTCTTTCAATAAAGAAATCGCTGTCTGCAAATCGCCTCGCTTTTGTTTCACAAGCGCCAGATTACCTAAAGCTTTAGCATATCGCACTTGATCCTTAATTTGCTTTGCTAGAACAGCCGTTTTATTAAAATAAGATTCGGCTGCCTTGTCATTTCCCATACGAAAATAGTTCATACCAATATTATCCATTAGCGAAGCAAATTCGGCAGTTTTTTGGGGAGTATATTTTGTGGCAAGATTTAAGTAATACAATGACTCAGGATAATCTTCAAGAGTTTGCAGCATCCAGCCAATTTTTTTGAAAGTTTCTCCCGGAAGAATAATTTCATCGACAGGCAATTTTTTTATTTGATCAATTACTTGCAACAACCTTGGCGTCATGCTTATATAATCCCTGTAAAGGTAGAGATAGCTGATATAGTTAAGTTGAGTCCAGATTTGAAGAGACACATCCTTTTGTACTGCAGCACTTTTTATAGAATTTAAATAATAAAAATTACTTTTTGAATTGGTGGTCTTATAAAAATCACTGTATCCGTTAGCAAGCAAACCTTCGTACAAAGATTTATATTCTTTTGATTTGCTTAAAGGGTCAAGATATTTTTTTAATGAAATGGTATCAGTATCAAAAGACTTTATTTGAACCAAAAGTGCCTCGATGTTGTCGATTTTACTTGGTTGGGACGGAATCTGTAATGGAACGTTTTGGGACTTTACTTGTACAATAAAAAGTAATAAAAGGAAACAATATGATTTTTTAAAAAGCATTACGTTTTTATCAGTGGTTATCAAATTTGGTGCGTAAAAATAGTAAAAAAAATCTATTAGTTTTTACAACGTAATTTGTAAAGTGTTGGTTTTAATGGTTTTTTGAATAAAAATGTCCCTTATTTGTCCCCCTTTGATGCTGTTGAAAGTATAATGTGTGAATTACATTTGTCAACAACCCCATAAGTATTTATTGTGCGCTTCATTTGTAAATGAATATACCTTCTGATTTATACTTTAATACGGCCACTATTAATTTCTGATTCAATACATGAAAAAAAAACTACTTTTCTTCTTAATCCATTATATTTTTTTAATTGGTGTTCCCACAAAAATATTAGCAAATGGTGATGGTGATTTAAATTCATCTTATTCAAAAACGAAAATAGGTCTCAACTATGTATCGTCCACAAGAGTAACAAAGCAAAGAGGAGTTGATTCTTATGGAACTCCTATCCCAACATTTAGAATTACAGGTATTCCTGTGGGGGCAATTATTGAGGATGCTTTTCTATATATGGCAGGTTCAACCATAAGTAGTTTATCTTTTTTTAATTTATCTATTAATAATCCGTCAAATATAGTCGAATCATATGCAGCCTCTCTTATAGGAACAACACCAGATGCTTGCTGGGGTTATAATAATACTAAATCATTTAGAGCAAATATTAAGACGATCATTACAGGAAATGGCGACTATGTTGTTTCTGGGATACCTACAGCAGCCACTTTAAACGATGATATGAATGGTGCTACTATTATTGTGATATATTCTGATCCATCTGCAAATTTTACAGGATCTATCGAAATTAAAGACGGATCTGTAGTATTATTATCTAATAATAGTAATAGGACTATTGGTTTTAATAAGCCTAATTATTTGATCACACCAATTTTATCAAGAGGTTTCGGTATTGTGTCAGACGTACAATATATTGGTAGCCAATATAAATTTCCTGATAATGTATTTGTGAGTGCAACTCTACCTTACTATTTTAATTTTTATGAAGCAAATCTTAATGTAACGCCTGCTACATTAGATTATAATCATCAATTTTTTACTCAAACGGATTGTGTGCAATGGGTAACAGCAGGACAATATTATCAAGTAAATAATATTGAATTAAGTAATAAATCTATTCCTGAAAATAAACCCGGAGGAACTACCGTTGGGAATTTATTTTCATTTTTTGACGGAAATACGTCTTACAGTTATTCTTTGGTAAGTGGTGATGGAGATGATGATAATAGTTATTTTACAATTTCTGGTAATACTCTGCAAAGCGCTACATGTTTTGATTTTGAAATAAGATCCACTTATTCTATTCGTGTAAGATCCGTTTCTTCAAGCGGAGTAGTTAGTAATGAAATTTTTATAATAACAGCTACTGATGAAACTGAAATTCCGGTTACAGCAAAGGCCAAGAATATAACGTTACAACTTGATACTTTTGGTAAAGCAATAATTCAGCCAAGTGATATTGACAATGGTTCTACTGGTAATTGTGGTTTTGATCTTTCGATCGATAAAAATACTTTCGATTGTACAAACATAGGTGCTAATATTGTTAGTCTGACCATTACTGATACTAACGGAGGGAGCAATACCACTACCTCAATAGTTACAATCGAAGACAAAGTAAAACCAACAGTTATAACACATAATATTACTGTTCAGCTTGACGCTTTAGGAAAAGTAACTATAAACGAATCTCAAATCAATAATGGCTCGTCTGATAATTGTGCCATTGACAAAATAACGTTAGACAAAACAGATTATGATTGTTCGAATGTTGGAGCGAATACGGTAACACTTACGGTTTTAGATGTCAACGGAAATTCAGATTCAAAAACTGCAATAGTTACAATTGAAGATCAAATAAAACCAAAGGTTATAACACAGAATATTACCGTACAGCTTGACGCTTTAGGAAAAGCAACTATTACCGAATCTCAAATCGATAATGGTTCAACAGATAATTGTGCTATTGACAAAATAACTTTAGACAAAACAGATTTTGATTGTACCAATGTTGGAGCTAATAGAGTAACACTTACAGTTTTGGATGTTAATGGAAATTCAGATTCCAAAACAGCAATAGTTACCGTAGAAGACAAAGTAAAACCAACGGTTGTAATACAGAATATTACCGTTCAACTTGACGTTTTAGGAAAAGCAGCTATAACTCCGACACAAATTGATAATGGTTCAACTGACAATTGTGCTATCGACAAAATAACTTTAGACAAAACAAATTTTGATTGTACCAATGTTGGGGCCAATACAGTAACGCTAACCGTTTTAGATGTTAATGGAAATTCAGATTCAAAGACAGCAACAGTTACTATTGAAGATAAAGTAAAACCAACAGTTATAACACAGAATATTACTGTTCAGCTTGACGCTTTAGGAAAAGTAACTATAAACGAATCTCAAATCAATAATGGCTCGTCTGATAATTGTGTTATTGACAAATTAACGTTAGATAAAACAGATTTTGATTGTTCGAATGTTGGAGCCAATACAGTAACGCTTACAGTTTTGGATGTCAACGGAAATTCAGATTCAAAAACTGCAATAGTTACAATTGAAGATCAAATAAAACCAAAGGTTATAACACAGAATATTACCGTACAGCTTGACGCTTTAGGAAAAGCAACTATTACCGAATCTCAAATCGATAATGGCTCAACCGATAATTGTGCCATTGACAAAATCACTTTAGACAAAACAAATTTTGATTGTACCAATGTTGGAGCCAATATAGTAATGCTTACAGTTTTGGATGTCAACGGAAATTCAGATTCAAAGACAGCAATAGTTACAGTTGAAGATAAAGTAAAACCAATAGTGGTTACGCAGAACATTACTGTACAATTAGATGCTTTAGGAAAAGCAACGATAACCGCGGAAGAAATCAATAATGGTTCATCGGATAATTGTGGTATTGCTACAATAACTTTAGACAAAATTGATTTTAATTGTACCAATGTCGGAGCAAACACAGTAACGCTTACCTCTACAGATGTCAACGGAAATTCAGATTCAAAGACAGCAACAGTTACTATTGAAGATAAAGTAAAGCCAACAGTTGAGACACAGAATATAATTGTTCAACTTGACGCATTCGGAAAAGCAACTATAACAGAATCTCAAATCGATAATGGTTCAACCGATAATTGTGCTATTGACAAATTAACGTTAGATAAAACAGATTTTGATTGTTCGAATGTTGGAGCCAATACAGTAACGCTTACGGTTTTGGATATCAACGGAAATTCAGATTCAAAAACAGCTATAGTTACTATTGAAGATAAAGTAAAACCAACGGTTGTAACACAGAATATTACAGTTCAACTTGACGCATTAGGAAAAGCAATTATAACAGAATCTCAAATCGATAATGGTTCAACTGATAATTGTGCCATGGACAAAATCACTTTAGACAAAACAGATTTTGATTGTTCAAATATTGGAATAAATACAGTAACACTAACCGTTTTGGATGTTAATGGAAATTCAGATTCAAAGACAGCAACAGTTACTATTGAAGATCAAGTAAAGCCAACGGTTGTAACACAGGATATAACTGTGCAATTGGACGCATCAGGAAAAGCTATTATAACTCCGACACAAATCGATAATGGTTCAAGCGATAATTGCTTGATTGATAAAATCACTTTAGACAAAACAGATTTTAATTGTTCGAATGTTGGAGCCAATACAGTAACGCTAACCGTTTTAGATGTCAACGGAAATTCAGCTTCAAAAACAGCAATAGTTACAATTGAAGATCAGGTAAAACCAATAGTAATAATACAGAATATTGCCGTTCAGCTTGATGCTTTAGGAAAAGCAACTATAACTGAATCTCAAATCGATAATGGTTCAACTGATAACTGTGGAATCGATACGATGACTTTAGACAAGATGACATTCGATTGTTCGAATATTGGAGATAATAATGTAGCACTTAACCTAACCGATAAAAGTGGAAATTCAGCGTCCGGAATTGCTGTAGTTACTGTTAAAGATTTGATCCCCCCAACTGTTATCTCCCAAAATATAACAGTTCAACTCGATGCAATAGGAAATGCGGTAATAGTTCCGGCGCTGATAAATAATGGTTCAACAGATAACTGTGCTATTGCTACTATGAGTTTAGACAAAACCAATTTTGATTGTTCGAATATGGGAGACAATATCGTTACGCTTACTGTTACAGATGTAAACGGAAATTCAGCTTCAAAAATAGCAACGGTAAAAATCGAAGACAAATTGAAACCGATCGTTATCACTCAGAATATAACCATTGAATTAGATGCTTCAGGAAACGCTGTCATAACAGCTGCAGAGATTGACAATGGTTCAACCGACAATTGCGCAATAGATAAAATAGAAATTAATAAAACATCTTTTACTTGTTCGAATATTGGTGCTAATAACGTGATACTTACGGTGACGGACGTTAACGGAAATTCAGCCTCAAAAAATGCGACCGTTACTGTTCAGGATAAAATAAGTCCGATAGTTATAACTCAAAATATTACTGTTCAGCTTAATCTTTCAGGAGATTCAGTAATAACCGAGGCTCAAATAGACAATGGCTCTACAGATAATTGTACCATAGATAAAATGACTTTAGACAAAACTACTTTTAACTGCAGTAATCTTGGAGACAATATTGTAACACTCACTGTAAGAGATAAAAGTGGAAATTTAGCTTCTGCAACTGCAATAGTAACTGTTCTTCCTCTTTCGCTCCCAACATTTTCGAATTTAACACAAGAGTTTTGTGCTATCGAAAATCCTGTTATATCGAGTATAGCGGTAAACAGTGCCTATTTAAAATGGTTTAAAGACGCTTCATCTTCTCAGACATTATCTTCTAATACAGCTTTAACCAGCGGAATCTACTATGCTGCTAATTACAACGGAAGTTGTTATAGCGATCGCGTTGCCGTGACCATTATTGTCAATGATGCTTTGGCACCAACAGGAAATGCGATACAATTTATGTGTAAAGAAAAAGAAGCAACCGTGACCGATCTTATCACAAACGAAGAAGAAGTTTTATGGTATGAAACCCCCACAGGAGGTTTTGCATTAGGATCTACAACAGTTTTGGAGGACAATCATAAGTATTACGCATCTTATACAGGAGCAGAATGCGAAAGTTCTAAAAGATTTGAAGTAGAAGTTGTTTTTCGCTATTGCGATGTTAAAGTATACAACGGAATCTCAGCAAATGGCGACGGGAAAAATGATTATTTTGAGATAGAAGGAGCGACAACTTTCCCGGAAAATAGACTCGAAATTTTTGATAGTTGGGGAAGTTTAGTCTTTGAAACGGCCAATTACGGAAACGGAGAAAATTTATTTAGAGGCGTTGCAAACAAAGGTTTAGGCAGCGGAAAAGGTTTGCTTCCTTTTGGAACCTATTATTATGTTTTTAGTTTCACGAATCATGATAATAAAAGGGTTACAAAAACAGGCTTTTTACACCTAAATCCTTAATCTAAAAACCAAATATTTCAAATGAGATTCAATATTATAGCAACTCTGCTCTTTACATTTACTTTGTTTTCTGCAAAAGCGCAGCAAGATGCTCAATTTTCAGATTACAAACTCAATATGTCGAGTTTTAATCCCGCTTTTGCAGGTTTTTTTGACGGAAGCGTGCTACTAATTCACCGCACACAATTTGCCGGTTTTGATGGCGCTCCAGAAACGCAAAATCTTAATATTAACATCCCCATAGATCTTAATATGGGAGCCGGATTTAATGTTACGAATCAAAAGCTGGGAGTAACACAGAATATCGTTATTACAGGAGATTACTCGTATACCATTTATACAGACGAATTAAATATGTTGAGTTTTGGACTTAAAGCCGGTTTGAGTATTCTTGACATCGATTATAGCCGCCTTGACCTTAATAATGCTGATGATTTAAGTTTTCAGAATAACATCGAAAATCAGGTAACTCCAAGAGTAGGAGTAGGGCTTTTATTTAATACTCCCAATTGGTTTATTGGTTTATCTACACCTAATTTTATTAAGGAAAGTTATAACCCAACTATCAAGACCTCGACAATTACAACTATGCCTCAAATTTATTTTACAACAGGCTATCAGACTCGTATAAATGATGATTTGTTATTTAAACCTTCGATATTGGCAAAAGCAGTCGAAAATGCGCCATTAGCAATAGATTTTGCCCTTAATTTTGAATTTAGGGAAAAGTTTAGGTTTGGAGCTTCGTACCGATGGAACTCAGCGATCACTGGAATGATGGGAATTAATCTCCTGCAAGATTTTCAGGCGGGTTATGCGTACGATTATAATATAAACGGATTAGGAAAATATGCGCCATCATCGCACCAGTTTTACATTAAATACATTTTTAAACAATCTAAAAATATTCGCAGGGAATGTAGCTGCAGTTTTACAGATCCAACCAATAATCTTGGGTTTTAATACAAGCAAAAAAGCGCTGAATCATTACATTCAGCGCTTTTTTTATATAATAATCGAATTAGTAAAAAACAATTTAATCTTCTGCAGAAGCTTTTCTCTTTCCTTCAATATTCGGAAGGAAGCTTGTTAAAACACCTATTAAAGGTAAAAAAGCACAAACCTTAAAAACATATTCAATACTAGTAGAGTCTGCTAATTTTCCTAAAATTGCAGAACCTAATCCGCCCATACCAAAAGCCAATCCAAAGAAAAGACCAGCAATTAAACCTACTTTACCGGGAACTAATTCTGTGGCATAAACCAAAATTGCCGAGAAAGCTGAAGATATAATTAAACCAATAATTACAGATAAAATTCCGGTCCAGAAAAGAGAAGCGTACGGCAATAATAATGTAAAAGGAGCAACTCCAAGAATAGAAATCCATATGATATACTTTCGACCAAAACGATCACCTAAAGCTCCACCAAACAATGTTCCTGCAGCTACAGCACCAAGAAATGCAAAAAGGTAAATTTGAGATTCCTGTACAGAAACGTGAAATTTATCGATAAGATAAAAAGTATAATAACTTGTCATACTGGCCATGTAGAAGTATTTAGAAAAAATCAATACTAATAAAATACCCAACGAGAAAATTACTTTTTGTTTTGAAAGCGAATGGTGTTTTTCTTCTGCCCCAAGAGATTTATTTTTTGCTTTAAGATTCAAATGTTCCTGATACCATTTTGCAACTCCCGAAAGAATAAGAATCCCAACAGCCGCCGCAAGACAAAACCAGATAATATTAAACTGTCCGTAAGGAACGACAATAATAGCCGCAAGCAAAGGCCCAATGGCGCTTCCTGCGTTTCCTCCTAATTGAAAAATAGATTGCGCCAAACCTCTTTTTCCGCCAGAAGCCATGTGAGCAACCCTCGAAGCTTCAGGATGAAATATCGAAGAACCAACACCGATTAAACTAACAGCAAGTAAAATATTTACAAAGCTTGAAGCTACCGCTACAGCAGCCAACCCTAAAAGAGTAAAAACCATAGCAATGGCCAGCGAATACGGACGTGGTTTTTTATCGGTGTAAAACCCAATAAACGGTTGTAAAATAGAAGCCGTTAGTTGATAGGTTAGGGTGATTAGACCGATTTCGGTAAAAGTCAAATGAAATTTATCTTTTATAATAGGGTATACCGCAGGAACAACCGCCTGAAGCATATCATTAATAAAATGCGTAAAACTGATTGTAAATAAAATCGAGAAAACAGTTTGTTGAGCCAACTGTTTCGAATTGTTAATAGTAGTTGTTTTCATAATGTGATAAAAAATCAGATCATCTGATGAATTGGGTAAAAAAATTAGTAATTATTCTCTCCTATTATTTTAGCAACAGTATTCCATGTCTTTTTAGGATCTTTTGCAATAATATTTTTGAGAAGTTGTTCGTGTATAATATAAGTTTCTTTAAATACCTCTGTATCCGGATAAAGTTTAAGAAACTCCTTTTTTAAATGTTTTGATACCGACTTATACAAATCAGCGAGGATTTCATTTTTTGATGCTTCTGCAATCGCAATGTGAAATTGTATATCCGCTTCGACACATTCCTCAAGCAATCCCTCATTAGCCGTTTTCATTCTATTGGCCAAATGTTGTTTCATGGCAACGATATCATCATCTGTTCTGTTGATAGCCGCTTTTTCGGCAATTTTTAACTCTAACAATTGCCTAACTTCATCTAAATCCTTGAGACTTGCACGTTTCAATCGCTGATCCATTGGTTCTTGCGTACCGGTAACTTCCTGAACAAAGGTACCAACCCCTTGCTGAATCCGCAGCAAACCAGAATTAGTCAGTAACTTCATCGCCTCTCTTATCGAAGAACGTCCAACGCCAAAGCTTTTCATAAGCTCTGCTTCAATAGGTAATTTCTCGTTGATCTTATACTGACCAAGAGATATTTGCTCCTGTAATTTTGAAGCAACTTCTTCTGCGAGAGATTTTTTATTGATTAAAGCCATAGGTTGTCATATCATCTGATGATTGCAAAAGTATAAAAATATTTTAAATAACTGCTAAGATTTTTTTTAACTATAAAGTTTTTAACTGCAAAGAGCGCTAAGTTTTTTCGCAAAGTTCGCCAAGGATTTAACCTCCCTGAATGAAAGAATTCAAAGTTCACAAAGCTTTACGCGGCTTGTAATTTGTGATAATTTGTGAAATTTGTGGCTAAAAAAAATATCGAAAAGCAAATAAACCTTTTCGAACCTTGCGCAAAACTTAGCGTTCTTTGCGGTTAAACCTTCTACATAAATTAAATTTTACATAAAGCTTAGCGATCTTCACGTTCCTTTTTTTTTCGAGCCAGCAAAAAAAAACATAGCGAACTTTGCGAAAAAACTTAGCGCTCTTTGCGGTTAAATAAAAAGTTGTGTTTTAATTATGT
>NZ_CADCSU010000066.1 GCF_902804475.1 Flavobacterium bizetiae
ACCTCTATTCAACAATCGCTTGTCTTTTAAATTTTCAAAATATCTAGTCTGCACTTTTTATCAAATATAACTAAAAATATATTTGTGTCCAGACGGTAGCTCGTAAGCCTCTTTTTTTATTTCTATACATTTCCTATTTCGGATTCAGAATTAAATCAATTCTTTTGATACAATCTTCATAATGGTATTTTGTTTCTGTGTTTACCGGTTTTGCTTTGGCTGCTAAAAGAGTACTTCTTAAAGCAGTTAATTCTCCGCGAACCAAAGCTCTTACATCAGATTGCGCTACATTATAATAAATTACAGATCGGTCTGCTGGTTTGATTTCTTCTGTCATTAAAACGCCCATTCTGTCCAGATAACCTCTTTGCAAATTTCTTCTGTATATCGTTACATTAGCCGGCGTTGCAGTTTCTTTCCAGATTCCTTTTCGTGTATCTTTTAATAAATCTAATGCTTTATAAGTATCTGCACCTAGAATTTCATTGTCCATCAAACGGCCAATACGACCAATACTTAATAAATTATTTAAATGTCGCACCTGCAAAGCTCTAAACCTTTCTGTATAACCTGCAACATCCGTATTTTTTAAAGTATTTAGATTTACAATCCAGGTTGGCGATGCAAAAGCATTTGCCTGAAGCCAGTTCATTGCTTCTATTTGTTTCGCTTTTGGCACCACTTCATAAATGTTTCCGGTCTGATTTGGCTTTTTGGTGTTTTCATAAACTCCGCCCACATTGGTTACTACGTGACCAACATATCTGCTCCACACATCCAGCATTTCTTTATACAATTCATCTAAATCTCCGTAATCATTGGTCACATTACTGGTCCATTCATTTAAATGATTTGCCACATATTCAAGATTTTTAAGTCCGTATGAACTTGCTTTCATCGAATTATTTCCAATATCTTCTGTTTGAGTTGTAGGATCAAAAGCACTACTTTGTTTTCCGAATTTATATATTGGATTTCCGGCTTTCTCTAAAATCCATTTGTCTAAAGTTGAAACTTCATCTTTTGGAGATTTCACATTCGGAATCACTCTGTATCCCCAATTTACTGCATATTGGTCATAAGCACCCATTTTTCGAACAAAACGAATATTTTTATCTCCGGGCTGAGCGATATAATTAAAACGGGCATAATCCATAATACTGGCCGAGATTCCGTTTTGTTGCGTAAAATCACCGTTTCTGTAACTTTCTACATCATAAGCACAGCTTGCTGCCATATTGTGCGGAAATCCTAAAGCATGACCTACTTCATGAGCAATAACCATTCGCATCATCTCTCCCATTTCTTCGTCGCTGGTTTGCAACGTTCTTGCCGAAGGATTTGCTGCTCCGGTTTCTAACAAATATCGGTTTCTGTACGAACGCAAATGATTGTGGTACCAGATCACATCGCTTTCGATAATTTCTCCCGTTCGGGGATCAGAAACACTTGGTCCAACCGCATTACGCGTTGTACTTGCTACATAACGAATAACCGAATAACGAATATCTTCAGGACTAAAATCAGGATCTTCCTCTTTTGTTGGCGCGTCTTTTGCAATAATTGCATTTTTAAAACCTGCCGCTTCAAAAGGCTTTTGCCATTCTTCAATTCCTTGTTTAATATATTTTCTTAATTTTTCTGGCGTTGCAGGATCTAAATAATACACAATTGGTTTTATCGGTTCTACCAATTCTCCTCTTTGATACGCTTCAGGATCTTTAGGTTCTAATCTCCATCTGCGAATGTATGTTTTAAGGTCTGATTTTAATTCGCTGCTTCCGTAATCGTATTGGCTCACTGTAAACCATCCCACTCTTGGATCTGCTAATCTCGGTTTCATTGGTATTTCCGGCAATAAAACCATCGATTGATTCATCTGAATGCTTATAGCTTCTGTATCTTCTAACATTGATGGCTTAGAGGCATTATAAGTCATATCCTGAATTACCTCGATATTCATCGGAAAACTTTTAATCGTATTGATAAAACTTCTCGAATCATCCAATCCTTTTACCTTATAAGTTTCACGCATTTCTGCTGATATTCCGCTAATTGCTTTTACATCTGTGCTGTAAAATTTAGTAACATCAATTACTGTATTTGCTGAATCTTTGCTTAAAGCGACAATATCAAAAGCAAATAATGTAGGTTCATAATTGTTGGCTTTTACTGAAATACTAATAGGCAAAGTATCGTTTGCCACCGCATTGTATGATTTTGATTTGATGAGAATTTTATCCTGAAAACGTTGCCAAACTATTAATTGTTCACTGGTTTCAGAACCGGCATTTACATATCCTCCACCTAAATTTGCTGGTAATTTAGAAAGTCTGCTTACTAAAAGCATATCCTTATCTAAGTATTTATTGGGAATCTCGAAGTAATATTTTTTATCAACTTTATGCACGGTGAAAAGTCCTTCATCAGAAACAGCATCTTTGGTAATTACTTTACTGTATTCTTTTATCGTCGATTCTGATTTTTTCTCCGGTGGAGCAACTACAGTTTCTCCTTTTTTTGTTTCTTTCTTTTTAGATTGTGCATTTTGTTTGGTAGAAAACAGCATAAAAACTGTCATTGTAATAAAAATGAAAAATTTCTTCATTTATGGTAAGTTTAATGATTATTTGTTAAACAAAA
This sequence comes from Flavobacterium bizetiae, assembly GCF_902804475.1. Taxonomy (GTDB): domain Bacteria; phylum Bacteroidota; class Bacteroidia; order Flavobacteriales; family Flavobacteriaceae; genus Flavobacterium; species Flavobacterium bizetiae. Next base: position 2,644 of record NZ_CADCSU010000066.1, read on the forward strand.
ATAATTTTTATTCTAAATATATAAGGATAAACATTCTCATTAACTTTTTATTAACTACTTCAAATTAAAATTTAATAGCTAAAAAAAGCCCAACTTTATTAAAGCTGGGCCTGAAATTGAAAATATATAATTCTTAAGTTTTAAAATGTCTTTGAAACTTTATCAATCGCATTAATTGTGAAGTCTAAATCTTCATAAGTCAACGCATCTGTAATAAACCATGTTTCGTAAGCCGATGGTGCGATATAAATTCCTTCCTGCAGTAAACCGTGAAAGAATTTCTTAAACGTTTCGTTATCTCCTTTTGCCGCCGTTTGAAAATCTGTAACCGGATTGGCATCAAAATGTACCGAAATCATAGAACCTACTCTATTGATCGTAAAAACAACATTATTTGCTTTTAAAACTCTATCGATTCCCGCTTCTAAATAAGCTGTTTTTTCTTCTAAACGGGTAAAAATTTCACGATCATTATCAAGTGCCTGCAACATGGCCAATCCTGCAGCCATAGCTAACGGATTTCCTGATAATGTTCCTGCCTGATAAACCGGACCAAGTGGTGCCAGATAATTCATGATTTCTTCGCGGGCAGCAAAAGCACCAACCGGTAAACCTCCGCCAATTACTTTTCCGAAAGTTACAATATCAGCATTGATATTATACAATTCCTGAACTCCTCCGCGGGCCAAACGGAAACCAGTCATAACCTCATCAAAAATTAATAAGATTCCGTTTGCTGTACACAATTCTCTTAATCCTTCTAAGAAACCTTTTGCTGGTGGAATACAACCCATATTTCCGGCAACTGCTTCGATAATAATCGCTGCAATTTCGCTTTTATTCGCTTCTACAAGAGTTTTTACATTCTCTAGATCATTGTATTTTGCCAACAAAGTATCTTTTGCAGTTCCTTCTGTAACTCCAGGACTATTTGGCGAACCAAAAGTTACGGCTCCACTTCCGGCCTGAATCAAAAATGAATCAGAATGTCCGTGGTAACAACCGGCAAATTTTACAATTTTATCTCTTTTTGTAAATCCACGAGCCAAACGAATGGCACTCATACAAGCTTCTGTACCTGAATTTACAAATCTTATTTTATCAATATTCGGAACCATAGAAACCGCCAAAGCAGCGATTTGAGTTTCTAATTCTGTTGGCATTCCAAAAGAAGTTCCCAGTTTTGCTTTTTCGATTACAGCATCAACAACAGGCTGATAAGCATGACCCAAAACCATTGGTCCCCAAGAGTTGATATAATCTATTAATTTATTTCCGTCCTCATCATACAAATAAGCACCTTGGGCACTTTTTACAAAAATTGGAGTTCCTCCTACTGCTTTAAAGGCTCTTACTGGCGAATTTACTCCTCCCGGAATTACTTTTTCTGCTTCAGCAAAAAGCTGACTACTTCTTTTATATAACATTTTTTATTTTAGATTTTTGAGTTCAGATTTTAGATTATAAACTGAGAACTTGATTTTAAAATTTAGATTTTAGATTGTTGGCAAAACTGAAAACTGAGACTGAGACTGAAAACTAAAAAAATTTACTTCACCTTCAATCGTTGCCCGATAGAAATGGCGTTGTCTGAAAGATTGTTTTTTTGTTTTAAGTCATCAACCAATACGTTGAATTTTTTTGAAATAGAATATAGAGTATCTCCTTTTTGAACTTCGTATGAATTAGGATCGTTTGCATTTGAATTTGATGCACTTTTTGTTGGAGTCGATACACTTTTAGTCGGAGTAGTTTTCTCGAAAGGTTTGTAATTTCTTCCCGTAACCTGACAATCGTATTGGTGCAGATTATACCTTTCGATATAACTTATTAATTTGTCCGGATAATTAGGATCTGTCGCATAACCAGCTGCTCTCAAACCTTTTGCCCAGGATTTATAATCGTCTTTCTCGTAAGTAAATAACGTTTCATATCGTTTTTTACCCACCAAAAACAAAGCGTGATCTCTATACGATTCTGCCGCTTCGGGATATTTTCTAAAACATTCCTGAGCTGAATCATCGTCATGACGAACACTTTCGCCCAACCAGTCTTTGTGGCATTTTATCCCAAAATGATTGTTTGCTTCTAATGCTAAATCACCTCTTCCTGCACCAGATTCTAAGATTCCCTGCGCCAAAATAATACTGGCAGGAATACCATATTTCTGCATGTTTCCCATTGCAATATCTTTATATTGCAAAACATAATTCGTAATTAAATCGCTGGTTACAACTGTTTTTGAAGTAGATTGAATAACCTCAGTTGTATTATTTGTAGAAGGGTAATTTTTTCCAATTGGTTTAACAGGAGCCTGTTTTTTAGTGGTTGCTACTCTTGGCCTCTGAACCGCTGCTGCTTTTTTGGTCGTCGCAATCGTAGGTTTACTCGACGAACAACTTACTAAAGTGGCAAGAATTAAGAATGTTATTATTTTTTTAACCATTGCTTTTAAGTATTGGTAATTTTTTCTGTTTCAATTTTATATTCATTCCGTCTATTCCCTGCAATCCGCCGGTATGAAGGAGCAATATTTTTGAATTTTCAGGAAAATAGTTTTTATGGATTAAATCTATAACGCCAAAAACCATCTTTCCTGTATAAATTGGATCTAAAGGCACTTTTGTTTCTTCAAAAAAAGTGTTGATAAATTCAATTAATTCTAAATTTATCTTTCCATAACCTCCAAAATGATAGTCAGAAATCAAATTCCAGTTATCTTGTTTTGCAAAAATACGAATTTCATCGGTTAAAAAGTCACCTTTTAACGCCGGAAACCCTAAAATTTTCTGATTTGGCAACGCACTATTGATCAATCCGGAAATTGTTCCGCCAGTTCCTACCGCACAACAAACAAAATTAAAAACAGCATCTTCAGCTGTCAAAATCTCTTCGCAGCCTTTTACGGCCAGTTCATTTGTTCCGCCTTCGGGCACTAAATAAAAATCGCCAAACTTCTCTTTTAATTTTTCGATAAACGAAATGTCACTTTTATGTCGGTAATCTTCTCTGGTGACAAACTCAAATTGCATTCCGTTTTCCTGAGCAAATTTCAACGTTGGGTTTTCTTCTATTTTATCAAAAAGTTCATCGCCGCGAATAACGCCTATGGTCTTGAATCCCTGCTCTTTTCCGGCATAAGCTACCGCTGCAATATGGTTCGAAAAAGCGCCGCCAAAAGTCACCAATGTATCTTTCTTTTCGGCTTTCGCCTGAAGTAAATTGTATTTTAATTTTCTTAATTTATTCCCCGAAATAAAAGGATGATTGAGATCGTCACGTTTTATAGTCAATGAAATATGATTAGGAAAGTTGATATGAATTTCCTGATTCAAAATCTATTTTATTTTAAAGTTATGTAATTCAAAAAACCAAAAAAAGATCGGTTTCTCAAATAATTTAAATCCGTTTCATTTGCATAAGCTTCTCTTTCAAAACTTATATTTCTGTACGCTAAATCTTTGTTTTTGTATTGTATTAACCTAATTATATATTCTAAAACGTAAAAAATATAAAATGGTAAAACGAGTAATTCTAATTGTTGACGAAGATGAATTTTTTCGTGATTCACAAAAACGGGATTCTCTTTATCTAAGTGGTATTTTAAAATTATAAATGGAAACACAGCCATTCCCCTATATCCTTTCGGAATTAAATATTTAGCAACAATTAGAAACATTAGCTGTAAAATTTATAAATTTGTAGATAAAAAATGTTCGATTTCATTAAAATGACAATCAAATTCGTTTATTTGATTTTAAATAAAGAAGAACATCAACCCATAACAGATTTATGAAAGAGCAAAGTAATGAAAATAAACTAATCGAAGGCGAAGATTTTTACTATACGCCCGAAGGTTATAAATGCTTTACTGAAAAACACCATCTAAAACGTGGTTATTGCTGCAAAAGTGGTTGCCGTCATTGTCCATATGGTTTTGATAAAAACACAGGTCAAATTAGAAAAAAAGTCTAATTAGATAATGTGCCAATTTGATAATGAGATAATTTGTTAGTTTAAAAATATATCAATTAGATAATTCAACAATCTAAAATCAATAATCTAAAATCTAAAATTGTAAATGGATATTCTCTTGCGAAAATTTAGGATTACCATCCACAAATCCTATCACAGGTCGGATATTCGTTATCCTTAGTTTTAATTTGAAAATGTATTAATGTACCAATGAGTCAATTCGAAAATTAGATAATTTGAATAAATTCTAATTCTAAAATTCCAATTGCATCAATTAATATTTCGCTCCGCTGGAGCTTTTGTATTGGGTGATTATTATTTCTATAAATATGTCGCCTTTCCAAGGCTTTATATCTATTTGGTAATTTACTTTTTTGAGCTCCATAGGAGCGAAATATTAGTAGAATCAATTCATCGTCAGTCGCATTTAAGCCCCAGAGGGTGATATTTTTATAGATTTAAGTTCCAGCCGGACAAAATAATCGAAAGAACAAAAAAATTAATCTGTTGTTAATCTTGCTAAATTACCTTAGCAACTTAGAACCTTAGCAACTAAGTACCTAAAAAAGAATATGACTTTTCAAGAACAAATAAAACAAGGAATTCCGTCAATATTACCTCCAAAAGCAACTTATGATTTGGCCATTAACCACGCGCCAAAACGAAAAGAAATTCTTTCGGCAGAAGAGAAAAAACTAGCGCTAAAAAATGCATTGCGTTATTTTGAAGCGAAACATCATGCTGAATTAATTAAAGAATTCTCAGAAGAATTAGAAACTTACGGTCGTATCTATATGTATCGTCTACGTCCTGATTACAGAATGTACGCACGACCAATTGATGAATATCCTGGAAAATCAATACAGGCAAAAGCGATTATGCACATGATTCAGAACAATCTGGATTATGCTGTGGCCCAACATCCGCATGAATTAATTACATATGGCGGAAACGGAGCTGTTTTTCAGAACTGGGCGCAATATTTATTGACGATGCAATATTTGTCTGAAATGACAGATGAACAGACTTTAACGATGTATTCAGGTCATCCGATGGGATTGTTTCCTTCGCACAAAGAAGCGCCAAGAGTTGTCGTTACCAACGGAATGGTCATCCCGAATTATTCTAAACCGGACGATTGGGAAAAAATGAATGCTTTGGGCGTTTCGCAATACGGACAAATGACAGCGGGAAGTTATATGTATATTGGACCTCAGGGAATCGTTCACGGAACGACAATTACGGTTTTGAATGGTTTTAGAAAAATAAAATTAAATCCTGAAGGCAATTTATTTGTTACTTCTGGACTTGGCGGAATGTCTGGTGCACAGCCAAAAGCCGGAAACATTGCAGGTTGTATTACGGTCTGCGCCGAAGTAAACCCAAAAATCACCAAAATTCGTCACGAACAAGGATGGATTAATGAGATTGTTACTTCGACTGAGGAATTGGTAAAAAGAGTCACTTTGGCGAAAGCCAATAAAGAAGTAGTTTCGATTGCTTATTTAGGAAATGTAGTTGATGTTTGGGAATGTTTCGATGAGGAAAACATCAAAATTGATTTAGGTTCTGATCAAACTTCGCTTCATAATCCGTGGGCTGGAGGTTATTATCCGGTTGGAATTTCTTTTGAAGAAGCAAACGAAATGATGGCTAATAATCCTGAATTATTCAAAGAAAAAGTACAGGAATCGTTACGTCGTCAAGCGAAAGCAATAAACAAACATACCGCAAAAGGAACTTACTTTTTTGATTACGGAAATGCTTTTTTACTTGAAGCCTCGCGCGCCGGAGCAGATGTAATGGCAGAGAATAATATAGATTTCAAATATCCGAGTTATGTACAGGATATTATGGGACCAATGTGTTTTGATTACGGTTTTGGTCCTTTTAGATGGGTTTGTACTTCAGGAAAACCGGAAGATTTACAAAAAACTGATACTATCGCCAGTCAGGTTTTAGAAGAATTGGCGAAAACTTCTCCGAATGAAATTCAGCAGCAAATGCAGGACAACATTAAATGGATCAAAGGAGCACAGGAAAACAAACTAGTTGTAGGTTCTCAGGCACGTATTTTATATGCGGATGCCGAAGGCCGAATTAAAATTGCCGAAGCCTTTAATCAGGCGATTGCAAAAGGCGAAATCGGAACGGTGGTTTTGGGTCGTGATCATCATGATGTTTCCGGAACTGATTCGCCTTACAGAGAGACTTCTAATATCTATGACGGATCTCGTTTTACAGCCGATATGGCAATACAAAACGTGATTGGAGACAGCTTTAGAGGAGCAACCTGGGTTTCGATTCATAATGGTGGCGGAGTTGGCTGGGGAGAGGTTATAAATGGTGGCTTTGGTATGGTTCTTGATGGTTCTAAAGAGGCTTCAAAACGTTTAGCGTCAATGCTTTTTTGGGATGTTAACAACGGAATTTCAAGACGAAGCTGGGCTCGAAATGACGAAGCTATTTTTGCTATAAAAAGAGCGATGGAAGTTGAGCCATTATTAAAAGTTACTTTACCTAATATTGTAGATGAAAATCTATTTTAGGGAAAGTTTCGTATTTAATTAAAAACGAAGAACATTAAAATTTTTAAACATATGAAAACATTCAAATTAGTGCCCGTTTTTTTGCTTTTACTATTAGCCTCATGCAGCACGGTAAGCGTATATTCTGATTACGATAAAAACGTAGATTTTGCGCCTTATAAGACGTATGCTTTTTTTAAGCCCGGAATTGATAAGGTTGAAATCTCTGATTTGGATAAAAGACGTATTCTACACGCCATAGACGAAGAAATGCAAGCCAAAGGTTTTACAAAAAGCGAAAATCCTGATTTATTAGTAAATATTTTTACAAAATCAAGAGAACAAGTAAACGTAAACCAATTTAGCGCCGGTTGGGGCTACGGTTGGGGTTGGGGATGGAATCCTTACATGATGTACGGAGGAAACCAAACTACTGTATCAACTTCTACAGAAGGAACTTTATTCATTGATTTAATCGATGCTAAAAAGAAAGAAATGATCTGGCAAGGTGAAGGAGTTGCAAGCTTAACTAAAAACGTCGATAAAAAAGATGCAAGAGTAAAAGAAATTGTATCTAAAGTTTTAGCGCAATATCCTCCGGTTAAAAAATAATTAATACATTTGCCTTTCAAATATCTGAAATGAAAAACTTAAATATCATTATTATCTCTATTAATATTATTGCTATTCAGCAATAATGGCGAGGTATTATATAAATAAGTAAACAAAATACAATTTATCAAACCTCCCGCATCGGGAGGTTTTTTTTATTTAACGAAGATTAAAGTCGCCACAAATTTCACGAATCAACGCGAATTATTTCTACTTTATTTGAGAATAAAAATTAGTGCTAATTCGTGCAATTCGTGGCAAAAAAAACAAAAATTATGAATCTATTTAACGAAGTACTTGCTGCAAAAAAGCAACTCGAAAATGTAGTTGCCGCTACTCCACTCACACAAAATTTAAATCTTTCAGAAGAGTTTCAATCGACTATTTTATTGAAACGGGAAGATTTACAAATTGTACGCTCATACAAAATTAGAGGCGCTTACAACAAGATTTCTTCGTTGAACGAAAAAGAAAAAGCAATCGGAATTGTTTGTGCAAGTGCCGGAAATCATGCGCAGGGTGTTGCTTATTCTTGTCATCTGCTACAAATACAAGGTAAAATTTATATGCCTAAAACAACTCCGAAACAAAAGGTAAAACAAGTTCAGTTGTTTGGAAAATCGTTTGTAGAAATTGTCTTAACGGGTGATACTTTCGATGATGCTTACGCGTCGGCCACAGCAGATGCCATTCAAAACCATAAAATATTTATTCACCCTTTTGATGACGAAAAAGTAATTGCAGGTCAGGGAACGGTAGGTTTAGAAATTCTGGAAAGTTTTAAAGAACCGATTGATTATGTTTTTGTTCCGATTGGCGGCGGTGGACTGGCTTCCGGATTATCTGAAGTTTTTAAGCATTTGAGTCCGAATACTAAAATTATTGGCGTTGAACCAAAGGGAGCACCATCGATGAAAACTTCTATTGAAGAAAATAAAAATACGGCCTTAAAAACGATTGACAAATTTGTAGACGGTGCCGCTGTAAAACAAGTTGGAGATAAAACTTTTGAAATTTGCCGATACAATCTCGAAGATATTATTCTGGTTCCCGAAGGAAAAGTGTGTACTACAATTTTACGTTTGTATAATGAAGAAGCCATGGTTGTAGAACCAGCGGGAGCTCTGACAATTTCTGCTCTGGATTTTTATGCCGATAAAATTAAAGGTAAAAACGTCGTTTGCGTGGTTAGCGGAAGCAATAATGATATTGAAAGAACGGCCGAAATAAAGGAACGTTCTTTATTATATGAAGGCTTGATGCATTATTTTATGATCCAGTTTCCGCAACGTCCGGGCGCTTTAAAAGAATTTGTAAACAATATTTTAGGACCGGATGATGACATCACTTATTTTCAGTTTGCTAAGAAAAACAGTCGTGAAGTTGGTTCTGTAGTGGTTGGTTTAGAATTAAAAAACAAAAACGACATTATGGCTATTAAATTGAATATGACGAAAAATGGTTTCGAATTTCAATACCTAAATGACAACCAGGATTTATTTACACAATTGATAGGATAAAACAAAAGGCTGTCTGAGTTTTAAATCAGACAGCCTTTTCAAACCAAAATAAAATCACTAATTAAAATTTAAAAATTGGTAATTATTTCTTTATTACTTTTTTAGAATAGGTGCTTTTACTATCGTTCACTTTAACTACATAAATACCTTTTGGTAATTGCGAAATTTCTATTTCGGCTTCATTTCCAGTGGTAAATTCAACGTTTCTTTTTAAAACATTTTGGCCGGAAGCATTATAAACTTCAACTTGTCCGGAACCTGAATTTGGGGTATTAATTTTTAAATAGTTATTTGTAGAATTAACATAAAGAGAAAAATCAGATACAGTATTAACCTCTTCTTCAACGGCAACTTTCTTAGCCGCAGAAGCTTCAACCTGTACCAATTGCCATTGCTGATTTAATCCTCCGGTATACGCCCAAACCTGAATATTAGCGCCGTTTGCCGTAGAAACACTTTCTACATCCAGGGATTTGCCACTATTTACATTAATAATTTGATAGTAACCTCCTCCAAGACTGTTAACTGTCCATTTGAATTCGTTTGAAGATGAGAATGCTCTTTGCTGTACTTTTATTCCGTCAGCTGTACTATTGCTTTCTGGTGCCAAATACAATCCTGTCGATTTTACAATGATGTAATAATTGCCACTTCCATCCGGAACAAACTTCCAGCGTTGATTGCTTCCTCCTCCACCGGTAATATCATATTGCTGAATGCGTCCTCCGCTTGTTGTCGAATTATCAGCAACATCTAATCCTTTATTACTGTTTCTTGAAATGATATTGTAATAGCCCGGAAAAGAAGTTGATGGTGGATTTCCTGCTGACCAGTTAAAAGTAACTGCTGATGATGCGGGAACTGAATAATTAAATGCTGACGATCCTGAAACTACTTTTATGGTATTGGCCGATCCTGAATTATAAACTACAAGTGCAATCGATCCGTCAGGGTTTCTAAAACTAACGGTTTGAATTGTACCGCTGGTACTTGAAGAACCAATTCTTACTGCACCGGGTTTTACAAATTTTGAGATTTGACCTATAATATAATATGCCACATTTCTAGTATAACTGGTACTGTTATTTACTGTAATCGCGCCTAAACAAGTATTACATCCGCCAGGAGTACGTGGTCCTAAACTTGGGTTATTTGCAGCATTCCATTCTAAAACCGTTTTAGACCAGTTATTCGTACTTCCTATTACTACGTTTTGCATGTGCCAGCCAAAATCTCCGCCAAAGTTTCCGCCTGATCCTGTATATTGTTCTGTAAAATAAACGTTTTTATTGGTTGCATTTCTTACGGTTGACATGGCCGAAATGTTTCCTAAATACAAATGAAACGCTGCACCATCAACATAACTGCTATTGTTTAAAACATCTATAGGATAAGCGGTGTTATCGCAATTATGATCAAAAGCTATAATTTTAACGCCTCCATAACCTGCCGCTGCCATTTGTGGCCCAAGTTGTTGATTGATAAAGTTTTTTTGTTCTGTAGAATTCATTAGCATACTTGGCTCGTTATGCGGATTCTCAGGTTCGTTTTGAGGCGTGATTCCCCAAATCGGAATTCCTTGTGCTTGCATAGCAGCAATGTATTTTACAAAATATCTCGCGTAGGCAGCGTAATATTGTGTTTGTAAGCTCCCGCCCACCCATGAATTATTGGTTTTCATCCATCTCGGTGCTGACCACGGTGTTGCTAATATTTTTATGTTGGGATTAATTTGCTGAATTTTTTTGATAATGGGAATTAAATATGTCAAATCCGGTCCGTTAAGACTAAAGTTGTTCATATTTACATCTCCTGAAGTTTCGTTGTAACTATAAGATGAACTGCTTAAATCTGAAGCAGCTATACTAATACGAACTACGCTGGCATTTAAGCCTGTAACAGGATTATACAAATCATTTAATAACTGATTTTGCTGAGTAGCTGCCATTGCGCTAATTACTTCGCAACTTCCCTCGGTAAGAGTGTAACCAAATCCGTCCATGGTCTGGTAGGTTGTTCCTGCATTAATAGTTACGGTTGAGGGATTGGTTCCTGAATTGGTACCGAAATTAACGGTGCCTTGTTGTTGTAATAATCTGGTTTGATCTCCGCTGGTAATCCACGGTGTTACGGTTTGTGCATTGACCTTAATAATAAACGAAATCATTATAATGACATACATCATTATTTTAAGGTTTACTGAAGTTGTTCGATTTTGGGTAGTTTTCTTCATGTTTTTGTGAGTTTTTGATAATTAAATTTTTCTTATTTTTTAAGATTAATTTTACTAATTAAACTCAATATTATGT
>NZ_CADCSU010000067.1 GCF_902804475.1 Flavobacterium bizetiae
GGGTATTGGCGTTACAGTAATAGTACCATCATTTGGTACTCCAACAAAGGAAGCCGGATGAACTGAACCAACGGTAAGTGAATTCGATTCTGGTGCACGAACAATATAACCAACTCCCGGTGTCATCGTATCAATGCCATTCATGTGCGATACCCATCCGATAAAAGGATCATAACTTTGGTACATATCTGCTGCTGTACCTGGAGATAGATCATGAAGGGTAAAACCACTAACAGGAGATGACCAATAGGTAAAATCATATCGTCGTAGCGCAACAGTATTACGTTTATAGGTTATCTTTCCACTGTTGTTGCTTACAATTGTGTTGGGACCCTGTACTAAACTGGCATTGTTGTTAAAAATAAGAGATCCCGTGCCTAAAACAGTAAGTGCATTGGTAACATTTAAAGTTACTCCCGATGGTACTGTCATACTAACACCTGAATTGATGGTACAGGAACAAGCATTCAGATCTGCTGTTATTGGGAATGCACTTGCAAATGTTACATTTTTGGTGGCATCAGGAAGACCGTTAGACCACATGCCGTTGTAAGTGGTAGAAGAAAAATCGTTTATAATAACATCATTTGTTAATGCAGATGTACAAGAGGCATTAGTTACTGTAAATTTGTATGTTCCAACTGATAGATTAGAAACTTTATAAGTTGCTCCTGATCCAGGAATACTAAAAGTTCCGGCTGTGCTACTTTGCGTTATTGTCCAAGCCCCCGAAGGCAAACCACTTAAATCTACGGTGCCTAAATTATTACACCCAACATTTACAATTGTTCCCACTGTTGGAGTCAATGGCAAGGGCTTAGTTGTTATAGTTACTATATTGCTTTCATTGTATCCACAACTTGTTTTAACATTATTCACATTTGGCATAGCGGTAGTAAATGAAACTAATCTTTTAAAACGACTTATGATATTAACTGTAGTTGTATTTTGTATTGCTGGCGGATCATAAGTTCTAGTTGTAGCACCCGGAATATTATTATAATTCACACCATCTGTAGAAAGCTGCCATTGAAAATTAAGCTGAGGATTTTGTAAATTGACATCTGCTAAAGTATATTGTAATGATCCTTCTATGATACCCGGATCTTCATTTGAACAAAAATTAACTATCGAAGGAGCTGTAATATTATTTGAGTTTGCATCAAATGCTATCATTGTAAAACCAACAACATTTTCACCTGCATTTTCGTAGTAATCAAATACAAAATCATCATCTCCATCTAAATAAACAAGAACATCATTATAGGTCGTTGAACCTTGCTCCCCCCATCTGTCAAAGATTTTTGTGTTATTCATGAACAAACGGATCCCATCATCACCTGTTAGACGAATTATATAACAACCTGATTTATTAGTCTTCATTTTATATCTTACAGCAAATCCTTCTGTAAAAATGCTGGCTCTTTTCACTCCACCTGAATAAACTGCAAAACAATTTTCATTTCCTCCAAATCCCTCACTTATAGTTTCGGATCCAACATTATAATATCCTGCATAATTAGAAGACAATAGATCTGGCGATATACCACCGGCATTATAAATATGACCTATCCATGTATTTAGACCATATTCGTTTTGTGATTCTAATGTATTGCCTCCTCCAGTTAAATCAAGTGTTAAAACACCTCCTGTTGTGCCAGCATTTGCACAATTTGCTCCTGCCGTTAAGAGTATTTTTACTTGTCCCGAAAAAGTGGGTATCCAATCTGTAATTGATGTGCCGTTAGTACCACTATTACTAATAATAAGGGCATCATTAGAGGCGTTATAAACAGACAAAAATTCATTAAATCCAGAGAATACATCACCAACTTTAAATGTAAATTTATAGCCCTTCACCACATTTAGTAATGCGTATTGCCCTGAATTAACATTTGCTGTTGTAATAGTATTACTATTGTCAATACAAAAAGTATAGTTGTCTACAGGTGCACCACTTAAAGAATTAACTGTTACGGTAGGAGTGTCTGTCATTTGTATCGGACACGAGTTTGATGTTAAAGTTGCTAAAACATTAAAAGTTGTAGTTGCAGATAGATTTCCTGTAGGTAATTGCAGAACACCTCCATTACCTAGCATTGATGCACCGATAAGATTATTAGAGGCATCTCTTAATTGATATCTTGTTGTATTTAATGATGCAGCGACATTAATATTAGTACCGGTTCCTGTGCAAATTGTTGAATTTACAGCAGAAATCGTTTTATTATCAGGTGACGCTACTATAGTTTGAGTTGGACTAACAAAAGCAATATTTCCCGGTCCTACACCACCATTATTATCTTTAAACCATGTTACCCCTTCATAAACAACATCAAAACTTATATTATTTGAGCCTGCATCAAGCTTTGCTCCATAAGCAGTAACTGTTCTTTTTGAAGCAGTAATATTAAAATAAAATGTTTTAGTTTCTCCTGGAGCTAAATTTTGAGCATCCACTCTCACATGATAATCATTCCAAATTGTGCTAGTTTCTCTATTCCATTTAATACCAATGTTAAAATCTTTACCACCACCATCTGCCCACGGAGCAGATCCAATATTTTTTATGACTACACTTACTGTTCTTGTCTCACCAGCACACCATGTACTAGAGCCTGTATTAGCAGATATTATTTGGCTTTTATAATAAGGCTTGGGTTTTAGTGCTACTAAGATTCCACCACTTTTCTGTGCAGTAGAAAGTGTTACAGTACCATTTCCTGTACTACCTGCTGTAGATTTAATTGCCCAAGCTGCTCCTACCGTAGCTCTACCTCCAGAATCACTTTTTTGATTGTCATACAATTCGACTAATCCCCCTGGCGAATTAGTGGACCAAATATTATCCCATGTAGGAGAAGATTCTGCAGCTTGACCAAACATAATAACAGCTGCATTATTAGTGACTGTATTGAGACTTGTTGCAATTACATCTCTCGTGTTATTATTTGGAGCATATATTTGTGGTGAATTAACATCAAATGGTGATGCTCCCGATACATCAACTCCAGAAAAAGCTACGATTGAACCTACAGCACCAATTACATTAGTAAGTTCAAAAGTGTAATTATCTGGCTCAGATGCTAGTGCAACTTTATACAGTACAGCTCCAACACGAGAGCTAGTTCCTAAATAAACAGCACTAATAGGATTCCATCCTGATAAACCGGGAATGTATCCCTGTCCTGAAATTTCTTCTGCAATATTTACAATCATAACATCACCTTCAACAACTCCAGCTGGTTTGCTGATTTTCAAAGAAGTTGTTGCTGTTGTTGCTGTTGTGCTCCCCCCTCGTTGGGCAATTTGTCCAAATGCAAAATTTGTCAGCAACAATAAGGCAAGACAAAACCATTTTGAAGTTACACTTCGTTCGTTTTTAAAAAAATCTATAAAAAATAAAAAATTTGAGAAAAGTAATTTTTTCATCATATAACTAGTGGTATTTATATTTTAAATTTGTTTTTTTTAATTCTATAAAATGAAAAAGCATCTCTGTTTAAAGAATCGATATTTGCATTTATTAGTTTTAACAGTTATAATTTATTCTAACGTGTTGTATGTTAAGAGATAAAAAAATGTTAAATTTTAACAGCAAAAATATCATAATTCTACACATATACAACATTTTAGCCATAGACTTTTTGAGAAAAACAGAAAAAAGCTACGTAATTTTAACAACTAATTGATTATTTTTAGCAATAACCGTTAAAAAGAAAGAAAAAACTCATGAATAATATTTTCACAGTAAAAGAAGCAATATTAAAATTAGAACATTTTTGTGCTTATCAGGAACGTTGTCACGCCGAAGTAGTTTCGAAATTATACAGCCTTAAAATGTCTCTCGATGAAATCGATTTTATTGTCGTTCAGCTAATTGAAAATAATTTTCTAAATGAAAGCCGATTTGCCTGTAGTTTCGCCAGAGGCAAACACCGAATTAAAAGTTGGGGAAAAATTAGAATTATAAATGAACTAAAAGCAAGACATATTTCTTCAGTCAATATTACGCTTGCGTTAAAGGAAATTTCCCCTGAAGAATATGAAATTACTTTCGAAGAATTATCAGAAAGATGCTGGAGGTCCACGCAGGAAAAAAATGTACTTAAAAAAAGAAAAAAGTTCTGTGATTATATGTTAAGAAGAGGTTACGAAAGTAATTTGGTTTATGAAAAAGTAACACAATTAGAGAAAGATTTATAAAATTAAACTGAGAATTTAAGACACTTAAAACATCGCTATTTTCTTACAATCTAATAAGTTATAAAATATAACTTTTTTGCGAATTATGAGATCAAACGACGTTTTTTACAACTATACGTTTAAAAAGATATCAATTTTTACTAAAATTTTACTATTTTTCTTATATTTCAAAAGCTTGATTTATAAGAAATAACATAAAATGTTAATTTTTATAATGTAGTTTGTCGATTATTTTAACATTTCATCGATTAAATAGGCTTTCTAAAAACCCTCTACTTTTCCAACACGTAGATGTATCTATATTTGTTCGGGCAAAATTTATCCTATGCCAACATAACAAATTGTATAGAAAACATTTATATGAAAAAAACTCTACTTTTATTTTTATTGTTACCGGTTTTAAGTTTTGCTCAGGTTGTTGATTTAGCTTCTTGGTCATTAACCTCAAACGGAGGAGCGACATCTCAAAGTTATGTGCTGGCAGGAACACTAGCAGGACCATCACAAGCGTCTGATACTCCATTGTCTTACAATGCATCAGGATTATTAGCTCAGGGTTGGGTTGATGCTAATTTTCAACATTACAAATATTTTGACATTTCTATCGCTCCTAAAGCAGGAAATGTAATAATGGTTTCTAATTTAATATTTCAGCAAGCTACGATTTCTAATGGTGGAAATGGACCTACAAACTATTCTATAAGATATTACATATCCGAGAATGGTTCTGTACCTAATACATTTGATTTTTATAATAATTCATTTTTATTACAGGGCGATCAGACCATTGCTGGAAATCCCAATAAAACGATTAAGGTAAATCAATCTTTAAACGCTAATCAACGACTAATTGTACGTTTTTATGCAAGAGGAGGTAATAGCTGGAATAATGATGTTGGATGGAGAATTTTAGCAAATACATTAAAATTTACAGGAAATACAATGGGGCCTCTTAAAGGACCTTATAAAGTTGGTAGTGCTTCTGATGCAGATTTTGCAACAATAACTGCAGCGGCTAATGCCTTAAATAATGTTGGTGTAGCTGGAGCTGTAAACTTTTCACTTGATAACACTCTTTACAATAATACCACAGGTGAAATTTTTCCTATAAAAATTAATACTTATACCGGAGGAGATACTTACAAAGTTACTTTTAGACCAAATACTGGAAGAACAGTAACTATTGAATCTAGTACTGGTTTTCCTCAGGCAATTTTTAAACTTGATGGAGCTGACAATGTTATTTTTGACGGAAGTAATAATTCTACAACCTCAAACAATCTAACTATTTCGAACAACAATACTTCAAACAACAATAGATCTGTAATTTGGATTGCAAGTCAAGGTGCATCTAATGGAGCAAATAATAATGAGGTCAGAAATCTTACTTTGCAACAATATTTTAAAGGAAATAATGACTACTCGGTTGGTGTTTTTGCAGGAAATACAGATGATGTTTCCAGCACAGCTGTTGCTGCTAACTCAGGTAATATAGTAAACAATGTAACTTTTAATAAAGTTGGTCAGGCCATTAGTGTAAACGGAAGTAGTAATTCTAGTTTACTGTCATTAGATTGGAAAATTCAGAATAACACCATCGGAAGCACAACTAATGCAGAAAAACCATACGTTGGTATTAATTTATTAAATCTTAAAGATTACGTAGTTTCAGGAAATAAAATAGATGGTATTTACCGTACTACAAATCAAACACAACATGCAGGTATTTATTCTGAAGGTTCAGTTAATGGAAATATTTTTAATAATTCGATCAGCAATGTAGTGAATACTCTTGGCGATGGAGCCCCTCAAAGTAGAGGAATCTATTTAAACGGAACTGGTACTAATATTTATAATAATACAGTTACTAATGTATCAGCTTCAGCCGGAACTAGTAGTAGCGGATTTTATATAAATGGAGGAAATAATACAATTTACAATAATATTATCAGTAACATTTATTTCACCAATAGTGATAATACTAGTCCTGTTCACGGGATTTATCTTAACTCGGGAGATGCAAACAAGATTTATTTCAATACTATTGCAATGAATAACAGTACCAATGTTAGTGGTTCATCTTGTTTGTATATTAATGCTGGAACAAATCTTGGGATTAAAAACAATATCTTTTATAATTCTCAAACTAAAGCAACACAGTTTTTGATAAACTCTGCGGTAGCCCATTCAGCAATTACTGAATTTGATTATAACAATTATTACGGAACAAATTCGGCGGTTAAAATTGGTAAAATTTCAGGTAATGAATATGCGACAATTGACCTTTGGAAAGATGCTTTAAAAACTACAAAAGAAACAAATTCACTAAATAACCAGCCTAATTTTATATCTGTAAATGTTCCAACTGATTTTCACTTGGTTCAAAACAACACCAATGCAGGTATACACGCAAAAGGTATTGCCATTTCAACTATTACAACTGATATCGACGGAGATCCAAGAGCTACACCACCAGACATGGGAGCCGATGAAATCTTTTATTGCGAACAAGGCGATAAGATTACTTATGGCGACAATTCCTGGATAGGATATGTCTATAAATGGACTGGAACACCAGCTCCTACAACTTATATTGGGTATGTGACTGAAAATACAATATTTGATAGAAATGTTGGGGCAGGACAAGTAAACGGAGCTTCAAGAACTATTTGCGGAGCTCCACCATCCGATAATTTCATGGTTCGTTATTTAATGAAAACCACAACCGTAGAAGGAACTTACAATATAACAGTTGGCGGAGATGATGGATATCGATTATATATTGATGGACAATTGATAAATTCAGCTACTAATTGGGGAGATCACAGTTATGTAACAAGCTCAATTCAGGTAAAATTAAGTGCAGGTGTACATAGTTTTATTTTAGAATATTATGAAAATGTTGGATCATCAAGAATTTCTTTTTCTTATGGATTGATAAAAGGAGATCCTTCAGTATTCGGCATAAATGTCTGGAATGTATATGGTTATAATACACCAAATTTTAACTTACCAGCAGCAACTTACGCAGGTACTTATTTAGATACAAAATTAGATATAAATACTACAAATTACTGGCCTAAAGAAAAATCTCCATCTTCTGCAACTACCTGGGAAGGTGCTCCAATGCCAATTGATAACTTTACAATATCATATAAAAGACAGGGGTTTCCTTGTGGAAGTTACAATATCCAGGTGATAAATTGTGATGATGATATGCAAATTTTTATAGATGAAAAACCAGCAGTTGTTTATACTGCCGGTGGAAATATAAACAATCCTGTACTTATCAACAGCGGTGCTGTTTATGCATTAAATTCAGCCTCAAAAGTTGAAATACGTCTTCGAGAAGATGCTGGTGATGCAAAAATGGCAGTTAGCTTCATAGATGTTCCCGTAACTTATAACGGATCCGGTACTGTACCAGTTAATACTTCTATTATTGTTAAAACAAATGCATCTTTAAATTCAAATATCGAAGTTTGTTCTTGTACAATCGATCCTGGAAAAACGCTTACAGTTCCTTTAGACAAAGTATTAACTGTAAAAGAAAATATTACCGTAGGAGCAGCCGGAAAACTTTTGATTGAAAACGGAGGTTCATTAGTACAAACTAATAAAAATGCAATTTACACAGGGGCTAATGATTCATTCGAATTGCAAAGATTAACTCAGGCAATGCGTTATTATGATTTTACTTATTGGTCGTCGCCAATTACTTTGGCATCTGGGTTTACTTTAAAAAAGTTATCTCCTGATACCGCTCCTGATATGTACCAGAGTTATAATCCATTTACCGGCTGGGTTTCGCATATGAATGGCGCAGCTTCAATGATACCTGGAGTTGGTTATATTGTTAGAGCTCCTGAAACAAGTTCAGCAACAGTAGGAGCAGTTTATCCTGCTTCATTTGTTGGAGTTCCGAATAATGGAGATGTGAATTTCACTCCGGTAGAGAATAAATTTAATTTAATTGGTAATCCATATGCTTCTCCTCTTGATGCGGCTGAGTTTATCAAGCAAAATAATGGTACAATTACAGGATCACTATATTTTTGGACTCATAATTCGGCTCCCGCAAATACAGATCCAAATAAACCTAACATATATTATTATACAAGTAATGATTATGCGGTATTTAATTTAACAGGAAGTGTTGCTACAGGATATACTGCAACAAGTACAGAAGCACCAAGTGATAAAAGTTCGGCTGATAATGCGCCAACCGGAAAAATTGCATCAGGACAAGGTTTCTTTGTAAAAGCGTTAACAAATACACCGTTAAAGTTTACCAATGAAATGAGGAAAGTAGCAAACAATACTCAGTTTTTTAAAACTAAAAGTTCAAATACTGAAGAGGGGCGTTTATGGTTAAATTTTACTAATTCACAAGGTGCCTTCAAACAAGTTTTAGTAGGTTACATAGACGAAGCAACGAATAATTTTGAGAATAATTACGATGCCCAAACCTTTAACGGAAATGCTTATGTAGATTTTTATAGTATAAATGATAATAAAAAACTTGCTATTCAAGGTCGTGCTTTACCATTTGATATAATTGATCAGGTTCCGCTAGGATACAAATCAACTATCGCGGGTTACTTTACAATTTCAATAGACCGCGCTGAAGGTTTATTAAAAGACCAACCAGTATTTGTAGAAGATAAGAATACCAAAGTAATTCATGATTTACGCACAAGTGATTATACTTTTACTACCGAAATAGGAACTTTTACAGATCGTTTCGTACTACGTTACAAAACAGATAAAACATTAGGCACAGGTGATTTCGAAAATCTTGAAAACGGGATTTTACTTTCAGTAAAAAATAAAGTTATAAACATTGTATCATCAAAAGAAAATATTAAAGAAGTAACTGTTTTTGACATTCTAGGAAAGATGTTATACAGTAAAAAGAAAGTTGGAAATACAGAACTTCAGATTCAAAACCTACAATCAGGTAATCAAGTCTTATTGGTCAAAATAACTTTAGAAAATGATTTTACAGTTTCTAAAAAAATAATACTCAATTAAGATAAACATAAAAAATATAAAAATCCGACAACAGTTGCTGTCGGATTTTTTTCGAATAACAATAAATCGAAATATTTTTAAATGATATAAATAAATTAAAAATAAGATACTAACAGACTAATCCCCTGTTAAGAAAAATAGTATCAAATAACTAGCCCAAAACCAAATCAAACCAAATTTCATGTCCCCAAAAATACTTTTACCTACTCGTTCTTTATTCATAAAAAATTTAGGATTTCTTTTTTTTCTGATTTCTGTGCAAATGTTTAGTCAGACTACAAATACAATTACCGAAATTCATACTGACTGGAAAGGATATTGGAAATCAAATGCTGCCACGCTTGCAGGAAACCGTCCTGATGATACTAATAATTTATTAGCCTTTAAATGGAATTCTGTTACTTATTCTACAGGGGTCAGTGATAATATTCTTAATACAAAAGGATTGTATTATAATCCTCAAAAATTTAGAGCTTTAAAAATACAAAGTCTCGGTTTAAGTAAAGATACTTATATACTACAAGGTTCAATGATAGACGGGCAATCTAATGCTGCAATTTTAGATCCAAAATTAGCAGGAACTGCTGCAACAGGAGCAGAACTTGCTTCGAGACTTACAGATGGTAGTAATGGTTTAAGTTTGGGTACTGGTGTCGCAAACATAGCCCAAGGTTTTGCCGAATTTAAAATTGGTACCAATAATCTAAATCTTTCAGGTATTAACGACAAAATCCCGGATTTAATTGTTACTCAGGTAGCGGAGCCGGGTAATATTAATCAATCGGATATTTTTAAATTTGTAGATGCAGCTGGGAAAACTGTAGGAAACGAAATATCAGTAGCTTTTACTTCAGTTCCTGCTATTGGCACTTACAGTTTAGATTTATTTAAAGCAGATGGAGGGACTAATAGTTTTACACCGGCTTCAACTAGAGATATAAGAATGCTAGGACTTGAAACCAGCTCTTTTGGTATAACAAATGCCAACGCTTCACAAGTTGATCGATTTGTCGTTAGTTTTTCGGGGAGTTCAGATTGTGCCTTTATTGCTTTTAATACGAATTCATTAAAATTTGCTGAATTAAGCCTGATCAAAACTGCGTCAATGTCTTCTTGCGGTAAAGTGGGAGATATAGTAACTTATAGTTTTGATATTAAAAATAGTGGAGATGTACCCATAACTGATATTTATATAACAGATCCATTACCAACAATATCAATATCAGGAAATCATATTGCTACACTGGCTCCTAAAGAAACAGCTAAAATAACAGCAACATATAAGATTACTGCAGCAGATGTTGCAGCTGGAAAAATTGTCAATTCGGCAAAAGTTACAGGAACTGATCCTTCTTTTAACATCGTTGAAGACATTTCAGGCACGGCGTATGACAACGATGTTTCTACAACAACAATTTTATTAGCTCCCCCAACAATTGGAAACGTTATGCACTTTTCTTGTAATTCACTGGGAAAAGTAATTTTAACTAATTTGCCTGAAAACGAAAACTGGACAATAACACAAAGTGGAACAGCACCGGCCAGTAAAACTGGAAGTGGGCCAACTTTTACGATCGAAAATCTTGCCGTGGGAACCTATAATTTTAGTGTCAAAACTATTTCGGGATGTAATTCACCATTAACAAATGATGTTATTATAAAAGACCAATCCTCAACCACTTATAACGGTACATGGTCAAACGGTCTTCCCGATGCTACAAAAAATGTAACATTTGCAAGTGCCTTTCCAATAACTGCCGATATGAATGCTTGTTCTTGTACGATTAATTCAGGAGTTACCATGACAGTATCTTCGGGAGTTACTTTAAATGTAACCAATGCACTTACTGTTTTAGGAACAGGATCTTTGATTTTTAACAACAATGCCAGCTTAATACAGGCACCAAATACAATTGTAAATAACAATATCGGAAACATAACCTATAAGCGCAATACTGTTGCAGTACGCAGATATGATTTTACC
Source organism: Flavobacterium bizetiae (assembly GCF_902804475.1). Classification (GTDB taxonomy): domain Bacteria; phylum Bacteroidota; class Bacteroidia; order Flavobacteriales; family Flavobacteriaceae; genus Flavobacterium; species Flavobacterium bizetiae. Next base: position 11,225 of record NZ_CADCSU010000067.1, read on the forward strand.
TATTGGTCCTCACCAGTTAAGAATTTTTTCCTTCATGATTTATCACCAGATACACCAGCAGATATGTACCAAAGTTATGATCCTTTTTCAGGATGGGTATCACACATGAATGGTGCAGATGCAATGATACCAGGAGTTGGTTACATCGTTCGTGCACCGGAATCCAATTCACTTACTGTAGGTTCAGTTCATCCGGCTTCCTTTGTTGGAGTGCCGAATAATGGTAATGTCAATGTAACGCCGGTAGAG
>NZ_CADCSU010000068.1 GCF_902804475.1 Flavobacterium bizetiae
TAAAAAATCTTGGCTTGATAACTCAAACAATATTTCTAAATTTGCATTTCCATATGAAGTCAAAATAATTGCATTCCAAACAATTTAATTTAATATGTCAAAATCCTTCTTTGAAAAAAATAAAACATTTGTGTTTGTATCTGCTTTTTCAATTTCATTAGTTTTAGCCCCAATTATAGTTTTTTTATATCATTTTTGGAATCACACTATTTCAAATGATATGGCCGTTTGGGGCACATTTGGAGATTACATGGGAGGAACGATTAATACAATTTTAACTCTTTCAAGTTTAATTATATTAGCTTATTTAACAAAATTAGTTAGTGATCAATCTTTAGAAGACAATAAGGATTTAAATTTATTGGTGAGACGGTTAGATTGCTATGATAGAGTAACTCTATATTTACCTGAATTGCATCTAAAAGTTGTTGATTTAGCAAATTTAGACGTAAATACCAACACCGAACAATTAAGGTTGGAAAATAAAAAAGAAGTTGAACTTAGCGCACGTTTTTTTTATGAAATTCACATTTTCTTACAAACTTTCCCTATAAGATATCGTCACGTATTTAAATACGATTTTAACAAAAATGAATATAAGGTATTGATAGAAAAAGCAAAATCAATGCAAGATTTAGTTATGGTAGGAGTCGCCCAAACAGTTACTGGCGAAATAGATCCTGATATACCAACAGATGATTTTACGAATTTCTTAGACTTGTATTTGGCATTTATAAATGAATTGTCTTTGGAATTAAAGTAAAATATTATTTATGATTTCTTTTTAGCTATATTGTAATAAAATTTTAATTTTTTTTTAAAATACCAGTTCTAAATTATCTCACATAGATTTATCATCTGTCATTTATCATAATTTTTATAGATTAAATTAATTTTGGTGATATCTCACATCCCAATTGATAATGATCTGTCTGATGCATTTCTTTTTAGTAGGAGAATGATTTAATCGAAGATCTTATTTAATTGCATATGAATTAAATTCGATGGCAAAAAATAAGCATGCCGACAAAAATGGAATGGAAGGTAAGTTTTTCCAAAGCTCCATCTTTCCTGACATATCCAAGGTTTTTTTTAGATAGGTCGTATTTTCAAAAATACACTTCAGAAAATTTAATGTGGTCTCTTTTCATGTCGTATTTATCTATGAATTAAAAAAACACCTGCCAATATTTTAGTTGCAGTGGTGATAAAAGCAAATTGCATAATACTTAAAACCTCAATCCATGCAATGGATTGAGGTTTTATTGAAAAAATTTGTATTAGGGCTTGCCGATTACCTTAATTCGGGTAACGGTAAGATTTCCATATTTTTCAAGGTCTTCCTTAGACCATTCAAATTCTTTTCCTTGAGGTCTTTTATCGAAGTCCCAGTCCAAAGTTTCCTTGACGTAAACGTATAATCCCAAGGTATTTTCACTTTCGGTCTTTTTCCTCAATTCTTCCCTGCTTATGAAGCGGAAGGAGAAAAAAGATGGATAATCCACATTTCCTGTCACCAGTTTTATTTCCGGCTTTATTTCCTTAAGCAGGTCTTTTAATGGCCTGTTGATGAACTGCTGCTCGTTTGTCTTTAATTTATAGGCATCGGAAGGAGTTTGTACCATTTGTTGCGCTTTGCAGCCTGTGCTCAATAAGATCACGAAAAGGGATATAATTCTGATTGTGTTTTTCATATTTTTTATTTTATTAGCATGGGACATAGGAATAGGTTCCATTTGGGTTTTTCTGTATTTTTATTCTGGTGAATTTGCCGTCAGGCCCCAGTTTCATTAGCGTGATTCCTGCATTATTCTGATCCAGAACCGACCCGATGGCCGCTGTCTTGGAATCAATAGAATTCCCAATTTCTGAAGTTATATTAAAAATCGGGTTAAATATAGCATCCGGAAATTCAGGCGGATAATTCGGCGATAAATCTGGCGGGAACTGCTTTACAAAAGCCTGTGCTTGTGCCAGATTGTTAACGACTATAGCATAGGTTTCCCCTCCAGTAATTATGAATGAAGTGGAGAAGGCAGTATTTTTTGTGTTAAGGGTCACAGCGGCATAAATATCGCCTGAGGACAATGCAGTGTTGTTGGGATGGTTGTGGATTGCGGCAAAAGCGCCTGCAAGACTTTCGTTTACCGAGACGCCGTTTGGATTTCCGTTAGTTCTGATAGCGGAATTGGTGTAAGTACCGGATGCACCCGGTGTTCCCAAAGTGATGCTGTGTTCGTTTCCGTCAGCAGCACCTGCAGCTGCAATAGCATCTCTCGCGCTGGCAAATCCTGCATTTGCAGCCACACCGCTCGCTTTCACTGCTGCTGCACAGGGATCAATAGGGGGATAGGGATAGCCGTTGGGCCAAAGCGGGCCAGTTATTCCCGGCATGTATCCTGGAGGAAGATTCCCTCCTGGTAGCGAGGTATAGTCAGGATACCATACCCAATTGCTGCAGGTTGTGTAAGGGCCAACCGTCACATAATAGGTGCAAACCAGTCTGTTGGTAGTGCTTGGTTCGACACTGTAATTGTGAAGGCCTGAGAATTCGCCGTTATCAAATTCAGCCGAGTACGCAATGCTGTTGTCATTTTTTTGGATTGTGATATATCCCGAAAATTTTGAACCTAAAGTAAGAATATTAAAGGTTTTGTCCTCATTATTGAAAGCATTGTCTTTTGTGGTGTAGACGATATCGAAAACCTTATAGCTACTGTCAGCATTTTTGATAAGCAGTAGACGCATGTAGGTTTTGAAATCTTCGTCTTGCACAACATTGGCAGTGGCTCCCTCCGCTAATTTCAGAGGCACTTCGATTGCCTGTTCTCCATTGTTGTTCAGTATTATAGCATTTTCCCAGCTGATGGTTTTTGCATATTTTAGGGCTTCTAGGGAAGTGGGATTGCTCTCGAGCCATTCCCTTGCATCAGATACGGCCGAATCCTGTTCTAATTTTCCAATTTCATCATTCTGACAGCAGGCAAAGAATACTGCGGTGCCCAGTGTAAGGAAAGTAATGGATTTACGTATTGTTTTTTTCATAAATTTCCAGAGGATTAATAATTATATTTAAATAGTGAACCTGCTCTGACTTCTGTTTCTATTGTTGGATTACGTTGGCCATGCGTACAGTACAATATAGAATAATGAAATCAGGAGTGTTTAACAATGATCAAAATTAATAATAAATTCTTACAAATAATATGGTTTTTGATTGTTATTTATAATTATTTTAAATAGTTGAAATAATTTGTTTATTACGAGTGTCTTAAAATGCAAGTGAAATTAGGAAAAACTAACTGTGTGCATTTACAAATGATCTACATTAAGGACATATTCAATGCGGTATTAACCCTTCTGTAAATTGTTTTTATCAGATTGAAGGGGGAGAAGAGTATTTCGTTTTGAATTTCGCAGATCATCGAAATGAAAAAAATGAAATGGTCGTAGTGATGCTTAGAAAAGTTGAAGTAAAAGAAGGAGGGGTTTACAAATTGAATAAAACATTTACCATATCCCCTGAACTAACAGGAGCATTAGGAGTTTATAGTTCCGCAGAGAGTCAGTTATTTTATACTAATGAGATAGTGACTGGTGAATTGAAAATAACACATTTGGATATCTCAAAGTCAATTATCGCAGGCAGTTTTTGGTTTGACGCTCTAAATGATAAACGCGCAAAAGTGGAGATAAGAGAAGGACGTTTTGGTTGGAATTATTAACATTTAAATAAAATTGCATTGAATTTAAAGACAATAACGGCCTAAAAGGAGAGTTTTTTTGGGTAAAAAAATATTTGAATGAGATACAAAAATATATTACTAGTCAACGATATAAATGATGATGCAGAGACTTTTGTATTAGTCCTGAATGCAATTAGTCATAAAATAAGATCGTCAGTAGAAGGAAGCGCACTTGAAGCTCTAAAAAAGCTTCAGGATTCAAAATTATTGCCAGATATAATTTTTTTGGATTATAATATGTTATATCTTGATGGAAATGGATTTCTTACATTACTTCGGGATATTAAACGTCTAAAAGGAATTCCAGTTGTACTTTATTGCCGAAATTCAGGACTTATGTTAGACGAAGCATTGACCAAATTCAACAGAGTGCAGTTTTTAAAGAAGAGTGCGAATTTCAGAAAGCTTTTCAAGTCCCTGCAAAAAATAATTATGTCTGAAAAAGCCTGAAAAAATTGTAATGAATACGAAATTATTTTTTCTAAAATTTCGGAACCACTATACGTGTGATATAAAAAAAGAATCTGTCTTTTGGACAGATTCTTTTTTTTTAGTTATAATTGATTGTTCACTAGTTATATAGTAAGAAATCAATGTATTGTATTCATTATCTTAATTTTCCAGCAAATATCAAACTACCTCCAAGTGCTTCAGAAACTGCTTCGAAGTCAGCAGGTCCTTTTTGCTTCAAAAGGCTAAATTTACCATCAGGAGCAGTAAGCCGATTAACATTTATCAAAAACATTCTTATGATAATAAAAGAGATTTAGAGAAAAATTCTTAGGAATAAAAAGAATTCATTTAGAAAATAATTATATAATTTTTAATCAATCTAAATAATATTTTATTACTTACATTTGCAGAAATAAAAGTATTTGATAGTTTATAATTGATAAACATAAAGAATGCAAATTGATAAATAATCGTATTATCAAAGATAAAATTAGAACATATAATTTAAATGATACCCTTGATTTCGAAAGTCTCTACAAAGACTATTGGAAAAAAATATACATTATTTGTTATGGAAAAACTGCCAATAGAGAAGTATCCGAAGAAATGGTGCAGGACATTTTTATCTCATTATGGAATCGAAGAAACGAATTGATAATTACATCTTCTATAGAGCATTATTTGATAAAATCAGCAAAATTAAAAGTCATAGACTATTATAGATCACTTGCTTCTGCTAAACATAAAATTCTTGTTGACTGCGATTTATGTGAGCATCCGGAGTTTAACGAGAAATGTCTGGAACATAACGAATCGATACATAAATTTCTTGAACAGGATTTAGAAATTACAATCAAAAATTTACCCTGCCAGTGTCAAAAGGTATATCGTCTTAGCAGAGAAGAGCAAATGAGTATCTCTGAAATAGCAGAGAATTTAAATATTTCACCCAAAACGGTAAAAAATCATCTTACGAAAGCACTGAATTTTATAAGAGAAAAAATACCTGCAAATTTCGTGCAGTAAAAATTGCATTATAGTTCACCTAAAAATATTTTTATAAATTTTCTTTTTAGAGTAGGACTGCCTTCTTTTTTTTTCGACTATAGTATTGAACAAGCTATAAAGCGAAATGAAAGTAACCCCGGAATTATTAGAAAAATATGCCAATGATGAATGTTCCAATCAGGAAAGGGATATTATTGAACAATGGCTGAATGAAAATGACCAAACAGAAGACGAACAGGAAATACCTGCTTCTGCCTTTTTGGAAGAAAAATTATGGGGCAAAATCGAAGCAGTAATTGCAGTTCAGCCTCAAAGAAAGAAAAGCATATTTCAGAAAAAAACAACTTGGGCTATTGCCGCAAGCATTGCTTTATTGATGTGTTTATCCATCTTTAAATATACAGCACCTAGTCCTGAAAAAATTATTGTTTGTCAGACATTGGCAGGCGAAATGAAAAACATAACCTTAAGTGATGGTACTGTTGTTTATCTGAATGCCAATTCGATTCTAAAAATTCCGGAGAAATTTACATCGAATAATCGTATCGTTTCCTTTACAGGGGAAGCTTATTTTGAAGTTGCCAAAGACAGTCTTCATCCTTTTATGATACAAACGCAAAAATCAGAAACTACGGTTTTGGGAACCAAATTCAATTTATCTGCTTATGCTGATGAAGATAACACATTAACATTAGACGAAGGTAAAGTCCGTTTTAAAGATTTAAAAGGTTTGTCAAAACCAATTATTGTATTGCCTAATGAGCAAGTAGTATTAAATAATGACGGCCTTACAAAAACTAGCGTAAATACTAAATATTACAAAGGCTGGATGAACAGTTATCTCTATTTTAATAATGAATCGTTTTTAAGTATTTCGCATAAAATAGAGCGCATGTATGGTGTCGAAATTGAGATTAAGAATGCCGCATTAAAAAAACAAATATACAAAGGAGCCTTTAACAATCCCGGTATCAATAATCTTATAGATGATTTAAGCTTTGTATTGAAGTTTAAATACGAGATAAAAGGAAACCATATTACAATTTATTAATCCAAAAGAAAAGAATAATGAAATAAATACAGTACTTAAAAAAATATAAAAAAAAGCCAGTATGCGGCGTCCAAACTACATACTGGCAGAATGTCATTCAAAAGATATTAAATAAACATTTTCTACAAAAATATGAAATATAACGTAATAAATACATGCTATACGCGTGTATTAAAGATCACCTTGTTCCTTATATTATGCTTTAATGCCCAGAATATAACTGCCCAAAATGCAATTTTAGACAAAGAAGTTACTTTGAGTTTTAAAAATGAAACTATTGCTAATGCCCTTACAAAAATAGAAGAACAAACGGGATGTATATTTTCTTATACCCCAACTGTATTTAAAACAGACCGGATTATAAATAAAAGCTTTAATAAAAAGCCTTTAAGCGAAGTAATTAATGAAATTTTCAGCGAAAATAAAGTCTATTACCGTGTTCGTAACAATACCATAAACCTGCAAAGTCAGGCTGAAAAAGGTAAAGTTTCAGGTAAATTGACTACTTCCGAAGGTAATGCGGCACCTTTTGTCTCGGTAATTTTGCAAGGCACTAATTACGGTGCAACTTCTGATGAAAATGGTTTTTTTAGTTTCGCTGCACCAGAAGGCGACTATATTATTTTAACCAATTCTTTTGGTTTAGAAAAACAAAAGAAAACGATAACCATTTTAGCAAATAACACTACTAAAATTAATTTTACACTAAGCGAAACAAGCGAATCGCTCAAAGAAGTAGTAGTTAACGGTAATAAAATAAACAGGTTTGCAGAAAGAAAAAGTGATTATGTTTCTAAACTGCCATTAAAAAATCTGGAAAATCCACAAGTTTATAATGTGGTTAATAGTTCGCTAATGAAAGAACAATTAAACGTTGATATTACTCGTGCACTGGTAAACATTCCGGGCGCTGTAAGTAGCATTACGCCTGCCGGAGGAACATCTATTACGATAAGAGGATTTTCTGCAGACGTTGGTGCACGAAATGGTTTACAGTATTACGCAGGAGGCAGATCATCAGTAGATCCTGTAAATGTTGAGCGTATAGAAGTTCTTAAGGGACCATCTGCAACGTTGTTTGGCAATACCGTTTCTTCGTATGGAGGAGCTGTAAATTTGGTTACTAAAAAACCTTTCGAAACCTCTAGTAGTGAAATATCATATTCGGTTGGATCCTGGTCATTGAACCGTATTACTGCAGATATAAATACGCCTCTTAATTCAGAGAAAACAGTATTGTTTAGAATAAACGCAGCATTAAACAAAGAAGAAAGTTTCCTGAACACAGGCCATAAAAACACTTTTGCTATTGCTCCAAGTATCACCTATCAGGCAAGTGATAAATTGTTTTTGTCATTAGACATGGAGGTAACCCGTGAAGATTTAATACGGCCAACTTCTCTCGACTTTGATGTATTAAACTTAAAGAACGTAAATCAGATTCCATTAAACTATAAACAAACATTATTTGCAGATGATTTTAATGCGGTAACCAATACTTTTCGTACTTACTTTGAGGCAAAATATCAGATTTCGAAGGAATGGTCTTCTTATACCAATGTATCTGTAAACAATGAAAATGTAGAAAAAAGTTACCAGGCAGAGAGTGTATTTATTAGTGCTGACAGTATTAAACGAGGGATGCGTGTTTTTGGACCTTTTAAAACCATAAATACTAATATTAAGCATAATTTAAAGGGAGATTTTAAGATAGGAAGTATAAGAAACCGTTTTATCTGGGGACTTGATTACACCGAAGAATCTCAGGATAGATATACAGCCAGAGGAGTTGGGGATACAATTTCGATAAAAGAGCAAATACTTTTATACACAAGACCACAAGCAGATAAAGCTATTGGTACGGCATACGGATATAATTATAGAATAAATCGTTATGCTACCTATGTTTCGGATCTTGTGAATGTAACCGACAGACTAATGGTACTTCTTAGTATGAGATTAGACCGATATGTGAGAAAAACAAGTGAGGGGGGAGATGATAGTTACAGTCAGACAGCCGTTACCCCTAAATTTGGATTAATTTATCAGCCTATCAAAGATCAGGTTTCCCTTTTTGCAAATTATATGAGCGGTTTTACAAATTTAGGCCCAGTTACACAACCTGATGGTTCTACTTTTGTTTTAAAACCGGAATACGGTACTCAGTGGGAAACCGGTATAAAGATTAATACCCTTGATAATAAATATTCTGCAACTTTAAGTTATTATAATATTGATATAAGAGATGCTGTTCGAATGGATGGTAATCAATATACGTTTCAGGATGGAAAACAAAAGAGTAAAGGATTTGATGTAAGTTTAGTAGCAAACCCATTTACAGGTTTTAATTTGCTTGCAGGTTATGCTTTTAATCAAAATAAATACAAACAATCTGAATCAGGAATTGAAAGTAATGTAACCAGTAACCCTGAGAACGTTGCCAATTTTTGGTTAAGTTATAAATTCCAGCCTGGTAAAAAAATAGAAAATTTTGGTGTTGGTTTTGGTGGAAATTTTGTAGATCAATCGTATTTTAATATAGAGAATACGGTTATTATACCTTCTTATACTTTATTAAACGGAACGGTATTTTATGACCAGAACAAATGGCGTTTTGGGATTGCCTGTAATAATATGACGAATCAAAAATACTGGTCGGTTGCTAATCCACAAGCACTAAGACAATTCATTTTAAGTACTTCATTTAGATTCTAATTATAATGACGTTTAAAAAGATTGCTCAAAAAATACATTTGTGGCTGGGCTTAAGTTCTGGTATTATCGTAATCATACTTGGAATTACGGGCTGTTTGTATTCTTTTGAAGAAGAATTACGCCCAATAATTCATGATTATTATTACGTAGATAATGTAAAGAATAAAAAATTACCCGTTAGCCAATTAATAGAAATTGCAAAAGAGGTCAATAAAGCTAATCCTCAACAATTACTTTCGGGATGCCAAATGTTTAATGATAAAGAACGTACTGCAGTTGTTTCTTTTTCTGAAGAACTGGACAGGGATGCGCTTTGGTATTGGAATCGTTATCAGAGTATATCCATTTATATAGATCCTTATACAGGAACTGTAAAAAAAACAGAAGAGTATAATTCTGAATTTTTTGTTTTTATACGAATGCTGCACCAAACACTTTGTTTAAAAAGAGACATAGGTGATCCTATTGTAGGTACAGCAACTATTATATTCATTATTTCTCTAATTACAGGTTTGATTCTTTGGTGGCCAAAAAACAAAAGTGCAGCGAAACAACGTTTTTGGTTTCGGTGGAAAGATTCCACTAAATGGAAACGTAAAAATTATGATTTGCATAATATATTTGGATTTTATACGATGATTTTTGGTTTAATCCTTGCGCTTACCGGACTAGTTTGGGCATTTGAATGTTATGATAACGGAATACAATGGGTGCTTAATGGCGGAAAAACGTTTGAAAATGAATTTGTAGAATCTGATACGACACACTATGTTTGTCATACACCTGTTGATAAAGTGTATGCTATCACTAATCAATTGTATCCAAAGGCCAAATATTATTATATGTCAGTACCTGCAGCAGGAGATTCTTTAGCGACTATTTTTACTTTTGCAGGGCATAAAACACGTTTTGGTGATGTATCAATTGAGTTTGATCGATATACAGGTAAGATTCTAAAAACTACAACGTATGACGATAAGAATACAGGAGAAAAATTTAGAGATCTAAATTACGATTTACATGTAGGCAGCATCCTTGGCCTGCCAGGGAAAATATTGGCATTTTTTGCCAGTCTGGTATGTGCCAGTTTACCTATTACCGGATTTTTAATTTGGTGGGGGCGTAAAAATAAAAACAGTATAAAAAAATAAACAGAAAAACCTTATTCTAATTTTTGAATAAGGTTTTTTACTTTAATCACTATTTATTAGCACATGAGATTGTAAAAACCATAACGCAGGACTGCAGAAAAAAGAGAAATGTAAATATTATAATTAAATCTAATAAATTACAAAATTATGATGCAAGTCCATCATAAGTAAGTAGCAAATTTTCATGCAGTACTCTTAGATCAAATATCCAATCGTATCTTAAATTGACCTCTCCTAATTCTTTGCCTGTATATTGATTAATATAAATATTGCTGTAACTTTTGCAATCTGAAGCCGCTGTCCAATGCGATACTGTATTTTCCTCATAACTGGTAAAAACGTAGCTTTTTTTTGGATCATGGTCAATTATAGCATAATCTGCCAATGGATGTTTTATCCTTATACTCTTATATAGGCTGTCAAGCGGCAAAATAGTATTTTTAACTTGAGGTACAAAAATTTTATCCTTATGATACCAGGCAGATAATTCTTCTTCCCAAACAAAAATACTGGCATCCAGCATACTTATAAATACAACAAGTCCGGTCACAAGTCCGAACCATAAATGTATTTTATTTAGAATTTTTCTCATTTAGTTATGTAGCTAGAAAATATAAGCATATTAAAAGTTAACTGCTTGATATTCTTGTATAACTTCTCTTATGATTGTAATCATTTACAAAGTTTTTTTATTGAAAAAAGGCCGGTGGAAATTCAAGCCCCCGACCTTTTTCAAATCAATTAGTATAAATTGTTTATTTATTTAATCTTGAAATCCAGTTTACATAATCTAAACCTCTTACTTCAACGCCCTTTGTCAAGCTGCCAGAATTTATATCATAAGTATAAACAAAGCTACTATTTGCCTTAGTTGACACTAAAATATAAGCTTTACCATTTTCAACCAAAACAGGAGAAGAGCTTACGTATTGACTTAATGGCAGATTCAATTTTGTTTTAGTTTTAGCTACTACATCAACAACATAATATTCAAACACATCAGATCCGTTATAGTCTGCAAAAGTCAAAAGAACATCTTTTTTTCCAAGACGCGTTATTCCTTTTCCGTTTCCTAAATCGTAAAGACCGTAGAATTCTTTATTTCCATCACTGATAGCAGTTAAATCAAAAAAATAATCAGCATTAATTTCTGTTGATCCATTGCTTACTTTAAAAATAGCACTTGGTTTATCCTTAACAGAGCCCCAGCGGTCACCGCAGTCAGTAATAATATAAAGATCATTATTGTATTTTATTGTACCTCCCATCAAAGTAGAAAATGTACCTAATGCACCAGAACGTGTATCAGTGTCAATTTTTAAATTACTCATTGAAGGATAATCTACAGATGCTAGATAAGCCACAGAAGTACTTGTCCATCCTGAATGATATACAACATAGGGTAAATATAATTTGCCATTATTTATAGTACAGCCCGAAAGATAAATTGCCTTATCTGTAGCCTGTAAACCTGTAACGGTCAAAGTTCCAGATTTTGTTACAGATAAATCATCTGTATTGACAATATTGTAAGTAAGATCTGCGCTTGGAGCAGAAGTAGTTCCGTTCCATACAATAAGAGTAGTATCATTTAACCAATAAGACCATAAAGCATTACCCGCCAATGTAATTTCTTTTGATAAACTAAGCAGGTTTTTCTCAAATTTATATTTAGAAAGTTTTCCGTTAGCTAAATTGTAGTAAAACCCATTTTTAAATAATCTGCCGTTTCCTGTTAGTTCTGCACCATTACCATTTGCAGATGTAAATCCGCTGGTCAATGTTCCAGATGTCAGCATATAATTAGCTGATGGATTATTTACGCCTCCAGCAAAAACAAATTCTTCTCCAGTTGTAGTTTCATCATTTTCTTTTTTGTCGTCATTGCTGCAAGAAGCAAGTCCCATAATTGCTATAGATAAGAGACCCAAGAATTTTAATTTAGTATTCATTATTGTGTATTTAAGTTAATTTTTAAGTGATTTATTATTTAATAAAATATCTAAGTTTTATATAAAAAGCTCTGCCGGCTTTTTGAAGTTTGTAATTATCAAATGCTTCAGTATCAAAAATATTTGTACAGTCTAGTGCGATATTATAAGTTCCGTTTTTTAAAGAATAACTGATGCTTGCATTTTGAATAAACTGAGTTGGAATTCTGCTTTTACCAGCTTCAAACGCTTTGCTCGGCCACGTTAGATAGAACCAATGAATGTATTGTGAATACCAGTCGAACTGAATTTTAGTATCTTTTCCTAACCAGTTTTCTTTTCCATATCCAACACTGCCATTTGCAAAAAGCCAAGGCTGATTTGGCAGCCTGTCTAAATAAGCAGAAGAAGCTTTGTCTTTATTTATTGAATTGGTATAGCTTGCATTAAGAGAGGCATTAAATGCTTTATAGTGGTATTTAATATCGGTGTCAATGCCTGTGATGTCTACTTTACCAACATTGCTGTAGGTAGAAAAAATACCTCCAGGAAGTAAAAGAATAAAATCTTCGGCTTTTCTCATAAAACCGCCTGCCTCAACAGAAACGGAATGATAATCCTGAAGCATGAATTTATAATAAGCACCAAGATTGAAATTATCACTGCTTTCCGGCTTTAATTTAGGATTTGCAAGGATATTTATACCGTCTCCCAATAATTCTTCAACTTCTGGAATTCTATAGATATGTTCAAAAGAAAATTTGATGCCGCTGTTTTCAGTAAACTTATATCTTAAAGCTGTACCATATCCAAAATAATTATTAGTAAGTTCAGATTCTTCTTTTTTATAACCTGTTGCATTATAAAATACTGCTTCTCTGATGTAAGTGACCCCAGCGGGATTCAAACCGTGAAAAATACTGAATATTTTAAAGCTTTATTGCTTTTTTTAAATTATGATAAACTATCATTTTATCCTAATAACTATAAATTTGCATTAGTATTTTCTTTTTTAATTTGCTCAATAAAATAAGCAGTAGGCATTCCGGTTTTTATTTTAAAAGCTTTAGCAAATCGTTCAGTACTACTAAAACCAGCTTCCTCTGCCAGTGCTTTGTTGGTATAGTTACGAATTACTTTATTACTGGAGAGTAGAGATATTATATACTCTATTTTGAGATCATTTATATATCGGTTGAAACTTTTTTCTTTATACTGATGAATTATAGCAGAAAGATAAGTTGGATTGTGATTAAAAAAAGTAGCCAGACCAGAGAGTTTCCAATCTCTTTCTAGATATTTTTTTTCATTTTCAAATTTCTCTAAAAGTTTTAATATAATTTCACCTGTGTCATTATTAATACTAGGCATTGCCGGTTTCTGAATTTTTTCTTTAGTCCTTATTTTGTTTTTCGAATTATTAATCTCCAAGATCAGCTCTTCGAATCGTTTCTTGTAAAACTTTTTATTTCTAAAGTTTCGATAGTTGACAAAAAGAAATCCGGAAAAAAGCAGGGAAGTAAAACCAATCAAAACTGAATATTTATGATTTTTTATAAATAGCTCCTTTTTTAAATTTTCTTTTTCAATGAGCAATTCCTGTGTATTGTATTCCTTGTTTATTTTTCCAACTAAATAATGAAAGGTTTCATTGAGCATTCTATCGGCTTTGAGCAATTGATCTACGTAATACAATTGCAGTTTAGGATTGTCTTTAGTCTTATAATAATCGATTAGTAGCTCATACACTTCCCGTATATCAGGACGCAGATAACCTTTGGAGATAAAGAGCTGATCTACTTTCTTAAAATAGGGTAGCGCCTTTTCGTACTTTTCCATTTTCCAATAACTTTTACCAATGTAGAAATAACCAACGGATTCATTTCCGAAGTCATTTTTTTCTTTTAATCCCTCAATGGAAGATTCAATATTTTTAATAGACGAGGTGTAGTTTAACTTAAAGTAATCATTGATTCCTTGGGAATGAATAAAATAAACCTCCATTTCAGTAATTTTTAGTTTTTTACATTCTGCCAGTCCCAATATATTGGTTTCATCGCAGAGGCCATATTCTCCTATCCTGTTATAACAAACTCCTAAGAAATGCATTGAATTCAAATAGGGCTGGGGATTATCATTCTTGAAATAAGAAATACACTGTTTTAGTAATGAAATGGACTCATCATAATAGCCTAGGTAGTATTTGACCAGTGCGATATGGTATTTTAATTTATGGATAAGGTATTTGTCGGATGAATTAGCTAAATAACTGTTTGCAATAATATAATTATCCAAGGCATAGTTATGCTGCTTTAGCGCATAATAAGAGATGCCTTTGGATAAATAAGCAGACCCGATTACAGTGTTATTGTTTGTTTTTTTTGCAGCATATATCGCGCTATCGGCATATATAAGAGTAAGTTTATCAGAAGTCTGGTTGGATAAATTGCGATAACCATTGACGATTTCTTTCCAGTTCTGTTCTTTTTTTGCCTTAGCTAAATAGGCGTTTAAATACACAATAGCTTTTGATGTGTCTTTTTTTAATGTGTAGGCTTTATCATCGAGATAATCATAACTCTTATTTTGTAAAGAGTCTGGTATTTGATGCTCTTTTTGTTGAGCTAAGATTAAGTGACAAAGCAATAGGAAGATTGCAAGTGTTTGATTTTGATTCATAATAGGATAGTTTGGGGCTATATTGGGCTGTAAATCAAATGAGTATCACTTCCAAACAGCCATTGCACTAAATTTTATCTTAATCTGTTTCAAATTTAGTGTAAACAATTGAATTTTAGTTGTTTGTGTTTTAAAAAAGGAATATGGATTTATAATAAATCCATAGTGAATATTCAATAAATCCACACTAGTTGTCTTGCGGGGAATTTTTCCACAAGATAGCTTTGTCATGAATTCAATAGCGAAAAGATCTGGCATCGTGCCCGATATAAGTTCCGCTAATCCGGATGAAATGAACTGAGAAGCAATTCTCATTCACATCAAATAATCCTATATTATGAAAATTGTATCATTATGCAGCGCTTTATTATGTCTTTTAATTTCCTGTTCCACTGATTCAGATTTTAATGCATCTGAAAACAAGATAAGTACAATAATTAAATCAAAGGAAAATTTACCAAATCCGGAGAATACCGCAAATCCTTTTGACTTCAAAGGGGAAAGCTATTATGATGAGCTAACACTCTACTGGCAGAAAAATGAGTATCCCAACTCTATAGAGGAGATGACCCAGCAAATTAGGTTTTTGTCATTGCAGTTAAAAGGGACAAGTACCAATAAAAGTATAATACCCTTTACAGATGAAATTGTGGAGTCCATCATGGCTGATCCTGATCAGAGCATGATTTTAATTGTGCAAAATAGTGCACTTAGCACCGCTTCAAAAATAAGTCTGATTAACTTTTTACAGTCTTTAATTGAGAAGCGAGAATTAGAATTCTCCATTACTTACAGCTACATAGTGAACTATGAGGATACAGTTACCTCGGACAGCTCCTTTAGCGAGGATGACAAAGAAACGATATTAACGGTAACATCGATTTCAAGGTATTCACTTTATTCGGCAGCTGAGCGCAAGGATCGTGACTGGGATAAATCAGGAGCAAACAAAAACAGTAAACCCTTTTTTGAGACAAATCAAGTTGCTGTTATCTGCGTAATAGCGATGCTTAGTATGCTTAACTAAATTTTATTTCGAAGTTAATACCCATAAAACAAACAGAGAATCATCACAAATACTCTAAAATTATTTTATGGAAAAGTTCTTTGAGGGTAAAATGTAGAATCATGGAATACATCTTTTATCTTTTTTATTCTTTCATGAAATTATCATCACATGATCAAGGATCTCATCAATACAGAATTAAAGGACTTTCCCAAAGAGGGTTTGGATATATACGTCATCAAGAAATATGTAGTTAAAACTAGTTCGGATGAATCCTTTTTAGTTCGCAATTATGCTGTTATTTTAATAAAATCAGGAGAGTTTAAAATCAGGATAAAAGAGTTTACCAGTGAACTTAGAGCAAGTGATCTGATGGTCTTGCCTAAAAATTCCTATTGCAGGATCCTTGAAGTAAAGGGAAAACTACAATTGTATTTAATTTGCTTTACATCTGATTTTGCATTTGAAAATTGCCTGAAGAAAGAACTAGTGGACTCCTTTGCTTTTTTACTAGGAGAATATTCGTCCAAAATAACCCTTGAAGACAAAGATTTTCAGGTACTCTCGCTGATTTATAAACTGATTTATTTTGTAAATAAAGATACCCAGCTAAGTGTTGAGAATTTAGAGTTACAGCGTATTGGTTTTAACTTGTTTTTACACGAGCTAAAATTTATTTTTAACAGGTATTCAACAGGAAATCCAATTAAGATAAGCAGGCCCGAGAACCTTACGGTTCAATTTCTTACCATACTGACCATTCATTGCAAAAAACAGCATCGTGTGAAGTTTTATGCTGGGGCTTTATTTGTAACGAGGGGTTATCTTAATAATGTAGTGAGAAAGGTAACAGGGAAAACTGCAAAAAATCTTATTGATCAGGCGATTATTAACGAGATTAAAAATGTACTGGAAAACTCACCATCATCAATTACACTCATCGCCCAGGATTTTGAGTTCAGCAATCTTTCCAAATTAAGTAACTTTTTTAAAAGATATACCGCTATGTCGCCCTCCCAGTATCGTAGAGCCGCAGTGGGAAGAATTAAAAACCTTTAGACTTTATTGCATTATGTCCATTAAACCATACTATCATGATTACTATATATCCCTTAGAATGGATAGACTCATTGATATTGCAAACCTTAGATCCAAAGAAAACAAATATCGGTGATCTCTCAGAGAAAGATTTAGCTTTAATAACTCATAATCTTTCAAAAGAATCGCATAAGATTCAAATTCAACTCAAAAATGAAGTATTTGCTTTACACCAGAAAAGGCAAATCCGTCTGTTGGTTCAAAAGTACCACGCTTCTTTTGTTTATTTGCTCGATAAGGTAATCGAATATCAAAAAAATCATCTGGCTCTTACCGGAGTTATGGCAGCTATTGTAGATGTGGTAATTGATACTTTGTATGAATTGTTATCTTTTATCCAGTGCCGTTATGCGCATTACCTAAGTCTTGACGAGAGGGTTCCTTTGCGCTACCTTATAGTTTCCAGAGAAGAAATTTTACTGAGACTCCAAGCGCTTAAAGATAAAAAAATGCAAATTACTACAGCTGGTACTCTAATTGAAATTGTGTTTAACGCTATTAATAATTCAATTGCAGATAAACCGGAGCGCAAGATTACTTATCGGGAAATATTCTATCAAAAAGAGCTTTTAAAATATTTAGATGCCCTTGTAGATATATCTGACTCCTCGGGCTTTTATTCAGCAATGGATCAGCTACTCATTGAGATGAACTTTAATTATCCTCCCTACATTATGGACTTTACTGATCGAATTGAAAACCATCTTAGTTTACAGGAGTCTTTAGAGGGTAAAATAAACGAATTAGTGCTTTATCATAAAGAGTTTAGCCAATTATTATTCAATGAAAAAATAAGTTTTGATCCCGCCAGGGAAAACATAAGATACGTTCTGGAGAACTGGTTCAGGCACGAAATTGCCTACTTGGAGCGAAAAATCCAAATATTGCCAGAGACCCAGCGCATCAGTGAGCCGGACCAAAATGTACGGTCAGATAATAAGGTAGAGTGCGCCCTGTCTATAGATCAGATGGGACTCATATTAAGAGCAGGGGATGAGGCAAGAATATTAAAGGCCAGATCCCTGAACTGCGTTTTCAAAACCATTGTACCTTATCTTTCTTCTTCACAGAAAAAAGATTTATCCTATAATTCTATGAGAAGCAAATCCTATACCCCTGAGGATAGAGATAAGGAAATTGCCATTAAAACACTCAAGCGTATCATAAAGCATATAGAAGAATTCTAATTTTTTTTCAATCTGCTGCTGTAGATGAAATAGTTTTTTAAGGGGATAAATTATTTAAAAATACTAAAAACGGACAGTCTTAACTTTCTATAGCAAAAAAGGAAAAAAAAGAGAGTGTCGCTATTGTAAAGTGAGATCTAAATCCTTTATATCCCATACAACCTTTTATGTCTGTAATGCTATTAGGCTCAGCCATGGATTGGCAGGTATCGTGTGACGATCAATACGCTTAAAGATATTGGAATCGTAAAGGGCAAAGCCTTTACAAGGCTAGAAAACGGGAAATATAAACACCCAGCCTTTTAGAAGAGTTGAGATGTCTAAAGAGGGAGCTAAAACAAGGTAACTTGTTAAAAGGCTTGTCATAGAGAGCTTTACTAAAAAAAAAACAATAAAAAATTTAGTTATATATGCCAGTAACCTAACTATTCGTTTTGTATGAGTGATGAAATTATACAAAGCAGTGATTACATAAATTGGTTAAAATTTATTTTAAATAAAATAAAACATGACCAAACTCAAACTGCTTTTAGAGTCAATGCTGAAATGCTTACATTTTATTGGGAAATAGGAAATGCTATCCTAGAGAAACAATTACAGAATAGCTGGGGAAGTAAAATTATTTATCTTTTGCTACTGACTTGGCTCGTAATTTTCCTCAAAGTAGAAGTTATTCTGTTCGAAATCTAAAATACATGAGCCCTTTTTCTCAGGCTTACCCTGATTTTTCAATTGTGCAAGTGTCACTTGCACAAATTACATGGTATCATCATATAAGCTAATTAACCAAATTAAAAATCTGGAAGAAAGAGCGTTTTTATAGAGTTGAAACGGCTGAAAATGAATGGAGTAGAGGTGTGGTGCTCTTACAGGTACAAAGTAATTACTTATTTTAAATTAAAACCAAGTACTGTATTATAATTTTAATTGCGCAAAAAAACTTTCCCACTAAAGCCCGAACTCTTTTTTTGCCAGTACCACCCAGTCCCTGGTATCATTATGTTCTGAAAAATTCTCAATTGAATATTTAATTACAAAGCCTGAATTTTCCATTAATTTCAGAACGTCTATTTTTGATAAACAGCTGTAATAGAATGATTCACCAAACATCTGGTCTGTATGTTCATCTTCTTCTTTTCCATGTGTGAAAAGAAAATATCCTCCAAGGGACAGTAAACTTGAAACTTTAAGATAAATGTCTTTCTGTCTCTCTTTTGGAAAATGGAACAGAGAGTCCCATGCAATTACCGCATCAAATTTTTCTTCACTTGAAAAATCAAAAAAATCACAAACAAAAAAACGTGAATTTCTGATTCCATTAGATTGTGCTGCTGTGATCATATTTTCAGAGAGATCTATTCCAGTAACTGATAAATTTTTATCAGCAAAATATTCTGCTAATGGCCTGCCTGTACCACAGCCTATATCAAGAATTTTCCCTTTTGGCTTAATCTTTTGCGTCAAATCAATAATGAGGCTGTTCACCTGAGCAGTATTTCTGACGGAGGCCCACAAAGGTATAATCTTGTTATAAGATTCTCTGTTTAAAGATGTTTTTTCCATATTTATAAATACTTAAAAAATGCAGGGTTAAATTGTTCTGCTCTGAGCAGTTTGGAACTGCCTTAATTTATGCTAAAATACTATTTTTAATAAAAATTAAAAATCAAAATAGGGACTGAATCAAGCGGAAATCTGATTGATTCCAACTCAAGCTGCCATAAAAAGGGGAATTGTGTAATAATTAACAATGGAGAGAGCAACCTCAAATAATCGTATCAATTACCAAAGCAAATTCTAATCTTAGCTTTTTGGTTGCTGCTTTGGAAAAAGCAGGTCACACTGCCACATTGAACTCTTCGGGTTCTTATACCTTTTTTTGCTTCTACAAATGCATCCTTTAGCCGAAACTGGATTTCCAGAACTTCCTGACATTCCATGAAATGTTCTTGAAACAACTTAAAGTATCATGTAGCCAGTGCAAATGTGCAGTAATTAGCTCGAACAAATGGTCAGGATGTAAGTACTTTTGCAGGACAAAACTTTACAATTGGCCTGACGGATGATGCAAAAATCACCGATGCCATTGGCAGAGTAAATACTATTGTCGCTACAGATGTGCAATGCTCAAATGGAATAATTCATGTAATTGACAAAGTTTTATTACCTAAATATTAATTATAGTAAAACTGTATTGAAGCAGGCATTAAAAAATAAAATTTAGAAAGTTTGTAAAAGGGTGATTTAGTTAAAGTAATTTTTCTTAACCGCTATTTAGCAACAATTGGGAATGGAAACAAATAGTCTAGATTTTACTCAAAATATATGTTGTAAAATTAAATTGTATACAATTTAATTATTCTGTATCTTTGCATTATTATTTTGATTCAAATAATTTTAAGAATCAGATGTTTAATTTAATAAAATAATAAAGAATGTCGTTAATAGAAGATTTAAACTGGAGACATGCCGTAAAAGCATATGACTCAACAAAAGAAGTGGCAGAAGAAGATTTAAATAAAATTTTAGAAGCTGCAAGACTGGCTCCAACTTCATCTGGTTTACAGCCTTTTCGCGTGATTGTTGTAGAAGATCAGCAATTGAAAGAGAAAATGGTAAAAGGCGCATTAAATCCAGAAGTTATGAGAGATTGTTCTCATGTGTTGGTTTTTGCCGCATGGGAGAGTTATTCTAATGAGAAAATCGATAAAGTCTATGATCATCACACTGATGTAAGAGAATTACCAAGAGGTCGTTTCAGCAGTTATACTGATCAAATCAAGCAAATCTACGCAGCGCAAACTCCTGAAGAGCATTTTGCCCACACAGCAAGACAAACCTATATTGCATTAGGTTTGGCAATGGCTCAGGCAGCCGAGCTGAAAATTGATTCTACTCCGGCTGAAGGTTTTAGCAACCAGGTGGTTGATGAGATTTTGGATCTTAAGGAGTTAGGTCTAAAAAGTGTTACCCTTTTATATCTGGGTTACAGAGATACTGAAAACGACTGGCTTTCCCAAATGAAGAAAGTTAGAATTCCAATGGAGGAATTTATTATCAGGAAATAATATTTTAATTCTGCTTTTTGTCATTAATTATGGAAAATTACCACGCTCCCAAATTGGAAAACCAACTTTGTTTTCCGCTTTATGTTATCGCAAAAGAAATTATTGGTTTGTACCGGCCATTTCTCGATGAGCTTCAAATTACCTACTCGCAGTATCTTGTGATGATGGTGCTTTGGGAGCAGGATGGCTTGACTGTTAATCAGATAGGCGAAAAACTGTATCTGGATAGTGGAACCTTAACACCGCTTTTAAAAAAACTTGAAATTAAGGGTTTTGTCATTAGAAAAAGAAAAAAAGAAGACGAAAGAGTTGTTGAAGTTTTTTTAGCTGATAATGGCAGAAATTTACAGCAAAAAGCGTGTGAAATTCCTGCAAAAATGCAGGAGAGGCTCAATCTAACAACAGAAGATCTATTGGAACTCAAAGGAACTGTTCAGAAAATTTTAAATAAAATTCAAAAATAAAATGAAAACATTATATACAACCAGCGTTACTGCAAAAGGGGGAAGAAACGGACAGGTAAAAAGTGAAAACGGAATTTTGAACCTTGAGGTAAGAATGCCCAAAGCTTTAGGAGGAGCCAGTGATGACTTTACCAATCCCGAAATGCTCTTCGCGGCAGGATATTCAGCATGCTTTGATAGTGCACTGAATCGCGTTATTGGTTTATCAAAAACTCAAACAGGTGAAACTTCGGTAGCTGCAAAGGTAAGTATCGGGCAAAATCAAGACGGTGGTTTTGGTCTGGCTGTAGAATTGGATGTGAATATTCCTGGAGTATCTATTGAAGAAGCTCAGGAATTAACGCAAAAAGCGCATCAGATTTGTCCTTATTCAAATGCGACAAGATCTAATATTGAAGTTAAGCTTTTAGTGACCAATAACTAAGATTAATTTCTTTAAATTATATAAATCTGCTTCCTTTTGGATGCAGATTTTTTATTTTTATAAAGGTCCCCTCGCATCTATAGCTAAGTTTTATCCTTGCCTTTTTATATTCTTAAACTCATTTCTTTTTTCGGCTTTCTCAATCTCTATAACAGTTATAGCTGTTCCTTAATATTGTTTTGTTTTTAAATTGTTAAGTTTCTGTTTGTTAGTTAAATACAGGTATTTATACTTAGCGATTTAGAAGTTTAATTGTGTTAATTTTAGTGTTGCCAAAAACAAAGAAATTAATATGAGAACAAAAATTGTTAATAATGAAATACTAAAAGGTCGTGCTATAGCAGGGACCTATGTAGTAATACTAGCATGGGATTTTATTGATCCTGATTCATTTGATAAAAGTAATCTCTTAGGGTTTGCCATTGAGAGGTCGGAATTAAAAAATGATGAAGTTCTGGAGAAATACTGGATGAAAGGTCTCAAGCGATTTGAGCATAAAGATAAAGGGCTGCCTGTAGGCACTCCGGTTTCAACCGCCGAGCATCCCTATCAATCCTTTCAGTGGTCAGACTATACAGCAAAAGAAGGCCATCACTACATTTATCGTATTGTGCCTTGTTACGGGAAACCAAAACTGCTTACTTTAGATAAGGGCAATGCTTTGGAGATTAGTGTAATAACGGAGAAGGTAACAGGGGAAGAGAATAAATTAACAGCAAATACCAGTCATGATATTTATTTCAACAGAGGCGTAATTGGCTCCCAGGCGTATGCTAGAGAGTTTGGCAATCAAAAGCCCAATCCAAAGGAGCCTTATTCTAAAGAAATGAAATGGCTCTCGCGTGGTTTATTTGAGGCTCTTATTGATTTTATTGCGGAGGCTAAAAATGAAAATTTTGGTTTGTATGCCGCTTTTTATGAATTCCATTATCAGCCTGTTGCTAAAGCTCTGGCGGCTGCCGCTGCGGCAGGGGCTGATGTTAAAATTGTCTATGATGCCGAGAGTTCTTATAAGGAAGAAAACTATGAAAATTTAAAACTTGCCGGTTTACAAAACAGTCAAAATGCTTTTCCTAGAACTGTTACCGAGGGTATACGGCACAATAAGTTTATAGTTCTTTTGCATAATAAAAAGCCCATTGCTGTTTGGACCGGTTCTGTAAATATATCCCCCGGGGGTATATTTGGACATTCCAATGTGGGGCATATTGTGCGTGATAAGGCTGTAGCAGAAGCTTATGAAGATTACTGGGGGGCTTTAAGTAAAAACATAAGCATTAAAGATTTACGCCAGAAGCATAAAAATATCTTTACACTTCCCAAGCTTCCATTAAAGAAAGGAACTATTATCCCGATTTTCAGCCCAAGGGATGAGAAAGATGAAAATACCACTCTGGATTGGTATGCAAGTCTGATGGATAGCGCCAGGCAGATCATTTGCTTTACTATTGCCTTTAATCTTGATGAGACCTTCCAAAGGGTTATACAAAAAGAAAGTGACTTGCTTCGTTACCTTGTCAAAGATGATGATCTGGGTAAAAATGAAATTATAGGAAACGACCATGATGTTATATTTGCATCGGGGAGCAGTTTCACAGAAAATAATTGGCCCAATTTCTTGAGTGAGCTCAGCGATAATCCCCTTAATAGCAATGATTACATTCACAATAAGTTTATGCTTGTGGACCCTTTGGGTGATAATCCAATTGTGGTTACCGGCTCGGCTAACTTTAGTAAGCCTTCTCAAAGATCCAACGATGAGAACATGTTAGTAATAGTGGGGGATACCCGTGTTGCGGATATCTACTTTGGAGAGTTTATGCGAATTTTTGATCACCATTACGTGAGATATCTGAAAAGAAAACTCGATAATTCCCATATTGACACCAGTAAAAACAAAGGTTATCTGGCTGAGGATGGTAGTTGGACCAGATCTCATTTTAATTCTAACAGTTACAAAGAGAAACGCAGAAAGTATTTTCTGAATTCCCCATTAGATCCTATTAGTGATATAGCAAAACTGAAGGCTTTTAGTGCTGCGGACTTTGATTTAGAGATACTTGATCTTGAGTCTGTTTATGTAGTGGTTATCCATGAGCAGGCAGGGGCCTGGAGGATATTGTCAAGAAATTTTACCCAGCCGCCCTCTGAAAACCCTATTAGGTATACCGATATCAAAACCATAGGATTATGCCCTGTACTGAGTGACTTGGGAGAAGTAAATATACGAAATGCAATAACAGGCGCTGTAGGGAAAGGAAAATTAATTCGTATCAAATAATATAAATTATGAAAAAGATATTTTTACTCTTATTGCTTATTCCTGTCCTGGGAACAGCTCAAACAAAATTAGCCCGTTATCAGAGGAAAATACTCTCTGAAAATATAATTACTAATAACCTTCAAAATAAGTTTGTAGAGGTCACATTAAATAATGTTCCTGATGCCAGTTTGTATAACGGAACTCTTGCAGAGGTAACAAAACGCAACATATTTACCCTTAGTGATAAGGGACAAAAGGCTTTTATAGAGGCAGTTAATTCTAAATCTAAAGAATTACCTGAATTGCTTAAGGCAATTCCAACATTGTTAGAATCATCGCCAAGTACGGAGATACCTGTAGATTTTAAACGAATTGAATTTTCAAAGAAAGTTGAGATTGTAGTGAATAATAAGCAGATAGCTCATGGGCGTATTGCCAAACTGGTTATGTGGCTTACACTCGATGATAATACCCTGGTGGAATTCAGCGGTTTTGGACAGCTCTCCACCAAATTTTATACTATTGACTACGGTACTGTTTCATTAAATAGAACTACTGGATTTACTTTAAATGCAGGGGTTAACATACTAGGTACAGGAGCTGTTAATACCACTAGTGTTGCAACGGGTAATAGTGGAACCACTACAGATGTTAATGGTACTACAAGCTCTAATACCTCAACTCTTGGGGCAAGTTACTCTAACAGCCGTACAACTGCTGAGGCTATGGCTCTTAGCAATACTGTTATTATCTCAAAGGGATCACTCAATAGAAAAGAAATCTCCTTAATGCAGAACGGCGTTCCCAATAAGGATCTTGATGATAATATCAATATGGAAATTATATTTAAAACTGTCAACAATTATACTGTACCTGTTTTAAAATTCAAAGGATTGTTCAAAGACAATGTATTTGCTACAGACCCTTCCAAGATATTAATTAATAAAGTTTATATGACCCTTCCCAATATTTTTAAAGGAGATGTTAAAGGCAAGCTGAGCTACACCTACCTTTATCGCGATATTGGATCTGGTGAGAATACCCCAGGAGAGTTTGATGATAAAATTAACTATTATCAGTTAAATGATAGGGGAATCACCGAGTTACCCGTTAAACTTGTGGGGCAACACGAACTTCTTCCTAAATTGTATTCAATCATTACTGATCCTGTAAACCTTACAGACTCTCTATACCTAAATTATTATGGACAGCATGTAAAATTGTATTTTACGGACTTATCATCGGCATCTGAATTTATTGATTACCTGCAATCAAGTGGTTATACCAGCGTGAAAGGGTTTCAGGTGGAATATGAGAAATTATCACAAGGTGATGTTACCTACCTAAAGTATGATGCTTCCATGTTGGGCAGCTTGCGTCCCATTATAGATATGAGATAAAAAAAAGCCTTTCTTTTTTGAATATTGAAACACAATTCCACGGGTATTGGGTAAGCTTAGCTATTTCAATAAATACAAATCTTCGTATTGAATATAAGGTACAAAAAAGGTACAAGATAAAGTTGTACTTGTAGCATTTGAATTGTATTTGTTCCTTTGATCTATAGAGTAAATCATATATCTTTTATATGATTTACATAAAGAGAAAGAAGATGTTGAACGATTAAATGAAAAAGCTATGTTTACCAATATCTCATGGGGCAATTATATAATTGCCGTTACTATACTCTTGCTGATCTGGTATTTGATTGTAGGATTCAGATGTTATTATCCTGATCTGAGAGCAATTTTAAATGGAGAGAAAAACCTATATTCTTTAAGTTTTAGAAATAACCCGGAAGAAAAATTAGCTGCCCATCTTCAAAAAGGCAGCGTCGATGAAAACAGGGAATTGTCTTCTTACAAAGAATCTTTTGACACTTTGGCTGACGCAGAGGAATTGTCAGATCGGATTAAAGGAGCCATTAAGGAGAGCGTTGAGAGAAATCTCTCACTGGAAGAATTCCAAAATTATCTAAAATTACTGCTAAGTGAATATCCCTTTGTCAGGATCTCCACCCTTAGAGAGAATATCAATGCTATAATAGTCAAGAACTGTAAAAGCTACCCAGGGCTACTTTTAACTCCTTCTCAGGTGGATGTCCTTTGGGAAGAGAGTACTTAAATAAGATACAGTGGAGGAATATTCCCTGTTCTCTCTGGTGCGGTATGGCGTAATGTGACAGGAAATAGAGTTATGCAATGGCGGTATTCCTCCGCTTTTAATAGGTGATTATCTAGAACTTAAATGATGCGTGATGAAAAAGTACAAGTGGAAATTAAAAAGAATTGAAAGAAAAAAAGTAATGGCAATTTGCCTTTTTGTAATGTTGTTTGTTTTTCATTTCACTGTCAGGGCTCAGGACGGTGTGGCTGGAATAAATGAAGCCAACCAAAAAGTCAGAAGCTATTTTGACGCCGGAACAGAACTCATGTACGCAGTGGGAGCCATCCTGGGACTTATCGGGGCTGTGAAGGTTTATCAGAAATGGAACGCCGGGGATCCCGATACGGGAAAAGTAGCAGCGGCCTGGTTTGGAAGCTGCGTGTTTTTGGTGGTAGTAGCTACGGTTATTAAGTCCTTTTTCGGGGTTTAGGTTGAATTGAGTGGAACAAAACAGATGAATAGTGTATATCAAGTCAATAAAGGCATTAATCAGTCTCTTGAATTCAAGGGGTTAAAAGCGCAATACATCTGGTATCTGGGGGCTGGGCTGGTAGGACTGATGATTCTTTTTGCAGTACTTTATATTATTGGAGTTCCTTCTATTATCTGTGTTGCTTTTATTGGAAGTTCTGGGGGATTTCTTGTCTTTCAGATCTACCGCATGAGCAATCGCTTTGGTCAATACGGCATGATGAAGGCCCTGGCGAGAAAACGAATTCCAAAAGTTATAAAGTTGCAAAGCAGGGGAGTTTTTATAAAAAGATAGCTATAGAACGTTAGTGTTAAAAAATGGGAAACAATGGAGAGAAGGATGGAGGATATGCTGCCCATTATGGACGTGGAGCATGATTGTATATTATCAAAACAAGGGGATATAACTATTGTATTTAAGGTGGAACTCCCAGAGATTTTTACCCTCTCGGACCAGGAATATGAAGCCTTTCACCAATCGTGGATAAAAGCTTTGAAAGTGCTGCCAAAGTTTTGTGTTTTTCACAAGCAGGACTGGTTTTTAGAGAGTACCTACAAGGCAGATTTTACAAAAGAGGACAGCAGCTTTTTAACCAGAAGCAGCGAGCGATTCTTTAACGGAAGACCTTTTTTGGATCACTCGTGTTATATCATGCTCACCAAAAAAACAATAGGCAGAAAAACTTCTACTTCCTTGTTCTCGAGTCTTATCAGATATTCCATAGTACCCCAGGAAACCCTAAACTTTCAATTGCTTGAGGATTTTATGGATAGCGCAGGCCAGTTCAAACGCATTATGGAAGACAGCGGGTTTGTAAAATTGACTCGCCTGGATAATAATGCCCTTAGGAGCCAGAGCAGGAAAGTGGGACTCATTGAGCAATATTGTGTTTTATCCCAGAGCCCGGATTCCTTTGTCTATAAGGATCTGAAATTTGATAAAGGTCTTGAGGTAGGGGATAAACATTGCCAGCTCTTTACCCTGGGAGATGCCGCTGATTTGCCAGCCTTGTGCGGTTCGAGAATCAACTTTGATCGCTATTGCAGCGATAAAACAAAATTTAGTGTGGGGTTTGCCTCAACTCTGGGACAACTCTTATCGTGTAACCACATCTATAACCAGTACATTTTTATAGAAGACGCCCAGAAAACCATTCAGAAACTCGAGAGCAAAAGATTGCGCCTGCAATCCTTATCAGCCTATAGCCGAGAGAACATGATAGCGCGGGATGCTACCAATGATTTTTTAAACGAGGCCATTGCCCAGCAAAGACTCCCGGTAAAGGCGCATTTCAATATACTAGCCTGGTCCACGGATAAGGAAGAGCTCAAGGAGATCAAAAACAAAGTAATATCAGCCTTGACCCAGATGGATGCGGCGGCCAAGCAGGAAACTGTTGGAGCTCCCCAGATCTATTGGGCAGGAATACCTGGAAACGCAGCAGATTTTCCAATGAATGATACCTTTGATACCTTCACTGAGCAGGCTGTTTGTTTTCTGAGTATGGAAACCTCATACCGCTCCTCGCTGAGTCCTGTAGGGATACGTCTGGGAGACCGCCAGACGGGAAAACCCGTACATGTAGATATTAGTGATGAGCCCATGAAAATGGGTATCTGCACCAACCGCAATAAGTTTATATTAGGTCCTTCGGGAAGCGGTAAGTCGTTTTTTACCAATCATATGGTCCGTAGTTATTACGAGCAAGGAGCCCATATTGTTCTGGTGGATGTCGGACATAGCTATAAGGGACTATGTGATATGGTGGGTGGATATTATTTTACCTATGATGAGCATAACCCTATCCGGTTTAATCCTTTTTATATAGGTCAAGGGGATAATCTGGATACTGAGAAAAAGGAGAGTATTAAAACCCTGCTTTTGGCGCTGTGGAAAAAAGATGATGAGACTTTCAACAGGAGTGAGTATGTAGCCCTTTCTAATTCCTTGCAGCTCTACTATGAGAAATTGGAGAAAAACGCTGAGATATTTCCGTGTTTCAACAGTTTCTATGAATTCCTGAAAGAGGACTTTGTACCAATTTTAGAAAGTGACAAGGTAAAGGAAAAGGATTTTGATGTTAATAATTTTCTCTATGTGCTGCGTCCCTATTACAAAGCAGGCGAGTTTGATTATCTATTAAATGCCACAGAGAATCTGGACCTTTTAAAAGAAAGACTCATTGTCTTTGAACTGGACAATATCAAGGACCATCCGATTCTTTTTCCAGTGGTGACCATTATTATCATGGAGGTATTTATCAGTAAGATGAGAAAGCTAAAAGGTGTCCGTAAGATGATTTTAATTGAAGAGGCATGGAAAGCCATTGCCCGCGAGGGTATGGCAGAATATATACGGTATCTTTTTAAAACAGTTCGAAAATTCTTTGGCGAGGCCATTGTGGTGACCCAGGAAGTGGAAGATATTATCTCTTCTCCCATAGTCAAGCAGGCCATTATCAACAGCAGTGATTGTATTATACTGCTGGATCAGAGCAAGTATCAAAATAAATTTGAGCAGATTCAGGACCTTTTGGGACTCACTGACAAAGCAAAAGCACTGGTGCTCTCAGTGAACAAGAGTAATGATCCAGATAAAAAGTATAAGGAGGTGTTCATATCATTAGGGGGCATAATCTCTAAGGTATTTCGAACTGAAGTATCGCTCGAAGAGTATTTGGCCTATACCACCGAGGAGCCTGAAAAAGTAAAGGTGCAGCAGTATGCCAGAAAATTCGGGGGTGATATTAAAAGAGGCATTGCCGCGCTGGCCCAGGAGATGAGAAACCAAATCAAATAAAGAAAAAATGAAAACAAGCTCAAAAATAATTATGGGGCTGCTGTGTCTATTTTTAGTAAGCAGCCCGGCGCAAGCCTCAAGTAAGACCGTGGCGCTTCCTATTTTGGAAATAGTAAAAGCCGTTACCAAAAAAGTGATCAAAGCCATTGATCTGAGAATACAGCGACTGCAAAACAAAACCATCTGGCTTCAGAACGCGCAAAAACAAATTGAGAATGTCCTATCTAAATTAAAACTAGAGCAGATCTCAGAGTGGAGCCAAAAACAGCGCGATCTCTATAAGGACTATTATGAAGAGCTTACAAGGGTAAAATCAGCCATTACCTATTACAAGCGTATCAAAGAAGTTACCACCAAACAAACCAGACTTATCTCTGAGTATGAAAGAACCTGGAACCTGATAAGGCAGGATAATCTTTTCAGCGACCAGGAGCTTGATTACATGCAGGAGGTATACTCAGGCATTCTTGGGCAAAGTGTTCAGAACATCGATCAGATTTTTTTGGTACTGGATTCTTTTACCACCCAGATGAGCGATCTTAAAAGGCTTGAGATTATCAATAATGCTGCTGATCGAATTGATGATAATTATGAGAGCCTGATGCTATTTAATAAGCAAAATATGCTGCTGCGCCTTCAAAGGGCCAAAATAAGTAATGATGTAAATAAAGTCAAGGAGTTTTACCTAATTCCATAATGGAGCAAAATCATGAAAAAGTTAGTTGTATTACTCCTGGTGATGGGAGTCTCTGTTCAAAATCTGCAGGCACAGGCCAAATGGCGCAAGGAATTGCTATTACAGATCGCAGCTCTTCAGGTGTATATGGATTATGCGAAAAAAGGATATAATGTTGCCAGAAAGGGGCTGAATTTTATAGGGGATCTTAAAAAAGGAGAGTTGAGTCTGCATGGTGATTATTTGGCCTCGCTAAAGAAAGTAAATCCCAGGATAAAAAAATATTCCAAGGTCACAGAGATTGTAGTATTACAGGTAAGGATCATCAAAATTTCCAATAATACGCTCAGGGGCTTGCGGCAGAATGATGTTTTTCATGGGGATGAAATTGATTATATAGAGAGAGCCTTTGAGCGTTTGTTTGAGAATTGCAACAGCACTTTGGATGAACTTTTACTACTTACCGGCAATGGCAATCTTGAGATGAAAGATGATGAGCGTCTGGAGCGCATTGATGCTCTGTACAAAACAATGATATCTGATTATGAGTTCTCTTTAACCTTTAGCCACCAGGCTAAGATGCTTGCTTTATGGAAATCCAAACAGAAGAATACTATTTTTTGGAGCCGCACTTTAAACGGATTATAAAAATGATAGGATGAGAAAACTAATTCTACTAATGGCTCTGGCAATAGGAATTCTATTGCCTGTAAAAGTCCAGGCCCAATCTCAGGAGATCCAGCAGCTTGTTTTAAATATTGAAAAGCTCAGCCAGTTTAAAGGGATTCTCAAAGATATGAAAAAGGGTTATGATATTTTATCCGGGGGATACAATGCGGTAAGGGACCTCTCTCAGGGAAATTTCACCTTGCACAAGACATTTTTAGATGCGCTTTTTCAGGTGAGTCCTCTGGTGAGAAATTACAAAAAGGTAGAGGATATTATCACATTCCAAGTCCTGCTGGTAAAGGAAAGCAAAGCAGCTTTTACTCGTTACAGCAAAAGTGGAAGTTTTACATCCCAAGAAATGAACTACTTTGAAAAAGTGTATGATAATTTGCTGGGTCAGAGCCTTAGGAATCTCGATGAGCTCCTAATGATTCTCAGTGCCAACACCCTTAGGATGTCTGATGATGAGAGGCTGCAGGCCATTGATAAGATCTACGCCCAGATGGAGGATAAGCTTTTTTTTGTTAGAAATTTTAACGCTTCTTCCAATGTGTTGGCCCTGCAAAGAGCCAGGGAATCAAGTGATATAGGCGCCATCCTTGGAATTCACGGACTTAAAAACTAAAAAGTGATGCAAATATTTAAATTAAGTAAAAGGGTTTATTTTATACTGACCGCATTTGTGGTACCCTTTGCCCTGCAAGGGCAGCAGGTAGGGGGGAATTCAAAAGGCTTGCACCTGATACTAGAGCAGCTCTACGATGAGCTGATGCCCCTTTGTGCCAATCTTATCGCAACAGGACAGGGGATTGCTGGTTTTGCCGCCATTTGGTATATCGCCACCAGGGTGTGGAAACATATAGCCAATGCCGAACCCATAGATTTTTATCCGCTTTTCCGGCCCTTTGTCATAGGTTTTTGTATCATGATTTTTCCTTCAGTGCTTAGTCTAATCAATGGGGTGATGAAGCCTACGGTCGCCGCCACCGCTGCAATGGTAGAGGGATCCAATAAAGCCATTGTAGTTCTTTTAAAAGAGAAAGAAAAAGCCATCAAGCAGACAGATCCCTGGAAGATGTATGTCGGGGAGACAGGAGCGGGTAATCGCGAGCAGTGGTACAGGTATACCAACCATGGAGCCGATCCAGCTGATGAAGGAGTGATTGCTGGTATTGGAAATGATGTAAAATTTGCCATGGAAAAAGCCTCGTATAATTTTAGAAATTCCGTAAAGGAATGGATGAGCGAGGTCCTGCTGGTGCTCTTTGAAGCGGCAGCACTCTGCATTGATACCCTTCGCACCTTCCAGCTTGTGGTATTATCCATACTGGGACCCTTGGTGTTTGGAATTGCTGTTTTTGATGGCTTTCAGCATACCCTGACCATCTGGTTGGCGCGTTATATCAATATTTATCTCTGGCTTCCCGTGGCCAATATTTTTGGAAGTATTATCGGCAAGATACAGGAGCAGATGTTAAAGCTCGATATCAACCAGGTCAATCAAGGCGGGGATACTTTTTTTAGCAGGACCGATATGGCTTACCTTATTTTTATGATCATCGGCATTATTGGGTATTTCACTGTACCCTCAGTGGCCAATTACATTGTGCACGCCGCAGGGGGTGATGCCCTGTCTCAAAGAGCAACCAATCTGTTTTACAGCACTGCCAGCAGAGCAGATAGCAGAACCATACAAGGAAATGCAATGGTGATGGATGCTATGGGAGATGCCCCGGGCAGAATGTCTCAGAACATGTCATCCTCATCGGGGAGTTCTCCCTATTTTCAGGAAAAAGGAAATTATATGTCCCAGAGATTAAAAGGAAATTCCAAATCATAAAAACAATTTAAAAGATGTTTACCAAAATGAAAAATATTGATACCGCCTTTGGTTATGTACGCAGCTTTACCATGCTGATCATTGTAGGGTGTATTGTGATTTGTTGCTATACTCTGCATAAAAGTTTTGCCACTGTAAGTCTATTGCAGGACAAGGTGTATATACTGGCCAATGGTAAAGCCCTGGAAGCTTACGCCTCGGAGAGAAAAGATAATGTTGTGGTGGAGGCGCGAGATCACGTGAAGACCTTTCATAATTATTTCTTTACACTTGATCCCGATGATAAGGTCATCAAAACAAATATTACAAAGGCGCTTTATCTGGCCGATAAGAGCGCCAAGCGGATTTATGATGACCTGAGAGAGAACGCTTACTACTCGGGAATTATCTCGGGCAATATCAGCCAGAACGTTACAATTGATAGTATTCAGATTGATTTAAAACAGTATCCTTACTTCTTTAAATGTTATGCAAGACAGAAAATCATCCGATCCACCAGTGTTGTAAACCGGAGTCTTACCACAGAGGGAAATTTAAGAAATGTATCCAGGAGTGATAATAATCCGCATGGCTTTTTAATAGAGCACCTCACTACAGTGGAGAATAAAGATCTCAGTATTGAAACTCGAAAATAAAAAGTGATGAAACCTTGGTTTAAAAAACGAATCAACACCAAAGGAACTAACAGGTATTATGAGCTTGTAAAGCAATGGTGGGCCAGAGAAATGAACCGTATTACCTCAGGGTTATCCAGAGAAAAGCTCATTGCATTTTTGCTTGTATTTACAGGCTTTAGCAGCGCTATTAGTTTGTCGATTCTCTACAGGGGTCTCGTATCGGGGACTTCTCCTGTTGTGTCGATGGAGCGCATCTCTGTGCAGGTACACCTCCATGAGAGGAGGATAAAAAGAGCAAGTAAATCTTTTTTTATCTCACCCAGGGAATATAAAAGCATCACTGGCGCGCGGCAGTATTTGGATAGTCTAAAAGGAAGCGCGGAAGGTAAAAAAACATATGATAGTATTATCCTTGGGCGCCCGGGATTTCTGGACAGCCTGTTTTTTATTGAAAATTATTATAAGTCCAATGTAAAAGAGTAATGCCATGGAGAAAAAGACAATTTCAATTAAAGAATTAAAAAAACGAAAAATGCTGCTGGTACTTCCTTTATTGGCCCTGCCATTTATAACGCTCTTATTCTGGAGCATGGGAGGGGGAAAAGTGGAAGCTTTAAGTGGTGAGATAGTAGAGAAAAGAAAATTTAATACTATCCTTCCTGGCCCAGAGTTCAAAGAAGAGATACCCTTGGACAAATTAAGCTATTACCAGAAAGCTACTATGGATTCGCTAAAAAGAAGCGAGCAAATTAAAAAAGATCCCAACTACTCCAATAACTTTTTTAAAAATGATTCTATCGCTGGATGGTTAGAAGAGTCAGCCATGAGAAGTGTTACAAAAGGTAATATGGGACTTAACATCACTTCATATCAGGATCAGAATGCGCGGAAGGTATATCAAAAACTCCAGGCACTTCAAAAAGCCATTGAAAGTCCCAATGTGCGCGCCAATCAAGACCATGACATGCGGGAGTTTGAACATTATGGCGTCTCGGCTGAATCTGAAGATATGAAAAAACTTGAGCAACTCATCTCGGTTATGGGCCAGCCCCAGGGGGAGGATCCTGAGCTCAGGCAGTTAGGGGGAATGCTTGAAAACATTCTGGATATTCAACATCCGGCTCGCATTGAGGAAAAGTTAAAAAAGGCAGCTGAGAATAAAAAAGAAAAATCACTCAGGGTGGTACGTAAAAATGGCCACAATCTAACTTCACTCGATGATGGGCGTAATGAGCAGACTGCCGTAGAATCCAATTCATTTTATTTCCTTCAGGAGATAGATACAATACATCAGGGGCAAAATGCCATTGAGGCGGTGATACATCTCACCCAGAATATTGTAAACGGCTCGTTAGTGAAACTACGTCTTTGTAGTGAGGTTTTTATTCAAGGCGTAGAGATTCCCAGAAACAGTTTTTTGTTTGGAACGGCACTTTTAAAAGCAGAGCGATTAGAGATTAAGATTACCAATATAAAGCATGGCAATTCCATTTTTCCCGTTGAACTCGCCGTGTATGACCTGGACGGGATTGAGGGGATTTATATACCCGGGGCCATTAACCGCGATGTGGCCAAAGCCTCTGCAGATCGCTCTATCCAGACACTGGGGGTAGCATCTCTTAGTGAGTCCTGGGGAGCGCAGGCGGCCGGTATGGGTATTGAAGCAGCCAAGAGCCTGATGAGCAAAAAAGTAAAACTTATTAAAGTTATGGTAAAGGCAGGCTACCGGGTTCTTTTATATGACAAAAAGCAAAATAATTCCCATTGAACATTAAATCAAAAGAGATGAAAAATAGAAATTTATGGTTTTTGCCCTTTATGGCTTTGATCTCAATGGCAGTCTTTGGACAGAGATCCAGCAGTCAGGCTGAATTTATAAACCTGCAAATAGCCCAGTTAAAAACTACCAGTTTGGTTTTCCCCTATCCCATTAAAAGCATAGATAAGGGAAGTTCGGAGGTTTTAATACAAAAGGCAAAAGGGGTGGAGAATATCCTTTTGGTGAAAGCCGGTAAAGAGAATTTCTCACAGACCAATCTAACAGTTGTAACCACAGAGGGAAAACTCTATGGCTTTGTTTTGAATTACGATGAGCAGTGTCCTGATATGAATTTTTTGGCAGACAGCGCATCGGCCTTAAACGCAGATATTGTTTTTACCCTTGATAATGAAAACAAAAAAAAAATATTGCAGTATGCCCAGCTGGCCCTGATAAAAAAGAAAAAGCTAAATGGAATGAGTCACAATAGGTTTAATATCGGACTTCGCCTTACAGGGATATTCATTTATCAGGATGTTATTTACCTACGGCTTTTATTGGGCAACAAATCCAAAATTAATTTTGATATTGACCAGCTGCGTTTTTTTATCCGTGACCAGCGAAAATCTACCCGAACGGCATCCCAGGAAATTGAAATAAGTCCCATTTTGATGACCTCGGAGCTGATCAAAATCCCTGAGCGCTCTGAGCTTTCACTGGTTTGCGCATTGCCCAAGTTTACCATTGGTGAGAGAAAATATCTTACCATAGAACTATTGGAGAAAAACGGCCAGAGACAACTGGGACTTGATATTAAAGATCATCAGCTAATGGATCTGGAAATACTAAGCGCCTTGTAAGGAAACACTAATTTTTAAACTTAAAAATCATGAATGAGAAAAATTTTGAGTACTTGAGCGATCAGCTCAAATACACCGGATTTGGTGAAGCATTGCAAATGGAGTTAAAACAGAAACTCCATCAGCAAGAACCTTCTTTTACCTTGTACCATGAGACTTATTACGAGGATCGGGTAGCCAGGGCCACACTGAATTTCAATAAGGCCAAGGAAGGGGATCTTTATTTTTTTAACTCCTATAGGGTGGAGCTTCAAAAAGAGAATATATCGGATGTCCTGGAGCAAACCTTTTATATGGGAAAGACAGGCAATATTACCATGAAAGAATCTTATAACCTTATGATGGGGAGATCTGTTAACAAAGAGTTGGCCAGTAAAGAGGGACATAGCTATAACGCCTGGGTTCAGATTGATTTTAAATCAGATGAAAATGACAATTTTAAATTCAAGCAATACCATCAAAATTATGGCTATGACCTTGAGGTTACCCTTGGCAAATATCCTATTAAGGAGCTTACCAATGATGTCTTTAAAGAGGATCTTTTGCGCTCCCTTAGAAAAGGGAATTTACACCAGGTTACATTTTTAAATGGGACTCAGGAAACCAAGCTTTTTATAGAGGCCAATCCTCAATTTAAAACCATTGGGATTTACGATCAAGATCTAAAAAAACTCGATAACCGCCATTACAAGGACATAGGGCAAATTGAAGTGGTGTATGAGCAGGTAGGGGAGCATAAAAAAAAGCCAGCGCCCTCAGAGCAATGAAGATCAGGTACCAGCAGAAGGGAGTAAGAGACGACAAAAACGATCTAATTCCCTTTAAGGCGAACAGTATTGAAGATTCACTGAGCGTATTTTTTGCCGCCACAGAAAAAGATTTGCGCATAGGGAGTATTCACCTTGGTTTATTTGCAGCCCTGTTGCGCTATTACAGCATTTGCGGGTTTGTAAATCCCATAAAAGCCTATAGCTATCAGATCATGCCACTGGCCAAAATATCAGCGCGCACTACTTATCACAGACATATTCGGGAACTGAGTCAATATGGGTATATCAGATACGAAGCTTCTTTTAAGAAAAATAAACCCAGCTGTATTTATCTGCTGGGAATAGCAGATCGACTAACTAATTGAAATAAAAAAAAACGTTAAACCAAAAAAAGCCTGCCCTTTTAAAAAAAAATGGAGCAGGCTTTTAACTATAGATATTCTCTTTGCTGTTTTTTACTTTCAGTGCCAGGGGCATTATTTCATTTTATAAATTTCAGAACCGGCAAGTAAAAAACACCCTAATCCGTAATCTTCAAAATCCGGAATTTTATCATAAGATAAAGGCTGACCGTCTTTAGGTTCTTTTCCTGTGGATTGTAAATAGCCTAAAAAACCATTCGTATGTAAACTCTCGGTTGTCATAGCATTCCATGCTTTTTGAATAACGGGCAGGTAAATTTCTTTTTTCAAAATTCCACTGTTGATTCCGTAAGCCATTCCATAAACAAATAATGCCGTACCTGAAGTTTCTTTTTCTCCAAAATTAGTAGGGTCATGCAGACTTACATTCCAGAAACCATCCGCTCTCTGAATCGGAACCAAAGCAGCAGCCATCGCTTTTAGATCTTTTACATATTGTGCCCTGTGTGGTGCATTTTCAGGGATAATCGTCAGAACTTTTGCCAACGCGCCAATTACCCAGCCGTTTCCACGGCTCCAGTAACAATCTTCGCCATTCGGTTCTTTGTAGGGAGGATCAAAATCAGCATCACGCCACCACAAACCATCTTTAGGATTATAAAGCCCGTGATCGCCGTGTTTATCCCTTGAGTACATATACATCTGATACATCTTTTCGAAATAACGATTGTCTTTTTCTAAAACTCCCAGCTTGGCAAAAACCGGCATTCCCATTTGTATGGCATCAATCCACGACCAGTCGTCTAGTTGAGGAGTGTTTAAAAGCATATTAATATTGGCTTTTGTGTTCTTTAGTTTTTTAGGATCCGGCTCCAGATTATACAAATCGATATAGGTTTGGGCCGCACAATAATTATCGGCATTTCGGGTAGTATTTCCGCCATTAAATCCCCATTTATGAAATTCAGACCAGGCGTAGGCATAATCATAATAAGCTTCTTTAGGATAAATTTCATGCAAGGCCATCAATCCTTCATAATACACCCCGCGCGTCCAGATATTACTGGGACGTTCTTTATTGGTAATGATTGTTTTTCCTGTTTCCGGCCATTTTTGCATAAAATAATCATTGGCAAGCATCATTTGTTTGAGTACCAATTTTTTATCAAAGGGCTGTTGAGCGTGGGCTGAATGAGTATATGAAAAGCATATAGCGAAAAATAAAAGTAATTTTTTCATTTTTAATATTCGTTATTTTAATAATTAGTTCTGTTCTTTGAGTGGGGTAATCGTAACCGGACCTAATAATCCCGATGGCATAGGTTCCCATTTTTTGGCATCGAATTTTTTATAATCTTTATCGACCATATTGATTTCGTAAAAAATCTTCCATTCTTCGCCCTTTAGTTCTTTATCCCTGATCCTGTTGGCAGAGAGATTCGTAACCTGAATTTTGAGTTTGTTTTTCCCTGATTTAAGTTTTGTAACATTCAATTGATAAGGAACTGACCAGGCTGTACCAATAAATTCATCATTAAGCCAGACTTTGGCACTTTCGCGAACATCTCCTAAATTCAGACTCCATTGATCTGCTTTAGTATTTGGTTTGTCAAATTCTAAGCTGTAAGTTGCGCTTCCGGAAAATGCCCCGGCTTGGGGACTTAATTTTGTCCAGGATTCAAGATGCGATACCGTTGCGCTTGCAGGCAACTCAGGACCGCCTTTGTCAAAAGTTATTTTCCAGTTTCCTTTCAAAGCAATGGCATCAGCAGAAGGCTCATAATAATTCCATTTTTTTTGCGAAGCTGTATTTTCTGTTTTTAGAAAATAAGATTGTCCCGGTGCTATTTTAATTTTAACCAATGTTGTAGTGGCATTTTTAGTAACAACTGCATTGCCATAATCTCTGGTTAACGGATCGAAAATCACCACTTCTTTATTCCCAATCTGAAGCGGAATAAAAGTATCTATCGTTTTTGGAGTATGGTTGACCAAATAATATATTTTTTCGCCATCGATAGCTCTTCGGGTATATTTTAAACCGGTATCAACAAGCGTTTCAGGATACAAGTGTGCATTTTCTAAAGCTTTAAAGACATCCGAAGCAGGCTGTATCAGGTCTTTGTTTGTGGCTAAAAAATTTTGAAGTTTTTCTTCCTGTTTTTTATAATCATTAAATCCGGGAACCGATTCCGGTAATCCTTCAAAAATAATCGATCCTCCTGCTTTTTTAAGTTCAATTAGTTTTTGCAAAGTAGTAAGGGGCATTTTTTTGCAAGACGGAATAATCAGCGATTTAAAGCTGCCGCCCGGTAGCATTATTTTCCCATTCACCACTTTTGCATCGGCTATAAAGTTGTCAGAGATAAAGTCTACACCATATCCTTTTTTTATTAAACTTCTTGTGGTGTCATAAAAAGAGGTGTCGTATAACCATTCTGATAAAGAATGTATTTTGAACTGAAAGAACAAATTGCCCTTTTGATATTTGTCCCATGTATCAAAAATTGGCCAGTAAAGCAGGATTTCATTATCCGGTTTTCCTTGTTGCAATAAAGACTGGCAATTGGAAATGTAAGAGAATAAAGCCGGAGCGTCTTCCCAAATAGCATTATTGGCATTAAAATTTACAGAAGCATAAAATTGCCATCCCGGCCATGCTGCTCTTTCTGGCGAATAAGTAGATCCGTGCAGGAAAACATGATTAACCCCGTTGAGCATTAAATCTTCGACCTCAGGTTTGCATTGCGATAATGCCGTTTTAAAATGTTCTCTGAGCCACGTAAAAGTCTCTGATGAAACCAGATTTTTGCCCGATATATGAGCAGCCGATGAGGAGAATTTCAGCATTACCGGATCAGCATCGCCTTCGCGGATATCTTCTTTTTCACGTCTGAAACCCGGAATATCAAAAGGCATTGATCCAAAAGTTTCGCACTCGGGAATATCTGCCGAGGCATATAAATCGATGAGATTGCCAGGAGAACCATGCGCCTGAAGTTTGGTTTTAAAGTTTTTAGAATGCGCCCAGGCAGTCCATGACAGATCGAATTTATTTAGCAATAAATCGCCAATCGTTTGCCTGTAATCGCTTCTGATTCTGTTACTAATTTCATTATCAGTTTCATTCAGTAAAAGAGGCAGTTCTTTTTTAAGGTCATAACCACGTAAGGCTTTAAATTCTTCGAAAAAATTCGGGGTAAAATCAGTTCCGTAAACTTCAAAACTATCATTGAAAATTGCCCTGATTTTTCCTTCTCGGCCTTTAAAAGCGGTATTAAAAGGAACCACATAAGCATTAAGAGCTTCCTTGGAATAATGATCTAAAGTATATCCTTTTCCGCCCGGTGCAGCCCTTTTTACTTCCTGTCCAGTTTTTCCGCTAAAAACGGCATAAATGGTATAATCTTTTTTACCCGCTTTCCAGTTCAGTTTATTGGGTTCTGATATATCGGGCAAAGCAACGTGATTGCCCTCAATTCCTTTGTCTTTGGCATTCACTTTATTCTTCTTTAACTGATCTGTTAAGTTGATATAAGTGCCATCGCTTGCGTAAGCTACAACATACAAAAGGTCAGCAGGTACTTTTTCTTTGCTGTTGCTAAGCGTAATATTTTTATTGAAAGTCTCATTCTTCTTTACAGGATATTTCTCTACAATTAGTTTTGAAGCGGCATGAGGCAAAGTGACATGAGAACCTCCGTAAGGCCAGCCTGTTCCTAATACCATATCGACCTGCATGTGCAGACTATCAGCAATATGAATAGTATAATCCAGCATTTCCATCCATTTTGGAGAGAGATAATCGATAAAATTGTTTTCTTCTCCTTTTACACCATATATAGGAGTGATCTCCACACCGCCAATTCCGGCTTTGTAAAAGTCGGTAAGGCTCTTTTTCAGGTTGGGTTTATCGACAGCACTTCCCATCCACCACCAACGCGTCCAGGGCTGATTAATGTTGGTCGATTTTGGCCAGGGAGAACCGGAGGTTTCCTGTGCGAAAGTACTGAGAGCGCAGGAAAAGAATAATGTAATAAAGAGGTTTGATTTGGTTATTTTCATTATTTTACTCAAAAGTTTTAGTGGTTACTAAATTAATCACTTCACATTATTAAAAAATTATGCCAGGACAATTTTATAGTAGTAATAAAAGTAAAAGTATTAGTATCGTATCAAAAGGCTATCCTGTAGCATCCTGTTTTTGGCAATTATATCCAAAAATGAAATACTTAATGAATGTACCTACTTATTTTATAATTCTTCTTTTTTTATAAAAATAAATATCAAATGATAAAAAATATTTTATTTAAATTTTTGATATGATATTTATTATTCTTTCAATTTATTTAGAGATTGTAAATCAGTCAGTTGTGGGATTTTTGTCTTAAAATAAATATAAAAAACCTATAAGACGCTGAAATCTAACAGGATACTACAGGATGCCACCAATACAAGTTCTGGATAAATTTGAAAAAACTATTAAACTAACCAAAATTTAACTTTTATGAAAAACAAGCTTAATCTTTTGCTGATTATGGCCTTCTTTGCTTTGTTGCACGGATCGGTTTATGGGCAAGAAAAAACGGTTACAGGAACAGTTACTGATCCGTCGAAACTCTCTATTCCGGGAGCCAATGTAATTGTGAAGGGAACCAATAGAGGAGCTAGTACTGACTTTGATGGAAAATTCAGCATAAAGGTATCTGAAGGAGAAACCCTGGTTTTTTCTTTCGTGGGATTTTTGAAAAAAGAAATAAAAATAGGAGCTTCAACTACTTACAATGTTTCTTTAGATGCAGAGAGTTCAAACTTAAATGAAGTAGTAGTGATAGGGTACGGAACCCAAAAGAAAAAATTAACTACGGGCGCCATTTCAGGTATTAAAACAGAAAATTTTACAGAGCGACCAATTTCAAGAATCGATCAGGGATTAATAGGGCAGGTAGCCGGTGTTCGTGTCAAGCAAACCACGGGTTTACCAGGTCAGCCATTTAGTATCGAAATCAGGGGATCAGGATCAATTACGGCAGGAAACGAACCTTTGTACGTGGTGGACGGATTTCCTATTTATACAGAAGGATCTAACAGTAATGGTGGATTTTCAAGCGGAAGCCCTTTAGATAATATGAACCCCAATGATGTAGAATCGATTGAAGTATTAAAAGATGCAGCAGCAGCTTCTATTTACGGATCAAGAGCTTCAAATGGAGTTGTTTTAATTACCACTAAAAAAGGAAAAAAAGGGAAAACAAAATTTACGTTTAATATGTATGGCGGTGTAAATAAAGAAGCCAACAGAGTAGATATGTTATCTGCACAGGGATGGATCGACAGGGCAAAAACCATGATTGATTCGCAATGGGTAGGATCAGGAATTGCAGGAGCTTCGGCAAGTCAGAACAACGCAGAGAGAATTGCGGCTTACAATGCTAAAAATCCAACTGCACCTCTTAACACAGCAAATACAAGATATTATACTTATTTGTATGATGAAAGATGGGACATTCCGGGACATCCGGGACTTGATTATATCGACTGGCAGGATAAAGTTTTCCGTACAGGAGAATTCAACAACTATCAATTATCGGCTTCGGGAGCTACAGATGTGGTGAATTATTACGTATCTGCCAATTATCAAAAAAATACAGGATACATCATTGGAACGGATTATACTTTATTTTCGGCAAGAGCCAATGTTGATTTTAAATTATCAGAAAACTTTAAAACCGGAATAAACATTGCGCCATCCTACTCGATCAGAAACGATCCGGGTGTAGAAGGAAAAGACAATACGTTATTTAAAGCCCTTACAGCAACACCGGTTTTTGAAAGCGCTTCTAATGCGGCAGGAGAAAAATACACAACAAGATACGCCTGGGGAAGCAGTACAACCAATATGCTAAATGCATTGGCGAGAACAGGAAAAAACTCCATGTACAGAACTTTGATTTCTACTTATGCCAGTTATCAGTTTGTAAAAGGACTTACCTGGAAAACGACATTAAACTTTGATAACTCAGATAATACTACAGAAAGTTATACGCCAAATGATGTTCAGGCAAGTATTAGAGGGGCTTATAATACCTACAGAAGACAAAATTTAGTCAATGAAAATACCTTAAACTGGGACAAATCATTTGGCGATCATAATTTCAATATATTGTTAGGACAGTCTTTCAGCTCATACGAAATCATGAGGTCAAACTTATCTTCGGGAGCATTATACAATAGTTCAACAGTTGAAACATTGCCAACAGGATCTTTGGGATCTACAAATGCTGAAAAAAGTACGTTACTGTCTTATTTTGCAAGGTTGCAGTACAATTACAAAGAAAAATACATTTTGTCTGCCAGTGTGAGACGAGATGGTTCTTCAAAATTTGGATCAGACAGACAATGGGGCGTTTTCCCTTCACTATCACTAGCATGGAGGGTAAAACAAGAACAATTTTTACAAAAAGTAGACTGGCTTAGCGACTTAAAACTAAGAGCAAGCGGTGGACTTAACGGAAGTAACAATATTGGAAGTTATGCTTCGTACGCAACATTGGCCACTTAC
Organism: Flavobacterium bizetiae; assembly: GCF_902804475.1. Lineage (GTDB taxonomy): Bacteria > Bacteroidota > Bacteroidia > Flavobacteriales > Flavobacteriaceae > Flavobacterium > Flavobacterium bizetiae. Next base: position 43,797 of record NZ_CADCSU010000068.1, read on the forward strand.
AATTATTCTATTGGCGGAGCAGCAGCCATAGGGCAGGGAGCATCATCAATTGCAAACCCTTCATTGCATTGGGAAGAATCAAGAAGTATTGATTTTGGGTTAGATTTTGGAATCTTAAAAAACAGACTTTCAGGAACATTTGAAGTATACAGAAAAAATAACAGCGAATTGTTATTAAGAGTGCCTATCGTTGGAGCAACCGGATTTACAAGTTATCTTACCAATGTTGGTGAAGTACAAAATCAAGGTTGGGAATTTGAATTGAGTTCTCTAAATGTGAAGACGCCTAATTTTGAGTGGAGAACATCGGCAAACTTAAGTCACAATGAAAATAAAGTTTTGGCTCTGGGTCCGGGTCAGTCGAAAATTGAAATTAGTAATGCGTATGACGGAGGAATTCCGTTTGTAAAATTAGAAGTAGGAAAACCAATGTATACCATATTTGGATTACAGCAAAACGGAGTCGTAACTCAGGCTGATATCGATGCAGGGGGAACTACAATTGGAGGGAACAAATTAGTATTGGGAGATCCTCGCTATATTGATCAGAACGGAGATAAAAAAATCAATTCAGATGACCGTGTGGATTTAGGAAATCCAACTCCAAAATATACCTGGGGAATCACCAATACCTTCAAGTATAAAGATATCGACGTAAACATCTTAGTTCAGGGACAAAACGGAGGAACAGTTTACGGATTAACCGGAAGAGCTATTGACCGTACCGGAATGGGTTCTGTTGAGAATTCACTTAATGTAGATCCATCTGTGAGAGGAAACTGGAGAACTTCTTTTGGATATCAGGCCAATTCAGATTGGTTGTACAAGTCAGATTATGTGAGTGTTAGAAACATCACAATTGGTTATAACCTAAGACAAGCCATTAAAGGTTTAAGCAGAATCGATAATATGAGACTTTATGTAACAGGAGAAAACTGGTTCTACTGGAACAAATATAAAGTAGGTTTTAACCCGGAAGCGGTAAATACTTCAGCGAGTTCAAACAGCGATTTTTCTGTACCGGTAGATTATGGAGGAGCTCCTTTGGCAAAATCTTTAGTGATAGGACTTAACATTAATTTTAATTAAAATAAAATGAAAAAATATATTTATTTACTAACAGTAGTATTGGCAATGACATCCTGCACGGATGAATTGAATCAGTTGCCTTTATCTCAGGGAACAATCGAGAATTTCTATGCTACGTCGGGTGATTTTGTTCAGGCCAGAAATGCCACGTATTCTGTTGCTTTTCACGGAATGGGAACATACGGTTATGCCAACAGGGTTTTAAATTTAAGTGAAGTAAGATCAGATAATTTGCTGGCAACAACACAAGCTTCAAGAGATTGGGAAGGAATTAATAGTTTTTATACCTCGATAAGTTCTAACACTTACGTGAAAGAAGCCTATCTGAGTAATTATAATGCTATTAATAAAGCCAATCAGTTATTAGAGAAAATCGCCGAAAAAGGAGATCAGATCTTTACGAATCCTGCGGATAAAGCTTCAATGATTGCTGAAGCGCGTTTTCTTAGAGCATTCTGCTATTTTGATTTATTAAGATGGTTTGGTAGAGTTCCATTAATGGAAAAAACAATGACCGCGACCGAAGCTGCAAAAATTCCAAGAACTCCGGTTGTAGATGTTTATAAATTAATTATTTCAGATCTTGAACAAGCGATTCCGGATCTTGCTCCTTCATACGACGCGGCCAATTACGGAAGAGTTACCAAATACGGCGCAAAGGCATTATTAGGTCTTGTATACATGACGCGTTCAAGCCCAACCTATAATATTGATGGTGCTACACTTGGATTAAATGAATGGGATAAAGCTTATCAGCAATTAAATGATATTAAATTAAGTGGCTTATATGCTTTTGCAGCAGATTACGAGCCTATTTTTAAAGTAGAAGGAATTACCAATAAAGAAAACGTATTGACCATTCCCTACACTCAAAGTTTACCACTTGCCGTTGGGGGTAATTTTATGGTAGAGTTAGGGTACGAACCTTATTTTGCCTCAGTAAATTTATCAGCACAGGGAGCTCTTGAAGCAAAACCAATTTCTACAGGATTTTTGAATTTATTTGCAGAAACAGACAAAAGAAAAATTTACGGTATAGCAACCAGTTATACAGTAGCAACAGGAACTTATAAAGGAAGTTATACATTACCTGTTTTCAAAAAATACATTGATGCTACCAGATACGGAAACGGTCGTGAAGACTGGGGTGTAGATTTTATGGTAACGCGTTACACAGATGTATTAATGCTTATGGCCGAGTGTACACTTCACGGTGGTGGAGGTTCGCAGGCAGAAGTTGATGATATTGTAAATAAAGTTAGAACAAGAGCAGGAGTTCCGGCAAATGCTTCTAATATTACTTTGGATGATTTGTTTACGGAAAGAAGAAAAGAATTTTTCTCTGAAGGAACAAGATGGTTTGACCTGATCAGATCAGGAAAAGCAGTAACAACTATGAACGCCTGGAAAGCAGCAGAAGATACCGAGGGGAAAATTAGAACAATCGAAAACAATTCGTTGTTATATCCAATTCCGTTATCAGAAATCTTAGCCGTTCCTGGACTTTACGATCAAAATCCGGGTTACGATTAATAATTGGAGTCTTTTTTATTTTTGTTTTTTGAAAAAAAGCTGTCTTTTCAGGCAGCTTTTTTTTAGTTTTAAAATTGAAAATAAACAGGAAAGCACAGGATACCTTTACCGTTTAACTGTTTTAAATTTAAAGTTTTAGTATTAAAAAATATTCAGATGATGTACTTAAAAAGATTTCTTTTATTTCTACTGGTTTTTAGTGTAAAATACTCCATTTCGGCGCAGGTAAAATTGCCTTCGTTAGTAGCCGATAATATGGTTTTACAGCAAAATGCAAAAGTTAATTTGTGGGGATGGGCAGCGCCAAACGAAAAAATAACCATTCATTTAGGATGGAACAGTCTTCCGGCAGAAGTTATTGCTGATGCCAATGGAAATTGGAAAACAGCAGTTACAACACCTTTGGGGAGCGAAAAAACGTATGATATTACCCTTAATGCATCCAACACAATTGTATTAAAAAATGTCTTAATTGGCGAAGTCTGGCTTTGTTCAGGTCAGTCGAATATGTTTTTTCCTGTGGGGAGAGAAGATAAAACATGGAAAACCGGAGTTAAAAATTACGAGGAAGAAGTCAAAAATGCCTCATTTCCCAATATTAGATTATTCACCGTGGCTGTAAATGCTTCGCAAACTCCACTTGAAGATGTTACAGGAAGCTGGAAGGTTTGTACCCCGGAAAGTATTCAGAACTTTTCTGCTGTGGCGTATTTCTTTGGAAGGGATTTATATCAAAAACTAAATGTTCCCATTGGATTAATTTCGACTTCATGGGGAGGAACAAAAGCAGAAGCGTGGACTGCTCAAAGTGTTTTAGAACAAGATGTTGTCTTTTTACCCATTTTGCAGGAAGATGCCAAAAATGAAAAATTATATCAGGAAAAACTGGAAACGTACTATTTAAATCTTACCAACGAACGAATTGCAGCTGCAGCAAATGCCGAGAAAGGGCAATTGAAAAAGCCTAAAAAAGAAGCCAACAAAACCTCGTATGTTTTATACAATGCAATGCTTCATCCTCTAGTAAATTATACCATAAAAGGAGCGATTTGGTATCAGGGCGAAAGCAATTCAGGAAAAGCCTATTTGTACCGATCATTATTTCCGGCAATGGTAAAAAGCTGGAGAGAAGAATGGAAACAAGGCGATTTTCCGTTTTATTATGTGCAAATTACGCCTCACAAAGGACAAACTCCTGAAATACGTGAAGCGCAATTAATGTCTTTAAAAACAATCCCAAATAGCGCAATGGCCGTAACGACAGATGTTGGAGACGCCAATAATATTCACCCAATAGACAAGCAGACAGTAGGCTACAGACTGGCTTTGATTGCGCGCGCTAAAAGCTATGGAGAAAATAAACTGGTGTATTCAGGACCTATTTTTAAAGAAATGAAAATTAAAAAACAAAAAGCACAATTGTTTTTTGATTACGCCGAATCGGGATTAAAGAAAAATGGAGAAAGTCTAAAAGAATTTGAAATAGCAGGAGAAGATCAGGTTTTTTATCCTGCCGATGCCAAAATTGAAGGGAAAACGGTGGTAATTTCTTCTTCAAAGGTAAAAAATCCGATAGCCGTTCGTTTTGCCTGGAAAGCCATTCCGGAGCCTAATTTATTTAATAATGAAAATTTACCCGCTTCACCTTTTAGAACAGATGATTGGGAAATTAAAACAGATAAAAAGTAAGTTGAAGCGTTGTGATTTTTTTAGCCTCAATTTTGTCATCTCGAGCAACGAGAGATCACACAAGTAATTCTTCAAAGATTGGCGATTTTGTTTGTCGAGCTTCTCTCGGAGATTTCTCCTGCGTAGAAATGACAATAATGTATTTAAAATTTGCTTCTTAGCGACTTTGCGAGATTAATTTTATTCTTTATAATCTGTGGCAAAAAAAAAATACGCAGCTATGTTGAAAATAAATCTTAATTGAATAAAAACTAAAATGAATAGAAGACAATTTATAATCGGAAATTCTCTTGCTGTTATGGCGCTTTGTCTTCCATTTTCGGCGAAAGCCATAAATGTATTAGACGATCCTAAGCTTTCAGATTTCGAGAAAAGACTTCGACCAGTTGGGCGCGCTTTAGAATTTGAAGATTATTACGTTTGGTGCAACAGTCCGATTGAAGGTCCGGACGGGAAAATTCATGTGTTTTTCTCCCGATGGCCCAAAGCAAAAGGCATGAGCGGATGGATCAATAGTTCTGAAATTGCGCATGCTGTGGCCAACAGTCCGGAAGGTCCGTATGAATATGTAAGCACAATTTTAGCCCCGAGAGGAGCAGGATTTTGGGACGCCACAACCTGTCATAATCCCAGCATTCATTTTGTAGACGGAAAATATGCCCTGTTTTTTATGGGAAATGCTAACGGAAAAATGAATACAAAACGAATTGGTTTGGCCACTTCGGATTCTCTTTACGGACCCTGGAAAAGACCGGATGAACCCTTATTGCTTCCGGGAAAAGAAGGCGCCTGGGATGATCTTCTAACAACCAATCCTTCGTTTCTCAAACATCCAAATGGTGAATATTGGTTGTATTATAAATCATTAGATACAGAGAATTACGAGCATCCAAAATTCCCCGTTAAGGGAAATAGAAAATACGGACTGGCAATTGCCAAATCGCTTCAAGGCCCTTATATAAAATACGAAGATAATCCGGTAATTGATTTTTCTAAATTGGGAGATAATAAACAATGCGAAGACGCTTTTGTATGGTATGAAAACAAGAAATTCAAAATGCTGGCCAGAGATATGGGCGTTTTTGGTATAGATTACGGATTGTACATGGATTCTGATGACGGGAAACATTGGAGTGATCCTCAAATTGCCTATCAGCCTTTAAATAAATACATCAACCAGCCTGAAGCACCTAAACATTTGAATCGTTACGGTAGGGTAGAGCGTCCGCAGTTATTGTTTCAAAACGGAAAACCAACTTATTTATTTACCGCTTCGCAAGGAGGAAAATACGAAACTGCTTCAGCATTTATTTTTAAAATAGTTTGAAAGGTGCCGAGGAACAAAGTAGTAAAGCTATATGAATTGAAACAATTGAAAGACCTTTGGAGATAATGTAAAACCGATGCATCTATTTGTTTAAAAAATTACGCCTAACATAAAACATTAGAAAAAATGGAAAATAATACAACAGTAAGAAATGCTTTTACAATGCAATTAAAACCAGGTTTTGAAGCCGAATATAAATTACGTCACGATACAATCTGGCCGGAATTGCAAACCTTACTTTCAGAAAGCGGAATACAGGATTATAGTATTTTTTTGGATGAAAAAACTTTGACTCTTTTTGCGGTTCAAAAACTGAGTAAAGATTTTGATACTAATTTTTTACCGAATCATCCCATTGTGAAAAAATGGTGGAGTTATATGGGAGATATAATGGAGACCAATGCGGATAATTCGCCCAAAACAATTGTGTTAAAAGAGGTTTTTCATCTGGATTAATTGACTAAATTGTTCCTCAAATAAAAATAAAAAAGAATGAAAAATATTATAAAATATTACGCGCCTATTGCATTGTCAGTATTAATTTTTGCGAGTTGTAATGCTCAGAAAAAATCGGCAGGAAGTACCATTGTTTTAAAAAACACCACAAATATAGAAGTACCCCAAAAAGCCATTTCGATAAAAAGAAATCAATTATCCTTAAATAATCAAACAGGAACTTATCCTGTTTTAATTTATAAAAACGACACAATTCCTGCGCAGCTAAATGATTTGGATGGAGACGGAAAATGGGACGAACTTTTTCTGGTAACTGATTTTACTGCTAAAGAAATAAAAACAGCAACCTTAAGATGGTCTGAAACGGATCCTAAATTTCCGTTAAAAACAAGCGCGAGATTCGGAAAACGAGAAGCTAAAAACCTGCCCGTTCATCCGGCGACAGAAGAAGTTTTAATGGCCAATGAGGTACATAAAAAATTAGGTTATCAAAAATACCAAACCGACGGACCAAGCTGGGAGAATGACAAAGTAGGTTTTAGACATTATCTGGACGGAAGAAATTCAAAAGATGTTTTCGGGAAAAGAATCCCTGCGATAACACCAGAAGATGTGGGTATTAATAGCAAAGGAGCCGTTGAGGATAATTACCATGTGATGCATGATTGGGGAAGGGATATTTTTCCTGTTGGGAATTCTGCCGGACTTGGCGGTTTTGCTTTATTGATCGATAATAAAATTAACCGACTTGGGATTATTGGCAGCGATACGATAAATAATATTGAAAAAACAACATTCAAAATTGTGAGTGAAGGACCTGTAAATTCGGTTTTAAGTTATACGTATCAAAATTGGGAAGCATCAGGAAATAAATATCAGGCGCAGGAAACGAGCTCAATTTGGCCAGGAATGTATGGCTATAAAAACACGATTTGGGTAAATGGTTTAAAAGGAAACGAAACACTGGTTGTAGCATTTTCGAACCTAAACAACCAAAATCAGCTACAAGTTATTGATGCGGGAGATTTTGTGTGTTTCATACAACACGATAAACTAACCTACGAACGCCAATGGATTTTGGGAACGGCTGTGATTGTACCAAAAAATGTTTATAAGGGATATATCGAAGCGCCTAAAACAGGAAAATTAACAGATTCATATTTGATAAAAATTTCTGCAAAAAACAATCAGCAAGTGAGTTATTACCCAATTGCCGGATGGGAATTAAGCGCAGACAAGAATTTTAAAGACTCAGCCTATTTTACAAATTACGTAACAACTTTAGCGAAACAGCTTTCAGCCAAGATTAAGGTTGAGATGAAGTAAGGTGCGTAAACTGCAAAGTTTTTCATCTTGAGAAACGAGAGATCGCACTTGAAACTCGACAAAGATTGACGATTTTCTTTATGGCGTTTCAAGTGTGGTCCTTCCTTTGTCAGGATTGACAAGATTGCACAAAAAGATTATTATGAAAACGAGACTAGCTCCTGAAAAAAATAACTAACACTAACACAAAACCAAAATGAAAAATATTTTTAGAATTTTAATCTGTATCATTGGATTTTCGCAGACTTCCTTTTCGCAGCATTATGCAAATGATAAATTTCCTGACGGAAGTGAAATTACCAACTGGTTTAAGGATTATTCTAAGATTCAGTTGAAAGATCTGGGCAAAAAATACACCATCACAGATTTTGGAGTAGCAAAGGATAGTACCAAAATTCAGACCATCGCCATTCAGAAAGTGATTGATAAAGCCGCAGCAAATGGTGGAGGGGTTATTATAATTCCCAAAGGTGTTTTTTTAAGCGGGGCTTTGTTTTTTAAACCCAAAACGACTTTATACCTTTCAGAGGGCGGAGTTCTGAAAGGATCTGATAATATTGCAGATTTCCCGATTATGCCATCCAGAATGGAAGGACAAAATCTGGATTATTTTCCGGCTTTGGTCAATGCGTACGGAGTAGATAATTTTTCGATTTCAGGAAAAGGAACCATTAACGGAAACGGGAAAAAGTATTGGGATGCTTTCTGGGAGCGACGCAAGGAAAATCCAAAATGTACAAATCTCGAAGTATCAAGGCCTCGATTGGTTTTTATTTGGGGATCAAATAATGTGCAACTTCAGGATGTAAAACTGATTAATTCAGGTTTCTGGACGAACCATTTTTATAAATGTAATAATGTAAAATTGCTGGATCTGTATATTTTTTCTCCTCATCTTACTTCAAAAGCGCCAAGTACAGATGCAATCGACATTGATATTTGCACGAATTTTTTAGTAAAAGGCTGTTACCTTTCGGTTAATGATGATGCAATTGCTTTAAAAGGTGGAAAAGGACCGTATGCAGATCAGGATAAAAACAACGGTCCTAATGCCAATATTATTATAGAGGATTGCACTTTTGGGTTCTGTCATTCGGCGCTAACAAACGGAAGCGAATCGATACACAATAGAAATGTAATTATGCGCAATTGCAAAATTGATGGAGCTTCGCGATTATTATGGCTAAAAATGAGACCTGATACACCACAACGATATGAATATATACGTGTAGAAGATATTAAAGGAGAAGCCAAAACGTGTCTGGCGGTTTTTGCCTGGAAACAATTTTTTGATTTAAAAGGACGTCCTGATGTTCCCTTGTCGTATGGAGATCATATTACTTTAAAAAATATAGACTTAAAATGTGATACTTTTTATGGAGTAGAAAATGATCCAAATGTTCGTTTATCTAATTTTTCATTTGAAAATTTAAACATTCAGGCGACAAAAACAAGCATTGATAAAAGCATAATAAATGGTGTAAATTTTACAGATGTTTACGTGAATAAGCAGTTGGTTGAGTAATTTTTCCTCAAATTCCCGGTTAATCTCAGGTTTATAAGCGGCGAAAAGTTAAAATTTAAGACCGTTTTTTGTGATTTAGTCAAAAAAAGACAAATTATTTTTAGCTGTTTTTTGCACCTTGTATAAGCAGCTGTTTTTATAGTTGAAGAAATAAGTGATTGATTAGTAGTTGTTTGGTTCTTCTGGGGTTCACGAAAAAAAGCGAGGTAAATTTAATGTTAAATCCAAGACTGAAAAACACTGATAATTTTAACGTGAAATATGTTGTAACTATCAATCAAACTTTTATTTTTGCTGCTTAATTTAATAATTATAAGCATGAAAGATCTATTAGTAAAAATCAACGCCGAAATTGACACATTTAGAGCAGAAGCTGAATCTTTAACAGAAAAAGGTGTTAAAGCTGCTGGACCAAGAGCTCGTAAAGCTACTTTAGAAATTGAAAAACTTTTAAAAGAGTTTAGAAAAGTTTCTATCGAAGAATCAAAAAAATAATATTTTTATTCAAAATAAAACCTCGTTTAAGCAATTAAACGAGGTTTTTTTATTTAAAGCAATATCGTTTACAACAAAAAAAGATTTTGAAGATCTCACGATTCACAATTCATAATTTTACCTCAATATAATCCTTAAGACCGCATTCTTTTAATTTTTTAATGCTTTCCGCCACTGATAAGGCATTAAAATTGGCACCTTCTGCGCCAGTATGCGTGTGATCTTTAGGGAAAAATGCTTTTACCTTTTCCTTACCCAAAGCCTCGTATTTAAGGGCTACAACTTCATTTAAATCAATATAGAACACTTTTTCTTTATCGGCGGCCTCTTTAGACCATTTTCCGTATGTATCGCTTCGTCGTTCTACTTTATCATTTGGCCATTCATTTCGTGGCGTTTGGCTCAAAACAATGGGTATAGCGCCTTTTTCTTTAGCCTCGCGAATAAATTTAGTCATGTACCACCCAAAAGTGTGCACGATTTCTTTAGAGCCATCTGTAAGAATAACTTCCTGTGTTTCATCGCCGCTTCCTTTGAGAGAGCCTCTAAATTTTTCTTTATCAATAGCTCCGGCATCGTTATGCCCGAATTGAATTAGTATAAAATCTCCCGGTTGCAACTTGTTTTTAACTTCCTCCCAAAGACCTTCATGATCAAAAGTTCTGGTACTTCTGCCGCCTCTGGCTTTATTAATGACTTCAATTCTGGTAGTATCGCAATACGCAGGAAACGGGACTCCCCAACCTACAGCATTTGGATCACTGTTATTGTTGGCCATGGTTGAATCGCCAATTAAATAAACCTTCTTTTTGGCAGGAATCACAATTTTGGGATCTTTTAAAATGTAATTTTTTAAAGAATTTTTGCTTTCTTTTAATTGATTAATAATTACAGAAGCAGAAAGTACAGCGCCCTTGGCCGAGGTATGCGTATGATCTTTTTTATAAAAGTAAGTTCCCGTTACCTTTTGCTCGCCCAGTTTTTCCATTTCAAGGGCCATTTTATCATTCAAATCGATAAAAGTCACTTTCTCCTTATCGGCAACTTGTTTGGCCCATAAACCATACGACTGGTTATTGCGGGGCACTTTTCCTTCTTTCCAGTCGTTTCTTGGAATGGGAGAACAAACAATAGGAATCGCTCCTTTTGATTTTGCTTCACGAATTACCTTCTGAATATACCAGCCGTAACTGTGAATGATTTCATGTTTTTTAGTCAGTATATTATCAATTTCCTGTGTTTCGTTTCCAATTCCTTTGATCGTTCCGCGTGCGCGAAGACTATCATTTAAAGGGCCATCATCATTGTGCCCAAACTGAATCAGGACATAATCTCCCTTTTTAAGTTTATTTAAAACAGCAATCCACAAGCCTTTATCCTGAAAAGTTCTGCTGCTTGTACCGCCTAAAGCGTGATTTTCGATATTTATTTTTGTTGTATCTAAAAACTGTCCAATATAATCTCCCCAGCCCCAAAGTCCGCCGGAACCATCGCCTTTACCATTTTTTACAGTCGAATCGCCTACCATAAAAAGCGTGGGTTTATTTTCTTGTTTTAAAGTGAAATTGAAAAATAGAAAAGCCAGGGATAAAAAAGAAAGTAATTTAATTGATTTCATATAGTTAAATTGTAACATAGTTAATTTGATGTTATTTCAAAACTAGCAGTTCTGTTTTTATAAAGTATCCTGTACTATGATGTTAAAATACAATAGGATTATAAATTATTATATTGCAAAAATCAGGTAGGTACAGGATACTATACCACTAAAAAACAAAGAAATTGCATCCGCATTACGCAATTAATATCATCCGAATCTAAGGATAATTCATTTTTTACAACACTATGAGAATTAAAAAACAATCTATTCAAACCCTGACAGCTTTATTTTTAATGTGTTCTATCGTCGTTTTTGGACAAGAAAATAAAACTCCCCGCAAGATACATTACGCGCCGGAAGGAAATAGTTTTGTTTTAAAAAATGGAACCAGAAAATTCAACAGAGCATTATATGGTTCTAATACAGGCTTTCGAGTAGAAAGTGGCGATTTGCCTGAATTTGCAATGTATATGCCGGGCATGGGAGGAAATTTTAAATTAGGTCTTGTAAACGGAAATGAAAGCAAATGGATTACCGAAACAGCAAAAATTGATACGCGTTACGTTTTAGGTACGATGCATTATACGATTGAAGATCCCATTTTAGGAAACGGGAAATTATTTGTAGATGTTGTAGCCTTAAAAGAAAGCGAAGGTTTTATTGTAAAAGTGTACGGTAAAAACGTATCAAAAAACACCAGTTTAATTTGGGCTTTTGGCGGAGCAACCGGAAAAAAGTTTAGCCGTGATGGCGATATCGGCGCTGATCCTGAATCGGTTTTTTACCTTCAGCCGGATTATTGTATCAATAATAAATACACGATCAAAAAACAATCATTTCTATTAGAATATGGCTCTGAAAGCAACAAACAAAAGACAGGAAATAATAAAAACCTAACCGGATTTTTCCCGGAATCAGTAACCCGTTTGGCCAATGCCAAAACGCAAAATAAGCCATTAGAACTTTATACTTCAAATCCTGAATCGCTGAGTCTCCTTACAGGAAAAATAAAAACGATATCAGAAAAAGGAGATTATTGGTTGTTTTTGGCAGAAGATTCAAAAACAAATTACAATCAAAAAAGCATCACTCAATTGTATGAAAAGTCAGTGCAGCAAACGCAACTCTTAGCCAATAGAGTAAAGGTTTCAAGTCCCGATCCGTACATTAATACATTGGGATCTGCACTTTCGATAGCAGCTGACGGAATCTGGGAAAGTCCCGCTTATCTTCATGGCGCGATTGCGTGGAGAATGTATCTAAATGCCTGGCGCGGCGCTTATACAGCAGATCCTTTGGGTTGGCACGATCGGGCAAAAACGCATTTTACCAGTTACAGCAATTCGCAGGTAACAAGTCCTGAAAGTGGCCCCATTGTATTTGATGAAGAAAGAAATTTAGCGCGCCAGAAAGAAGAAATAGGAACATCGATGTTCAGCAGCGGCTATATTAGCCGAAGCCCAAACAAGAATAACGTGGCGCATCATTATGATATGAATTTGGTTTTTATAGATCAGATGTTACGACACTTTAAATGGACGGGGGATACAACATTCATAAAAGAAATGTGGCCAACAATTCAGCGACATTTAAATTGGGAAAAAAGAAATTTCGATCCCGACGGAGACGGATTGTACGATGCTTATGCGTCAATTTGGGCCAGTGATGCCTTGCAATATAGCGGAGGTGGAGTCATTCATTCTTCGGCCTATAATTATTATGCGAATAAAACTGTTGCTCAAATTGCAAAGAAAATTCAGCAAGATGAAAATCCGTTTACCAAGGAAGCTGCTAAAATTCTAAAAGCCACAAACAGCCAGCTTTGGGTACCAAATAAAGGGATTTTCGCCGAGTACAAAGACGCTTTAGGAAACCGATTATTGCACGATACACCCGGAATATGGAGCATTTATCACACGATAGATTCAGAATTATCGAATCCTTTTGAGAGTTATCAAATGCTGGATTATGTTACTAATCAGATTCCGCATATTCCAATTTCGGCAGAAGGATTAGACAAAAAGGATCTTTATGTGATTAGTACAACTAATTGGCAGCCTTATACATGGTCGACAAATAATGTGGCTTTAGCCGAACAATTGCATACTTCACTAGCTTTCTGGCAAGGCGGACAATCAGAAAAAGCCTTTACAATGTGGGAAAGCGCTTTGGTAGAAAGTATGTATTTAGGCGCTTCGCCAGGAGGTTTCGAGCAGCTTTTGTATCAGGATGCCATGCGTGGCGAATTGTACCGCGATTTTGCTGACCCGATTGGTATGGCTTCGCGAACTTTGGTCGAAGGACTTTTTGGAATTCAGCCCGATGCTTTGGCCGAAGTTTTAACCATCAAACCCGGATTTCCTGAAAAATGGAATCAGGCTTCTTTAACAATTCCGGATATTTCGATTGATTTTAAAAGAGAAAATAAAGAAGAAAAGTATCAAATCAAGAATCAGTTTTCGACCAAAATGAATTTGAATCTGGTTTTAAATTCGTCTTACGAAGCAGTAGAAAGCATTATCGTCAACGGAAAATCAGTTTTGTGGAAACCAGTTCCGGAAAATATCGGAAATCCAAAAATAAGCATCGAAGTTCCGTACAATAACCTTTATGATATTACCATTAAATGGAAAGGAGATTCGGTAGAAAATAGTCCGTCAAAAGAAAATTATGCTGTCAATGAAATAGTAGAATTAAAAACTTCTAAAGCTAAAATTATATCCCTATACGATCCTCAATTGGTTTTAAGTGAAATTTCGAAAACGGAAAATTCGCTCAAGGCAAAAGTGAATTCGCTGGGCAATAAACTCTTTTTTATAGAATTAAAACAAGGCGAATTATCGTGGTGGAAACCCATTCATGTAAATGTAAAAGAACAAAATAAATTCAATAAAGAAAGTACAAACTGGGATCTGCCATTGGATAAATCAAAACGAGCAGAAACAATCTCGCTTTCATCGTTTTTTAACTCCAAAGTAGTGGATATTTTCAATTACGAATATCTCTCGCCACGACCGCAAACAGTAACATTACAATTGCCAAAACAAGGAATTGGAAATTGGTGTTATCCCAATATTTCAGTAAAAATAGATGACAAAGGATTACGCGAAAAAGCAAAAACAAACGGACAGATTACAACGCCAAACGGAATCCCGTTTCAAACGCCTTCTGATGAAAATCAAAAAAATATTGCCTTCACATCCATGTGGGATAATTTCCCTGAAAGCATAACCATTCCATTAAACGGAAAAGCTTCTCATGCCTATTTTATGCTCGCAGGAACAACAAATCCAATGCAAAGCCGAATTACAAACGGAGAAATCACGATCAATTACACTGACGGAACATCGGAAATCCTACCGTTAAAAAATCCGGAAAACTGGTGGCCCATCGAGCAGGATTATTTTATCGATGGCTTGGCCTTTACAACTGATGCCCCAAAACCACCAAGAGTTTATTTTAAAACAGGAGAAATAACAAGAGATTTCAAAGATTTCAAAACCATAAAAGGATTCTCTGGTTATGGCATTGATGGCGGCGCAGGAACAATTCTGGATTTACCATTAGATAAAAACAAAACATTAAAAAATATGACTTTAAAAACTATTGCCAATGATGTGGTGATTGGTTTGATGAGTTTGACTTTAATTAGAGAATAAGTCAATTAGATAATGAGTCAATTAGAAAATTAGAAAATGTGAAAGTCGGAGTAAAACTTTGACAAAGTTATTGCAAATCTGAAATCTGAAACTATAAACCTAACCAAATGAAAAAATATCAATTAATAACTGCATTCCTGTTTACCATTTCTATTTTTGCCCAACAAAAAATTGATCGGAAAGCATTGGTAACAAGACACAATGTTCAAATTACGGCTATCGATACTTTGGCTTCGCTAACGGTTGGTAACGGTGCTTTTGCTTTTACTGTTGATGCTACGGGATTGCAAACCTTTCCTAAAAAATACCAAAACGGAATCCCGTTAGGAACACAGTCAGAATGGGGTTGGGACAGTTATAAAAACACCAACAATTATAAATTCTCTGAAACCCTGAGAGATTACAAGCAATACGGGCGAGATATTTCATATACT
This sequence comes from Flavobacterium bizetiae, assembly GCF_902804475.1. Taxonomy (GTDB): domain Bacteria; phylum Bacteroidota; class Bacteroidia; order Flavobacteriales; family Flavobacteriaceae; genus Flavobacterium; species Flavobacterium bizetiae. The sequence goes on from NZ_CADCSU010000068.1 coordinate 58,930, forward strand.
GTTCAGATCAAAGAACCTGCGAGAAAAGTGGAAGCCGTAAATTGGTTTCGCCAAAATCCGCATTTATTGCAATTAGGAAATTTAGGTTTTGAAATCACCAAGAAAGACGGAAGCCAGGCAAAACCCGAAGACATTAAATCGATTGCCCAAAAATTGAATTTATGGACAGGAGAAATCGAAAGTTATTTTGAGGTTGAAGGGATTCCGGTAACGGTTCTTACGGCTTCGCATCAGCAAAAAGATGCTATTGGCGTAAAAGTCAAGTCTGATTTATTACAGCAAAAACGTTTAAAAATTAGTTTACGAATTCCGTTTCCAACAGGAGATTGGGCCGATATGGGAACCAAATACGAAGGCAAACAAGATTATAAAAGTACCCTCGTAGAAAAGTCAAAAACCGAAGCCGTTGTCACGCACGTAATGGACAGTATTTCGTACAACGTCAATTTAAGCTGGAAAGGTAATGCTCAGATTAAGAAAACTTCGGATCATTATTTTGTGATTGAAGCAGCCAATACAAACACTTTAGAATTAAGTTGTCTTTTTGCTTTAGCCAATAAAAAAATAGCGAATCCTTCTTTTACAGATATTCAAAGTAACAGCATAAAGGCTTGGGAACAATTATGGAAAAGTGGTGCAGCCGTAGATTTTTCAGGAAGTACAGATCCTCGCGCCAAAGAATTAGAGCGAAGAGTAATTTTGTCGCAATATCTAACCAAAGTACAATGCACAGGAAAAGTACCGCCGCAGGAAACCGGATTAACCTACAACAGCTGGTACGGAAAACCGCATCTTGAAATGCATTGGTGGCACGGTGTTCATTTCGCACTTTGGAACCGACCGGAATTGTTAGAGAAAAGTTTACCATGGTACCAAAAAGTTTTTGATAAAGCCAAAAATATTGCCAAAAGACAAGGTTTTGAAGGCGCAAGATGGCAAAAAATGGTAGATGCAGATGGTAACGAAAGTCCGTCTTCTGTAGGATCATTTTTAATTTGGCAGCAGCCGCATTTTATTACCTATGCCGAACTAATATATCGCGCCAAACCAACCACGGCGACTTTAAATTTATATAGCGAACGTGTTTTCGCAACCGCTGATTTTATGGCTTCGTTTGCCAATTACGACAGTAAAACAGATCGTTATGTTTTAGGGCCTGGCGTTATTCCGGCGCAGGAACGTTTTAAAGCAATGGAAACTTTTAATCCAACTTATGAATTGGCCTATTGGAACTGGGCCTTGAAAACAGCCATCGCCTGGAAGAAGAAATTAAACCAAAAAGTACCTGAAAAATGGGAAAAAGTTTTGGCTAAATTATCGCCCTTGCCAATATTAGATCAGGTATATCTGGCAACAGAAAGTGCCAAAGATTCGTATACTAATCCGGAATTTAAAACCGATCATCCATCTGTATTAGGCACTTTTGGGATGCTTCCGGAAACATCGCTTTTAGATAAAAAAATCATGAAAAACACTTTCGATTTGGTTTGGAACACTTGGACATGGGATAAAACCTGGGGATGGGATTTCCCAATGACGGCAATGTCGGCGGCACGTTTGCAAATGCCCGAAAAAGCAATTGACGCATTGTTCAAGAACGTAACCACCAATACTTATCTCAAAAACGGACACAATTATCAGGCAGAAAGACTTACGCTTTACCTTCCCGGAAACGGAGGATTGCTAACCGCTGTTGCCATGATGTGCGCCGGTTGGGACGGAACCACAGAACAAAATCCTGGCTTCCCGAAAGACGGAACCTGGAAAGTACAAAGCGAAGGATTTAAAAAGATGTTTTGATTGAATGACCCACGGATTAGACAGGTTTAAACGGATTGTCGCGGATTTTTATTTATATGATAATTTTTAGGAGCTAATCCCGCTATTCGTTTCAATCTTTTATTTTTTTAAAGAAAAAAATAAAAGGATTTCCTCTACTATTGGGGCTAGGACATTCGTTTTCATAATAATATTTTAGTCCAAAATGACAAAATTGATTTAAAACTTTGCGACTTCGCGACTTTGCGCGAGAAAAAAAATCAGTGCAAACCAGCCAAAACCCGCCTAATCCGTGGGCAATAAATAACCATAAATCTACCAATTATGAAGAATAAAATTGTAATATTATTTCTTTTATCAAGCTTAATTTCATTCGCCCAAAGGCAAATGGAAAATCTAGATCGTGGTGTAATCGCTATAAAAGACAAAGGTCAGTTTTTTATTGGCTGGAGAGTTTTAGGCACGGACTCAGATAATTTGGCTTTTAATTTATACCGAAAAAGCGGTACTAAAAAAGCCATCAAATTAAACGAAAAACCCATTTTGGGCGCAACTAATTTTGTAGATACTAAAGCCAGTATTCAGGAAGAAAATACGTGGTTTGTAAAAACAGTTCTTAAAGGAAAAGAAAGTGACGCAAAAGGCAGTTTTACCCTTCCTGCCGAAAGTCCGGACAAAGACTATTTATCCATAAAATTAAAACCAGTTGAAGGATATATCCCCAATGACCTTTCGGTTGGCGATTTAGACGGAGACGGAAGATACGATCTCATTGTACACATGACAGGAAAGGCGCATGACAATTCCCATAGTGGAATTACAGATCCGCCCATATTTCAGGCGTATACCTTAGACGGAAAATTTCTATGGCAAATAAACCTGGGAAAAAACATTCGTGAAGGCGCACATTATACACAATTTATGGTGTACGATTTAGACGGTGACGGCATCTCTGAATTTGTATGCAAAACTGCCGATGGCACTACCGACAGCGAGAATAATGTAGTAGGAGATCCCTCAAAAGACTGGGTAGAGCGCGACCCTAATTCTCCCATTTTAGGAAAAATTCTAAAAGGCCCTGAATACCTCTCTGTTTTTGACGGAAGAACCGGAAAACTAATTACCACCGTAGATTATATTGCCGAACGTGGTGATCTTGCCGGTTGGGGCGGACATGGCGGCAGCGGAGGAAATGACAGCAAAGGCAACAGAATCGATCGTTTTACAGCTTGCATCGCTTATCTCGATGGCGTTCATCCAAGTGTAGTAATGTGTCGTGGATATTACGGAAGAACCGTTTTGGCCGCCTGGGATTTTAAAGACAAAAATCTAACCTCGAGATGGGTTTTTGATAGCAAAGATGCTGAGAATCCGTATTCCGGAATGGGAAATCACGGACTATCGGTGGCAGATGTCGATAACGACGGAAAAGACGAAATCATCTACGGATCGATGTGTGTCGATGATAACGGAAAAGGATTATACACTACTGGTTTTAGACACGGAGACGCTCTGCATGTTTCAGATCTTGACCTTGATGTTCCTGGCTTAGAAGTTTTTGGAATTCATGAAATCGAAAACGGAACCACAGGTCCGGGCGTTACCTTGTTTTCTGCGGCTGATGGAAAAGTTTTATTTACCGGTTCTATCAACGAAGATGTAGGTCGCGGGGTTGCAGACAATATTGACCCAACCCGAAAAGGCGCACAATGCTGGTGGTCGGGATCTCCATTTTTGCATGATATGAAAGGAAATGAAATAGGAAAAGCGCCCAGTTCGATCAATTTTTTAATTTATTGGGATGGAGATACTTCCAGAGAACTTTTAAACTCTAATTACATCGATAAATACAACGCAGGCCGCTTATTTACTGCAACAGGAGCGGCATCCAATAATGGTACAAAATCAACACCCGCACTTTCTGCAGATATCTTAGGAGACTGGCGCGAAGAACTAATCCTGAGATCTGAAGATAATACCGAATTAAGAATTTATTCGACCACAATTCCAACGGAAATTAGGCAATATACTTTGATGCACGATCCGCAATACAGGCTGAGCGTAGCATGGCAAAATGTGGGATACAATCAGCCGCCACATACCAGTTTTTATATGGGAGCTGGCATGAAACCTGCACCAAAACCAAATATTGTACTGGTTAAATTTAAGGGTAATTAAAACGTAATTTTTAATGTTCTTAATTTTTTTAAACGATAATTTTAACATTTAAAGCACATCAGAATAAATATTTTAGAAATTAGATTTTATGTTTTATTAAAATGTAAAATCTAATTTTTTTATTGTCTATTGTAAGAAAATTTAAATATATTTGAGCAAAATTGTTAAAAGAAGCTTTTGCTTTGAGCTTTTTTGGGTGTAATAACGCATCACTTTTTTTGTGTTATAAGTTATAAATGAATCCATAAATAAAGCAAAATAAAACTAAGGCGACAAAAAGATGATCTACATAAAGAAGTTTTTCTTAACAACAATTATTACTTTCTGCTCTTACAATTTGGCTATAGCCAGACCAAAAATACCAATAGGTAAATTCGACAAAATTGAGATTGTGTCCTATCTTCCGGATATCAACGAATACCTTTCAAAAGAAGAATCAAATACATATTTAGATCTTGGCAGATTACATCAGGAATATAGCATAGCATGGATACCTGTATGGATTACTCAGGAACCAAAGTTAGTATTAACAAAACCAGATTCTGACCGCTATTATGAGTTGTCAAATGAACAGCTCGAAAAAATTATAAACACCAACAAATTAGACAAAGCGCAACTGCTAAAGCTGGGATTTTATACGCAATATGGTGGAAAAATAATCCTGTTTTTAGTGTTATGCTTGATTCTGTATGGCTTTTTTGGAAAAGACAAAAAGAAAGACGTGAAACCAATTAACCTTTAATAAATAATTAAACTATGAATCCACTTTTTTTAATTCCCGTTGTACTAGTAATTGCCGGTATCATTTTTATGGTAATCATGAATAAAAAACATGCTGCCGCAAAAAACGAAATTGATTTAGACCTTGAAAGAACCAAATACGATCTTCATAAAGAAGAAGTTTTAAAACAAGATTTTTCGCAATTAAAACAATGGATGAAAGGAAAATCAATTGATGCTTATACGTCTGCATCTGTTCCTCAAACAAAAGCAAACAAAGTTCAGGAAGTAGTAAGCGACGGATTAAAAAACGTGGCACTTTCTGCTGTGGGCGTAAAACTTCAACGAGTAGAAACGGAATGTTTCTGGGTATTGAGTGACAATGATTTGCACTTTTTTAGCACTGATGCTGTAGGAGAATTAGACGAGCATGTTATTTTTGATAATTTCCGTATTGAAGATGCAAAATTGGAATATGGAGGTGTTTTAAAATCACAGTTAGGCTTATACTCAAAATCTTCTGAAGAGTATTTACCAAAAACACATATCATTACATTTAATATAGAAGGAAATCCTTTAGCACTTGAAATTCACGACAGATTGCATTATGTACCGGATCCAACTGATCTTTTAAACTTGAACAAACAATTACTAACAAGAGCAAAATATCAGGTAGTAGGAGAGAACTTCGTAAAAGTTTTGCAAAACAAATTCCCGAACTTACAAGTATCATAAAGGCAAATGAATTTATTTTCAAAAATTTTCAATGCGTTTAAAAGTATACGATTAAACGATAAAAATGTAGTTGTTGGTCAGCAATTAGACTATTTATTAGTCAGTTCGATGTATGCCGAACAGCAATCTGCTTATCTGAATTCGTACGAAACCGGACTCAGTAAAACCACAATAAAAAAGCTTTTAGAAGAATATTGGAGCGTTTTTGATAAGAAAACGGCAATCGAAATACTTTTGGATTTGCAAAATAGAAACGAGGATAAATACATAAATTTCGTTTATGATGCTTTCGAAAATAAAAGCAATTACGTTACTATATTAAAATCAAATCTTCCTGCTGAAGACGAAATTTTTAGAGGCTACTTAGATATTTATCGAAATCTAAACAATGTGGTGCCTGAGCTTATAGAAGAAAATGTCATTGAAGATTTCGCCCAAATAAAAAAGATAAAAGATGCTGCCTGGAATTACGGCAGGGGAGCATTTGTATCACGTTGTTGTTATGAGATGGGTTATCTTTCAGAGTCAGAAATGAAAGAATATCTTAGAAAATCATTTACAGATCTAAAAAAGTATTGTAGCACATGGCAGGAATACACCATTAGTTACATTTTTGGAAGAGCACTGTGGGGAGGACCAAACAACAGTGGCATGATTCAGATTGCAGATGATTTACTTCATAACGAAAAAAGCCCTTTAAAAAGTAAAAAGTATTTGTAAACGCAAATTCATTTATATTTTAAGAAGAAATAAAATAAAAAAGAGTCGCAAAATCTAGTGTTTACAACATAGCTTTGCGACTCTTTATTTTGTGGGGTATGTTAGTTTATTCTATTTCTTTCATCATCATTTCCAAAGTTTCTTTCTTTAGATTTCATGCTTTGGTTACCAAATTTATAACTCAGCGAAATTCTGAAACCTCTTGTATCACTATAACTTTTTACGTTAGTTTTAATTCCGTTAGAGCTATAGCTTATTAATGGTTTTTGTGCATTCAGTAAATCCTCTCCAAGAAGGGTAATAGACAGGTTTTTCTTCAATGTCAATAATTTAACCGAGATATCTAAAATATTCAAAGTCGAAATATTAAAAATCTGGTAACGTCCCGGAAGCTGTAAACCATAATTAAGACCAATAAATAAGGTTTTGTTTTGGTTGATTGTAAAATCATTATTGCTGTAAATGTATCCGTTATATCCATCAATAGAAGCAATAAAATCTGTTTTTGATTTTACATTTTGATAATTAAGATTAAATCCCGTAAAGCTATTCCACCACGACCATTTATTGAAATTATAAGAAGTCGAAAGTCCAATTTGATACGTATTGGCATAATTTATAGGCGTACTTCTGGTTACGTTTGTATCAGGATCGATGATAGATAATTCCTGTCCGAAATCTGAAACCTGAGAAAAATAAACAGAGTTCACCCATTTTTGATTTCGGATAAACGAAAATTCAAAATTATCAATCAATGAAGGTTTTAAGTACGGATTTCCTTCAGAATAATAATAAGGACTTGTTTTAATTACAAAAGGATTCAAATATTCAAAATCAGGTCTGCGTATTCTTCGGCTGTAGTTTAACGAGAAAGAATTGTTTTCGTTAGGAACATAAGTCACATAAGCCGTTGGAAAAAACTTCACATAATTATTGGTATTGGTCTGATCGAGATTTTCAGAATAACCTTTGGTTTGAGTCGCTTCCATTCGTAAACCAATCTGAGTTTCCCATTTGGCATTTATTTTTTTGCTTCCCGAAAAGTACAAAGCCTGATTGTATTCTTTATAATTAAAAACATTCGACTGATTGGTATTAAAAACCGGAGTTCCTGTTTCGTTGTCGTATACAACCAGATTATTATCAGTATTATTATGAAAAGCTTTTGCTCCAAAACTAATATTGGCCCAGTCGTAAGGTAAAGTAACATCAATATTGGCCGAGTAATTTTTGATGGTATTCATGTTAGAATTGGTAGAAGAAAAGAAGCTGTTAGGGATAGTATTTTTATTAGCGTCTAATTCATTTCCTGAAAAGAAACGATAATCGTTTTTATTGTAATCAAAATAATCCAAATCGACGGCAATGTTTTTTCCTAAAGTGTCTAATACAAAAGTATTATGAAAGTTCACAGCATTCATTTTTGGGTTATTTTCTGCATTAACATTCGAAGCAATATACGAATCGATCATTCCGTTTTCGTTATTGTATCGGGTGGTAAACGGACTATTTGATGCTGTTTTATCTGTAAAACTACCAAGATATTTAACCCCTGTAGTCCATTTACTGGTTAGTTTATAATCAAAACCTAAACCTACGCTCAATATATCAGCAATCGATTTGTTTTTTACTTCCTGTTTCCAGGTTTCATCTTTATAAAAAATATTACTTTGAGAATTCGTTAATAAGGTTTGTTTTCCTTTACTAACAGAAGCTTCAACAGAAAGATTATCATGATTGTAGGTAAATAATCCATTCGCATTTCCGCCTGCGTATGTTTTTTGAGTGTATGAAGTTCCAATATTGGCATTCCAGGAATTCGTTTTGGCCGTTTTCAATTTAATATTAATAAGTCCGCTATTGCCTTCAGAATCATATTTTGCAGGAGGAGTTGTAATGACTTCGATACTTTTGATATTATCTGAGGGAATTGATTTAAGAAAGGCCGCCAAATCCTCCTGAGGCATTCTTTGCAAACGATCATCAATCATAACCAAAATTTCACCTTTGCCCACAATGGAAATAATCTCATTCTGAACCCTAACCGTTGGTGTTGCTTTTAGCGCATCTAAAGCGGTTCCGCCAGTTGCCGTTACCGAATTTTCGACATTAAAAACAAGTCGGTCCACCTTTTGCTCGATCAGTTTTTTTCTTGTTTTTAAAGTCACGCCTTCAAGTTGTACCGATTCCTTAATTTCGATTACTCCAAGATCAATATTTTGGTTCAGTGCAATCTCTTTGTTGAGATATTCTGTTCCAAATTGCTCCAGTATCAAACGATAATTACCTTTTTCGGCCTTTATAGAAAAACTTCCCAAACTATCGGTCGTCGCCTGCGTGATTAATTTTTTCTGATGGTTTAATAAACTGCTGATTACAAATTCGACAGCTTGTTTATTTTGGTTGTTAACTTTTCCTTTAAGTTCGTATTGTTGACCAAAAGAATACGTTTGATATAAAAGTACAAGTAGTAAAAGGCTAATTTTTTTCATGGTTTTTGATTTAATTACAGTGCAAAACTGTGCTGAAAAAATCCCAAAAACTACTTTTATCGACAAACCCCCGTGATTAATCTACAAACCCGGCTTTGCACTTTTTTATGAATGTATATCTTTGAAAAAAAATACAAAAGCATGTATAAAGGAACATTATCAAAAAGGGTAGAAGTACTCATTCACATTATATACTGGTTTTTAATGGGGTATTTTACATTTGTTAAAAATCTCGTTTTAGCCAAAAATTATCTGCCTGATTTATTTCTTTCGACCTATATGATTGTATTTGTATTAACCTTTTACTTTCATTATTTTGTTGTGATGAAACTGGTTTTCAAATCCTTTCAATGGAAAAGATTTTTTGCAGGAGTTTTAGTTTCGTATTTCTTTTTTACTTTTTTAAGATGGCTTTTTGAGCAAGTGATAACCAAAATAGTATTCGATAAAATAAATTACAACAACCCAACTTTTTTTAGCTATATGGAGGATAATCTGCATTACAGCAGCATGTCTATTATTTTGAGTTCGCTGCTTTGGTTTGTAATTTATTTTATTCGTTTATTAGAATACAATCAGATTATTCTGGAAGAGAATAAGAATACCGAAATCAAATTTCTGAAAGCACAAATTAACCCGCATTTTATTTTTAATACATTAAACAACATCTATTCGATGGTTTATTTTGAGTCGGATAAATCTTTGACAGCAATTGAAAAGTTAAGTCAGATCATGCGTTTTACCACCTACGAATCTCAAAAAGAAAAGATTAAACTAACAGATGAAATCGATTATATAAAAGCCTATATCGAGCTCGAACAATTAAGACATCAGGAAAGTACTTGTATTGATTTTAAAGTCGAAACAGAAAATCTTTCTGAAGAGATTCCGCCTTATATTTTATCGCCATTAGTCGAAAATGCTTTAAAACATGGTATAACCTCTAATGTAAAACCCATTGTAATTGCTTTAAAATTAGAAGATAAAAAACTTAATTTTAAGGTTATAAATGACATCGCTGTACAAAAGAAAGATAAACTGGGAGGCATTGGACTGGATAATTTAAAAAAGAGATTAGAAATTCATTATCCGCAAAAACATCAAATAAAATTAACGAATCAAAATAACCAGTTTACGGCTGAACTTGAAATAGATTTAAAATGAAAAAAATAAATTGTATCATATTAGATGACGAACCCTTTGCTGTAAAACTAATGGCAGATTATGCATCAAAAGTGCCAAGATTAAATGTTTTATACGCAGATTCAGATGTTTTTAAAGCAATAGAAATCCTTAATACCGAAGTAGTTGATTTGGTTTTTATCGACATTCAAATGCCACAATTAACCGGGCTTGAGCTAATGCAAATGTTCAATCAAAAACATAATTTCATCATTACATCTGCTTATCCGGATTATGCTTTAGATGTTTTTCAGTTTCATGTTATTGATTATTTGCTCAAACCAATCGTTTTTAACCGTTTCTATCAAAGCGTCGAGAAATTTATCCGCTGGCAGGAAACCTTCCAAAACCATCAAACCGAAGATTTTCTATTTGTAAAAGCCGACAGAAAACACCATAAAATTGCCACAGAAAATATTCTTTATATCGAAGGACTAAAAGACTATATCCGAATTCATACAAAAGGCGAAAAAGTGATGGTTTTAGAAAATATGAAAGATATTCTGGAAAAACTTCCCATCAATCAATTTGTGCGTATTCATCGTTCGTTTATTATTCCAAAAAATAAAATAAAAATTATCGAAGGGAACCAAATACAATTGACAAGCGGGGAACAATTACCAATTGGGGAAACTTATAGAAAGTTGGTTAGTGATTGGTTGAGTTAATTAGTTATATTTATTAAAAAAAGCTTTGGAGGAATATGGATTGGTTTAAGACGACGAAAAGTTGTGAATTTTCAGTCAACTTGTTGCAAATTAGTAATTAACGGAGCTTTAACGTAAAAATATAAAATAATTAAAGAGAAAAATTATATATGCAATAGACTGTATTTAAGGATGGTAAATTTCGGCTTTAAAGTAATGTTGCTTTTACGGTTTTCCATAATTTAAGAATAAAGTGAGATGAGATTTATAAAAATTATACTTTATTTGTTTGCCAACATTTAATAAACTAAAAGTGTAATTTGTTATCTTTGTAAGGATGGATAAAAATCTGTACATAATTTCAGGCTGTAATGGTGCTGGCAAGACTACAGCCTCATTTACAATACTTCCCGAAATACTAAACTGTAAGGAGTTTGTAAATGCAGACGAAATTGCTAAAGGACTTTCGCCTTTCCAGCCTGAAAAAGTTGCCTTTGAATCGGGTAGAATAATGCTCCACAGAATTAATGAATTATTAGCTAGTAATGAAGTTTTCGCCTTTGAAACGACTTTGGCCACAAAAAGCTATAAGCAGAAAGTGATTGCGGCTCAGGAAAAAGGCTATAAAGTGGTTCTTTTATTTTTTTGGCTCGACAGTGTTGACCTGGCAATCGAGAGGGTCAAGACGAGGGTTCAGGAAGGCGGACACAATATTGAAACCGATGTTATTAAACGCAGATATAAAAACGGAATAGCTAACTTATTTGATATATATTTGCCTATCGTTAATGAGGCATTGATTTTTGACAATACAGCTGTAAAAGCTGAATTAATAGCTCAAAAAACTTTAGGCAATGACATTGAAGTTATAAATGAAATCAAGTTCGATAAACTCAAAAATGACCAATCATGGGAGAACAAAAAACAACAACAACGACACCGACTCAGAAGAAAATTATAGAGGCAATGGATAAAGTTTCTGAAAAATTAATTGAGTTTAAAAAGAAAAATAATAGCGATCTGGTTGTTATGCAGGACGGTAAAATTGTTAGAATAAAACCAACTTCCTTGTAGATTATTGCTGCCAGAAACAACATAAGGCTCTCAGAAATGAGAGCTTTTTTTATTGGTCTCAGTTTCGGGTTTAAAACCCTGCAATTTATTGCAGTACTTTAGTAATGCGAAAAAATCTTTATCTTTAGATTATGAGTTCAGATATAAGAAAAGGTTCTCATACAGTAAGCAGATTAACATGTCATGTTGTTTGGGTTACCAAGTGTAGATTTAAAGTTTTGAAAGGAGATGTTCAAAAGCGTTGCCGCGAACTATTGATACAGATATGTGAAGCGGAAGGAATTGAGATTTTAAAAGGAGTTGTGAGTTCAGATCATGTACATATGCACATAGAATATGCACCAAAGCAGAATGTCAGTACCATTTTAAAAAGATTGAAAGGAAGAACATCAAGAAAATTACAAATGGAATTTCCAGAACTTCAAGCTCGCTATTGGGGTTAGCATTTTTGGGCAAGTGGTTATGGGGTTTGGAGTACAGGAAATATTACTGATGAAATGGTAAATGATTACCTAGAACACCACAGAAGGAAAGAAGGGGATGATAATTCAAATTTCATTCTCGAATGAAATAAAAAGAGGGACTGAAAGTCTCTCGTAAAACAAACCTCTGCACTTTCAGTGCAGAGTGGTTTAGTTGCATATATATCAAATCATAAACTTTACGCCTTACCGTATTCGTAGCAAAAGAAATTAAATCGAGTTTCGATCAATAAAATTAAAGGGAACTTTAACCTGTCCTTTTTCTTTATTCAAAATCATTCGGGCAACAGTTTCTGTCATGACATTAAAATCGGTAGACATTACCGTTATTCCTAATAATTCCTTCAAAGGCGTGTCGTTATACGAGATTGCGCCAATATCTTTTCCAAGGGTGAATTTTTCACCTCGAATTTGTTTCATTAAATTCACCAGATCTGTCTTTTGTTTACATTTAATAAATATCTCGCTCCACACAGAAAAATCATTAATGATGATGCATTAGATAAAATACTTGAAACAGCAGATTTTGTTAAATAAAGAACAGAATGTGGGAAACCGTAAAATTCTGAAGTTACAGTAGTTTAGATTTGTGAGTAAAAAATAAATTGCTCAAATCTACATTGCGTATGAAAAAACTTTACCTACTACTATTTGTTTTTCCATTATTTGTCCACTCCCAGGATATCCTTTGGGAAAAATCATATGGAGGAACCCATGCCGATTATCTTTTTGATGCCCAGCCAACTGCCGATTATGGTTTTGTTTTGGCCGGGAGTTCTTTGTCTAATAAAACCGGTAATAAAACAGATGATAATCAGGGCGATCTGGATTTCTGGATCTGGAAAATGAATGAAAAGGGCGATCTGGACTGGCAAAAAAACATTGGCGGAAGCGGATTTGATTTACTTCAAAGTATTAAAAATACCAGAGATGGTGGTTTTATTTTGGCAGGGACTTCAAGTTCCAGTACCGGCTTTCAGAAAAAAGAGGACTGTAAAGGAATTACTGATTTTTGGGTGGTAAAATTGGATGCATCAGGCGGCGAACAATGGCAAAGAACCATTGGAGGTTCAGGCCAGGATGAGTTATTATGTGCTTTTCAGACTAAAGACGGAGGTTATATACTCGGAGGCTCTTCAAGTTCTAATCCTCCGGTGATTTCAATCAAACCAAACGCAAAATCCATTACCACTACTAAAGCTGATTTATTTAATAAATCTGAAAAAAGCAGAGGAAATATGGATTATTGGATCGTAAAACTAGACAAACAAGGAGACATCGAATGGCAAAGAACCTACGGAGGCCAATACGCTGATGTACTCAGAAGTATGGAACAAACCACAGATAACGGATACATTTTGGCCGGATATTCTAATTCTCCCATTTCAGGTGATAAAACAGTAAGTAATAAAGGTATTGGAGACTTTTGGATCATCAAAATAAACGATACTGGCGAAATTCAGTGGCAAAATACTTACGGAGCAGAAGGAGATGACCAGCCTTACGTAATTCATCAGACTAGCGATGAAGGTTATATTGTAGGAGGAAATTCGAACAGCAAAAATGCTCTTACGACCATGGGAGGTATAGTAAGTAACGGAACAGATTACTGGGTTTTAAAATTAGATCGAGATGGGGGAGTGCTATGGAGTAAAACCTATGATTTTGGAAAGGTAGATATTTTGACCTCTTTGGTAGAAAACAAAGATCAGACTTACCTAATAGGTGGTTACGCACAAAGTGAAAACAAACGCCCGCGAGAAGGTATCGTTGGAAAAGCCATGAACATGGTCAATAAAGAAAAAGACGGGATTAATGACTATATCGCTTTAAAGATAGATGAGAAAGGCGAAGAAATCTGGAACAAAACAGTAGGAAGCGCAGGAGAGGATATTCTTAGAAAATTAGTAGAGACCCGTGATGGTGGTTATCTCATGGCAGGAACCTCTAATTCAAGCGCATCAAAAGATAAAAACGGAAGTATTGGTGGTAACGACTTTTGGGTAGTAAAACTAAAGGACAAAGAAAAAGTAGAGAAGGTTAAATCCAGTATTGAGGCTATTCCTAATCCTGTAACAACTTTTACCAATGTAATTATCGGTTATGATTTTAAAGAAGGCACAGCCACTTTGGTTGACATGACAGGAAGAATTCTACAAGAATTTGCTGTTACCAGTAGAACTGTACCGGTAAACTTAAGCACATATTCAGAGGGAATTTACATCATCAAGATCAAAACCGATGTAAAAACCGAATCAGTTAAAGTGATAAAAAGAATACAATAAAATGATAGAAAATAAAAGCATGCATCATATAAGAATAATATTTTTTTTAGTTTTTCTGCTATTTTCATTTGAAGTTTACAGTCAAAGTGAAAATTCGTTTAATCCCAAAATTATACCGCCTTCTCCCACAGCCTATGAATTGGGTAGATACGGACAAACAGATGTTGGTACTTTTACAGGTACACCTAATATTAGTGTGCCATTGTATACTTATAAAACTAGAAATCTTTCAATTCCTATTAGCCTTGGATATAATTCGAATGGGATACAAGTAGACCAGATGGAGACAAATGTGGGACTTGGATGGAATTTAAATGCAGGAGGAATTATTAATAGAGTAGTAAGAGGAAAACCTGATGAAGAAAGGTCTACTCCAATTAATGAGGATGATTGTCTCTCCGGTAGTTTTGTCTCATACATGGTTGCTAATCAATTCAATGATACTCAACCAGATTTGTACTCTTATAATTTCAATGGTCATTCCGGACAATTTGTTTTTGATAAGAATAATAAAGTTGTTTTGGTACCACAAAATAATTTAAAGATTGAACGAGTGGAAATCGATCTTAAAAAAGGTTTTAGAATAACTACTGATGATGGAGTTGAATATTATTTTTTTGATAAAGAATATAGTATCTGGGAGAATACTGATGCGCCAAGTAGTGTTTTAACAGGCTGGTATCTAAGTAAAGTAATTCACCCGTCAGGTGATGTGATCAATTTTACCTATAAGGATACCAATTACAGCTTTACTTCAAATATTAGTTTTTCACTTCCTGTAAAAATAAGTGAGCAAACCAAATGTCCCAGTGGGCCTAATGTTAATCTTTGGGAACAAAAGAGTGTAAACATCTTATCAGTAATGGGAAAAATGATTGAAAGTATAAGTAGTAATGATTCTATATTTGGTACGCTAACTTTTCAGCATATCGCTCATCCAAATATGATTGGTAACTTTTTAATTAAAGGATATCAAGTAACTGACAGCAAGCAAAATAACATTGAGAATACAATATTTAATTATTTATTCCCTAACAACAAAAGGATTTTTCTAAGTGAATGTATTTTTAAAGATACTTCAAAAAAATATAGTTTTGAATATGAAGATCCTGAAAGATTACCAGAGCGATTATCTGGTAGCAAAGATTTATGGGGTTTTTATAATGGTAAAGGAGGTATTTACCCAGATCCGGATATTCATAGTGATTTGTATTCATTAAACAGCGTAATGATCAATGCCGTTAAGAAAATGTCTATTGGTGATAAACGAGCTTATAGTGATTTTGCGAAAAAGGGAATTTTAAAAAAAATTGTTTATCCTACAAAAGGGTCTAATGAATTCACATACGAATCAAATACAGTAATAGGCACTATTACAAGTCCCCTTGAAATTGCGGGAAAAACTATTAGACTTTTAAATCCGGGATATGGTTCTGAAGTACTCCACGATTCATTTGAGTTTGAAAATAAGAAAGAGTATACAGCAGAAATAGAAGCAACTATCATTTCTGATGGATATAATTCTGGTAATGATATTTTTCCAGTTGGAGAAGAATATATTGAAGTTACAATTGAGAATTTAACGAATCCGGAAATAATACCTCCTTTTTATGTTAGTGAGTTTAATAAACCAAAAATTAAGTCATATAAATTTTTAGCCGATACTAAATACAAGATTTCGGTTGTTTATAATCCGGCTATAAAAACAACAGCACGAGTTATTTTTAGTTATTGCACAGGTGGAGGTATTGAGTCTATTGGTAATATAGCAGTAGGAGGATTAAGGATTGAAGAAATAAAGACTTTTGACGCTGATTTTAATAAAGCTGATATAAAATATTACTATTATGGACCTAGAGAAACACCCAATATATCATCAGGTGTTGAGGGAGTAGAAATGAATTTATTTATGAATACTTCAATTAATACGGTTTGTTCAGCAGATGGCCCGTCACCATTTTATAATGTAGGTATAACTCATGTTACAACCTTACATCCAAATAGCATATATCAATTGTACAGATCAAATGGCAATAACTCGACAACGTACAGAAATGTAACTGTAAGCCATGGTGCTAATTATGAAAATGGAGGTGAAGAATTTTTTTATCATGCTTCATCAGATACCAAACCTAGTTCTTGTATCAATAATACAATTAATTCAGCGCCCTGGACTAACTCAAGTTGGGATAATGGGCTATTATATAAAAAAATAATTTTTAAAAAAATAATTTCAACCAATAAGTTAATAGATTTAAATATAGTAGAAAATACCTATAAATTAAAAGAAGAATATAATAAGGAGGTTGTAGGACTAGCATATGATTTTAAATTTAATCCTGTCATTTTCTATGATCCACCTAGTCTTAAAGCTATTGAACATTTGAATATTGCTAAATATACCACTAATTCTTATTGGTCTTATTTAGAATCAGAAAAAAATACCCAAAATGATGTAGAAGGTTTAAATCCTGTAACTACTACAACCACATATAAGTATAACAATCCTCTTCATAAAAAATTAAGTTCACAAATCACAACGACTTCTACAGGAGAAGAAATTGAAACTAAATATTTTTATCCGCAAGATCCGGAAATGGCATCTGAGCCTTTACGTAATGAGCTAATTGCTAAAAATATGATCGGTGCAGTGCTGGATACACAAACCTTAAGAGGAGGAACAAAAGTATCCGAGCAAAAAACGATCTATGAGCAAAGTGGTGTAACAAATAATTTATTATTACCTCGATATATTGGTGTTAATAAGGGAGCAAGTTCTGTGGATTTAAGTCAGGATAAAAAAATCACCTATGATCAGTACGATGAGAAGGGAAATATTTTGCAGTATACCTTAGAGAGTGGTATTCCGGTATCAATTATCTGGGGGTATAATAAAACACAACCTATTGCTAAGATAGAAAATCTTGCCTATAACCTTATTCCTTCGGGAACAATAACTGCCTTACAAACTCGATCTAACGAAGATATTGATAATTGTATGTCAAAAAGTTGTAGTGAGCAAAAACTAAGAGATGATTTAAATGCATTTCGAAACAGTTTACCAGATGCTTTTATATCTACCTATACGTATAATCCTTTAGTAGGGGTTACCAGTGTAACAGATCCTAAAGGAATAGGATCTTATTATGAATATAATACTTTTGGCAGATTAAAATTTGTGAAAGACAAAGATTTGAATGTACTTCAAAAATATTGTTACAATTACAAAGGGCAACAAATAGATTGCAATGATAATAGTTCGACAACGGTAATTTTGTATAAAAGTAGTGCCAGAAGTGGTTCGTTTACGAGAAACAACTGTTCTTCAGGAGGATCAGGCTCGACTGTAGTTTATAGTCAGGCAGAAGGAGTTTCTTCTTCGACTATTTCACAGGCTGACGCTGATTCAAAAGGATTAGATAAATTCAATACAGACGGACAAAATTTTGCCAATGCCAATGGCGAATGTATTTTTAGGAGTGCTCCTTTAATTGGCTCTTTCCAAAAAAATAATTGTACAGTTGGCGGAGTGGGGTCTTATGTAAATTATAGCTTAGCTAGCGGAGCAGTTACTTTAACAACCTCTCAGGCGGATGTTGACGCTCAAGCCTGGACTAAATTTCAAAGTGAAGGTTTGGCTAATGCTAATGCTTACGGAGACTGTACATTTCAGAGCGCAGCTATAGCTAGTCAGGCATTTCAAAAAAATAATTGTACAGTTGGCGGGGTAGGTTCTTATGTAAATTATAGTTTACCTGCTGGGGCAATTACCTTAAAAACCTCTCAGGCAGATGTTGATGCTCAGGCCTGGACTAAATTTCAAACCGAAGGTTTGGCGAATGCCAATGCATACGGAGATTGTACTTTTGCAAGTGCTCGTTTAAGCGATACTTTTCAAAAAAATAATTGTACAGTGGGAGGAGTAGGGTCTTATGTCCTTTATACTTTAGCTGCTGGAACAATTACTCTAAAAACTTCTCAGGCTGATGTTGATGCCCAGGCATGGACCAGGTTTCAAAACGAAGGTATAGCATATGCTAATGTTTATGGAGACTGTACATTTCAGAGCGCAGCTATAGCTAATCAGGCATTTCAAAAAAATAATTGTACAATTGGCGGATTGGGATCTTATGTAAATTATAGTTTACCTGTCGGAGCAGTTACCTTAAAAACGTCTCAGGCTGATGTCGATGCTCAGGCCTGGAATAAATTCCAAAATGAAGGTTTAGCTAATGCCAATGCTTATGGAGATTGTACATTTCAGAGTGCTGCTTTAAGTGGTACTTTTAGAAAAAATAATTGTACAGTTGGCGGGGAGGGCTCTTATGTAAATTACAGTTTACCTATTGGATCAGTTACATTAAAAACGTCTCAGGCTGATGTTGATGCTCAGGCCTGGAATAAATTCCAAAATGAAGGTTTAGCCAATGCTAATGTCTATGGAGACTGTACATTTCAGAGTGCTCCTTTAAGTAATTCTTTTCAAAAAAATAACTGTACAGCTGGAGGAGTTGGATCTTTTGTTGGTTATAGTTTACCAACGGGGGCTGTAACACTAAAAACTTCACAGGCTGATGTTGATGCTCAGGCTTGGACTAGATTTCAAAATGAAGGTATAGCTAATGCTAATGCCTATGGAGATTGTACATTTCAGAGTGCCCCTTTAAGTGATGCTTTTCAAAAAAATAATTGTGCAGCAGGAGGAGTTGGATCTTTTGTTGGTTATAGTTTACCGACTGGAGCAGTTACATTGAAAACGTCTCAGGCAGATGTTGATGCTCAGGCGTGGACTAAATTCCAAAATGAAGGTTTGGCCAATGCGAATGCCAATGGTTATTGTACCTTTTATAGCATTGCCAGAAGCGGTTCATTTACCAAGAACAACTGTCCTGTGGGAACATATGGATCGACTGTTCCTTTTAGTCAGGCAGCCGGAGCGGTTACTTCGACTATTTCACAAGCAGATGCTGATAGTAAAGGGAATAGTAAATTTAATATAGAGGGATGGGATAATGCTATTGCGACAGGAATTTGTATTATGCCACTGCCTGCATCACCTACAGGATTAACTTTAATTAAAGCCACAGCAACATCATTAGATCTTTCATGGAATGCAGTTGTAGGCGCTGCAAGTTATAAAATATACAAAAATGGGGTATATACCGGTGTAACATCGTCAACTAATACAAGTTCATTGTATGAGTTAACACCTTTAACAACTTATAATATTCAGGTTTTAGCAGTTAATGCTACAGGAAGTAGCGATTTAAGTGCTGTCGTACCAATGACGACAACTTCAATAGCTATAATAAATGCTTGTACCTTGAATTTTAGTGGAGTATCAGGAAGTAGTGCTATGTATAAAAATGGTTCGAGATATTTATCAGCAGATTCACCTGGTTCATATAATGGTACATTAGGAACAGGAGATAGCTTTTATGTAGAAGTCAATGCATCAAAGACATATTATAAAAGTATAACAATTACCAGTTCTGTTAGGGGTACATTGTATTTGTATGGTCCTAATAAAATTGGTAATGCTATAACTTCAGCAACATTTACAAAAGTGGGTTCAGAAGTGATAACAATAGATTGTATTGCAACTGATATGTTAGATTAGAATTAAATGAAATAATACAACCCATATTAGTTTTCAGGCAATAGTTAGATCAAAAGTTGATAAAAGATACTTTATTAAAAAAAAATACATGAAAAAATATATACTAGTCTTGATTTTGTTTTTGTTTAAAGGAATGGGCTTACAGGCCCAGACTTTTAGCGATGACAATTTCTTATATACGGTTGCGCCAAAAAAGAAAGTTCAGTCTGGAAATTTTGATTCCTTAACAAAAGAAGAGAAGAGTCAAAATATAACTTATTTCGACGGATTAGGCCGCCCCATACAAACCATTGCTATTGGTCAGGGAGCACAAGGACAGGATATTATAACTCCAATGGAATATGATCCTTTTGGGAGACAAGTAAAAGAATTTTTGCCTTATGCCTCCGCTAATGGCGGTAACAGCTACCCAAAGATAGATCCCACTGCTGCAATAACTGCTGTGCAAGGGTTTTACAGTTCAGATAAATATGAGAATACCGCCAATCCTTTTTCGCAAAAACAATATGAGCTTTCCCCTTTAAACCGGGTTTTAAAACAAGCAGCTCCGGGAACTTCCTGGGCTATGGGGAGTGGTCATGAAATCAAACTCGATTACCAAACCAATAAATCAGCCGATGGCGTAAAATTATATAAAGCCATTACAACGTGGCAGGCGGGTCAGGGATTGTATGAAATTAGTTTTTCAGACGACGGAACATATGCCGAAAATGAATTATATAAAACTGTAACTTTTGATGAAAATTCGGCAGCAAATCCAAGTGAATCTTCAGGTTCTACGGTAGAATTTAAAAACAAAGAAGGACAGGTAATTCTTAAGCGAACTTACGATTCAGGAGAAAAACACGATACGTATTATGTATACGATATTTACGGTAACCTGACCTATGTATTGCCACCAAAAGTAACCGGAGGGATTAATGATGAAGTCTTAGATGGTTTATGTTATCAATATAAATATGATAATCGCAATCGTTTGGTCGAGAAAAAATTACCCGGAAAACAATGGGAATTTATTGTTTATGATAAACTGGATCGCCCCGTGGCTACTGGTCCTGCATTTTCGCCTTTTAAAGATGAGAATGCAGAGGGCTGGATCATTACCAAATATGATGCTTTTAGCCGACCGATTTATACGGGTTGGTATAATCAATCATCGAATTCAGTAATACGAAAATCATTACAGGATGCCCAAAACCTGGCAACTGTTTTGTTCGAAACCAAACAATCTTTTGGTACTATTGATGAAATTCCTGCATATTACAGCAATACTATTGAACCTATCAATTTTAGACTCCTAACGGTTAATTATTATGATAATTACGCCTATCCCAATCCACCATCTATACCTGCAAAGATCGAGGGGCAGGATGTTTTAGTTAATGCAAAAGGTTTGGCTACAGGAAGCTGGACAAGAGTATTAACAACAGCTTTAGCTAAGTTGGGAGAAACTACAAGTACAATATACGATGACAATGGCCGGCCAATACGCACAAGAATACAAAATCATTTTAACGGTTATACCATTACAGACAGTAAACTGGACTTTACAGGAAAAGCACTTTTTACCATTACCGAACATAAAAGAACGTCAGGCGATACTAAGCTTATTGTACGAGAAGAGTTCACTTATTCTGCCCAAGATCGTTTACTTACTCACACGCATCAAATTAATGGTGGAACTGTTCAGCTTTTGGCAGCAAACAAATATGATGAATTGGGGCAATTAGAAAGTAAAAATGTAGGTGACACTATTGGTAATGCAAGACAAAAAGTTGATTTTACTTATAATATCAGAGGCTGGCTTACCGGGATCAATAATATAGATAATCTGGAAGACAGTAGTGATCCAAAGGATTTATTTGCTTTTAAAATAAATTATGACAAAGTAGAGGCTAATCCAAATTATGCCGCAAAACTTTATAATGGAAATATTGCTGAAACTGCATGGATTACAGGTTCAGATTTTACGGGTGTAATTAGAAGATATGGCTATTTGTACGATAAATTAAATCGTTTACAAGACGCCACCTATCAAACCCCAAGCCAGACTGATAATAAAAATTATTTTGGTGAGAATATGGATTATGATAAAAATGGAAATATCACTAGATTACAGCGTATGTATATGGCAGGTGTGTTAAGTGATCCTTATGCAGATCCTATGGATAATTTAGGTTATTTCTATAAAGACAATTCTAATCAATTGATGAAAGTAACAGATACATCGAATCAACCAAGGGGATTTAAAGATGACAGTAGTGGCTTTAATGATGCAACAGATGATTATGACTATGATAATAATGGAAATCTTGTAAAAGATGAAAACAAAAACATCACCAAAATAGAGTATAACCATCTTAATTTACCTAAGAAAATTACATTTGGAACAACTGGAACTATTGAGTACATTTACAACGCAGCGGGACAAAAACTAGAGAAAATTGTAACAGATAACAGTGTTGTAACCAATACCAATTATCTGGGAGGTTTTCAGTACAAAGACAATGTTTTAGAGTTTTTCCCAACGGCAGAAGGGTATGTGAAAAATGATAGTGGAGTTTTATCCTATGTATTTCAGTACAAAGATCATTTAGGGAATGTACGAGTGAGTTATGCTAAAAATCCAGTAACCCAGGTTCTTGAAATTATCGAAGAGAATAATTATTATCCTTTTGGTTTGAAACATGAAGGATATAATGATTATTTGCCAACTAATAATAAGTATAAGTTCAGCGGAAAAGAATTACAAGATGAGAGTATTGGCGGTGTTCAGCTGAATTGGTATGACATGGAAGCTCGAAACTACATGCCAGATATTGGAAGATGGGGAAATATGGATGCACTTGCAGAAAGTTTTTTTGAATTTTCTCCATATAGTTTTTCAAATAATAACCCGATATATTTTTCAGATTCTAGTGGACTTGCTCCTGAAGGATTTAAAGAAGCAATTTCTTCAACTATTGTTAGAAATGGTAAAGTTGTTGAACATCGTGACGATGGAGACCCAAGTATTTATTTAGCTGATTTTGGTTGGAAAGTAGGTGATTCTACTGAGAGTTTACCTTTAATAGGTTTTGAAAAACCTGGTCAAAATTATAATGTTGGTGATAAGATTATGTTTGATTTATCTGGTTATGGTATAACAAGCCAGCCTAAAAGAGCATTAGGTGTAACTTATGCGGTCGGTGGAGCTTATGACTTAACTGGTGCTTGGGAAGCTTTTTTTACAGAACTGTTTTCTGAAATTGGAGGTGATTCTCCAACAACCGCTTTAGCTTTTGCTGTAGTAACAAAAGGCAAAGTAAAACCATCAACTTCTGTAAGAGCATTAACTGGTTTGCTTAAAGCAGGAAAGCTTCATAATCATCATGTCCTTTCTCAGCAGTTTAGAAAATGGTTTGCTAGTCGAGGGATTAAAAATATAGATGATTACACAATTCAAATGAGTGGAAAAAATCACTTAAAATCTTTGCATGGTCAAGGGAAATGGAATCAACAATGGGCTGAATTTATTACAGCAAATCCAAGTGCAACACCATCTCAGATATTTTACCAAGCAGAATCGATGTTACAAAAACACGGATTAGAACATTCACGATATGTTCCATATAAATAAAAATATTAAAATGAAAAAAATATCTACTAATAATGAACCGTTAGAATTGAGTATTAATAAGCAATATTATGTTATTGATTCTCTGTATTTGACTGAGATAAAAAATGAATTCTTAAAAGCTAATATTTTGCCGAAGGATATTAGAATCGAAGTTTTTCCTTATACAGATACACCTTTTGCACTATATAAACCAAATGAGAGTACTTTTGATATAAATCAAATTATAAAAGTAGATTATGATGAAGTTGTTTTAGAAGATTTCTCTTTTTTTTCGACGGATACAGGATTAATAGTCTTTATTGCAGAAGATATATTAGTAGAATTTTTAAAAGATTTCAATTATGAAGATTTAGTTGATTCAGAAAATGAATTAATAAATGAAAAGTATTGGAAACAAATAGTTTCAAAGTTTAAGTCGGCAGATACTGCATTAGTCTTAGCAAATTCCGAAAATGACTTTGATGGAAGTGGTACATATAAGATTACTGCGAAGAGTTCTTAAGAAAGACTTTACTAACGTCTTTGACTTCACACCCACGAAACAAAATAAGCCACTTCATTACGGAGTGGCTTTTTGGTTTTATAGAGTTGCTACATGTTTAGGGAATAGCCGTAAATGTACCTGTTGTGATATTGAATCTTTTTTCTACTATTTTAGTACCGTCACAGTAACCTAATGGAAAACCATTATCATTGGTTAAGTTACTAATATTGAATTCCCCTTTTAAGGTTTTTCCATCAAAACTAGTGATTTTTATTGTTCCAGATGTTTCGTCTGTATCCCAAAGACTTACTTCTTTATAACAAAGTGAAGAGTCATTTAGAGGTAAAAAGTAATAGGTGTTTTTTGTGTATAAATTGTATGTTTTATTTGCAACTAAGACATTATCAGTTGTCCTGATTGTCAAACTAAATATTTCTAAGATATCAGAAGTCTTTCCTTTTACCTTTGGTGATGCAGTTATTTCAAACTCATTAGCACTAGTTGTTGTATCATCGTTTTTGGTAATGTATCAGATGTGTTGGTGGTTAATTATTACCTCTAACATTTACAGAAAATCAGATATTTATAGTAATATAGCATAAAAATTAAGACAGCCTTTGAGCTGTTTTTTTATTTTATAGTGCCTTAAATCGAAAAAAATGGAGTCAAACCAGACTAGGTGTTGCAGATGTGTTGGTGATATTCAAAAGATGATAAAGTATGGAAAGACAAAGTCTGGCAGTCAGAGATTTATTTGCAGAGCATGCAAGAAAAGTAGAGTTGAAAATTATGCATATCTAGCTTATAAAGGAGATATAAATCAAAATATAATTCAATTAACCAAAGAAGGATTAGGAATAAGAAGCACGGCAAGAATACTGAAGATATCAACAACAACATTATTAAAAAGAATCGTTATTATCGCCCGAAATATTACCAAGCCAATTATCAGCAAGGGCAAAACGTATGAAGTTGATGAGCTGTGTACTTATATCAGGCACAAGAAAAATTATATTTGGCTGGTTTATGCTCTGGAAAAGAATTCTAAAACAGTTGTGAGTTTTAATGTTGGCAAACGAACCAACAAAACTCTAAGCCGAGTTCTGGACACTTTAAAACTATCCGAAGCTAAAAAGATATTTACCGACAGATTAAAAAATTACAGATATCTGATTAATGAGAAAATGCATTCTGTAAAGCGTTTTGGTACAAACCATATTGAAAGAAAGAATCTGACGCTCAGGACTCATCTTAAAAGATTAAACAGACGTACAATCTGCTTCAGTAAAAGTTTAGTGATTTTTACGGCTGTTTTAAAGATTTATTTTTGGATTTGAGCGATAAAACTATAAGTTTATGCTTTAAAATCATGTTCTTAACATATTGTATTTAACAGGTATAACCTTGTAAAAATAATCGCAAACCCTTATAAGTATAAATACAATGGGAAAGAACTGCAGGATGAGCTGGGACTGAACATGTACGACTATGGAGCAAGAAATTATGACCCAGCGCTAGGTAGATGGAACGTAATTGATGAAAAAGCAGAAAAGTACAGTGGTGTATCTCCGTATGTTTATTCTTCTAATAATCCAACTCTCTTTGTTGACCCTGACGGTAAAGATGTGTACATAACGATTGGTAACAAACCAGTCGGTACAACTTCTATCAGACTTATTGGAACAAACGGAGAAGCTCCTAGACAAGTCCAAGTTGCATTATATGAAATGAAGGTTACAGATGATGTAACAGGTAAAACTACAACATATCAAGTTACGAGAGATGCTCCAGTTTTAAATAGTAAAGACCCAGTCAATGAAGCAAATGGTGTTTTAGAATTTTTTGGTCTTGACGAAGATACTTATAATGTCGATAATACAGCTTTTGAACCTGCTGAAGGAGATGGAAATTATATTGGAATTGCATTAGGTTATCCTGAAGGTACAGATTTAGAAGCAATAGCCTTGCGTAATCCTGATGGTTCAAATAAACTTGATGCGGTTGAAAATAAAAGCCCTGAGCGTAAAAAAGGAGAAGAAAATGTAGCTCGAGGAGTAATGATTCATGTCGGAGGTCAATATGTAAAAGATGGAAAATCTCGTTTAGTTGGTTCTTTTGGTTGTTTTGGAATAGCTGGAAAAAACGCTGGAAATAAAGGAGCAAAAAAATTCATCAATGATATTGTCAAGAGATTAGAAAAAAATAGAAAAGCTAAAAAAGGAGATGATATAAATATCAAACTTAAAAAAAGAAATGATGTTGATTGGGAATGGGAAGTTGATAAAGACGGAGAAAAAGTAGATTAACTTAATAAATAAAATATATGTCTTTTAAAATGTTGTTTTTAGTTCTAATAAGTTTTTTTTCATGTCAACAAAAAAAAACTTTTACTAAAGAAGAATTGATTGGAAAGTGGAATACTGTAGATAAAAAACAGTCATCCATAGTTCTTGAAATCAATAAAAAAAGTATTTCAAGAATAGAAAATGGAAAAAAAATAATTTATAT
>NZ_CADCSU010000069.1 GCF_902804475.1 Flavobacterium bizetiae
ATATATTAATAATATTAATCCGGAAGAAATAGTTAGTCAATACATAAAATATTCTGATGCGGATCAATACAAAAAAGGCACTAGTATGATTATAGACTTTCGTAATTTTGCCAAGGAAGAGAATGGAAATTTCTTTTTACTAAAAAAAGATGTTGTAGAAAACAATTTTTCTATTTCATCTTATAATTCTTTTAATGAAATTGATAAAGCTAAATTCAACAATTTAGAAGAAAAGAAACGAGAAAATGTTTTTAAAGTTGATTTAAAACACAGTATTCCCCAATACATTTTGATCGAAAATGATAAAATAGTATCTTTTTTTGGTTTTCAAAAAGCCAGTTCTAATGATTATACTTTTATAGTATTTTAATATGCCAGATGCCAAGGATTTTTTAACTATGACTGGACTGTTAAGAAGGTAGAATCAAAACAAAAGCGACAAAAATATGTCGCTTTTGTTTTATATTTACAAACATAACAAACCATTGTTTGTAAGCACGGTTTGCAAATCCACGCTATCGGATAATATTATGGGAAGTATAAAAAAAAATAGATGAACTCTTATTTTAATAAATTTCAGGGTGGAATATTCGTAGTTATCAAAATAGATAATAAATTTTCTATTTATTACGGAGAAAATTCCTGGTGGCTTTTAGATGATTGGGAGCATGATATTTTAAAAAATAATTATTTACAAGAAATAGAATACTTAAAGATTGAATTTGAAAATATAAACAAAGCATATAAAACTGAGAGTGTTAATGTAGTTAAAACCTCCTTTAATAATTATCTTCCGAGTTTATACATTGATTTTGACAATAAAGAGCTTTATAGTAACTACTCTGATCAGCTAATAGAAAATAGAATTATTGAAGGATGGAAAGGTTTTTTTATAGAAAATCAAAATAGGTTTTTAGAATTAATTCCTAAAGAATTTAGATATTGGGAAACCTAAAAATTCCCGTTGACGCAAGCCTCCGGCTGTTAAACGCAAAACTGAACAAAAAAATTTAATCATTACGCTAATCATAACTAAACAATTCAGTAAAAATGGATTTTTTACAAATAATAGTAGGTCGGGTTTTATTAGAGTATTTAGGAGCGTTCGTTAGATACCTATATCTAAGTTTAAGATGTTTACTAAACGACGATGATTTTACAACATTCTCAAGTATATGGTCACCAACTGGCAGTAACAAAAAAAAGGAAGGAAACAGCTCTTTAAATCATATGATTGGAGTCATATTCTTTGGAACACTTATAATTTTATTGATCATTTTTAATACCTAACATTGATTGAAATAGAAATCCCGATATCCGAAGTTTTCCTCAACAAGATCACTATGTAAAGTTTAAAATTTTACCAAATATGAACAAGTATAAACCAACAGAAAAAAATTGGCTCAAAATAATTATAAATAATTTACTTGATTTTATTTTAATGTGGAAATAATTCCGCTCGCGCTAGCAATAGCTATCTGAACTTTAATACAATAAATTATGAGGCATTTTAATATAGTTGATAGAATACAAGACGCTGAATTTAATTTCATTGAAAATAATTTAAAAATTGATCTTCCAAATATTTTGAAAGACTTCCTTAAAAAATATGGGGGACTATCTATTTATGAAAATACTTTCTCATCTAATGATAAAGGAGACTTTCAAATTGGTCAATTTTTAATGTTTGACGAAATATTAAATCTTTCTAAAGAGTTTTTTCATGAGTATAAACGTAAACTAGTTCCTTTTGCCTATGATGGTGGCGGATGGCATTTTTGTTTAAGTTTTGATCCTGAAACTTATGGTAAAATAGTTATCAACCGATGGACAGACCATTTGCCCGAAGAACAATTTTTAATAATAGCCGATAGCTTTGAAACTTTTATAAATGGATTGCAAGAAAAAACCAGCTAAACAGAAATCCTCGCTGTCTTTATTCTTAGAAAACCTTATTTTGTATCAGACTCTAAACAAATCTTATGCAAATCATCCAATAATTCCATTTCCTGATCTGGTAGAAGCTGCAAGGCGATTTCAAGCAAAGTCACTACATTAATATCTGTATCTGATTCAAAATTAGCCAAACTTCGGGCTTCCTTATTCATTAAAACGATACTCGCTTTAAGAAGATCTGAAACTATTAAATTAAGTTCGTTATAACCGGAAACCTTCAGCGGTACACTAAACGAATTATCATTATTATCCTCTAATTTTAGCGTAGTGAATTTATTCATTCTATTTATTGATTCTAAAAATTCCCTGACCTGTTTTCTATCTTGTATTTCCATGATTGAGTTATATTATTTTTATTCTAATTTTCATCGCAACGAAACTACAAACAATAGATTATTTTTAGGTGATTGTATACAATCGGTCGTATTCAACTGATTGAAATTTCAATTAGACTAAAAACAAAAAAGCCACAAGAAAATAATTTTGTGGCTTTTTTTATAAACAGAAAAAAACAATCTTTGTGAAAACAGATTGTAAATCTGTAGTATAGAACCAAAAACAATTCAAAAACTCAAATATGCTTAAACTCTATAAACAAAAAGACAATCAGCTTTGGTACTGGGAAACTTGGGATAAAGACGAAAAAACAGCCATTGTACATTGGGGAATCGTTGGAGAACAAGGAGAAAACAAAGAAGTTAAAGGCGGATTATTTTCGAGTTTCAGAAAAAATGTGCAAAAAGAAATTGATCAGAAATTAAAAGAAGGCTACGCAGAGTTTGATCAGGATAAAGTTTCTTTTTTAGAAATAGAATATAGTATTGAAGGTTTTGGTACAGAACAAGATCTTGCAAAACGACATAGGCTCGAGCAAAAAATGGATGAAATTTTAGGCTGGACAGGACTTGGTCACAGCGATGGCGGAAGCATTGGCAGCGGAACTATGGAAGTAGGTTGTATGGTGGTTGACTTTGATATTGCCAAAAAAGTGATCGAAGAAAGCCTTAAAGAAACTGAATTTGAAAACTATTCAAGGATTTTTAAAATAGATTAGGAATAAAACATTCAAAATACTAGCAAGATACTTTCTCCGCTGGTAAAAATTTAATTGAGTTTCTTATAATTATTCCGCAATATTAAATAAAACCATGACACAACCCCAAACCGAAACCCTAAAACCAAAACAACATTTTGAGATCCTGGACGGATTAAGAGGAATAGCCGCTGTGGCTATTGTAATTTTTCATTTTATGGAAATCGTGCATCCGCCGAGCGAAAATTTTATTGCGCATGGCTTTTTAGCTGTCGACTTTTTCTTTTGTCTTTCCGGATTTGTTATTGCTTACGCCTACCACGATCGTATTGGTAAAATGAAACTCACTGACTTTTTCAAATTAAGATTAATAAGATTACATCCTTTGGTTCTCTTTGGTTCTGTATTGGGTTTGTTGGCATTTCTTTTCGATCCGTTTGGCGGTCATCCTGAAACTTACCAAACCGGTAAAATCATTTTGATATTTCTGGCATCCATTTTTCTGATTCCGTTTCCGGTTATGGCAGATCGGTATTTCAATATATTCGGATTAAATGCGCCGGGCTGGTCTTTGTTTTGGGAATATGTTGCCAATATTTTTTACGCGCTTTTCCTTTATAAACTAAGCCGTCGTTCCCTTTTTGTATTAACGGCTTTGGCTGCAGCAGGAATATGTTTTGTGAGCCAACGCGCAGGAGGTTCTTTAATGGGCGGATGGAGCGGCGAAACTTTTTGGGATGGCTTTGGTCGCATTTCGTTTTCATTTTTAGCAGGAATGCTTATTTACCGCTCAAATTGGATTATTAAATCAAAATTAGGTTTCATTAGTTTATCTGTATTATTGCTTTTGGCTTTTGTATTGCCTTTTTCATATTTCAATTGGCTTACAGAACCATTGGTTGTTTTATTTTATTTCCCTTTATTGATAGTATTGGGAGCGGGAGCAACTTTGGCCCCGGGATTCAAAAAACTATGCGTTTTCTTCGGACAAATATCATATCCTTTATACATGACGCATTATGCAGCAATGTGGATATTCGCCAACTATTATACAACTTACAAACCTGAAACCACGCAACTTACTTTTATTATCATTGCAGGAACTATTCTTCTTGTGGGTATCGCCTATTTGACGATGATTTTTTATGATATCCCAATTAGAAAATATCTTACGGACAGAAGAAAGAAGTAATCTCGCAAAGACGCAGAATCGCAAAGTTTTTTATTTAAGGTCACTGATTAAAATGATTAAAATGATTTTTTGTTTCACGCAGATTCTGCAGATTGGAACAGATAACACAGATCCATTCAATACTTTAAATACGCTGCGACCATCAGCTTAAATCTTTTTAAATCTGCGGGAAACAAAAAAACTTAAAAAAGGAAAAACTTTGCGACTCTGCGTCTTTGCGAGATTAAAAAAAACCTTTGTCCCTTTATAATTTCAATACCAAATTCTAAATCGCTAATTTCGCCTTATAAATAAGAAGGAGAAAAATGAAGGTATGTATTGCTGAGAAACCAAGTGTAGCACGCGAAATCGCATCCGTTTTGGGAGCCAATACCAAGCACGATGGATATTTTGAAGGAAACGGTTATGCCGTGACCTACACATTTGGGCATTTATGTACTTTAAAAGAACCCAACGATTACAAACCACACTGGAAAAGCTGGGATTTGAATAATCTACCCATGCTTCCGGAGAAATTCGAGACCAAAGTCGTTCAGAATTCAGGTATCGAAAAGCAATTTAGAATTGTAAAAAGCCTCTTCGACAAAGCCGAAGTGGTGATAAACTGCGGGGATGCCGGGCAAGAAGGAGAACTGATTCAGCGTTGGGTAATGAACGAAGCGAATTATAAAGGCGAAGTACAGCGTTTATGGATTTCGTCTCTAACAACCGAAGCGATAAAAGAAGGATTCGAAAACTTAAAGCCTTCTGAAAACTACGATAATTTATTCTACGCCGGATTTTCAAGAGCCATTGGCGACTGGTTATTGGGTATGAATGCCACGCGTTTGTATACCGTAAAACATGGCGGATACAAACAAGTATTGTCTATTGGCCGCGTGCAAACGCCAACATTGGCAATGGTTGTAGATCGCTGGAAAGAAATCGAAAACTTTAAACCTCAACCCTACTGGGAATTACAAACGTTATACAGAGAAACCCTTTTTAGTTATGAAGAAGGCCGTTTCCTGAAAAAAGAAGACGGAGAACTTCTCGCCAATAAAGTTAAAGAAAGTGAATTCGAAATTGTTTCTGTCGACAAAAAGAACGGAAACGAATACGCGCCTAAACTATTCGACTTAACGGGTTTACAGGTGTATTGCAATACCAAATTTGGATTTTCGGCAGATGAAACGCTTAAAATTGTACAAACTTTGTACGAGCAAAAAGTAGTGACCTATCCCAGAGTTGATACGACTTTCTTACCCAATGATATTTACCCAAAAGTACCGGGAATTCTGCAAAAATTATCCAAATATGCCGAGTTAACGCAACCACTTCTAGGAAAAAAAATAAAAAAATCACCCAAGGTTTTCAACGATAAAAAGGTTACAGATCACCACGCGATTATTCCAACGGGAATCGAGAGTAATTTGCAATTCAATCAGCAACAAGTATATGACATTATTACAAGACGTTTTATTGCCGTATTCTATGATGATTGTTTGGTTGCCAATACCACAGTAATAGGAAAAGCAGCCGAAGTAATGTTCAAAACCACCGGAAAAGTGATCTTAAAAAAAGGTTTCCGTGTTG
Organism: Flavobacterium bizetiae; assembly: GCF_902804475.1. Classification (GTDB taxonomy): domain Bacteria; phylum Bacteroidota; class Bacteroidia; order Flavobacteriales; family Flavobacteriaceae; genus Flavobacterium; species Flavobacterium bizetiae. The sequence goes on from NZ_CADCSU010000069.1 coordinate 5,757, forward strand.
TTTTTGAAGATCCCAATGCCAAAGAAAAAGAAGCCGATTTATTACCCAATTTTGTCGTGGGAGAAAAAGGTCCGCATGAACCCTCGTTTTTAGAAAAAGAAACCAAACCACCCAATCAGTTTACAGAGGCAACTTTACTTCGTGCGATGGAAACCGCCGGTAAACAAGTCGATGACGAAGATTTACGAGAATTAATGAAAGAGAACGGTATTGGACGTCCGTCTACGCGAGCAAATATTATCGAAACACTTTTTAAGCGTCAATACATTGTTCGAAATAAAAAACAGGTTTTACCAACACCTACAGGGATTCAGCTTATTGATACGATTCAGAACGAATTGATCAAATCGGCAGAACTTACAGGTTCCTGGGAGAAACAACTGAAAGATATCGAAAAAGGTACTTATACCGCCGGAGCTTTTATTAAAAACATGAAGCGAATGGTCGAAGCTTTGGTTACCGAAGTACGAAGCGAAACCAGACACGCCAATATCTCGCACGCAACCGCAACTCAAAAGGAAGTGGTTAAAGTTGAGAAAAAGAAAGCCGCAGGAATCTTAGCCGAAACTTGTCCGAAATGCCAGAAAGCCACTTTAATAAAAGGAAAATCGGCTTTTGGATGCGGTAATTACAAAGCAGGTTGTGATTTTTTATTGCCGTACACTTTTTCAGATAAAAAAATATCCGAAAATCAATATTTAAGATTGGTTCAAAAAGGATCAACTGTCAATATAAAAGGCTTTAAAACCGATGAAGGAACTGTTGAAGGTTTAATTCGTTTTGAAGAAAACTACAAGTTAAAATTAGAAATCAAAAAAACAGCCGCGAAAGACAAACCAGCAGCAAAAACAGATTCTGATGCTTTAACTTGTCCGAAATGTAAAAAAGGAACCATCTTAAAAGGAAATACCGCTTATGGTTGCAGCGAATACAAATCAGGATGTAATTTTAAAGTGACTTTTGATGATGTAAGAGCCAAACTAAAAGATCAAAAACCAACTAAAGAACTGGTTTATTTGATTTTAAGCGAAAGCGTTTAATTATTTTAGCCACAGATTACTGGATTAGAATGATTTTTTTCTTCGCCACGAATTTCACTAATTTTCACGAATTATTGTTTCACGCAGATTCTGCAAATTTGGGCAGATTTAATTTTGATTTAGAATTATACAAATCTGCGAAGATCTGCTTAAATCTTTTTAAATCTGCGTGAAACAAATCATCTTAATACTTTTATCCCGATAGCTATCGGGAGTGGCAAGCTTCAAAAATTAATTCATGTAAATTGGTGTTATTCGTGGCAAACATTTTTTTCATACTTTAGTACAATCAAAAACCATAAATATGTTTCAGAAAATTACTCTTTTAGCTCTTGTAATAATTGTTGTTTCTTGCCAGAAAAAAGAATCTGTAGAAAAAGATAAAATCAAAATTGCAGACTGGCTTATCGGCAATTGGGAAAACACTTCTCCAGATGGTACTTTAACCGAAAACTGGACAAAACTAAACGACAGTACTTTTAGCGCGACATCCTACTTCATTAAAGGAAAAGATACTCTGCATTTCGAAAACATTGTATTAACTCAAAAAGGCGAAACCTTAACTTATTTTGCTACTGTAAAAGGTCAGAATGATGATAAATCGGTTGCATTTCCATCAACTGCTGAATCTGATAAACAATTGGTTTTCGAAAATCCAAAACACGATTATCCTCAAAAAATCACCTATACAAAAGGCGCAAATAATACTCTGACTGCTGAGATTTCAGGGAATTTACAAGGGAAAGCTAGTTCTGAGAAGTTTGTTATGACTAAGAAGTAATAATTTTAATTGAAAAAAAATCCAGAATCAATACCAACAACAAGTACAAATAATTAGATGAGAATATATTCATCATTGCAAATTGGCGATTATCATCAAAATAATTGTGAAGATCATTTATTCATCGGTGAATATGGAAAAAATCACACTATTTGCGCTCTAATGGATGGTTGTACAACAGCATTAGAAAGTCAGTTTGCTTCTCTATTAGTTGGAAAAATTCTAAAAAAAATCTGTTTAGAAAAAGGCTACAAAGAATTTATTGAGAAAAACAATCATTCCCTCTCTCCTGAAGAAAATCTAAAAGTAATTCTACAAGCTTTGTTAAATGAGCTTAAAATTATAAAGAATCAATTGATGATTGATGAGAAAGAATTATTAACAACTCTCATTATTCTTTTATTTGATAAAGTGCAACAGAAAGGTATTGTATTAACCATTGGAGATGGTTTTGTCAATATAAATGGAAAAATAACCGAATTTGAGCAAGACAACAAACCTGATTATTTAGGTTTTCATCTTTCAGAAGATTTTCAAACTTTCTATAGTTCACAAAAACAAAAAATTGAATTCAATTCACTTCAAGACATCAGTATTGCAACGGATGGAATTTTTACCTTCGAAAAGTTATTGCCTTCTAAGTCAAAAGAAAAAATTGACGTTATTCAATTTTTAACAATGGATAAAACAAATTCTGAAAAGAATGATATGCTTGATTTTAAATTAAAAAGGATAGAAAATGAGTTTGGTTTAAAACCAACAGATGATTTTTCTATGATTAGAATTATAGTTTAAAAATTACTCAATAACAATCCAAAAAGAAAAACCTCAGTAACTCAGAACCTCAGCACCTCCTAAAAAAAACCTACTCATTCTCCCCGATTTTATTCACCATAAAAATCATCAATATCCCTAGAAATGCCATTACCAAAAAGGCGAATTTCATACTTAAATATTCAGAGATAAACCCCACCATTGGCGGAACCAATAAAAATCCAAGGTAACCAATTGTGGATATAGAAGTTAACGCAGAACCACTACTTAATTTTGACGATCTTCCGGCAATGCTAAATACTAACGGAACAACGCAGGAAACCCCAATTCCGATTAAGACATAACCAAAAATCGTTGGATAAATAAAGGGCAACAGAAAACAAATTAAAAATCCTAAAGTGATAAAAATACCACTATAAAGGAGAATTCGTTTTGTACCAAATTTCATTACGCCATAATCTCCAAACAAACGTCCTAAAGTTACTGCTGTTGCAAAAAATACAAATGCAGCACTCGTTAATTTTGGTGAAGCGTGTAAGATATTTTCAAAATAAATACCACTCCAATCGTACATTGTATTTTCGCAAGCCATAGAAACAAAACAAATTATGGCAAACTTAATCAGATTTTTTTCCGGCATCGAAAAGAACTTCTTCTTTACCGGTACAGGTTCATTATGAATACTAAGCGGATAAAAACAAGCCGTAAGCGCCATCATAAAAACACTTACACCCAATAAATGATGCGCCGGCGCAATATGCCTTGATACCATTACATAACCTAAACCTGCTCCTGAAAAAACAGCAATACTCCAAACCGCATGAAAACGCGTTATGATCGATTGTTTATATAATTTCTGAACCTCAAGCGATTGTGCATTAATCGATAAATTAAAAATATTACGTGAAGCCCCAAAAATTAAAAGTATAATGACCAACTGCCATACAAAACCTGCAAGTCCGGGTAAAGCCAGAACAACATTAAACATTACGGCTCCAAGCAACATGATATATCGGCTGCTGTATTTGTTTAATAATCTTCCTGTAAAAGGCATTGTAAGCATTAAACCAATAGGAAAAGCGAATAAAACAGTTCCAAATTCAGCTTCGGATAAATGCAACTGCGCTTTTATATGCGGTATTCTCGAAACCCAGGAAGAATATCCAAATCCGGAAAGGAAAAAAAATACAGTATTAGCTATTCTAAATCCTCTGGGTGTATTTTGAATTTTTTTAAAGAAAGGTAAAATCATGAAGCAATTTTTCAGATTGCAAAATTAAGCCTTTTGAAGTGTAACATCTACCCTTTTTTGAATTTTTAATAAAAGTCAGAAATTTAAGTCAGCTGCTATTCTTCCTTCAATAAAAAAATTAATTATTTACTTAAATATAACAAAAAGCGCATTAAATCATTCTTTATAAAATTTGTTAAGGAAATATTAATTTCTACATTTGCACTGTTTTTATTCATTCTAAATAAAAACAAAAATCTTAACCAAATTCAATATAAAAATGAAATATTCTACTGTGAAAACCTATCGTTTTCTATTCACAATCAGTTTTCTATTCTCGGTTTTTTGTTCATTCGCCCAACAAAATTTCGGAAAAATAAAAGGTACCATAACAACCTCTGACGGCGACGCTGCTGCCGGTGTAAATGTTATTCTTAAAAGCTCTAAATACGGTACTACTACCAATGATGACGGAACTTTTGAACTGAACAGAGTAAAAGCCAATACTTACACGCTGCAAATATCCTTAACGGGTTACGAAACTACTGAACAGGAAGTTGTTGTAGCAGAAAGTGAAACCTCTGCCATAACGCTGCAACTAAAAGTTTCGAACAAAGAATTGCACGAAGTTGTAGTAAACGGTAAGAAAAGCATCTTATCTAAAAAAACAGATTACGTGGCCAGAATGCCGCTTAAAAATCTCGAAAATCCGCAGGTTTATAGTGTGATTCAAAAAGAACTTTTGCAGGAACAAATTGCTGTAGATATTAGAAGCGCAGTTATAAATGCCCCTGGAGTAACTACAAAAATTTACCCGTCAGGAGGACTTGAAATTTCTTTTAGAGGTTTTAGCACAGGAGTTAATGCCCGAAACGGAATGGAAAATATGACGGGCCGTAGTTCTATTTCTATTGATAATGCAGAACGCATTGAAGTGCTAAAAGGACCATCAGGAACTTTATTCGGATCGTCTGTTTCGTCTTTTGGTGGTGTTGTAAATCTTGTTACCAAAAAACCTTTTGAAGGTAAAAAAACAGAGGTTTCTTATACGGGAGGAAGTTTTGGATTAAACCGACTTGCACTTGATATTAATACGCCATTAACGCCTGATAATAAAGTATTGTTCAGATTAAACACTTCTGTAAATACGGAAAAGAGTTTCTTAGATTATGGTTTTAATAAAACATTCCTGATTGCGCCGAGTCTTGTCTATAAAGCAACAGATAAATTAACCTTAAGTGTTGATACTGAAATCTACAATGTAAACAACACGCGCCCTACTTACGGACGTTCGTATGCTCCGGGAATTACAAACCCAACAGATCTGCAAATAGATTACAGAAAAAGTTTATTTCATGATGACTTAGATGCTAAAACTTCGTCGACAAAAGTGTTTGTTCAGGCAGAATATCAATTGGCAAAAAACTGGAAATCTACAACGCTTTACTCTTTTATAGACGAAAATGTAGATCGCAGTTATCAATATTACACAAAATGGACTTCTCCAACTGAAGTTCTAAGAAGTGTATCTCGTTTTGGACCAATATCCAATCAGTTTACGAACATACAAGAAAATATCAATGGTGAGTTTGCTACCGGAACCATCAAACACAAACTATTAGTAGGTGTAAATTACAGATTCTCAAAAGGTACTTTTAATTATGGTGCAACGCCGGTTCTGGACACGATCAATGTAACAAAACCTTTTGAGCCTATTCGAAAAAAACAAGTCGATGCAGCGCTGTCTCAACTTACATGGCCAGTTCCTGACGAACAAATATTTAGTGTTTACGCCTCAGATGTAATCAGTTTTACAGATCGTTTATCTGCCATGTTGAGTCTTCGTTTAGACAATTTCGTTCAGAAAGATCTTGTAGATGTTCCGGGATATAATCAAACAGCTTTATCTCCTAAATTAGGTTTGGTTTATGAAGTGATTAAAAATCAGGTTTCATTATTTGGAAATTATATGAACGGTTTTCAAAATTCAGGTCCTGTAAATCAGCCAGACGGAAGTTTGTTAGTCTTAAAACCTGTTTACGCCAACCAATACGAAGGTGGTGTAAAAGTAGAAGCTTTCAATAAAAAATTAAGCACAACTTTAAGTTACTACAACATTACTATTGATAATGCGACAAGAACAACACCTGACGGATATAGTGTTCAGGATGGTAAACAAGTAAGTAAAGGTCTGGATTTCGAATTTATTGCGAATCCTATCGAAGGTTTCAACGCCGTGCTTGGTTATGCTTATAATGATAATCGAATCGTAAAATCGTCAGATGCTAGTATCGAAGGAAATAAAGCCAGCGGAGCGCCTGAAAACGTAGTTAATTTTTGGTTGTCTTATAAATTTCAAAATATACTGAAAGATTTCGGACTTGGTTTTGGTAGTAATTATGTAGACAAACAATACAAATTCGAAGACGAAAGTTTCTATGCTCCTTCTTATTCTGTTTATAATGCTACTGTTTTTTATGAGCAGCCAACCTGGAGACTTGGTGTAAAATTCAACAATATAACGAACAAAGAATATTGGGATTCATACGGAATGGCACAAACTCCGGCAAATGTCTTAGTAAACTTAACGTTGAAGTTTTAAATACTTAATATACAAAGCACCTCTAAATCCGGAGGTGCTTTTTAATTCTTATCAACTCAAAAAAAAACTCTTTTAGAATAATTAATCAAACCAAAAAAATGAAGCATCTTAATCTACGCATTCAGCACTTTGCTTTTGCATTATGTCTTTTTCTAATCGCCACCAGCGCGATGTTTGCCCAACAAAACACAGGAAAAATAAAAGGAACCATCACAACCTCAGACGGAGAATTGGCAGTTGGGGTAAATATTATCCTTAAAAACTCCAAATACGGTACAATTACCAACGAAGATGGAGCTTTCGAATTTAGCCGTGTAAAAGCCAATACCTACACTTTGCAGGTTTCCTTAACCGGTTACGAAACACTTGAGCAGGAAGTAAATGTTGTTACCAATGAAACTACCTCGCTTGACTTGCAATTAAAAGTTTCTAATAAACAATTAAAAGAAGTTATCATTACCAATAACAGGGCAAAACTTTTCCCGAAGCAAAGCAATTATGTTTCGAAAATGCCTTTGAAGAATATCGAAAATCCACAAGTTTATAATGTTGTTTCGGCTGATTTATTAAAAGAACAAGCCATTACAAACTATGAAGATGCTATGAAAAATGTACCTGGAATTCAAAAAATATGGGAATCTACTGGTCGTGGCGGCGACGGAGGATCGTATTACTCTTTGCGTGGTTTTGAAACTCAGGCCAATATCGTAAACGGATTACCAGGTTTATCTAACGGAAGTTTAGATCCTGCGAATATCGAAAGAATCGAAGTAATTAAAGGACCATCAGGAACGTTATTCGGGAGCAGCTTAGTAAGTTACGGCGGACTTATTAATACCGTTACCAAAAAACCTTACTCCGGTTTTGGTGCCGAGGTATCTTATCTCGCCGGAAGCTTTGGTTTAAACAGAGTTACTGCCGATGTAAACACCTCTGTAGACGATGCAGATAATGTAGGTATTAGAATTAATGCTGCTTACCAAACCGAAAATAGCTTTCAGGATGCCGGTTTTAGAACTTCATTTTTCGTAGCTCCGGTTTTATCGTATAAAGTAAACGAAAGACTGTCTTTCCTGATTAGTACAGAGTTTATGCAGGAAGAAAAAACAACTCCTTCGATGCTTTTCTTAGGAAGAAATTCTCCTGTGCAATATGCCAATATGAATGATTTGAATTACAACACAAAACTTTCTTTCTACAGTAACGATTTGTCTATCAAAAACCCAAAATACAATTTGCAAGGTCAGATGAATTATAAAATCTCAGATCAATGGACTTCGCAAACAGCGCTTTCAAGAGGTTCTACAAGATCAAACGGATATTACTCTTACATCTACGACAACGAAAATAGTCAGCGCGATTTTGGCATCCTGATTACCAGAGAGCAATCTCAAACCATAACAACTGATATTCAACAGAATTTTATTGGCGATTTCAAAATAGGAAATATGCGCAATCGACTTGTAGTTGGTTTAGATTATTTCTCAAAAAATACTATTTACAACGGTACAGGCTGGGCTTGGGTTTATAATGTAAATGCCCAGGGAGAAAAAAATTATATAGATCCCGCTACCGGACTTATTGTACCAGGAAATCCTGCGAGAGATCGTGTGCTAACACAAAGCTCAGTAGACAATATCCTTTCTACTACAGGCGTAAAAGATAATAACATCAAAGATGCCACTTATAGCGTTTATGCTTCTGACGTGATCAATATTACATCAAAATTAATTGCAATGGCCAGTTTACGTCTGGATTATTTCGACACCGAAGGCAATATCAAAACAGATGCCGACGATTACAACCAAATCGCTTTGTCTCCAAAATTTGGTTTATTGTACCAACCCATAGAAGATAAACTTTCGTTATTTGCCAACTACATGAATGGTTTCAGAAACATCGGACCAATGATCAATGGCAGCACAGGAGTTTCAAAAACATTCGAACCAGAACATGCCAATCAATTAGAATTTGGAGTAAAAGCCAATCTTTTGGGCGATAAACTAAACGCAACGGTAAGTTATTATGACATTAAAGTTGCCAATTTAGTTACTGCAGATCCTGCCGATATCAACAATAGTTTACAAGGTGGTGAAGCACAAAGCAAAGGTTTTGAATTCGATTTGAATGCAAACCCTTTTAAAGGATTCAATATTATTGCAGGTTATAGCTATAATGACAGTAAAGTGATCAAAGGAGATGAATCTAATGTTTGGTTAGAAACCGGAAAAAGACCAATCTGGTCAGGTCCTGAAACTTTAATCAACCTTTGGGCAACCTATAAATTTGATTACGGAAGTCTAAACGGTTTTGGTCTTGGTTTTGGAGGAAATTATGCCAGCGACAATGTTACCTTAGACAGTAAAGTAACCGGAAAATTTGTAATCCCATCTTATACCGTAATTAATGCTTCTGTTTTTTATAACGTAAGCAAGTTTAGAGTCGCATTAAACATTAATAATATTACCAATAAAGAATATTTTAATGGAGGATGGTCTACCATAAACCCGCAAAAACCAAGAAATGTTGTGGCGAGTTTTACTTATAAATTCTAAATTTCAGGCTTTAAAAAGTCAATTGTAAACTTAAATCGCTTACAGAAAAACAAAAGAAAGATTGTCCTTTATTAGGATGATCTTTTTTTTTAGGAGCTAATCCCGCACCCGAGCCTGAAAGTGCGAACTGGCGAAGCAATTCGTTGCAATCTTTTGTGGCTCCCGATAGCTATCGGGAGCCACAAAAGGATTTCCACTACTATCGGGGCTAGGAAATTCGTTTTCATAACAATATTTTCGTCTGCTATATTTCATTTTGGAACTACAATATGCCAAGCAAATCCCACTCAGAATTCTACAAAGATTGGCAATATCCTTTACGAAATTATCCAATCCATCAAATTATTTTACTTTAAAAGTCTTTTTTTTAAGTTTTATTTTTAATTATTCTAAATAAGAGTTAAGTTTGTGAAAAATAATTTTTTAATAAAATTTAAACTTCATCTTATGAAATCTAAAACTTTAAAAACGATAACATTTTTACTTTTAATGTTAGTTGCGGCTCCACAATTATTTGCTCACGCCCTTTGGATCGAAACTAAAGCTACTGGTACAAAAGGAAAAGCTCAGGAAATATCTGTTTATTTTGGAGAATTTTCAGATAACGACATTACAAAAGCAGACAAATGGTTCTCTGATTTAAAAGATTTTACCTTAGTATTGGTTTCTCCTTCAAAAAAAGAAACAAAACTAACTTCTAAAGCGTTAGATAATAAATATCAGGCATTTTTTACTCCAAATGAAGATGGAGTTTACACTATCGTAATGCACCACAAAGTAAAAGACGTTTACGGAACTATGGTTTTAGATTACAATTCAAGCGCTACAGTAGTAGTTGGAAATAAAACTGCAGGAAACTATGCAACTGCCAATAATAATGTAATTGGAGTGTTTAGCGAAAACGCAGACATCGCAAAAAAGAATGTAAAAATTGACGGATTTGCTTTATACGAAGGTGCTGCTGCAAAAGAAACAAAAATTAAAGTAATTGCTCCAAACGGCTGGGAAAAAGAATTGTGGACAAACGATAAAGGTCAATTTTCTTTTACACCAATCTGGTCTGGAAACTATATGGTAGAATATGCTCATACTGAAAAAGCCTCTGGCGATCATAATGGCAAAAAATACGATGAAATCTGGAAAATGGCTACTTACCAAATCACGGTTAAATAAGTAATGCTTTCCTAAGTCTTAATACAATTAACCTTGTTCTTTCGGGCAAGGTTTTTTTATGCCCAACCATTAAATCTTTAAATGAAATAAAAAGAGAGCAAAAGACTATTTCACCTTCAGATCTCAAAAAACAATAAATTAAAAAAGCAAAATCTTAAGCGAATCTTAAGGCAAAACTAATCAAATTTTAAGTAAGAAAATCTATCAATATATTTTGTTAAAACATATAAGTGACCTTATATTTGCAAAAAGTTATTTTTATTCAATCTAAATAAATACCATGAGATATAAATTACTATTCGCTTTATCTTTTATAAGTTTCGCTACTTATAGTCAGGATTATGCAAAGGCAGACAACACCTCAACAGCAAATGATACTGTAAAAAACAAAAAGGGAGAAATTCTGAATGAAGTTTTAATTACAGCTAATAAGCCTAAAAAACCAATCGAAGCGGCACGTTCAGGAATCAAAGTAATGGATTTACCGCAAAGTGTTCAAATCATTGGCAGCGAAATAATCGAAGAGCAACAAGCAATCAGATTAAGTGAAGTAGTAAAAAACCTTAACGGAGTTTATGTAGGATCTGCTCGTGGTGGCGCTCAGGAATCTTTTTTCTCAAGAGGTTACGATATGTCTGCCAATAATATGTTTAAAAATGGCTTTCGTTACAACGCAGGTTCAATACCAGAAGTTTCTTCTTTAGAAAAAGTAGAATTCTTAAAAGGAGGATCTGCTTTATTATACGGAAACGTCGCTCCTGGTGGAATCATGAACTTAGTAACTAAAACTCCAAAATTTACACAAGGTGGTGAATTATCCATGCAAATGGGAAGCTACTCTTTCTACAAACCATCTTTAGATATTTACGGACCGTTAAACAAATCTATAGCTTACCGATTTATCGCTTCTTACGAAAACTCAGAAAGCTTTAGAGATTACGTAAAAAACGAACGTATTTACGTTAACCCTTCGTTCTTATTTCATCTTTCAGATAAAACACAAATTACAGTTCAAGGGGATTATTTAAGCGCAGACTGGACTCCTGATTTTGGTACGGGAATCTATGGTAAAACAATTTTAGATTTACCTCGTAACGAATTTTTCGGTTCACTTTGGTCAACAGCAAATACAAAATCAGCAAGTGCTTCGATGTTGTTTAATCATGATTTTAATAAAAATTGGAAATTAAATTTTAATTCTTCGTATCAATCTTACCGCAGAACTCAGACTTCAACAGCACAATTAAGTACGATTGATGCCAACGGAAACTGGAAACGTGGTTTAACAAAAGCTGATGGTGCAGAACAAATATTTGGCGATCAATTGAGTTTACAAGGAACTTTTAATACCGGTAGCGTTAAACACGAGATTTTTACAGGGGTTGATTACGAAAATTCTCTGGCTCCAAGTTATACTTTTGGATTCTATAATCCGGCAAAACCTGCAGACCTTATAACAACAGAAGCTACAGCTATCAACTTATATACTTACGATTACAGCACACAAAGTCGTGATATTCCTTACCCTTCAAGAACTACTCAATTAACAAGTACAGAAACACAACGTTTTGGAGCTTATTTTCAAGATTTGGTTTCGATCAATAAATATGTAAAAGTTTTAGCAGGATTACGTTGGTCTTGGCAACAAGCCGAAGCTACCACTACAAAAGAAGTAATCGAGAAAAAGAACAATGTAAATGTTATTACAACTACTTACGAAAATGCGATTCCGGTTACAGGGGCTAAAACCTTAAACAAAGCTTTTTCGCCTAAAGCAGGATTAGTAATTCAGCCAACGACAGATTTATCGCTTTTTGCAAGTTATTCGAACTCGTTTACACCAAATACGGGAACAACAGTAGATTCAAAACCGTTAGATCCTTCGATTATTGACCAGTATGAAGTGGGTATTAAAAAAGATTTCTGGAAAGGTCTTTTAAGTACAAACGTTACTGTTTATCAAATAACAAATAACAATCTGGCACAAACTGCGCAATTTTTAGCCGATGGTGTAACACAAAATGCCAACACCAATTTTAAAGAATTGGTAGGTGCTACAAAAGGAAAAGGTGTCGAAATAGATATCACCGCAACTCCTGTTGAAGGCTTGAATATTTTGGCTGGTTACAGTTTTAATGAAACTAAAGTTTCTAAATCATCAGGAACAAACGGAAGTCTTGTAGTAGGCGATATATTAGCTAGAACTCCTAAACATACAGCCAATTTAAGTTTCTTCTACAAATTGCCAGAAGGCTTACTAAAAGGATTAACTTTTGGAGCAATTGCCAATTATGTAGGTGACCGTACAGGAGGTTGGAATGATGATTATTTATGGACAGCTGTTACACCAACTCCTGCAAATCCAAAACCGGATCCAGCATACATTGTAACAATCAGAGATCGTGATATTCCGTTAAAAGGATACACAACAGTTGATGCTTCTTTAGGTTATGAGTGGAGAAAATTTTCAATCTTATGCAGATTATCAAACATTACAAACGAATTGAATTATACCGTTCACGAAAATTATAGTGTGAACCCTATCGCGCCTCGTCAGATCATGACAAGCCTTAGATACAAGTTCTAAAAAATTGAATTAGATGTTAATCTTCCAAAGCTTTTTCTGCATTTTCATTTTTTGAAAAACAGAAGAAGCTTTTGGTTTTTTAACTAAAATACAAAACCTCATTTAGTAATAAATGAGGTTTTTTTTTGATACAAACGAAAGTCTTCGAATTGTATTACTTTTACTGTGCAGATACTTTATATCTCAATAAAAAACAAACTCTAGATATGTCAGATTCCAAGAAAAACCAATTAAAGAAAAGTCTCGGTTTAAGTTTTAATATTGCCGTATTAATTGGAGGAACAATAGGAGTTGGAATCCTACGAACACCGGGCGCCATTGCGGGATTATTAGACAATTATTGGCTCGTTATTGCTTCCTGGCTCTTTGGCGGATTATTTGTTTTAATAGGTGCTAATTCGTATGCCGAGTTGGCCACAATGTTACCTAAAGCCGGAGGATCTTATAATTATATTAAAAGAGCTTTGGGCGAATATGCCGGATTTTTATCAGGCTGGTTCGATTATATTACCAATGTTATTCCGCCTGCCTTTTACTGTATTGTTATCAGTGAATATATTATCATTTTATTTCCTGATCTTCGAAACTACTCTACCGAAATGGCGATTTCGCTTTTGGTCGCTTTTGTATTACTGCATTTAAGCGGCGTAAAAAACGGAAGCTTTATTCAGCAAATTACCAGTTTATTAAAAGTCATTTGTTTCTTTGCCTTGCTTGTAGCTTGTTTTATGTATACAGGCGTGAAATTAGCGCCAATTCCAAAAGACAATTCCCTTGTTCAGATTGGTTTATTATTTGGATTTTTCAAATCGCTTCAGTTGATTATAGGCACATACAATGGCTGGAATAGTGTTTGCTTTTTTGCCGAAGAAAACGACGATCCAAGCAAAAATATCCCGAAATCATTATTTAGTGGAGTCTTACTTGTAATCGCTATTTATGTTTTATTGAATGTGGCTTTCTTTCACGTTTTACCCATAGAAACCATAGCAAAATCAAATCTGGCTGCAGCCGATGTTGCCAACGTCATTTTCGGAAAAAACGGAGCCATTATCGTTACGGTGATTTCTATATTCTCTCTAATCAGTATTCTAAATGCCTTCATGATGATTCCGCCCAGAATCCTGTACGGACTAAGCCGCGATGGTTTTTTTATAGAAAAAGGAACAGCAGTTAATAAAGGCGGAACCCCAATTGTAGCACTTTTGGTTTCATCACTTTTTAGTTTGTTTTTAATTTGTATCGGTTCATTCGAAGTCTTATTTTCGTTTGCTGCCTTTACTTCTATTATCGTTTGGGGACTTGCCTATTTTTCTCTTATAAAACTACGAATTTCAGAACCTGATTTACCAAGACCTTATCGTTCGATCTGGTATCCTTTTACAACAATTATCGCTATTATAGCTTCGCTAGCCTTATTAATTGGTTTTGTTTACAGCGATCCCAAAAGTTTTATCATTATCGTTGCCATCACGTTGATTTCTTATCCTTTATTTTTGGTTTTGAGGAGGAAGAAATAATAATTGATGTTTTTTTATCGCCACGAATTCACGAATTATTTACAATCAGATTATAACCTAATCTTGTCATTTCGAAGAATGAGAAATCTCCGCAAGAAACTAACACAATCAAAATTGAAAATCTTTGTAGAGCTGCTAAAGAGGATTTCTCATTCTTCGAAATGACAAACTGTGTGGTAATAAATCTTTGTCGATTTCCGCGTGTGATTTCTCCTTTCAGTCGAAATGACAAAATACAAAAAAAGCTGTCCAAATGGACAGCTTTTATATTTTAAAAAAAATCTAATTCTTATTTCAAACCAGCAATACTTTGCTCGATTGTAGCAATTTTTGCTAAAGCATCCGCTTCTTTTTGTTTTTCGTTTGCTAAGACTTTCTCTGGTGCTCCGGCAACGAATTTCTCGTTTGATAATTTTGCCTGAACTGATTTTAAGAAACCTTGTGTGTAAACCAACTCTGCAGTTAGTTTTGCAATTTCAGCCTCAACATCAATATTTCCTCCAGAAATCGGGATGAAATATTCATTCGATTTTACACGGAAAGACAACGCTCCATCTACTTTAGCCGAAACATATTCGAAAGCAGTAATGTTTCCTAATTTCGTTACAATTGTATCAAAATAAGTCGAAAGACTCTCGCTGTTGATGGCTTTTAATTCGATAGCATCTTTAAACGGAATATTTTTATCTTTTCTAATCGTTCTAATTCCTGAAATTACCTCAATTGTACTTTCAAAATCAGCAATTAAACCTGCGTTAAAAGGTTTTAATTCCGGCCATGTTGATACAATCAGAGCTTCTTCAGGAGTTCTGTCTGTAATTAAGTGCCAAATTTCCTCTGTTAAGAAAGGCATAAATGGGTGAAGTAATTTTAAGTTACTTTCTAACATTTCGATTGCTTTGTCGAACGTTGCTTTATCAATTGGTTGTTGGTAAGCCGGTTTAATCATTTCAAGGAACCAAGAACAGAAATCATCCCAAACCAATTTGTAGATCGCCATTAATGAATCAGAAATTCTGTATTTCTCGAAATTATCTTCAATGTCAACCAACGTTTGCTGCAACTTCGCTTCGTACCATTCGATCGCCACTTTTGATGATTCCGGCTGTGGAATTGTTTCAGAAACTTCCCAACCTTTGATCAATTTAAAAGCATTCCATATTTTGTTTGTAAATGATTTTCCTTGCAGGCATAATTCTTCATCAAACATAATATCGTTTCCGGCAGAAGCACTTAAAAGCAATCCTACACGAACACCATCGGCACCAAATTTTTCGATCAAGTCTAAAGGATCAGGAGAATTTCCTAATGATTTAGACATTTTACGACGTTGCTTATCACGTACTAAACCAGTTAGGTATACATTCGTAAATGGTTTTTCTCCTGCATATTCGTAACCAGCAATGATCATTCTGGCAACCCAGAAAAATAAAATATCCGGACCTGTAACCAAGTCATTTGTTGGATAATAATATTTAAAATCTTCATTTTCAGGATTCACAACACCATCAAAAACTGACATTGGCCATAACCAAGCCGAAAACCAGGTATCTAATGCATCAGAATCTTGACGTAATTCTTCAAAATCACTAATAATAATACCTTTAGTTTCTTCTAATATTGCAGCAGCTTCATATTTATCATTTGCTACAACAAAATCTTCTTTTCCGTCTCCGTAATAAAAAGCAGGAATTCTGTGTCCCCACCATAACTGACGAGAGATATTCCAATCGCGAATATTGTTTAACCAATGCGCGTAAGTGTTTTCGAAACGTTTTGGATGTAATTTAATATCACCAGTTTCTAAAACCGACTTAATTGCAGGTTTTACTAATTCTTCCATTTTAAGGAACCATTGATCTGATAATCTTGGTTCGATTACCGCTTTGGTTCTTTCAGATGTTCCTACTTTATTCAAATGGATTTCGGTTTTTGCCAAAGCTCCAATTTCTTCTAACTCTTTTGCAATTTCAGTACGAACTACAAAACGATCTTTTCCTTGGTAATGTAATCCGAAGCTGTTTAATGTAGCGTCTTCATTAAAAATATCAACGATTTCAAGATCATGTTTCTCTCCAAGCGTTTTATCGTTCATATCGTGAGCAGGAGTTACTTTCAAACATCCTGTTCCGAATTCTACATCTACATATTCATCTTCGATAATTGGAATTACTCTGCCGCAAATAGGAACAATCGCTTTTTTACCTTTTAAATGTGTAAAACGCTCATCATTCGGGTTAATACAAATTGCAGTATCTCCAAAAATAGTTTCCGGACGTGTTGTTGCGATAGTCAGGAAATCTTCAGATCCTTCTATTTTATATTTTAAGAAAAATAATTTTCCTTGTTGTTCTTCGTAAATAACTTCTTCGTCAGACAAAGTCGTTTTAGCTTCCGGATCCCAGTTTACCATTCGGTAACCTCTATAAATTAATCCTTTATTATATAGGTCAACAAATGATTTAATTACCGCTGCCGACATGTCAGGATCCATCGTAAATTTGGTACGTTCCCAATCGCATGAAGCACCTAATTTTTTAAGTTGCTCCAAAATTGTTCCACCATATTTATGTGTCCATTCCCAGGCGTGTGCCAAAAACTCTTCGCGGGACAAATCATTTTTATTGATTCCTTCTGCTTTTAATTTTGCTACGACTTTTGCTTCAGTTGCAATAGAGGCGTGATCCGTTCCCGGAACCCAACAAGCGTTGAATCCTTTAAGACGTGCTCTACGAATTAAAACATCCTGAATAGTATTATTCAACATATGTCCCATATGCAAGACACCAGTGACGTTTGGAGGAGGAATTACAATAGTATACGGTGTTCTATGATCTGGTTCTGAATGAAAATAATTGTTTTTCATCCAGTAATCATACCATTTGTTCTCAATCGTCTTAGCGTCAAATTGTGCTGGAATTGTCATTTATTAGGCTGTTTAATCGTTAATTCGTTTAATCGTTAATTCGCTTATTTGTTTAATCCTATTGAATGTTTCCATTCAACGACTAAACACTTAAACAAATAACCAAATAAACTTTGGTTCAATTTTTGTAATTATATTGACAGCAAAAGTAAATAATTAAGTACACTATAAAAAGCGAATTAATAATTTGTGTGTTAATTAAAAGAATGTATATTTACTTACAACTTAAAAACAAATTTAAAATGAAAAATGTAGCCTCTTTTATTGCTGTCGTATTGTTTAGCGCAATAGGTTATGCACAAAACGGCCCAAAAATTGAATTTGCAGCCCAAGACAATACCATCGATTATGGAAAAATTTCAAAAAGCGACAACGGACTTCGCTCTTTTGAATTTACAAATACAGGCGATGCACCACTATTAATTACAGGTGCAGAATCTACTGTAAGTTCTATCGTTGTTACAAAACCCGCAGCAGCAGTTATGCCTGGTAAAAAAGGTAAAATTGATGTAAAATACAACATGGTTTCAGGTCCAATTCGTAAAACAATTACTGTTGAAACTAATGCTGTAAACTATCCTGACGGCCGAGTTGCCCTTAAAATTAAAGGAGAAGTTTTATAAAAAAAATAAAAATCCAAAAATAGTAAAAGCCGTTTCTTAATAAGGAACGGTTTTTTTTATGCCGTTTTATAACCTAAACAATCCTAATCGCAAAAAACTTCTTTACAACATATACTATAACCATACTTTGGACGAGACATTAACTTAAGCTATTTTAGATTGTGTTCCATCGGAACACTTCATCGGTAGAAAAAAAATGCATTATGAAACATCGTCCCATTGGGACGTTTGAGGAATTGTATAGGTAATCTGTACAATTTTTTACCAATTATTAATTATAAAATCAAACGTTCCTACGGAACGTGAAAAAACGCCGTATTTATTGATGCTACCAATGAAATGTTCCTATGGAACAAAAACAAAGTGATGAGATAGTTTGCAGTCGCAGTTTTCATCGTAAAGTTTGACCTCCTGACGAATGAAGGATCACACTCGGAACTCGGCAATGATTGGCGATTTTGATTGTGGAGTTTTCAGTCACAGTTTTCAGCGTAAAGTTTGTCATCCTGACGAAGGAAGGATCACACACGGGATTCTACAAAGATTGGCAATTTTGATTGTGGAGTTTTCAATCGCAGTTTTCAGCGTAAAGTTTGTCATCCTGACGAAGGAAGGATCACACGCGGTATTCTACAAAGATTGGCAATTTTGATTGTGGAGTTTCTAGTGTGATCCTTCCTTCGTCAGGATGACAAGATTGTGGCCCTTCGACTCCGCTCAGGGTGACATTCCTGAAAAAATACACAGTAACAACGATGGGATCTATAATAATAAAACCCGACAGGTTTTAAAAACCTGTCGGGTCTATTATAATGATAAATCTTTGACAAAGATTCTCGCTATTTTTTCTCAACACATTCAGTAGTCGAAAATTTATATTTTACGCGATCAAAATCGATTGGTTTATCTTTTACTAAATAAGTTACGCCCATTGTGGTTTGCATGGTTCCGTTACCTAAAATAAGCTGATTGTCTCGTTTTAAAAATGCCATCGGATTTTTGAACGTTCTGTCTTTATTTGTTTTTTCCTTAAAAGTATAATCTGCAAACAAAGTATCTCCGTGAAATTCTCCGGCAATTTCACCAAATTTTTCTGGAGAACCTGCCACTTTCATCAGCATATCTCCTGAAAGTTTTCCGTTTTTTAAAGTATTCAATTTTAGATCGATAGTATCTTTTTCATATACTGCTTTATAGCACTGAACACTTACAACTTTTTCGCCTTCGGCTTTTGCAGCTTCAGCTTCTTTTTGTTTTTCATCATTTTTACAGCTTTGAAGTCCAATACAAGACAAAAGCAAACAAGATATGACTAAGTTTTTCATAGATTATTATTTTTAGGTTCGTTGTTATTTTATAAAGTTAAATAAAAAAGAAGCCAAAAAAAAGACTTCCGAATTAAAATTAAAAAAACCTAACAGGTTTTTAAAGTCTGTTAGGTTAACTTACTGTATGTAAACGAAGTCTATAAATTCTTAATCACAAATTCAGATCTTCTGTTCAACTCATGTTCTTCTTCAGAGCAAGCATCATCTGTTTTACATTTTATAATTGGCACCGATTCTCCATAACCTTTCGCCTGAACTCTTTTGGCATTAATACCTGATTCTATGATAAAATCCCGGGTCGAATTGGCTCGTTTTTGAGATAAATTTTCATTAAACTTTTCA
Source organism: Flavobacterium bizetiae (assembly GCF_902804475.1). Lineage (GTDB taxonomy): Bacteria > Bacteroidota > Bacteroidia > Flavobacteriales > Flavobacteriaceae > Flavobacterium > Flavobacterium bizetiae. The sequence goes on from NZ_CADCSU010000069.1 coordinate 25,239, forward strand.
TTTCCTCTTGAGTCTGTATGAGATCCTATCTCGATTACCATATCAGGATATTTCTTCATTAAAGCTACGACACGACTTAAGATAACTTTAGATTCCTTACGTATGTACCACAAATTGTAGTCGAAATAAATAGGATCTGTTTTGATGATCAATCTGTCCTTGTCTCTTACAACATCTTTTTCATCAATTAGAATCTGTTTTATTTTTTCCTTTTTCTTAACTTCTGTCGCGGCAATTTCCTCTGCTTTTTCTTTCTTCTTAATTTCTGCCGCTACAATCTGATCTGCTTTTGCTTTTTTCTGGGCTTCTTTTAATGCTATAACCGCCAAAGCTTCTTTTTTGTTATTCTCTTCTTCTATTATAATTTGTTGCTTTCTTTTGTTTTCAGCAATTTGCTGTTCTTCTTGTTTGATCACTTCAAGAGATTTTAATGCCATCGAAGCATCATTACTCGCGTCTCTTGTTTTTCCTGAAGATAATGATTTCGATTCGCTTGTATATTTTTCTTTAGAAGCTAAAACAGTAAACGAACTTTCGCAAGGAACGGTAAAACTGAACTTTCCGTCGGCACTTGTAATAATCGTATTCAAAATCTTTTTATCTGAATCCTGCAATATTACAATGGCATTTTCTAAAGCCAATTTGGTATCAACATCTGTAATTGTTCCTGCAATAAATTGTTTGCAATCTTCTACAATTAGTTCTTTGGTTTCTTTAAACCAATAAATATCGTCACTTCCTTTTCCGCCTTCTCTATTCGATGCAAAAAAACCTTCTTTGGTATTTGAATCTACATTAAACGAAAAATCATCTGAATTAGAATTTAATGGCAATCCAACATTTACCGGTTTTGAATATTCGTTTCCGTTAATTTCTGAAACAAAAACGTCCAGAGAGCCATATCCTAAATGTCCGTCTGAAGAGAAATAAAGTTTATTATCTAATGAAACAAAAGGAAATTGTTCTCTTTTATCGGTATTAATCGTTGGTCCCAAATTTTTAGGCGTATCAAACGCTCCTTTATTAATATTTACCGAATAAATATCAAAAGAGCCTAAACTTCCTGGCATATCCGAAGCAAAATACAATACTTTTTCATCAGCACTCAACGCAGGATGTTCTACTGAATAATTGGCACTATTAAACGGAAGCGATGTTACATTTTTCCATTTTCCGTCAATCAGTTCCGCTTTAAAAATCTGAAGGTTCGAGATTTTTTTGTCATCTGTTTTTTTACTTCCTTTTTTAGAATTGTTTCTTGTAAAGTAAATTGTCTTACCATCTTTTGTAAAAACAGCATTCGATTCGTGCATTCCTGTTTTTAATTCCTTAGCAAAATAATGAGTCGTAGAATCGGCTGAATTGATATTTTTAATCGGAATCTCGACTAAATTCAAATACGTTTCATTATCCCATTTGAACTTTTTATCGAATAATCCGGGTTTTAGTTTTACTGCTGCAAAAACTAAATTATCATTGTATCGTACAGCTCCAAACTCAGAATTGGGCGTATTTATGGTTAAGTTTTTTATCTCGAATCTTTTCCCAATTGCCGACACGTTTTCTAAGGTTTTAAGCTCTTTTTCAAAATTGACAATATCATCGGTATTCCCTGATTTTGCATAATATTCTTTTAACGCTGCATTGGCATCATCATAAGCATTGGTTGCTTTTAAGGTTTGAGCATATCTGAAATAATAATTTCGATCTAAATTATTGCTGTAATTCTGAATTAGAAGCCTGTAATAGCGTTGCGCTTTTATTAAATTATTGGTATAAAAATAAGAGTCTGCCAGGTTTTTAATAATTTGCTGCGACGGTTTTTCCTGAGCTAATTTTTCATAAAGCACAATGGCTTCGCTATAATAGGTCTTATCAAAAAATCGTTTGGCTCTTGCCAGTTCGAGATCCTGAGCATTTATAAACTGTATAGAAAATACGAATATAATAACGAGTAGTTTTTTCATATTTTTCATTTTAGAAGAATCTTGGTGATTTATCATATCCTTTTCCTAATAAATCTAAATTAAACAACAGCATAATTTCATGTGTTCCGGAATTAAACTGTCCCATGTTCGAAAGTGTATGATCATAAGCATAACCTACTCTAAGAGATGGCGTAACATTTATATTCATTAAAGCACTTACAGCATCGTTTACTCTATAAGCTGCTCCCAATTCAAATTTATTATTGTACAAAACATTGGCTGTAAGATCTACAGAAACTGGTGCTCCGGGTACAAACTTTGACATAAAAGCCGGTTTTAATTTCAACATATCATTGATCTGAAAAACATATCCGGCGGTTAAAAACGTATGAATCGCTTCTGATCCGTAGGCATTGATTCCTGACTTTTCTTCAATGTGTTTAGAACTCAATAAATTGGGCGCAGACAAACCAACATAGAAATTATCTCTAAAATAATATGCCCCTACTCCAATGTTAGGTCTGGTTACGTTTATATTTTCGGCGAAAGCCAAATCTGTTTGTACATCGCTAAACTTGAATCCGTTAAAATTGGTTTGCAACGAAGTAAACCCCGCTTTCAATCCTAACGAAAGTTTATTTTTCCCGCCAAGATTCAAGACATAGGCAAAATCAGCATAGAAATTATTTTCCTTTTTTGCGCCATCACCAATATCATCAGAAACCAACGATATCCCCACTTCGACTTTATCTGTCACGGCGGTATGACCAAAAAAGGTGAATGTTTTTGGCGCTCCTACGGCTCCAACCCATTGTGTTCTGTATAATCCTCCAAGATTTAGCATCGCAGGAACTCCGGTAGCATACGCAGGATTTACCACACTCATATTGTACATATAGTGCGTATATTCCGGATCTTGCTGGGCTGAGGCTGATGTGATATAAAAGAGGAAAAGTATAAAAAATAGTGTTTTTTTCATTTGAAAATTATATTAAATAATATAAAAAGGAATTATCGATTAAGGTAAAGTCGGCCTTGTTGCGCTTTTCTATTGCCTTTATTAAAATTGACAATATAAAAATAGACCCCGTTTGGTGCTATTGCATCGCCAATACCGCCCCCTTCAGAATTTCTTCCGTCCCAATTGGGTTTATTAGCATTTCCTTTAAACATTACATTTCCGTATCTATTAAAAATTTCCAGCGTATAATCCGGGTATAAAAATTCAATATCAGGAATTCTGAAAGTATCATTTACATTGTCTCCGTTTGGCGAAAATCCATCAGGAACAAAAAATGCATATTCTGCAGGATCACATTCGGTTAACGAAACCGTCACTTCCAGAGTACTATCAGAAATACAATCCGTCACACTCGAAAGATCATAACCGTAATACGTGGCTTTATCGATAAGCAAAGTGGTTGAAGCTAATAAATTACCATTATTTTGAGCATCATACCACGAAACTGTTGATGGCACATTTGTTGCTTTTGAAAGATCTGCAATTGTTGGATTTTTTAAGCCGCAAAAATTCTGTCCGTCCGGATTTAAAGTTGGTGCGGGCGTATCTTTTACAACAATCGAAATCATACTGGCAGGTGATGTACAATTTGCCGCTGAAGTTTCGGTTACATAAAGGTCTTCAGTTTTTAAAAGATAAGTATCGGCAAGTGGCGTAGTTAAAGCTGCCGAATTATACCATTTGTATTGAGGACCGTGCGGTGTTAAATTAGCAATTGTTGCTCTGTCTATTTTGCAAAAATCTGGAGGATTCACTGCCACTGGCGCTAACGGAATTGCATTTACTAAAAAACTATCTAATACGTTTACCAAAGCACTGCCACAACCTGTAATATCATTCGTTAAATACGTAGCCGAAATTACTGTAGAACCTGTATTGGGAAGCAAAGCAGACGGAATTACAAAACTGGCATTTCCGTTTAAAACCGTTAAATCTACAATTTGTTCTACCGAAGTATTATTATCTAAAAGGACATAAGAAAGTTTCACTTTTGTTAAAGTTCCCAATCCTGAAACACTGGCAGTAAAAACTCCGTTGAAACAATTATCGTTGACCTGGATTTTTACGTTTGCCACAACAGGCAAAGGATTTATGGTAAGATTTCCGGTAACATTTGCCGTATTAGTACATTGCGGAGTGGGTTTTGTAATATTGGTGATATTAGTAATTCTGATTACAGATAATCCGCTTTTTGCGTTTAAGTTCCCGGGAATTTCAAAACTAGCTTTTCCGCCCACAGCTGTTATAGTTGCCGTTTGCCCTGTAGCTGAATTATCACCATTAATATTATAAACGATACGATACTTACCATCGGCCAATAGCGTGGCATTTGAAATTTGAATCGTTGCAATATCGTTCTGACAAATTGGACTGGTGGTTATTACAGCATTATCTAAACGCGGCAACGGAAATACATTTAAATCATAAGAAAAAGGAGTAAATAAACTAATACATTTTTTTGGACCCGGAGTTGGAACAATGCTTGTAACGGTAATAGTAAATTTACCAACACTTTGAAAATAAGCCGATCTAACGGGAAAAACCACAACGCCGTCTCTAAAATTTACTGCAACAGTTTCTGATCCTGCTATTGGACCGCTAACATTATAAGTAATCCTATATGCTCCGTCAGGAATACCCTGAGGTCCTGCCGTAACTCTTGCTGAGTAGGTCGCGGTAGCCATCTCGCTTTCGCAAATATCATTAAGTACAACAATTTCTGCACCTGTAAAGTCAATTCGTTTCTCGAGTGTAATGACTACATCTGCAGTTCTGTCTTTACAAACATTCTGGTTAGGAACCGCAAAAACGGTATAAGTATACTTTAATTCTACCGCTCCGTATTTGTTAAACAAATCCTGAAGGTTAACATTGTGATCTGATCGTGATGTGATATCTGGCCCTTTCCAAACACCGTCTTTGTCTTCACCCAAAAGAGATTCAAACATATCATAATTGGTATAACCGGCTAAATCTGTAGTTCCGCATAATGTTAGCTCTTGTGGCGTTCCTTCTTCGGGTGTTCTTACAATAGTGACATATACAGTGGTAATTAATGGCGTAGATGGACATTCCGGTATAAGCGGCACCTCATACGTAAATTGACGCGTTTCTGTTTGGGTTGTTATATATCTAATCCCAATTACAGGTGAATCTAAAATTTTTCCTGAACTATCTCTCCATATTCCGTTTTCATGCGGTCCCATAACGGTACTGTCAAATGCTGTAAAAAGATTAAAGTTTCCTTCTCTGCTACAGGCAGTAGCTTTAGAACCAACTCCTACGTAGGCACCAATAGTAAGTGTGATTGTCGCTGTATTGTCTGTACATCCTGCAAGATCAGGAGCGGTATAAGTATAATGATAAACCCCACCTTCTCTAATGAGTTGCGCATTTAAATTTCCGCTAATAGAATCCAGACCTCTAAAATTATTATCATCTGTCCACTTTCCGCCCGGAGTTGGAGAGCCTCCTAATAATGAAAATAAAGAAATATTTTGATTCGCAGAATTCTGAATGTCACAAATTATTTTTTGCGCATCATCACCAGCACATTGTGCATGAATTTTTGAGGGTAAAACCGATAAGAAAATAAAAAACAATAAAAATTGTAAGAAATTAGAGTAGTTTTTAAC
>NZ_CADCSU010000070.1 GCF_902804475.1 Flavobacterium bizetiae
TATTGGTGCTAATCCTTTTAGTATTTTTAATTTATTAAAAAAACTATACGGAGTAAAACGGAAGCAAATTCAATTAGATGAAGTTGAAATACTGATTAGTTGAAAATGATATAAATAATAAAAAAAGGCATAAGATTTAGTTTCTTATGCCTTTTTATTTTGCTTATTTTTTAGGAGCTAATCCCGCTATACGTTCCAATCTTTTATTTTTTTAAAGGAAAAAAATAAAAGGATTTCCACTTCTATCGGGGCTAGAATCAGTTTTCATAATAATGTTTATCATTTAGTTGCTATTACGAACAGTAACCAAAATCTTGTCATCCTGAACAAAGGATCACACTCGGAAATAACTAAAGATTGGCAACATTCGACGAAAATCATTTCGAAACGACTAAATGAAATTTAAAGCAATATTCGATTCAGATTAAATGAACTTATATCCCTTATATGGTAAAAGAAAAAGTATCAAACTCCACCACGGCTATTTAATATCTTTTCTGTTGTAACATCAGAATGCAGCAATATCTCCATTTGATAGGTTGTGCGTTGCGCTTCAAGAGCATAACCACGCATTTTTTCTTCATAATCGTCAATGGCCTCCTGAAGCGTTTCGAATTGTCCGTTGGTTAGATTCTCTGTTAATTGATATGCGTCCATTAAACCCATATTAACTCCTTCGCCAGCAAATGGTGGCATTAAGTGAGCTGCATCGCCTAAAAGCGTAATGTTTGAATGTTGTTTCCATGGTTCTTCCAAAGAAAACAAACGCAATGGTAATCCTGAAAAATCTGTAGAAGCTGCGAAGAATTTTTTATAATCATCATTCCAGTTTTCAAACTTTTTGTTCAGAAAAGCAATAACCGAAGCATTATCGTCAAAATCGATTCCGTTGTTTAAAACCCAATCTTCATTTGCTTTAAAAGAAACGCCAAAATGTACCGAACCATCACGTAATGTATGCGTGTAAAACATTTTTTGTTCTCCCATTGCCATTACATTTCCGTCGCCATATTTAGGTTTAAAGTCAGGATAATCATGATCCGGATTTTCAATTTCTCCCTGAATAATATAAGTTCCTGAAAGTTGAGGTTCCTGATCTGTGAAAAATTTTCTGGCGTTTGATCTTCCTCCATTTGCAACAATTACAAAATCGGCAATTGTTTTGGTGCCATTTTTAAATTCTAAATGATACTGATCCTCGATCTTCTCGATTTCTGTCAATTGACTGTTCCAGACTACTGTATTTTCCTGTAGGTTTTCAAGCATTATCTTTCTCAAATCGTTTCTGTCAATCTCAGGTCTTGCATAAGCATTCTCTTCAGTCGGCATTTCTTCAGAAGTGATGTTTCCGTGCATATCGGCCATTTTTTCTCCGGTTGGTCTTGCGTACTGATAAAATTCATCCATCAAATCAGCCTTTTGTATCGCTTTTTGCCCCGTGTCCGAATGTATGTCCAGAGTTCCGCCAGAAGTTCTGGCTTGTGCATTAAGATCTCTTTCGTAAACAGTAACATCCGCACCGTTAATTTGTAAAATTCTTGCTGTTGTTAATCCAACAGGCCCACCGCCAATAATGGCAATTTTTTTATTTTTTATAATTGAAGTATTCATTTGATTTTATATTTAATTGATAATGTATTGATTGAGTTTTTTTTGAATTTAAATTTGATATTGTAATTGACATTGATATTGCCATTGAAATTGATTTTTCACTTAAGGGGCCAAAGCCTTTATTACCAAATTAAAAGCTTCATCCCTAATTTTCTGACTGAATTCAAAAGGTTTCCCCGACATTGATTTGCCTTCTCTGTGAAGTTCTAAAAGAGAATAAAGTGATCCGTAAGCGATGCTCCAAAAAACTTCGAAAGTGATGGGAAGAAGTTCTTTTTTCTCGATAGATTTAGTAATAAACTTTGTCATTTCTTCCTTAAAATCAGTTGTAATTTCAGAAAATATAGATTCCCCGTAAGTAGAATGTTTTAAAAGTTCGATGCAATCAGTTTGAAGGGGGAAATTTATAGTAAACTTAGATCTGTTGTCCCATTGTTTACGCAAGCCATCCACAAACGACATTTCTGAAGAAAATCCAACCAGCATTTCTTCAAAGAAATTTTTACCCATTTCGACTCCAATTTTCCTGATAAGATCTTCTTTGTCCGAATAATAAATATAAAGTGTCGCCACAGAAATTCCGCATTCTTTTGCCAATCTGTTCATGCCAAAACCTTCTACGCCTTGTGAAACCAGCATTTCAATGGCTTTTTGTTTGACAATTACTTCCTTATTTACATCTCTCGTTCTCATAACTTTGATTAATTATGGTACAAAGATATAAATAATAAATGAACGTTCGCTTATTAATTAACAAAAAAAGGTTCAAAGGTGCTAAGGTTCTGAGGTACTAAGGTTTTTCTCTACTTTTTGAATAGGCTCTAGCTTTCGCTGGAGATAAGAAATGGAAAAGGGCTTTAGCTAAATTCAATATGCAGATTAAAACAACTTTACGTCTTAGCGCCTTTGTGGCAAAAACAAAAAAAAACTGCTAAATACAATTCGCCAAAATTGTAATAGCAGCTTTTTCCTTGGATAACAATATTTTTACGGAGTTGCGGTTTGTTCCGCTTCTCTAAGTTTTTGATTTTCTAAAATCTTTTGAATAAATGGTTTTGCTTGATTTTCTATTTCATCTTCTGAAATATCCAATGCTTTTGGATCTTTTACTAACTCGAACCATGGTTTTGGACCGTCAAAATTATAACTTCCAAAAACAATTACCGGAGTTCCTTTTACTTTTACATTTTCCTTGTCTTTTAAGATCCATTCGTCGGCAAATTTATAAAGGAATTTGGCGTCATTTTGTTGTAATCGTAAGCAAGAATGTGATGCAGGATAACCTGGTAATGCATATTCGTGAAAACCAACACCAAGTTTATTTTCAATATTAAAGTTCCATTTTAAGTCCCATTCGTCGTTAAAAGTACTCGTTGTTTTTTCAGCTTTCCAATTGGTGAAGAATAATCCAGTTGGAGTAGGATCTTTTTTTCTTCCCATATTGGTTGGGCCTGTATAGACTAATTCTCCATTTTCGTAAGCGGCAAATGCCTGGGTAGGATAAGAGAAAATAATTACTTTCGAAATTTCTTCTAAAGCAGTTACATGCAAAGGAAACGGAAGATAGTAAACAATATCGCCTGTAAAATCTGCAGGAACAACAACTGAATCTAATTTTGCAAAATTGGCTTTATCAGTTCTGTTTATCGCATAAGCAATACGAAGTTTAGCGCTGTCAGATTCGTTTGTTTTTAGCCATTCTTTTGTTTTCACAAATTGATATGAAGTCGTTTTTGGTTTTGTGTGTTCAATTGATTTTTTAGGTTTTGCTTTTTCTTTAGTTTCAGTCGATTCATTTTTTTTACATGAACCTAATAAAACTAATAGTAATACAAGTACGATATTGGATGTGTAATATAACTTTTTCATAAACTGGTTTTTTTTAGTATTGTAAAGTTATTTTAATCATCGCGAAAATGGCTTACACAATTTTTTGAATTGTTTATTTGATTTTCATTAGGTAATAACATTCATTTGAAACATATCATCAATTATAATTTTGAAAAGTTTCAATAATGAATTTAAATCTTTTAAATCCTTTATCTCACCATCTGCAAAATACGATAATTCGAATTCGTTTGCAGGAAGCTCTTGTTCCCAAATTCCTTTTTGAGTTGATATTTGGATATTTACATCTTTTATAGATGACATGAGGTCTCGTAACTCTTTATTTCGCAATAATGTTTTTATCTTAAATTCGTTATTGCTTTTAATGGTAAAAGCTTTGTCGAAATCAGGATAACCAATTTCTACATCTTGCGCCCCAAATAGTTTTTCAATTTTTCGAATAAATCCTTCACGATATATTTCAAATTTAAAATTATCTTTTAAAGTAATCGGAACAACAACTCTGGTCATTTCAGTGCTATATTTTCCTGACCAAAGTGTATAATTATCAAAAGTAATTTTCCAGTTTTTATATTCTATTTCGTTAGAGTCAGATTGCCAGGAATAACCTTCCTTGAAGTTACCATTTGTTTCTTTTGCGAATTCTTGCCAAATATTCATCCTTACTTTTTCTCAATTAATTTCAAAGTATACTCCATTTGCGCATCTCTATTTTGCATAAAATCATCAAAAGTTTGTGAAATTTTATAATCGGGAATTACACCGCGTCCAAAAATCTGATTGGATTTTTTAGGAACATCCTGTTCTAAATTTACGATAGAAAACTGTGTTTTTATTTTTGTGTTTGGCAATTCGTATTCAATAGGAGTATGGCCATTGTGTCCGTAATAACCTCCCATTGTTTCTTCGCCAATAACAATTGCATTGGTTTTTCCTGCAACTAACGACGCAAAAAGAGATCCTGCCGAAGCTACTCTTGGACTTATTAATAAATAAACCTGACCTTTGAAGGTATTTTTATCTGGTTGTAATACGCGATTGAATTTTGGATCCTGAGAATGTATTTTGCCTTTTAAAATTGGATATTCCTCTTTTAGTTCGGCTTCAAAATCATTTTTTTCTTCCAGCTTTTTTTCAGTCTCAGTCTCTTCGTAAACAAAGTAGGGAAGAAATGGAATTTTCTGAAAATTGATATAGGCGCTTTTATTTTCGCGATATGTTTTTTGAGTCAGGTAAGAGAAAGTTACAAGATCGTTAGGATCTGATCCGCCGCCATTATTTCTAACGTCTACAATAAGGTTTTTTATTTCAGGATGTACAGAAAGCATCTGGAAACAGCTGTCAAGATATTTTCTGTAAGCTATATGTTCTTTGTCTTCTGCATTATCTCCAATGGCAAAAGTGTGAACGGTGAGCAAAGCAGTATTTTTAGAAAAAATCTTAAACGAATATTTTTCTTTTATCTTGCTGTAGAATAAACTGTCAGAAGGAAAAGAATGACGATTTTTGAAGCGCTCTTTTCTTTCATCATTAGCAATACTATTAATACTTTTAGAAAGCTTTTCAGTTTGGTTTGGGAGTGAATATTCAACTAAAAACTTTTCTTTTGGTCCGTATTCCATTTCGTAATATCTCGCAAAAACAGCATTAATCCCAATTACTTTTCCTGATGTATTATAGCCATCTGTGGTGTAATATTTGTAAAACGAACGTACGATTTTGTTTATGGTAGTTCCGTTAATGCTAAAAATTTGTGAGCCTAACGGAATCTCGTCGTTTTTAAAATTGACGATCATTTTGTTTTCGATCAATTTTACAGGAAGAGGAAAAAATACTTTTTCTGATGCATATCTGTTTTTATATGCATCAGGAAGAGTAGTGGTATTGTGTACACTGCCTTCGAAATCAGTGATTTTGAGAATAATTTTGTAAAAATCCATTACCTCTCGTGGATTTTTTAATTGCGAAAATGCCCAATTATAAATACTGTCAATTTGTTTTTTAGTGCGGTATTTGTAAACACCTGAGTTTGCTTTTTCTCTAATTTGTCTAAAAATAGTAAGATCTTGTTTTAGTTGTTCTGCCGGAATTTTTTCGTTTTGAGAGAACAGCAGAAATGGGAAAATTAGAAAAAATACAATCTTAAATTGGGTCATATAAAGGTCTTTTTACAAACCTAAAAATAGTGAAAAATTAAATCAAATTTTTAATTTTAGCGTGCTGCAACAATAAAATGGTTTTGGCATCTGTAATTTCACCGGATTCAATCATGCTGTATGCTTCTTCAAAAGTATATTCAAGAACTTCGATATTTTCCTGTTCAGCGTCTAATCCGCCGCCATCATTTACTTTCATCGTTTCGTCGTATTCTCCAACAAAAAGATACAAAATCTCTGTTACAGAACCTGGCGACATATAAGTTTCGATTACTTTCTCCACTTTTTTTAAGCGGTAACCTGTTTCTTCTTCGGTTTCGCGAATAACAGCCTGTTCAGCATTGTCTTGATCCAGAAGTCCTGCGCAAACTTCGATCATCATTCCGGTTTTGTTTCCGTTAAGATAAGTTGGTAAACGAAACTGGCGCGTTAAGATTACTGTTTTCTTAGCTGAATTATACAATAAAATTGCGGCTCCGTTACCTCGGTCATACACTTCACGAATATGAGATTCTACTTTGCCATCTTTCTTCTGGTAATCAAAAGTTACTTTGTTTAGTATATACCAATTGTCTGATAATAATTTTGTTTCAGTAACTTTAATTTCTGGATTTTTCATAATAAGAAATCTTTTGTATAAAAAAACGCTCTGGTTATCAGAGCGTTTAGAGGTATTATTTTGTTATTGTTTGCTTTCTGTCTGGTCCAACAGATACAATCTTAATTGGCACGCCAACTTCAGCTTCAATAAACTCAATATATTCTTTTAGCTCAATTGGTAATTGCTCATAAGTAGTCAATCCCGTTAAGTCAGCTTTCCATCCTTTAAATTCTTTATAAACAGGAGTTACGTTTTCCGGCTCGATGTTATAAGGAAAGTGAGAAATGTTTTGGCCTTTATAGTTGTATTCTGTACAAACTTTTAGAGTTTCGAATCCAGAAAGAACATCGCCTTTCATCATCATTAACTGAGTAACTCCGTTTACCTGAACAGCATATTTTAAAGCTACAAGGTCTAACCATCCGCAACGTCTTTGTCTTCCTGTTACAGATCCAAATTCGTTACCCACTTTTGCCATAGTAGCACCAACTTCGTCAAAAAGTTCAGTAGGAAATGGTCCGCTACCAACACGAGTAACATAAGCTTTAAAAATTCCGTAAACTTCTTTGATTTTGTTAGGCGCAATTCCTAAACCAGTACAAGCTCCGGCAGCAGTAGTATTTGATGAAGTTACGAAAGGATAAGTTCCAAAATCAACATCTAATAAAGAACCCTGAGCTCCTTCGCATAAAATAGATTTACCCGCTTTTTGAGCCTGGTACATATATTCTTCACTGTCAATAAAATCTAATTTTTTTAATTCTTCGATAGCTTCAAAAAACTCTTTTTCAAGTTCAGCTAAGTTGTATTGAATCGCTACGTCATAAAAAGCAATCATTGCTTCGTGCTTGTCAGCCAATGCTCTGTAACGTTCTTTAAAATCTTCTAATTCAATATCTCCAACACGTAAACCGTTTCTACCAGTTTTGTCCATGTAAGTTGGCCCAATTCCTTTAAGAGTAGAACCAATTTTTGCTTTTCCTTTAGATGCTTCAGATGCTGCATCTAATAAACGGTGAGTTGGTAAAATTAAGTGTGCTTTTCTTGAAATGATCAATTTGCTTTTGATATCAAGGTTAAATTTCTCTAAACCTTCAATTTCTTTTTGAAAAACTACCGGATCTATTACAACACCATTACCAATGATGTTGATTGAATTTTTATGAAAAATTCCAGAAGGAATGGTTCTAAGTACATGTTTGATTCCGTCAAATTCTAATGTATGTCCTGCGTTTGGTCCTCCTTGAAAACGTGCAATAATATCATAATTAGAGGTAAGAACGTCAACAATTTTCCCTTTACCTTCATCTCCCCATTGTAATCCTAGTAATAAATCTACGGTCATTCTGTTTTAATTTGCGTTGAGGCAACCCGAGTTGCCCTACTGATTAATGTAGTTAATTTTCTTTTTTTTTATTTTTTGAATAATTCCTTTACGGATTATTGTTTTTGTTTTTTGTTTCCGTAGAAATACAATGAATGATTCGTGATTTCGATATCAAATATTTCTTCGATTGTTTTTTTGATGGTTTGAATTCTTGGATCGCAAAATTCAATCACCTCACCAGAATCAGTCATGATAATATGGTCATGCTGTTTATCAAAATATGATTTTTCGTAGTAAGCCTGATTTTGCCCAAATTGATGTTTTCTAACCAAAGCGCAGTCTAACAATAACTCGATCGTGTTGTATAATGTAGCTCTACTCACACGATAGTTCTTGTTTTTCATCTTGATATATAAGTTTTCTATGTCAAAATGTTCTTCGCTATCGTAAATTTCCTGAAGTATAGCATAACGCTCAGGAGTTTTGCGATGCCCTTTTTGCTCAAGATACATTGTAAAAACATTTTTTACAATTTCTTGATTTCTAGTGTTGTCAGTTGAAATGAGTGTCATATCCGGCAAAGATAATTTTTTATTTTTAATGAATAAAAGTTTCGGGTTTAAAGTTTAGTTATAAATCCCCTATAGATAGGTTAAAAAAGTTTAAGTTCTGTACTCTCTCGTTACTTTATCAACCCCATCAATTTTTTTAATCGCATTAATCATTTTCTTTAAAATGGTATTATTCTGAACAATAACCGCAATCTGACCATGAAAAATTCCGGCATCTGTACTCAACGAAATGCTCTGAATGTTCACGCTCATATTGTTCGAAATTACCCTTGTTAACTGATTGGTAAGTCCTAAAACATCCATTCCTGTAATATTGATAATGGCCTTGAATTCTTCCTGAGATGAATCGATCCATTTGGCACTCATAATGCGATACGCATAGTTGGATTGCATACCAATCGCATTCGGACAATCTTTTTTATGAACTTTAATTCCTTCATTTATAGTTACAAATCCAAAAACATCATCTCCTGGAATTGGGTTACAACAAGGCGAAAGTTTGTAATCTAGTTTGTCATGCTCAGTTCCAAAAACCAGCATGTCATAATTACTGCTCATAACCGGTTTATGAATGTCTTCTGCGGCAGTTGTTTCTTTATTTCTTTTGATTTTATTTTTAAAGAAATTGATAAACGTATTGCTTTTTTGAGCTGCGTAATCTTTTAATTGCTGATTTTCGATCGCTCCAATTCCAACTCTGTAAAATAAATCTAAACTTGTTTTTAGTTTAAAAAAGTTTACTAATTCGTTGATAACTTGTTCGTTGATCGTTATTTTTAAATGTCTCAGTTTTCGGGTAAGTAATTCTTTTCCTTCTTCTGCAATTTTTTTAGTGTTCTCGTTAAGAACGTTTTTGATTTTTGTTTTAGCCCTTGAAGTCGTTACATATTCTAACCAGTTTACCGTTGGTTTTTGGTTCGCCGAAGTAATAACTTCCACCTGATCACCACTTTTTAATTCGTGATTCAAAGGCACCAAACGACCGTTTACACGAGTTCCTCTGGTTTTAATTCCAATTTCGGAGTGAATACTAAACGCAAAATCAAGCGAAGTAGCTCCTTTTGGCAACGATTTTATTTCTCCTTTTGGCGTAAAGACAAAGATTTCTTTAGAATATAAATTCATTTTAAAATCTTCTACAAAATCCACCGCATTGGTTTCCTGATTTTCCAGCGCTTCGCGAAGTAAATTCAGCCAAACATCTAAACCACTTTCTTCTGTAGCGCCGTTTTTGTATTTATAATGCGCCGCGTATCCTTTCTCTGCAATTTCATCCATACGCTCGCTTCGAACCTGAACTTCGACCCAGCGGCCTTTTGGCCCCATAACGGTAATGTGCAAAGCTTCGTATCCGGTTGATTTAGGAGAAGAAATCCAGTCACGCAAACGGCTCGGGCTTGGTCTGTAATGATCGGTTACAATCGAATAGATTTTCCACGCCACGAATTTCTCGTCATGCTGATCTGATTTGTAAACAATTCGTAAAGCAAATTTGTCGTACACTTCATCAAAACTCACATTTTGAGCGCGCATTTTACGACGAATCGAATAAATAGATTTCGGACGTCCTTTTATCACATAATCGATGCCTTCATTGTCCAGCGATTTTTTCAAAACGTCTGAAATGTCTTTGATGTAAGCATCTTGTTCTTCTTTTGTCTCCCTGATTTTGCTTACAATATCATTGTAAACAGCAGGTTCTGTATATTTTAAACCTAAATCTTCCAGTTTAGTTTTAATATTATAAAGTCCTAAACGATGGGCAAGAGGCGCGTAAATATAAAGTGTTTCTGAAGCAATTTTCGTTTGTTTGTATTCCGCCATCGAATCCATGGTTTGCATATTATGCAAACGATCTGCGAGTTTTATCAGGATTACACGAACATCATCGTTCAGAGTCAGGATCATTTTCCTGAAATTCTCCGCCTGCATCGAAGCATTCAAATCTTTTTGAACTAATGAAATCTTGGTTAAACCTTCTACTAACTGAGCTACTTTTGGATTAAACAAACGCTCAATATCCTCGACTGTCATAGGAGTATCTTCGACAACATCGTGCAATAAGGCCGCAGCAATAGAGGTCGCTCCTAAACCAATTTCAGAAGCCACAATTTTTGCAACTGCAATAGGATGAAAGATATACGCTTCGCCAGATTTACGTCTTTGTTCTTTATGTGCATCTACTGCGACATCAAATGCTTTTCGGATTAATTTTTTGTCGGTTGGACTTAAAGTCTGATAACTGATTCGAAGTAATTCTTTATACTCTTGGGCAATTGCTTTATTTTCTTTCTCAATATCTATTTCTATCATAACGGCATAGTTCAAGTACTAAAAATAAGAATAAGTTTGAATATACACAAGGGAATGAAGGGTTGATTTTAGATTTTAAATTTCTGATTTTCTAAGTTTAAGTGTAGTCCCTAACGAGACAAAAAATCATACTTATAATGCTATGGTTACCAATATGTAATCCCTAACCGGATATATTTCTTTGAAGATAATAATATAACATTTATAATCATACAAATAATGCTCCGCTAGGAACTACACATTGGTAGATAATGTTGATAGAAAAAATATATGCAAAGGTTGTTTATACTGATTATGCTCCTTTAGGAGCTACATATTGGTAGAAAAAACAAACACACCACACAATAATGTCCCGTAGGGACTACACAGATTATTGTCTACATCAATCTTTGTCAAAGTTTCAAACTTTGACAAAGATTAACGATTTTGATTGCAAGGACGGATTAATCCCGAAGTTTCGGGACATCCCTATACTATAATTTGTTCCTTCGGAACTTTTGAAAAAAAGGAGGGATGTTTTTTTTAGTTTTTCGATAATGTGACCACAATCTTGTCATCCTGACGAAGGAAGGATCACACGCGGAACTCGACAAAGATTGACGATTTTGATTGCGAGGACGGATTAATCCCGAAGCTTCGGGACATCCCTACAATATAATTTGTTCCTTCGGAACTTTTGAAAAAAAAGGAGGAATGTTTTATTTTTTAGTTTTCGATAATGTGACCACAATCTTGTCATCCTGACGAAGGAAGGATCACACGCAAAACTCGACAAAGATTGGCGATTTTGATTGTGTCCCGAAGCTTCGGGATAGTGTGATCCTTCCTTCTTCAGGATGACAATTAGACGAAAACATTATTATGAAAATGATTGCCCTAGCCCCGATAGAAGAGGAAATCCTTTTGTGGCGGTGTTCTCCACAAAAGATTGCAACGTATAGCGGGATTAGCTGCTTAAAAAAAGAACTGATTTTATCATAGAAACAGGAATGAAAAGATTCAGTTGATAACTGCGACTAAGACCTAAAAACTACTCTTTCGAAAAATCCAAATCCTGAAAATCGTAACTAAAATCAGTTAATTCAGAGATTGGAAGCATTTTTAAGTTATTGGCTTTTCCGTTTTGATCGTATTTGAAAAGTAAATGCGCATCGGCATGAAAAAAGGCATTATTCCATTTTACGACATAATTCCCATCTTTGTAGAAAAAGACTTCACCAACGAGTTGTGGCGAACGTTTTGAAGCAAAATAGATCTTTCCTTTTTTCTCTATTATTGTAACTTCTCCAAACCAATTGTCTTTGTAAGTTCCGGTTATTTTAGAGAAATCAATTTTTAGCTTGTCTTTTTTATTTTTGGCAACCGTCGCCCAAACTTCATCTGTTACTTTATCAGCCGATGCTTCGCTGGCTTTTACGCGATTGCTGTAAGTTGTTACGTAATCTTCGGGTTTAATGCCTAGATAGCTGTCTTTTATGGTATTGGTGATCGCGCTAAAAGCCGCTCCGGATTGCTGATTCGTTAAAACAATAATTCCTAAACCTATTTCGGGAATTAAAGTCGTTTGCGTTACATTTCCTTCTAAACCACCGGTGTGCGAAACTTGTTTATATCCTTTTACATCACTTAAAAACCAACCTAAACCATAACCTGAAAAATGGGTATTGTAAGGAGGTTTTGTTTTTGCCGGAATAATGGTTTGCAATTGCCACATTTCGTCGTGTTCTTTCTCAGAAAATAATTGTTTGTTATCGCCATATTTACCGTTGTTGATTTGCAGAATTGCCCATTTACTCAAATCATTTACACTTGAATAAATCCCGGCTGCTCCGTCAAAAAGCTGGTTTTCGTAACGTTTTATCGTTTTTAGTTTTCCGTCAATTGGTACGTGTGGCGTGATTACGTTTGTAGTATCTTTTAAACGTTTTACAGAAGCTACACTATTGTTCATTTCAAGCGGTTTCATGATGCGTTCTTCGACAAAATCTGCCCAGGTTTTTCCGCTTACAACATGCACAATTTCGCCCGCAATAATGTACATCAAATTGTCGTAATCGTATTTGGTTCTAAAACTCGAAACGGGTTTTAAATATCTTAAATTATGAACAATATCCTGCGCTTTAAAATCGCTTCCGTCAGGCCAGATCATCAAATCTCCCGCTCCAAGTCCGAGGCCGCTTCTGTGCGTTAATAAATCGCGAATCGTGAATTCACGGGTTACAAAATCATCATACATTTTAAAATCCGGAAGATATTGTACGACTTTATCATCCCATTTTACTTTGCCTTCATCAACCAGCATCGCAAGTGCAGCCGTTGTAAAAGCTTTACTGTTTGAGGCAATTCCGAAAAGGGTATTGGCATCTACTTTTTGTTGCGTAACGACCGATTGTACTCCGTAACCTTTTGCCAGAACTACTTTTCCGTCTTTTACAATGGCAACGGCGATTCCCGGAACATCAAAAGCTTTTATCGTACGATTGACCAATTCATCTACTTCCTGATTACTGATTTGAGCCGAAACTGAAAAAGAAAATAATAAGGCTAAAACGGATAATTTATAACTCATAATTTTTAATTTAAAATTAATTAAATCCTCTTTGACGTTTGGCTTCAAAAATTAAAATAGCGGCAGCAACCGAAACGTTCATGCTGTCGATTTCGCCCTGCATTGGGATAATGATATTTTGGGTTGCAGCATCACGCCAATCCTGTGTTAATCCTGTAGCTTCTGTACCCACAACCAAAGCCGTTGGAGTAGTGAAATCCTGTGTATGATAAGAGGTTGAATTTTGTAAAGTAGCACAGTAAAAATCGATCTTTTTTTCTTTCAGAAAAGCAATGATTTCAGCTGTTGTTCCTGTGGCGATTTGGTTGGTAAACAAACAACCAACGCTGGAGCGAACAATATTGGGGTTGTATAAATCGCTTTTTGGGTTTGCAATTAAAACTGCATCAAGATTTGCGGCATCGGCAGTACGTAAAAGCGCGCCTATGTTTCCTGGTTTTTCTGGCGCTTCGGCCACAATGATCAACGGATTATCAGATAATTTTAAATCAGCTAATGACATCGATTTGGTTTTGGCTATAGCCAAAATACCTTCAGTGGTGTCGCGATATGCTAGTTTTTGGTAAACTTCTTTATTGATTTCGATTAATGAAACTGGCGTATTGACCAATTTATTAATCTGACTTTCAGTAACCAATTCGGGTAAAAATAAAACGGTTTCTATTTCGTAACCGCCTTTTATAGCTAGTGAAATTTCGCGTAAGCCTTCAATTAAAAATGTTCCGGTTTGTTTTCGGGCTTTTGCCTTTTCTTGTAGTAAAACGAGTGATTTTATAAACGGATTTTGTATTGAAGTAATTTGTTTCATTTTTTAAGTTACTTAGGTTCTGAGGCGCTAAGGTACTGAGATTTTTTTTAAAATAGGTTCAAAGTAGCAAAGGTTCAGAGGTTGAGAGGCTTAAAACGATGTAAAAAAAGTTTGCCACGAATTTCACGAATTTGCACTAATTTTTTATTCGCATTGAATCAAATATTAATTCGTGAAAATTCGTGGAATTTGTGGCAAAAAAAAGTCTTATTATTTCTTTACTATTTCTGTAATTTCTTGGGCAACAGGATGTGAAGCTGTAAAAGTGTATCCCATAATTTTGGCGATCGTTTGTGCAATTTGGTTTTGATACAATTGCCCTTGAGTTTTAAGTTCGCCTTTTGCTGCAATTTCCGGTCCCATTGCGGCAACCCAGATTTCAGACGCTCCGGCAACATCAGAACCGTGATCTGTCCATTGTTTCTTTTTCTTGTCGCCACGACCATGATCAACGGTGATCAATAAAGTAGTTTTGTCTTTGTATTGCGGATCGCTTTGTACAAACTCCCAGATTTCTTTAATCCATTTATCAACCTGATTAGCAGCATCAAGATACGATCTGTATTGTCCTGAATGTGCCCATTCATCAGTCTCTCCGTAAGCAATGTAAAGTACTTTTGGTTTGTTTGTTTTAAGTTCATTTAGCGCTTGATAATGCGTAAAAACATCCAGACATTCATCATCATGAAAAGGTTTGTATGAGTTATCGCGCATGGCATTGAGCAATTTTTGAGTTTCGGTCGGGTTATTTCCTCCAATACTATCAAAGGCCGAAATTACCGGAAAACCGCTTCTTTTTTCGTTCAAAATTCTGTCAAATGCATTCCATGCACCAAAAGCGTTTACTTTACCATTTAAGCTTGGTTGTTGGTTCAAAAACTCCAAAACATTTACATTCGGATTGTCTTTATAACCATTAGAATTTATGGCATTATCTGCATTTCCGGTCATCATTTCGCTATATCCGGGATAACTAAACCAGTATCTGTTAGTAACATCGACTTTATTTCCTAAATCGCGATTACCATAAATTTGGCCTTTTGAAACTATTTCAGACCATAAAAAAGGCATTATTTTCTGGCGTGCTTCTGCAATGTCGGCACTTCCGTATTTTTTGTAAATATAAGTTCGGTCTCCCTGATTGAATCTTTTATTGTCGGCGATTTCTTTGTCCATTCCCTTAAAAACTTCCTGCCATCTAAAACCGTCTGTGGTGATAATAATGATGTTTTCTGTTTTTTGTGCGTGAGACAAAAGGCTTGTAAAAAATAATGTGAGTGCAATTAATTTTTTCATTGTATGAGTTTCAAAGTTGAGACAAAAGGGTTTGAAATTTATTACTGAAATATTTTTTTATTCTATTTCATTAAACGAATTTACTTTGTAAAGTAATCGAAGTTTAATTGGGTCTTTTTTTGAATTTGGGTATTTCTCGCTGTTAACTCTTTGTTCAAAAATTTTCATGATATCTAAATCTAAATCATCTTTAACAGCATAAATTATTTCGTTTTTTTTCTTTTTTAGTTCAAATTCGACCATTAGCTTACCTGATTTTAATGAGTTTTTAAATAATTCATTAAATATTTCATCTGTCTTTTTTATAAGTAATTCTATGTCTTCAAAAGAAATGTTTGCAGCTAATTCTTCATCAGAATTTAAAAGCATAATCTTTTCTAGAGATGTTTCTTTTTTTCCTTTAGATACAGAATCAATTTCTTTTCCGTTTTGATATTGTTTATAGGCAACTTGGCTTGTATTATTTTGATCTGGAGCTTTATCTAACCATAATAATTTTAAATCTTTTTTTAATAAATTCAAAATATAATTATTTCCCTTACTTTCTACAATCAACAATGGTTCTTCGATATCAAATGATATTACAGACCAGTAATATTTTAACTCGTTTTCGTTGGCTTTTCTAATAATATAATCCTGAGAAATTTCGTTTCTAAATTCATCCCATATTATTTTAGATCCCACAATATCCTGACTCATTTTGCCATCTAATATTGTATCATCTACATGAAATTGAATTGCTTTGCCTTCTACTTTTTGTATTTTCTGATTGTCTTTAAATTTTCTCCATAATTCAGGGCCAATTATTAGATTGTTCTGTAGTATTTTATAATCACTATTGGCAGATAAATTATTTTCTATTAGTTTTTTTGCTTTTTCAATTAATTTAGCGTCAGCGTATTTATAGACTACACCTTTTGGAATAGTTATATTTTCTGTCTTTTGTGCATTAGATAAAAAACTATTAAAAATAAATAGTAT
>NZ_CADCSU010000071.1 GCF_902804475.1 Flavobacterium bizetiae
AAATCCCAAAATCCAATCTAAATTGGAATTTGGGATTTTTTTTATTTAAAAGTTTCTGTCGCCGTGAACAAAGTCAAAAATTTGAAATTTTAATTTTAAAATTGTGAGTTATTCTTAAATACTTCCTGATTCACTTCATCAATATAGTTTAGTACATCATCTTTTCCTGTTTGTTCTGTAGCAGAAGTAACAAAGTAATGAGGCATTTCTTCCCAGTTGTTGGCGAACATTTGTTTTTTGTAAGCTGCAATATGTGAGTCAATTTTTGTCTTACTAATTTTATCTGCTTTAGTAAAAATGATGCAAAACGGAATTTCGCTTTCGCCCATATACGACATAAATTCGATGTCGATATTTTGAGCTTCATGACGAATATCAATCAAAACAAAAGCGCAAACTAGTTGTTCTCTGGTTTCAAAGTAATCTGTAATAAATTGCTGAAAAACTGATTTTGTCTTTTTTGATACTTTAGCATATCCGTAACCAGGTAAATCGACAAGGAACCAATTGTTGTTAATCTTAAAGTGATTAATTAATTGAGTTTTTCCCGGTCTTCCTGAAGTTTTAGCTAAATTTTTATGATTGGTAAGCATGTTAATCAACGATGACTTACCTACGTTTGAGCGGCCGATAAAAGCATATTCCGGCAAAAAATCCGCAGGACATTTTGCAACTACAGAATTACTGATAATAAATTCGGCGGTATTAATTTTCATGTTTTTTGTGTTTAAGACCTCCTTAAAGTCGAAAGTTAGATGCTATAAATTCTTTTTAACGAGCCATTCTTCAAGAATTGTGTTGAATTCCTGAGGGTGTTCCATCATAGCAGCGTGTCCACATTTGTCTATCCAATACAAAGTTGAATTAGGCAATAGTTTGTCAAATTCTTCAGCGACATTCGGCGGAGTTACAGCGTCATTTTTACCCCAAATAATACAGGTTTCTACTGTCATTTTTGGTAAATCTTTGGCCATATTATGACGAATTGCGCTTTTGGCAATCGTTAAGGTTTTGATCAATTTGATACGATCATTAACCGTTGCATATACTTCATCGATAAGTTCCGGAGTAGCAATTTTAGGATCGTAAAATACATCTTCAGCCTTCTTTTTGATGTATTCATAATCGCCTCTTTTTGGGTAACTATCTCCCATTGCGCTTTCGTAAAGACCAGAGCTTCCGGTAATTACAAGTCCTGCAACTTTTTCAGGATATAGTTTTGTGTGATAAAGTGCGATGTGACCTCCTAATGAGTTGCCTAGTAAAATGACCTTATCAAAACCTTTAAAAGTGATAAAATCTTTAACGTATTTAGCAAAGCTTTTTACGTTCGTTTTTAAAATACTCTGAGTATATATTGGCAAATCCGGGATAACAACTTTGTATCCTTTCGTTGGGAAATATTCTGCTACAGCATCAAAGTTACTAAGGCCTCCCATTAAGCCATGTAAAATAACGATAGGAGTTCCTTCTCCAGCTTCATAATAGCTGTATTTGCCTTCTTTTTTGTAGTGTTTGTCCATTTAATTTAATGCCAATTTCAATTGGGACAAATATAGGGTTTAATAAATAAAAATGAATTTTTGCTACGGTTTTTTAACTAGATAATTTTAGTAGAATTTGTAAGTAGCTAAAAATCAGATTTAATAGGTCTTTTTGGCGCATTTTCTAAATGTTAAGAAAACTGCATTATAACTAATTTTTTAAGAAATATTATGCATTATTTTTTTGATGTCGAAGTGTTATTGTCTTTTCGTTAATTATAAGTTAAAGTATTGATTGTCCATAAATTAAGCGAGGTGGTAGGAAAGTGGTTAAACTTATTAACAAAGTGGTATATAGTGGTAAATTGTGGTAATATTTTTTATATTTTTGTCCTATAACATATTAATGTATTTTTCTTGAACACAATTGTTGGAACATATGAGTGTAAAGTCGATGCTAAAGGGAGGCTGATGATGCCTGCGCCCTTAAAAAAGCAATTGGCTTCTTCTCTTCAGGACGGGTTCGTTTTGAAGCGCTCAGTTTTTCAGCCGTGTTTAGAATTGTATCCAATGGAAGAATGGAACTTGATGATGCAGAAAATCAACAAGCTGAATCGTTTCGTAAAAAAGAACAATGATTTCATTCGAAGATTTACTGCCGGTGTTAAAATGGTAGAGATTGATGCATTGGGAAGGTTATTGGTCCCGAAGGATTTGGTGGCTTTTTCAAGTATTTCTAAAGATGTGGTTTTTTCATCTGCGGTTAATATTGTGGAGATTTGGGATAAAGATTTATATGAAAAATCAATAAGCGGCGAAGATATGGATTTTGCAGATCTGGCCGAAGAAGTAATGGGAAATATTAATGACGACGACAATGGAATATCATAATCCGGTTTTACTTCACCCTACAGTTGATGGTTTAAATATTAAACCAGATGGCATATATGTAGATGTAACGTTTGGTGGCGGTGGTCATTCAAAAGAAATTTTGAGACGATTGGGTCCAAACGGAAAATTATTTGCTTTTGATCAGGATGAAGATGCTCTTGCAAATGCGTTGCCGGATGAACGGTTTACCTTAATTAATGAGAACTTTAGATTTATAAAAAGATTTTTACGTTTTCACGGTGTTAAAGGAGTAGACGGAATTTTGGCTGATTTGGGTGTTTCATCACATCAGTTTGATGTTCCGGAAAGAGGATTCTCGACAAGATTTGATGCCGAACTCGATATGCGGATGAGTCAAAAAAATGATTTAAGTGCTTACCGTGTGGTTAACGAATATGAAGAACAGGATTTACGTCGTGTTTTTTTTGATTATGGGGAGTTGAAGAATGCGCCGCTTTTATCAAGAACAATTGTAGAGGCCAGAGAACACAGGCCAATTAAAACTACAGATGAACTGAAAGACGTTTTGGCAAAATTTTTACCTGAACGAATTCGTAATAAAGTATTGGCTCAGATTTATCAGGCCATTCGTATTGAGGTAAATCAGGAAATGGATGTTTTAAAAGAATTTATCGAGCAATCTCTTGAAATTCTTAATCCGGGCGGAAGATTCTCTGTAATCTCTTATCATTCTCTTGAAGACAGACTGGTAAAAAGATTTATAAAAAACGGAATGTTTGAAGGAGAGCCAGAACGTGATTTTTTCGGAAACTTTTCTGTTCCTTATAAAACAATAGGAAAATTAATTGTTCCGAATGATGCTGAGATCAAAATCAACAACAGAGCAAGAAGTGCAAAATTAAGAATTGCCGAGAAGATATAATATATATAGGTAGAAAATGAAAAGTGGAGTATTTGGCATATTAAAAGCGAGATTTTTATTAAACGATGATGCAGTGAAGAACTGGAGATTCATTGTTTTTATAATTCTGCTTGCTATCCTGATGATTGCCAATACACAACGATACGAGCAAAAGGTTTTTGAAATAGCAAAACTAAGCAATGAAGTGAAAGAATTGAGATCTGAATTTGTAGATCGTCGTTCTGAATTGCAAAAACTAAAAATGGAGTCAACTGTGACAAGTGAAATGGAGAAAAAAGATATTCATCCTTCAACAGTTCCTCCGGTTAAGATAGAAGTTAAAAAAGAAGAAGAAAAAAGTTTCTTTAAAAGAATATGGCAGTAGACGATAAAAATATATCCTACAGAATTTACCTCGTAGCAGTTTTCATCTTTGTGATGGCAATTGCTATTGTTGTTAAGTTAACCAATATTCAATGGGTTGAAGGAGACTATTATAGAAAACTGGCGAAACAGCGTACCGTTAGAAATTTTGTAATTCCGGCAAATAAAGGAAACATTTATTCTGCTGACGGAAGTTTGTTAGCAACATCAATACCAAATTATGAGATTCGATTTGATGCTAAAGCGCCAAAAACAGAAACTTTTGAAAAATATGTAAAATCGTTGTCAGATTCATTGTCAACCGTTTTAGATAAACCGGGAAGTTATTTTGAAAAAGAATTAAGAAAAGCGAGAGCCAATAAAAATCGTTACTATTTGATTGCCCGTAATTTGAGTTATACCGAATATGTAAAAATAAAAGGATTTCCGTTATTCAATTTAGGTGCTTTCAAAGGTGGAATTATCATCGAACAAGAAACGGTTAGAAAACATCCGATAGGAAAAATTGCAGAAAGAACAATTGGTTATGATCGTATTGATCCTGCAACAGGAGTTGAAGTAGGTAAAGGAATTGAGTGGGCTTTTAAAAGTTATCTGAACGGGAAAGATGGTAAAATTTTAAAGCAAAAAATTGCCAAAGGACAATGGAAACCTATTCGTGATCTAAATGAAGTAGATCCTGTAGATGGTTATGATGTAATTTCTACGATAGATGTTTTTATTCAGGATATTGCGCATCATGCTTTATTAAAGCAGTTAGAAGAATATGAAGCAGATCATGGTTGTGTAGTAGTGATGGAAACAGAAACGGGACATGTAAAAGCGATTTCTAATTTAGGAAGAGCTGAAGACGGATCGTATTATGAAACTACAAATTACGCTATTGCAGAATCTCACGAGCCTGGATCGACCTTTAAATTAGTCGATTTAATGGCGATTTTAGATGATAAAGTAGCAGATACCAGTACTGTTTTTGACAGTCATGGCGGGCAGGTAAGATATTATGGTCGGTTGGTTCAGGATTCGCACAGAGGTGGTTACGGAAAAGTTTCATTAGCCCGTGGTTTTGAGCTTTCATCTAATACCGTAATGGTTCAGGCGGTTTATGACAATTACAAAAGTAATCCGTCAAAATTTGTAGATCATATTAAAAGTTACGGATTAGATAGAACATTAGGTTTGCATTTTAAAGGAGAAGGAAGGCCATATATTCCAAAACCTGGAGACAAACACTGGTCAGGAGTTTCACTTCCGTGGATGGCTTTTGGTTACGGAGTTTCGGTAACACCAATGCAAACGCTGGCATTTTACAATTCAGTGGCCAATAATGGTGTAATGGTGAAACCGCAATTTGTATCAGAAATCAAAGAATGGAACAAAACCATTAAAAAGTTTGATGTTGAAGTAATAAACCCAAAGGTTTGTTCGCCGGAAACCATTAAAAAACTGAAAGCAGTATTAGAAAATGTGGTTAAAAAAGGAACAGGATCGAAACTGTATTCAAAAGATTTTTCGATGGCTGGAAAAACGGGAACAGCTCAGGTAAATTACGGAGGAAAAGAAGGAAAGTCGGCATTGTATTACGCATCTTCTTTTGTGGGGTATTTCCCGGCAGATCATCCTAAATATTCTTGTATTGTGGTCGTTCATAAACCTAATACATCAAAAAATAATTATTACGGAGCAGATGTTTCAGGGCCAGTTTTTAAACGAATTGCCCAAAAAATATTTACAGATGCGCCTTCGACAAATAAAATTAAACAACTTGATTCTAAAATTGCAAAACAAGAGATCAGTTACGATAAGTACGATGTAGAATCAAGAAAAAAATCAAGTCAGATTCCAGATTTAAAAGGAATGCCGGGAATGGATGCAATTGCTTTACTAGAGAATTTAGGTTTGAAAGTAAAAGTAAATGGAGTAGGAAAAGTAAAAAAACAGTCTTTACAAGCTGGACAAAATATTAGTAAAAACACAACAATAGTATTAGAATTATCGTGAAAATACTGAAAGACATATTATATAAAGTAGCTATTGAGTCTGTAACAGGTTCGACAGAAATCGATATACATAAAATTGATTTTGATTCAAGAAAAATTGAAGAAAAAGATGTTTTTGTAGCGATTCGCGGATCACTTTCTGATGGTCATGATTATATAGAAAAAGCAATTCAATTAGGTGCTGTTGCCGTGATTTGCGATACATTACCGGAAAGCGTCGAAAAAGGAATTACTTATATACAAGTAAAAGATACCAATACGGCTTTGGCTTTTATGGCTGCTAATTATTTTGGAAATCCTTCTGAAAAATTAAAATTAGTTGGAGTAACAGGTACAAACGGAAAAACAACAATTGCTTCATTATTGTTTCAGTTGTTTCAAAAAGCAGGTTTTAAAGTTGGTTTATTATCAACTGTAAAAATCATGGTAGATCAAACAGAATATAAAGCAACGCATACAACACCGGATTCAATTACAATCAATCATTATTTAAATGAAATGATCGAAGCCGGAGTGACACATTGTTTTATGGAAGTAAGTTCACACGGAATTCACCAAAAACGTACAGAGGCATTGCATTTTGTAGGTGGGGTTTTTACGAATTTATCTCACGATCATTTAGATTATCATCCAACTTTTGCAGAATACAGAGACGTAAAGAAATCATTTTTTGATTCGTTGCCAAAAACGGCTTTCGCTTTATCAAACATCGATGATAAAAATGGAACTGTGATGTTGCAAAATACAGTAGCCAGAAAATTTACATACGCCTTAAAAACCTATGCTGATTTTAAAGCGACAATATTAGAAAGTCAATTATCAGGACTATTATTAAAAGTAAATGACAATGAAGTTTGGGTAAAACTTATCGGAACTTTTAATGCTTACAACGTTTTGGCAATTTACGGAACTGCTGTAGAATTAGGAATGGATAGTCTTGAAGCATTGAGATTACTATCTGATTTAGAAAGTGTTTCAGGACGTTTTCAATACATTGTTTCAGAAGGAAATATTACGGCAATTGTAGATTACGCACATACTCCTGACGCTCTTGATAATGTTTTAAAAACAATTGGAGATATCCGTACTAAAAACGAACAGCTAATTACAGTTGTAGGTTGCGGCGGAAACAGAGATAAAACAAAAAGACCAATTATGGCTAAAATTGCTATAGATCTTAGTGATAAAGCAATTTTAACTTCTGATAACCCAAGAAACGAAGATCCTGAAGTGATTTTAGATGAAATGGAAAAAGGAGTTGAAGCTCATAATTATAAAAAAGTACTGAGAATTACCGACAGAAAACAAGCAATAAAAACCGCTTGTCAATTGGCTCAGCCCAATGATATTATTTTAATTGCCGGTAAAGGACATGAAACCTATCAGGAAATAAATGGTGTTCGCCATCATTTTGATGATATGGAAACTGTAAAAGAAATTTTAGAACAACTAAATAAATAATAATCAATTTTTTGAATTCGAAACGCCACATTAAAAAGAGAATTCAGATTTTCAAAAATTGAAATTTAAAACAAAAGATATATGCTATACTATTTATTTGAATACTTGCGAAAAACATTAGACATGCCAGGGGCTGGGGTTTTTCAGTACATCACTTTTAGGTCAGCTTTAGCTTTTATGCTTTCGTTACTATTATCAACGATTTACGGAAAAAGAATTATTAATTTTTTACGTAATCAACAAGTTGGTGAAACAGTTCGTGAGCTTGGCCTTGCAGGTCAGAATGAAAAAGCAGGAACGCCAACAATGGGAGGTCTGATTATTATTTTTGCCACTCTTGTGCCAGTGTTGTTATTTGCTCGTTTGCAAAATATTTACATCGTATTGCTTATTGTAACCACATTGTGGATGGGAACAATTGGTTTTGTAGATGATTATATCAAGATATTCAAAAAAGATAAGCAAGGTCTTAAAGGAATTTTTAAAGTTATTGGTCAGGTAGGTTTAGGGCTTATTGTAGGTACAGTACTTTATTTTAATCCTGCCGTTACGGTAAGAACAGATACAGGTTATAGCGGAGGCGTGAAAGCGTCTACTTCGATAGTGATGCCTGCGCAAATTGAAGAAAAGTCTACAGCAACTACGATTCCTTTTGTAAAAAACAATGAATTTGATTATGCCGAATTATTGGCCTGGACAGGTGAAGGATATGAAAAATGGGCATGGTTAATTTTTATTCCAGTGGTTATTTTTATCATCACAGCAGTTTCTAACGGAGCAAATTTAACAGACGGAATTGATGGTTTGGCTGCAGGAACCTCGGCAATATCGGTGCTCGCGCTCGGGATATTCACCTTTGTATCAGGAAATATTATTTTCTCTAATTATCTGAACATTATGTACATCCCCAATTCGGGAGAGATGACCGTTTTTATCTCCGCCTTTGTGGGAGCGTTAATTGGTTTTCTCTGGTACAATTCCTACCCCGCATCCGTGTTTATGGGAGATACAGGAAGTTTAACGATTGGAGGTATCATTGCGGTTTTAGCAATTGCAGTTCGTAAAGAAATATTGATTGTTTTATTCTGTGGAATTTTCCTTGCAGAAAGTGCTTCAGTAATAATTCAGGTAGCTTATTTTAAATATACAAAAAAACGTTTTGGCGAAGGCCGAAGAATTTTTCTGATGTCGCCGTTACATCACCATTATCAAAAGAAAGGATATCATGAGAGTAAAATTGTAACCCGATTTTGGATTGTTGCAATCATGTTAGCCATATTATCAATCGTTACTTTAAAACTTAGATAGATGAGGCTAATTGTTTTAGGTGGAGGAGAAAGTGGTGTAGGTACTGCTATCCTCGGAAAGAAACAAGGATACGATGTTTTTGTATCTGATTTTGGAAAAATAAAAGAAAGCTATAAAGAAGTTCTTATCATTAATAAAATTGCTTGGGAAGAAGAAAAACATACCGAGGACCTGATTTTAAATGCCGACGTGGTGATGAAAAGTCCGGGAATTCCAGAGAAATCTCCCATAGTACAAAAATTGATCGCTGCCGGAATTAAAGTGATTTCGGAAATCGAGTTTGCGAAGCCTTTTACAGAAGCATTAACTATCGGGATTACAGGTAGTAATGGTAAAACAACAACAACGATGCTCACACATCATTTGTTGAAATCAGCAGGATTAAATGTTGGTTTAGGAGGAAACATCGGAAAAAGTTTTGCCTGGCAGGTTGCCGAAAATAAATACGATGCCTATGTTCTTGAATTAAGTAGTTTTCAGCTCGACGGAATTATAGATTACAGGCCGGATATTGCCATTATTACGAATATTAGTCCGGATCATTTAGACCGATACGAATATAAATATCAAAATTACATTGAGTCGAAGTTTCGAATAACAATGAACCAGACCGAAAGCGATTATCTTATTTACGATGCAGATGATGAAGCAATTTCAGAATGGTTAAAGAACAACAAAACAAAAGCAAAATTAATTCCTTTTTCATTGTCTAAAACATTCGATGAAGGGGCTTCTATAAATAACAACAAAATGGAAATAAAGATCAACCAAGAAGAGTTTACAATGGAAACAGAACACATTGCGTTAGAAGGAAAACATAACATGAAAAACGCAATGGCAGCAAGCTCTGTAGCGAAATTGATGCAAATTAGAAATGCAACAATTCGCGAAAGTTTATCTAATTTTCAAGGTGTTGAGCACCGTTTAGAAAAAGTTCTAAAAATTCAGAATGTACAATATATCAACGATTCAAAAGCGACAAATGTAAATGCTACTTTCTTCGCTTTAGACAGTATGAATGTTCCAACTGTTTGGATTGTTGGGGGAGTTGATAAAGGAAACGATTACAACGAATTGATGTCGTTGGTTCGCGAAAAAGTAAAAGCAATTATTTGCCTTGGAGTTGATAATCATAAAATCATCAATGCCTTTGGTAATGTAGTTGATATTATGGTAGAAGTAAATAACATGAACGATGCTGTAAAAACAGCACAACGTTTAACTGAAAAAGGTGATGCAGTTTTATTGTCTCCAGCCTGCGCAAGTTTCGATTTATTCGAAAATTATGAAGACAGAGGAAAGCAGTTTAAGCAAGCAGTTCATAACTTGTAAAAAAATAGTTTCTGGTTTCAGATTTCACATTTTGTGGGAACCTGAAACGTGAAACAAGAAAAACTTGAAACTAAAAACATGAAGGAATTAGTAAACAAATTAAAAGGAGATAGAGTAATATGGTCATTCGTGGCTTTATTAGCGCTGTTTTCGTTTATGCCTGTTTTTAGTGCGAGTAGTAATTTAGCATATATAGGTCACGGAACCGGAAATACATTGGGTTATTTAGTAAAACATTTAGCTCACGTTTGTATTGGTTTTATGATTATTTACTGGGTTCACAGAATTCCGTATCATTATTTTAGAGCAATTTCAAAAGTAGCGTTACCCGTTGTTTGGTTTTTGCTTTTGTATACATTACTAAAAGGAACTGTAATTGCCGGAGCAAATGCAAGTCGTTGGATTCAGGTGCCTTTTATAGGGATTACATTTCAAACGTCGACTCTGGCCGCTAGTATATTATTTATTTATGTAGCGCGTTATTTGTCGAAAACGAGAGAAGAGAATGAACCTTTTCAAACATCGTTGATACAGCTTTGGTTGCCTGTTTTTATAACATTGGCGCTTATATTACCAGCGAACTTTTCGACCACAGCATTGATATTTTCAATGGTAATTATGTTAACGTTCATTGGTCGATATCCGCTTAAATACATAGGGTTTATTATAGGTTCAGGAATCGGGATGTTGTTGTTTTTCCTTTTGGTAGCCAAAGCATTTCCGGATTCAAGATTCTTTAGCAGGGTATCAACATGGGAAAGTCGTATTATGAACTTTACCACAGATAAACCGGATGAAGATGATTATCAAATAGAAAAAGCAAAAATTGCAATTGCGTCAGGAAAACTCGGAGGATTAGGGCCTGGAAAAAGTGTTCAGAAAAACTTTTTGCCACAATCGTCTTCAGATTTTATTTACGCGATTATCGTAGAAGAATATGGTTTAGTGGGCGGAGTAGCAATTTTAGTCTTGTACTTATTATTATTGTTCAGATTTGTAATTGCATCGCATAAAGCCAATACGCTCTTTGGGAAATTAGTCGTCGTCGGGCTCGGTTTTCCGATGATATTTCAGGCGATGATCAATATGGCGGTTGCAGTAGAATTATTACCGGTAACGGGACAAACATTGCCATTGATTAGTAGTGGAGGTAGTTCGATCTGGATGACATGTTTCTCTCTTGGAATCATTATTAGTGTAACTAAAAAAGAAGAAGAAATCGCCGAAGAGCAAGAAGAAAAGGAAAGAAGAAAAGAAGCGCTTCAACGACTAATTGATAAAGAACTGGCCGAAGAAGATTTAGTTCACAATGAAAAAGAACCGGTTTATGAAGAAGAAGGAATGTATTCGATAGAAGATAATTCCAGAAATCCGATGAATGCAGTTTTGAATAAATAGAAAAATTAAAATAGAAATAGTTTTTAAAGCGAATAACTTTTAAAAATATGACAAATTATAAATTCATATTAAGTGGTGGCGGAACAGGAGGGCATATTTATCCTGCAATTGCTATTGCTAATGAATTAAAAGCGCAATTCCCTGATGCTGAGTTTCTTTTTGTAGGGGCGCAGGATAAAATGGAAATGCAAAAAGTGCCTCAGGCAGGTTACGAAATAAAAGGACTTTGGATTGCAGGTTTGCAACGAAAATTAACCTTGCAAAATTTAATGTTTCCGTTAAAATTGGCAACAAGTTTGCTAGAGTCAAGACGAATAATAAAACAGTTCAAACCTAATGTGGTAATAGGAACCGGAGGCTTTGCCAGCGGACCTTTATTACAGGCAGCAGGAGGAGCAGGAATACCAACAGTAATTCAGGAGCAAAATTCATTTCCAGGAATTACCAATAAATTGTTGAGCAAAAAAGCAAATGCAATTTGTGTGGCGTACGGAAATTTAGAACGATTTTTTCCTAAAGAAAAAATCGTATTAACAGGAAATCCGGTTCGTCAGGATTTAATCGATATTGAAAGCAAACGTGATGAAGCAATTGCTTTTTATGGATTAGATCCCAATAAAAAAACATTACTGGTTTTGGGCGGAAGTTTAGGTGCAAGAAGAGTAAATCAGTTAATTGAAAAAGAATTACATAATATGCTTTCTCAGGATGTTCAGGTAATCTGGCAATGTGGGAAATTATATTTTGAAGAATATAAAAAACACAATCAGCAAAACGTACGAGTAGTTGATTTTATCGAAAGAATGGATTTTGTGTATGCTGCGGCCGATGTGATTATTTCAAGAGCAGGAGCATCATCAGTATCAGAATTGTGTATTGTTGGGAAACCGGTAATTTTTATTCCGTCGCCTAATGTAGCCGAAGATCATCAAACTAAAAATGCTCAGGCAATAGTAGATGCAAAAGGGGCTATTTTGTTGAAGGAATCAGAATTAGACAGTCAGTTTAGTATTGTTTTTGAAGCTTTATTGAAAGATCAGGGAAAACAAAAACAATTAAGCGATAATATAAAAAAGCTCGCGATGCCAAACGCAACGAAAGTGATTGTAGATCAGATTAAAAAGTTGTTATAATATAACTTTTTTTGAAAATTATAGAACAAAAATAAAAACTTAGAACGTTATTTTTAAGCGTTTTGAGTTATTAAAATAATAAAATTACAAAGGCTTAATTACTAGTTTTTTATATAATAAAGCAACTTGTAAATAGCTCAAAATTAAATAGAAATGAATTTAAATCAGATACAGAACGTTTATTTTATTGGTATTGGAGGCATCGGAATGAGTGCTCTGGCCCGCTATTTTAAAAATATCGGGAAACAGGTTTCTGGTTACGACAAAACGCCATCAATGCTAACAAGCGAATTGATCGGAAGCGGTATTGATATTCATTTTGAAGATAATATTAATCTGATTCCTGCTGATTATTTTGTAGAGAATACTCTGGTGATTTTTACGCCTGCAGTACCTACTACACATTCTGAATGGCATTATTTCATCGAAAGAAATTATGAGATTAAAAAACGTGCCGAAGTTTTAGGAATTATTACCAAAGACACTTTTAGTTTTGCTGTTGCCGGAACACACGGAAAAACAACAACATCAAGTATTTTAGGACATATTTTATATGAAAGCGGTGCTGATGTTACGGCTTTTGTGGGCGGAATAGTCGAGAATTACAATTCTAATTTAATTGGTAATGGTAAAACTGTAACCGTTGTAGAAGCAGATGAATTCGATCGTTCATTTTTGCATTTACACCCAAATATTGCCTGTATCACTTCAATGGATGCGGATCATCTTGATATTTACGGGACAAGTGAAGCTATTGAAGCTTCGTTTGTAGAATTTGCGTCTAAAGTAGAAGATAAAAATAAATTATTTATAACTAAAGAATTGCCTCTTCAAGGAGTGCAATGTGCTATAAATGAAGATGCTGTATATAAGGCTTTTAATGTTCGTATAGAAGACGGAAGCTATGTTTTTGATGTGCAGACGCCATCAGAAATCATGAAAGATTTGCATTTTGGATTGCCAGGAAAACACAATTTAATGAATGGATTGATGGCTATTGCGATGGCAAAAACTTATGGCACCCCGACCGAGGCCATCGCAAAAGCTATTGCTTCGTTTAACGGAATCAGAAGACGTTTTTCATATCAGATTAAATCAGATAAATTAGTTTATATAGATGATTATGCACATCATCCAACAGAAATAAATGCTGTACATCAAGCGGTTAGAGAATTGTATCCGGAACGTAAAGTTTTGGCGATTTTTCAGCCACATTTGTTTAGTAGAACCAGAGATTTTGCCGACGGATTTGCCGAAAGTTTATCTCAGTTTGATGAAGTGTTTTTAATGGATATTTACCCTGCACGTGAGTTACCGATGGAAGGGATTACATCGGACTGGTTGTTAGGGAAAATGACAAATTCGAACAAGAAAATTGTTGCAAAAAATGATTTATTAGCGGAGATCAAAGCCAGTGATGCGCCAATAATTGTAACAATAGGAGCTGGTGATATTGGAGAAATGGTTCCATCAATCAAAAAAATGCTAAATGAAAATATTTAATTGGACAAATGTTAGATTAATTCTCATTTTAGGGCTTGTTTTATTTTTATATTCTTTTGCTCAACATCGAAATGGAGATCGAAAATTGAAAAAATCGATGGTTGTTTTTGTAGGAGAAAATACGCTTTTTGTGAAGCCGGAAACGGTTAATAAATTGTTGATAGAAAATAAAAGAGACGCTTCCAGTATCCGAAAAGATGAACTAGATTTGAATAAGATTGAGAAAACCCTTGATACGCAAGAGATGATTGAGAAGTCAAACGTTTTTGTAAGTATTGACGGGGTTCTAAAAGCAGTAGTAAAACAGAAGACACCAATAGCGCGAGTTTATGATGGTGACGCTTCTTTTTATATTGACTATGAGGGTAATAAAATGCCTTTATCAGACAATTTTACTGCTCGGGTTCCACTTGTTTCTGGGGCAATTAATGAAAAAAATAACGAAGATTTAGCTGCTTTATTTCGCACAATTTATGACGATGCGTTTTTGAGAAAAAACATCATTGCAATTCAAATTATGCCGAATGGTAGCTTAAAATTGTTTAATAGAAATTATAATTACTTCATCGATTTTGGCAGAACGATGAATGTTGATAAGAAATTTAATAACTATAAAGCCTTTTTTCAAAAAGCGGTTTTAGATAGTTCGTTATATAAATACAGTAAGATTGACCTTAGGTTTACGGAACAAGTAGTTTGCACAAAATAATAGAAAATGGAAAAAGATAACATTGCAGTAGGTCTAGATATTGGAACGACAAAGATAGTTGCCATGATCGGCAAGAAGAATGAGTATGGAAAGTTGGAAATTTTGGGTATTGGAAAATCCAAAAGTTTAGGAGTAGCGAGAGGAGTTGTAAACAACATTACGCAAACTATCCAGTCCATTCAGCAAGCAATACTTGAGGCGGAAAACAATTCAGGTTATAAAATAAAAGATGTTGTTGTGGGGATCGCAGGACAGCACATCAGAAGTATTCAGCACACAGATTACATCAGCCGTAATAATCCGGAAGAAGTAATTGGCGAAAAAGATATTCAGCTTTTGATTGACCAGGTAAATAAACTGGCCATGTTACCGGGAGAAGAAATTATTCATGTTTTGCCACAGGAATTTAAAATCGACGGACAATCTGAAATAAAAGAGCCTATCGGAATGTACGGCGGAAGACTGGAATCTAGTTTTCACGTAGTAGTAGGGCAGGCATCATCGATCAGAAATGTTGGAAGATGTATTCAGAGTTCAGGAATCGAATTGTCAGGATTGACATTAGAACCATTGGCTTCTGCAGATGCAGTTTTAAGTCAGGAAGAAAAAGAAGCAGGAGTAGCCTTAATTGATATTGGTGGCGGAACAACAGATTTAGCCATTTTTAAAGATGGTATTATTCGTCATACAGCAGTAATTCCTTTTGGAGGAAATGTTATTACAGACGATATCAAAGAAGGTTGTTCGATTATCGAAAAACAAGCAGAGCTTTTAAAAATAAAATTCGGATCAGCCTGGCCGGGAGAAAATAAAGACAACGAAATTGTTTCTATTCCTGGTTTAAGAGGCAGAGAACCAAAAGAAATTTCGCTTAAAAACCTATCTAAAATTATTCATGCTCGTGTAGTAGAAATTGTTGAGCAGGTTTTTGCAGAAATTAAAGCTTACGGACACGAAGATCCTCGCAAAAAATTAATAGCAGGAATTGTTCTTACAGGTGGTGGAGCTCAACTAAAACACATCAAACAATTAGTAGAGTACATTACAGGTATGGATACCAGAATTGGATATCCAAACGAGCATCTGGCAGGAAATTCTAGTGAAGAAATCTCTAGCCCGTTATTTGCAACCGCAGTTGGTTTAGTAATGAACAGCATCGAAAATAGTACGCAAAGTGCTGTTAGAATGGAGATTGTAAATGAGCAGCCAAAAGTAGTATACAGAAATGTTCCTCCTCAGCAGCAACAACCTGTACAGCAGCGATACGAAGTAGAAGAAAACTACGTTGAAAGAGTAGAAACTATTGAAGAATCGAGAGAAGTCAGGACGAATGCATCTAAGGAAGAATCTACTGAAACTAAAATTAGAAGATCATTTTTTGATAGATATGTCGATAAAATCAAAGATTTTTTAGACAACGCAGAATAAGACAATAAAAAGAAAAGGATTACTTTATTGGCCCCAAGTCAAGAAGTAAAAAATGTATTAAATAAGAATTTCAAAAACCAAAAAGATGATGAGCAACTCAGAATTTGGAAGTATTTCATTTGATTTACCAAAAAACCAATCAAATGTTATCAAAGTAATAGGTGTAGGTGGAGGTGGTAGTAATGCTATCAACCATATGTTTAAACAAGGTATTAAAGGCGTTGATTTCATCGTTTGTAATACCGATTCACAAGCACTACAGAACAGTTCGGTGCCGAACAAAATTCAGTTAGGTATGAACTTAACAGAAGGTCTTGGAGCAGGAGCAAATCCTGATGTAGGACAACAATCTGCTATAGAAAGTATCGCTGATATCGAAAAAATGTTAGACCGTGGTACTAAGATGGTATTTATTACCGCTGGTATGGGTGGTGGTACAGGTACTGGTGCAGCTCCGGTAATTGCACAATTGGCCAAAGAAAGAGAAATCTTAACTGTTGGTATCGTTACTATTCCTTTTCAGTTTGAAGGAAAAGTGCGTCAGGAGCAAGCGCTTTTAGGAATCGAAAAATTGCGTAAGCAAGTCGATTCGTTAATTGTAATTAATAATAATAAGTTAAGAGAAGTATACGGAAATCTTGGTTTTAAAGCTGGATTCTCGAAAGCGGATGAAGTTTTGGCAACAGCCTCAAGAGGTATTGCTGAAGTAATTACGCACCACTATACTCAAAATATCGATTTACGTGATGCTAAAACTGTTTTATCAAACAGCGGAACAGCTATCATGGGATCTTCTGTTGCTGCGGGCGAGAACAGAGCGAAAGATGCTATCGTTTCAGCATTAGACTCTCCGTTGTTGAACGACAACAAAATTACAGGAGCCAAAAACGTATTGTTGCTTATCGTTTCTGGATCAAACGAAATTACTTTGGATGAGATTGGAGAAATCAATGATCACATTCAGGTAGAAGCAGGTCATAATGCAAATATTATCATGGGGGTTGGTGAAGACGAAACTCTTGGTGATGCTATTGCCGTGACTATTATTGCAACAGGTTTTGATGTTGAACAACAAAATGAAATTGTAAATACAGAACCTAAAAAAATCATTCACACGTTAGAAGATGAGCAAAGAAGTGTTCATAATTTATCGAATAAATCAGTTACTTCTTTTGATGTAAATGCAGAGACACCTACTGCAAAATCTGAAGAGAAAATTGTTTTTGATTTAATGGATGATGAAGATACGGAAATGCCATTTACAGCTACACATGTTGCTCCAGTTGAAGTTGCTCCAATTGAAGTTGCACCAGTTGCTGTTACGCCATCGGTAAATCCGGCTAGCAATCCGTCAATGAATAAGGAAGAATTAGTAGTGATGTCTGAGTTTATCAAAAACCTTGACGTAACTTTCGAAATTGTTTCGCCTATTACAGATATAGATTTTACTATTACGGCTCCGGAAGCTCAGGCTTTTCAGGATGCAAAACCAATTCAGCAAGTTCAAAGAACTTTTGAGAGAGAAGAACAAACGACTTTTTCATTCGATTTGCCACTTTTC
Source organism: Flavobacterium bizetiae (assembly GCF_902804475.1). Classification (GTDB taxonomy): domain Bacteria; phylum Bacteroidota; class Bacteroidia; order Flavobacteriales; family Flavobacteriaceae; genus Flavobacterium; species Flavobacterium bizetiae. Next base: position 17,455 of record NZ_CADCSU010000071.1, read on the forward strand.
AGATCAGAACCAGAGGTTAAAAAAGAGCCGGTTGCTGAGCAGGAAGCTAAAGTTTTATTCGAATTAAGTAATGAAACTCGCAATATCAAAGTAAACGACCCAGTGCAATTTGTACCGGTTACGGAACTTTCAGATAAAGGAATCATCAAATATTCTCTAGAAGAATATATGGAGGTTGAGAATGAATTAGTAGCATCAAAACCAGCTGATAAAGTAGTAGAAGATGTAATTCCTGCGGAATTGAACATCACTATGAAACAAAAAACTGATTTTGCAAGTGAAGCTCATTTTACAACAACTTCAGAAGTTTCTCCGATGGAATTGACAATTGAAGAAACTTTACGCTTAAGAGCTGAAGAAAGAAGAAAGAAACTAAAAGAATTTAATTATAAATTCCATAATAATGTTTCAAGAATTGATGAACTTGAAAAAGAGCCTGCTTACAAAAGATTAGGTATCGATTTATCGAATTCACAATCAAATAATAACAATTCGAGAATATCAGTTGGAACAGATAGTAACAACGATTTGCAGTTGCGTTCAAATAATTCATTTTTGCACGACAACGTAGATTAATTTTTACCATCCCAATAAATAAAGATAGCCCGAAAATTGGATTTAATTTTCGGGTTATTTTTTTTATCTTCGCACAGAATTTAAAATTTGACTTCTATACTTAACTTTTAAAGTTAATCTTGTTGTCAGTTTCTGGTGAAGTCCGGAATACACTTTCAAAATAGTTATATCAATTATAGGTTTTACCTATTTAAATAAAAAAATAAGATGAGTTTACAAACATTAATCATGGACGAGATTAAAACCGCCATGAGAGCAAAAGATACTGTAGCATTAGAAGCATTAAGAGCGATCAAATCTGAAATGTTATTAGCTGCAACTTCATCAGGTTCTAAAGAAGAATTAACAGAAGATGATGAGATTAAATTACTTCAAAGATTAGTTAAAACCCGTAAAGAAAGTGCTCGTATTTTTACAGAGCAAAATCGTCCTGATTTAGCAGAGCCAGAATTAGCTCAGGTTGCTGTAATCGAGAAATTCTTACCTGCACAATTAAGCGAAGAAGAAGTAGAAGCTGTAATTGCAAAAATTATCGCTGAAACAGGAGCTTCAGGAATTGCATCTATGGGGAAAGTTATGGGATTAGCTTCTGCACAATTAGGGGGAACTGCTGAAGGAAAAACTATTTCTGCAATTGTAAAAAAATTATTGGTTTAAAATTCCAATATATAAACTCCAAATTCCAAAGCTAAAATTGGAATTTGGAATTTAAAAAATTGAAATTTTAATAATATTGACCACGTAGTTCAACTGGATAGAATATCAGATTTCGGCTCTGAGGGTTGGGGGTTCGAACCCCTCCGTGGTCACTAAAAATTTTAAAGCCTGAGAATTAATATTCTCAGGCTTTTTTTATGCAATTAGATTTATTTCATCATTTTTGATATGCACTAAAATCAGCTTCAAAACTTGTGAAATAATAAAATGAAATAACGATTAAACAAACTAAGATTACAAATAAATCTTGTTTTAGGAATTTAAATATAGTTGATCACTAATAGTTAATAATGTTCTTTACTCCTAAGGATTCTAAATCTAAATCAGTTTCAAAAAAAGGATTTTTAGCTTTTTTCAGTAATTCTTCTCTTACATTCGTTACTGAAATAAATCCCCAATTATTTTTAATTGCAATAGCTGTAAAGGTCAGGAAATCCTGAAAATAATCTTCAGATTCGGGATTTTTTGCAAATAGATTGTCTTTGTCTAGCCAGAGTAGTTGTAATTCTTCATTGGTTATCCAATTAATTACTCCTTCTCCGCCATAAGAGTAAACGCATCCGGTCTCTGCATGCATTATTTGTGAAATAATTTGTTCTGAAACTGATTTTGGCTTGGCATCAACAGCTCCTGAAAAAATGCGGCGTCCTAAAATCAAATGCGGATTAAAGCTGGCACATTCAGAGAATAATAGTAGTGGTAAAGTATCATTGAGGTCTGCAAATGCGTAAGTGTTTTTTAATACAAATTCTTTTTCATCTTCATTTAACTGATGTCGAAATTTTGAATATTCTTCATTAGGCTGTTTCTTTCTATTTAAAATGAGGGATAGTTCTTGGTGTCGTTTAAAATCTTTATCTAAGTGTTGACAAAAATCTAACATTGCTTTTATTCTTGCATAGCTATTGTTATTGTCAAATAAAATGTGCTTCCATAAATCAGACTTAAAATATTTTTTCAATAAATTGCCTGCATTAGATAAGTCAGTTGCGATGTTAGCATAAAAGTATTTATCATCGAAAAAATGTAAAGTATTCCAATCACTCATTTTTAAGTTGGTTTTGTAAAAACAAAAACCTATTTCATTACGAAATAGGTTTTCCTTAGTCAATTTCTATATATTCAGATATTCCTTTGTCGTTTCCATCCGTCAGCCATTGCCAGTTCAGGGACAACTTTATTTTGTCGTTCTCTGTCAGTTCAATTTGTGCTAATGCTTTACCCGCTTTTAATTGGTTATCTGTTGTAAAACATTGATAAAGCATATTTAGCTGATCGTCTTTTAATTTAGCTATTATTTTTCCGTATTTTATAGATCCTCCAAAATAGTCGGCAGTAACAAGATTGTCATCCTGTTTATAATTAAAAATGGTTTCTGTATTTACCTGACCATTATCTGAATTCTGAATAACCGCAAATCTTTTATTATTAAAGTTAAATTTCTTCATTGGCTTGTCAGGGTTATTTTTCAGATGATTTTTTTGGTCTTTTTATTAAAAAGTAAAGTGATACTACAAAAACAATAATGTAAAGAATTGCCAGTGCAGGTTTTTCAAATTGCAGGGTTTTAAAGTCGAATTGCTTGAACAATGTTACTCCTAAAATGATTACTACAACTAGTAAAGTAAATGATATTGGTTTTTTATTTTCCATAGTATTGAATGTTTTATAAC
>NZ_CADCSU010000072.1 GCF_902804475.1 Flavobacterium bizetiae
ATTATATTCTATTCTATTTTTTGAATAATAGAAAAAAATGCCATTAGTTTTTTAATTTGTTTTTAAGTAAGATTGTAGATTCTAAAATAGAAATTGTAATAGCACCTTTTGGTACAGGTTTGCTGAAGTGTAGCGACTTGATTTTATGAAATTCATAATTTTTTTGTGAGGTTTTGGCGGTTAGTAGTGTGAATTTTAATAATTTTAATTGGTAATTATTACTATAATAGTTAAATGTTAATGCGAGCCAAAAATAAATAAAAATACTACAATATTAAAAAGGCTTTAACTTTTTATTATCATGATTAATTAATAATGGACTAATGAAAATAGAAATGAATAAAAAGTATCAGTCAGGTTTAATCGCAAATACTGATCTTCATGCAGGTGGTTTGTTTTTTTGTATCATCTACCAAAATCAACTAGAGTTCTTTGAGAATGGTAAAGTTGAGCTAACAAAAAAGGTCGTTGATGCCTTTCGTCCTATGGATGAGAACGATGTTGAACATTTAAAGAATTTTAACATTGTTGGAGACTATTCATTTAATGATAGAGGATATTTGGTTTGTAAGTTTGAGGATTTGTTTTGGACATTTACCGGATTGTCTAGCGAAAAAGACAGTTCAATTATTGCCTTTAATATTTATGATAGACGCTTACAAAATAAGTGGGGAGAGGTTTATAAGCTGGAAGAGATTATTTAGCAACAACGGTTTTTCAAATATTAGTTCGTTTTTTGGCTTTTTTTACAAATTCGATCACTCAAATATATAAAACGATAGCGCGGACTTGTAATCTGTGCCCGCTCCTAAATATTAATAAAAATTGAATTTTTTAATATGTTAGTGTATACTTTACGGGCACTGATTATAAATCCGCGCGATCTGGTTATTTAGCAACCGGGAATGAATTTATTTTAGAGCATAATTTATGTAGCCTCCATCTGCTAAAAGCTCTGTTCCGGTAATAAAACTTGCATCATCTGAAGCAAGAAATAATACTGTTTTTGCGATTTCTGCAGGGTCGCCTAATCTCTGCATAGCAGTAGCACTGGCCAGAAATTCTTTTGCGCCTTCAGGTACAGCTTTATGAAGGCCTGGTGTAGCAACCGGACCCGGACTCACAATATTGACACGAATTTTTCTTCCGGCTAATTCGTTTGCTGCGATTTGAGCAATTTTATTTAATGCTCCTTTTGTAGCCGAATAAATACTACTTCCTAAATTTGCCGCCGTCGCAACAGTTGACGAAGTAAAAATTACCGAAGAACCTTCTGCCAAATGAGGAAGCAGTTTCTGAAGTGTAAAGAAATGACCTTTGACATTGGTATTAAACTGTGCATCAAAATCAGCCTCCGTTACTTCTTCTATTGAACTAAATGTTGCGATTCCTGCATTTAAAAAAAGAGTATGCAATTTATCCCCGCTTTCTGCAAAAGCTTTTTCTAATAGTGAAAGATCAGATAAATTGGCAGTATCAGCCATTATAGTTTTTAAATTAGGATTGTTAATTTCGTCAGCTGCATTTTTAAGATTCTCGCTGTTTCTTCCAGTGATCCAAACGTTAGCGCCTGATTTTATGAATTCTTTTGCTGTTGCTAACCCAATTCCTGTAGTTCCGCCTGTTATGAGAACATTTTTATTTGTGAAATTCATTTTTTTAATATTTTAAATTTATACGAGCAAAGTTAATTTAGTTAAGTTTATTTTTGTTACTTTGTAACCAAAAGTAACAGTAACGTTTGAGTAACAAAGTAACTTATGAGTAACGAATGTCAGGTTGAGCACAGAAAAGAGATAATGGCAGTCCATGATACAATGGATATATTGAATGGAAAATGGAAAATTTCCATAATTTCATCGATCTGTTATCATAACAAGAGAAGATTTACAGATATTTTAAATGACGTAAACGGGATTTCCAACAAAATGTTAAGCAAGGAATTAAGGGATTTGGAAATAAATAAATTAATTAAACGCACAGTTCTCGATACGCAGCCTGTTACAATCCATTATCAGCTAACGGAGTATGGATTGACATTAAAAACGATCATAAATGATCTTGCAGAATGGGGATTAAAACACCGAAAAGTTATTATTGACGGTTAACAGATACCGAAAAAGACATAAAAAAATCCCATTTCGTTAGAAATGGGATTTTAATTTTTGTGACAGTAACAGCATCAATTTCAACATCTTTTATAGATGATTTGAAGTTATTTGCTTATTATATGTAGTTTCTGTCTTTTATGGTTTTGTAAACTAATACTATTAGTAAACTTTAGTTATCATTTCATCTATAGGCAAACGAACTTTTTTCGTAGCCGCCATATAGTCTTTTTCCGAATCCCTATATCCTAAAGCGAGGATAACTGTAGAGTGCAGCCCTTTTTCTTTCAAACCCAAAACGGCATCGATATTGGCGGCATTAAATCCTTCGATAGGAGTGGCATCTACTTTCAATTCTGCCGCAGCAATAAGCGCTGTTCCTAGTGCAATATAAGCCTGTTTGGCCGCCCAATGGGCTTTTTGTTCTGCGTTAATAGTGCTGAAATAGGAATGCAGTCCATTTCTAAATCCTGATAAGGCACCAGCATCAAGACCTCTTTGCTTTTCTGTCATTGTCATATAATCGTCAATGTAAGTCGGAGACATGTCAGTTAGTGCAGCAAAAACCAACAAATGGGAGCAAGAGCTAATCTGTCCATTATACGAATCAGCACCTAATTTTTTTTGAATTTCCGGATTGCTTACAACAAAAATACGGTAAGATTGCAGACCACAAGAAGATGCTGAAAGATTTATAGCCTCTAAGATCTGATCGACCTTTTCTTCTGTTACTTTAATGTTATTGTAAGCTTTTGTGGCGTAGCGCCATTTTAAATTTTCTATCAAATTCATTGCTATGTCTGTCTTAATTTTTGGCAAATATAAATGATATTGTTTTCTTTTTCGAGTTTTTAAAGCGCTCTGAGAAACTCCAGGTCAATCATCTTCGGTCACAAAAGAATATTTATCTGTTTTCCTTCATTATTATATTTGTTTGAAGATTAATAATCTTTGAAGTTGTATGTTAAAAGAATAATTAACTGAATTTATGCATAAATAAAAATATTTAATCTTTTATATTCAAATTTGCAGGGTAAAAAAACTAAACATTATCATCAGATGAAAGCGAACATACAAGAAGATAGGGGAATAAACGAAAAGCAAAATATTGAAAACACCCATAATACAATCCAGAATGATTTTGCATTCACACTAAAGAGCACTTGTTTAGATGAAAACTATCACCCCTCAAGCGAAACGCGTTTGACAACCAATTTTGCAAACCTGGCCAGAGGATGTAATAGCCAACAAAACTTACGTAATGCATTAAATATGATTAACAATCGATTCAATGCATTGGCTCATATAGATAATCCAAAAGCTGATCGTTATCTTGTAGAACTTGAAATCATCACAGTAACGATGAGTATTGACGATAAGAATAGTATTAACAATCTGCCGCTGATTGAAGTTTTAAAAACGAATATTTTTGACCGCAAGACTAACCAGCATATCGAAGGTATTGCCGGAAATAATTTTTCGTCTTATGTTCGTGATTATGACTTCAGTATTTTATTGATCGAGCACAATAAAAACAAACCTAATTTTTGTATTCCTGAAAATTTTGGTGATTTGCACGGAAAACTTTATAAGTGTTTTGTGAGTTCAGCCACTTATAAAGAGCACTTCAAGATGTCACCGATCATTTGTCTAAGTGTATCGAGCAACAAAACGTATACTCGTACTGAGTATCAGCATCCGGTTCTGGGTTTTGAGTATCTGCAGGATCAGTATTCTATCACTGATGAATATTTCTCTAAAATGGGCTTAAAGGTTCGTTTTTTCATGCCTACTAATAGTGTAGCACCGATGGCTTTTTATCATTCCGGAGATCTGCTTGCTGATTATACTGATCTTGGACTAATCAGCTCAATTAGTACGATGGAGACTTTCCAAAAGATTTATCGCCCTGAAATTTACAATGCAAATTCAGTGGCCGGGAAAATCTATCAACCAACTCTTAAACACGAAGATTATTCACTAACTCGTGTGGATTATGACCGCGAAGAGCGCAGCCGACTAGCTGTTGAACAGGGTAAATATGCAGAAGAGCATTTCATTAAACCTTACAAAAGTCTCCTGGAACAATGGTCTGCTAATTTTGCCCTTTAATTGATTACAACGCATTAAAATTATACTATTATGAAGAAATTATTATTACCTACCTCTATTGTTGGAAGTTTACCTAAACCTGCATGGCTTGCACCACCCGAAAAACTTTGGTCACCATGGAAATTAGAAGGTGATCAGCTAATTGAAGGAAAACAAGATGCTTTACGCATTTCTTTGCAGGAACAGCAATTGGCAGATCTGGATATTATTTGTGACGGCGAGCAGACACGTCAGCATTTTGTAACGACTTTTATCGAGCATTTAAGCGGTGTAGATTTTGAAAATCGTAAAACAGTAAAAATCCGTAACCGTTATGACGCGAGTGTTCCGGTGGTGGTAGGTGAAGTTGCACGTCAAAAAGCAGTTTTTGTTGAAGATGCTAAATTTTTACGTAAACAAACTAATAAGCCTATAAAATGGGCATTGCCAGGTCCGCTGACAATGGTCGATACTTTATACGATGACCATTATAAAAGCCGTGAAAAATTGGCGTGGGAATTTGCGATAGCACTCAATGAAGAAGCAAGAGAGCTTCAGGACGCAGGGGTAGATATTATCCAGTTTGATGAACCTGCATTTAATGTGTTCTTTGATGAAGTAAACGATTGGGGAATGGCAGCATTAGAAAGAGCTATTGAAGGTTTACACTGTCAAACTGCGGTTCATATTTGCTATGGTTATGGAATACAGGCAAATACTGATTGGAAAAAGACATTAGGTTCAGAGTGGCGACAATACGAAGAAATTTTTCCGAAAATTCAAAAATCTAAAATTGATATAGTGTCTTTAGAATGTCACAACTCCAATGTACCTTTAGATTTAATGGAACTTGTTCGGGGCAAAAAAGTAATGGTAGGTGCTATTGATGTGGCAACCAATGCTATTGAAACGCCAGAAGAAGTAGCTGCTACCCTGCGTAAAGCCCTTGAGTTTGTAGATGCCGAAAATCTTTACCCTTCTACAAATTGCGGTATGGCCCCGCTATCCCGAAACATAGCCAGAGGCAAGTTAAGTGCTTTAAGCGCAGGAGCAGAAATTATACGCAAAGAACTTGGGATTTAGTCTCAATATATTAATAATGAAGTCCGTGCCTCTACGGAGAAATAATATTTAAAACACATTGAATAAATTATTACAAGTATTAAAAAAAGCAGGTTTCGACGGTTTCCTGTTAATGATCGCCACTATGATTTTGATGGCTTATTTTTTGCCAAAGCCAGGTATGATCAAAGAACCTGTTTCGCTGGAGGAGATTGCCAATGCCGGTGTTTCCTTTATTTTCTTGTTTTATGGCATGCGACTGAGTGTTGAGAAACTAAAAGCTGGACTTTCGAATTGGAAAATGCACATTGTCGTTCAGTTGACCACCTTTTTATTTTTTCCGCTTATTGTTTTAGCATTTCGCCCGTTGTTTGTCAATAACGGCTTCGAGCTGCTTTGGCTGGGTGTATTTTTTCTGGCAGCATTACCGTCTACAGTTTCCTCTTCGGTGGTCATGGTTTCGATCGCCAAGGGAAACATTCCCGCGGCCATTTTCAATGCAAGCATTTCCAGTTTGATCGGAGTAGTGGTTACACCGCTCTGGGTTGGGCTGTTTATAGCTTCTGCAAAAGGCGATTTTGATGTTACTCAAATCGTCATAAAGCTGATTCTTCAAGTATTGTTGCCTATCATCATTGGTATAAGCCTCAATTCCCGTTTAGGAGCCATGGCCGAAAAATATAAGAAACAGCTCAAATATTTCGATCAGGCGGTTATTCTAACCATTATTTACACGTCGTTTTGCAAGTCATTTTCCGAACATCTTTTTGAGGGTTTCACCGCCCTTGAACTTGCCGGACTCGCGGCAGGGATGATGGCGTTGTTTTTTGCAGTATTCTTTTGTGTCGGACTAATCAGCCGCTTGCTTGGTTTTTCAGATGAAGATCGTATTACTGTCTTATTCTGCGGATCTAAAAAGTCATTGGTACACGGCACTGTTATGTCAAAAGTACTTTTTCAGCACAGTACCATTACCGGTATCGTATTGCTGCCGCTCATGCTTTACCATGCCTTACAATTGATTGCCGCCAGTATCATCGCTCAGGGTATGGCCCGACGAAAAGAAGTATAATTTTTTTATGAAGTTGCCCTTTATCTTTTTTCGATAAAGGGCACTAAAGATAACGCTCCCTGCTATAAAATAATACTTTTTAGATTTTTATACTGTTAAGATGAAGGTTGCAGTGTTTTATGTTTTTAACTTGAGTGAAATAAGATTTTTGTATTGTTTTTGGTTATATTTGAAGAATTTTATTCTGATTTAAAAATAAATTAAACCTGTTTAAAGTAATATTTTATGGAACAAATAGACGATATTGATCTTCAGTTATTAAATATACTTCACGATAATTCTAAATACACTGTAAAAGAGCTTGCTAAAATGGTAAATCTTTCGGCATCGCCTGTTTTTGAGCGGATCAAAAGATTGGAAAACAATGGTTATATTAAAAAATATATAGCCTTGTTGGATGCCGAAAAACTAAACAGAGGTTTTATCGTTTTCTGTAATATCAAACTTAAACAGCACGATCGTAATATTGGCCATCAGTTTGTTAGTGATATTATGAAAATAGAAGAAGTTGTAGAATGTTACAATATCTCTGGTGATTACGATTTTTTAATGAAAGTTTCTGCCAAAGACATGAAGCATTATCAGGATTTTGTGTTTAATAAATTAGGATCAGTTGAAAGTATAGGGAGTACCCAAAGTACCTTTGTTATGTCGGAGATAAAAAATCTCTACGGATAGTTTGCGATGGCTTATGGAAATTGCTATAATTTATTGAGCTTATTTACCAGATAACTTATCATTTGAGCAATATTTTCAGCAGGAATAGCGAAATCATTTTCTATCCAATTTTTGATTACAGCAATACTTCCTTTTTCTCCAAATTGGTATGCCATTTCAGCAAAAGGCTTTACTTCGGCAGTAAGTTCTATTTGATTTTCAACCGGAAAATTATTCCGGACACTTCTCAGTATTCGCGATAGAATTCCGCTTCCATCCGCTTTGGTAAACACAATTTTACTCATCTGCTTATCGCTTTCCAGTAATTGGCAGCTGAGCAGTATCACATCGTCCATATTGGTGCTTTTACGCAAAACCGCAGATAGTTTTTCAAAAACATCTTCTTCTATTTCAAGAAGTATATCCAGTGGAATATTATAATGTCTGTAAAATGTATTGCGGTTAACATCGGCTGTTTTACACAATTCGGAAATAGTAATTTCGCTGAGTTCCTTCTCCTGCAGTAAACTGAATAGTTGCTCACGCAGCACTTTTTTAGTATACTGAACCCTTCTGTCTTTTCTTAAATCCATCACAATTTTTTTTATATACGCTACAAAAACGCTTGTTTTTGTTCGTTAATGCACAGCAATAGCCTTTTTTGAAACAACAAATATATTTCTCTTCAATAGCTTTACATAGTGATCTTTAAAAGAACACAAAGCTAAATATGGAACATATTGTATCACAAATATAGCTCTTCTTTAAAAATTAAAGATAGAAGGATTGATTATTAAATTAAAAAAAATGGAAAATAAGACTTTACGAAAAAGAATACTGCTAACTGGTGCATCTGGAACTGTTGGTTTAGAAACCTTGCAGCATTTAGTTCAGCATACAGATTATGAAATAACGGTTTTTGATGTAAAAAACCAAAAAACGGTTAAAAAACTGGCTCCTTTTAGATCTCGTGTTGAGATTGTGTATGGAGATATCTGCAATAGAGACGAAGTACTGAAAGCTGCTCATAATAAGGATTTTGCTATTCATTTAGCGGCGGTTATTCCACCTCTTGCGGATATAAATCCAGAGTTGGCTAACAGTGTCAATGTAAAAGGCACAGAAAATCTTATTTATGCCTTAGAGAAAAATTCGCCACATTGTTATTTGATTTTTAGTTCCAGCATTTCGGTTTATGGTGATCGGATGAAAAATCCCGAAATAAGTATCACTGATATTTTACAGCCCAGTCCCGGTGATAAGTATGGGGAAACAAAGGTGCTGTGCGAGTCATTGATTCAACAATCCAAATTATCTTGGAGTATTTTTCGCCTGGCTGCGATTATGGGAAACCATAAAATATCCAAATTGATGTTCCACATGCCATTGGAAACGCCTATGGAAATCTGCACTCCACAAGATACCGGAAGAGCTTTTGCTAAAGCAATTGAACATCATAAAAAATTAGAAAAGCAAATATTCAACTTGGGAGGGGGAGAGGACTGCGTAATTTTATATCAATATTTTCTAGACAAAATGTTTGCTGAATTTGGCTTAGGGAAAGTTGATTTTCCAAAAAAAGCGTTTGCAGAGAAAAATTTTCACTGTGGTATTTTAAAAGATGGTGATGATTTAGATAATATTCTAGGTTTTCGACAACAAAATCTGAAGGATTATTTCGATATAGTCCGCCAGAAAATTCATCCTTTACAGAAAAAAATCACTTTCCTTTTTAGAAATGTTATAAAGAAATGGCTGCTCTCACAATCAGAACCTTATCACGCTTATAAAAATGGAAATTTCAAAGAGTTGAATCACTTTTTTAATCAATCAGATGAAAAAAAACTAGAAAAGGCTTTATTGTAAATTCTAAATAATAATACTTATGAAAATTAAAATGATAAGCCTGATAATACTGGCAGCAGTTAATTCGTCGATGTTTGCGCAACATAGTTTAAGTGTTGAAGTAACGGGCGTGGAACCTGGTAAAGGATATGTTTTTTTTGGATTGTATGATAAAGAGAAAGGTTTTCTTGATCATGCGTCACAAATTGCCACTGCAAAAGTAAAAGCTGCGGAAAATAAATTGGTCTATACGTTCAAAAATCTGCCAGATGGTGATTATGCTATTGCTGTGTATCAAGACGTGAATGGTAACGGAAAATGTGACCGAAGTATAATTGGTTATCCGACAGAAGGATTTGGATTTTCTAAAAATTATAAGCCAAAATTCTCAGCGCCTGATTTTGATGATGTGAAAATTGCAGTTAGCCAGTATGCTAAAACTAGTATTGCATTGATTGGGAAATAGAAAACCTTTGTCGGTGATTGGAATTGGAAAGACTGTAAATAAAATTGGAAGCACCTCAAATGAGATAACTCATCCTAAGTCTTCAAGCATTTAAGTTATTATTTTAATTATATAATTTCATTTTTGAATCATGTAACTACTTGCTTCCGTGGTTTTTGATATTTGTATTTTATAATTTACAAAAGATAATAATTTTTATATTATCTCATTCAATTATAAATAATCCTACAGCTTCTGAATTTTTATAATTAAAGTAATAAAATCAAAAAATCAATGGAAATGAAAAGTAAAAAAAAGCGCATTGCAATTTTAGGTGGAGGTCCAAGCGGTCTTTTTGTTTATACGAGATTGGTAGAATCCGGTTCAAATGATTTTGAGATTACAATTTTTGAAAAAAAAAAGGAGCTTGGATCTGGAATGCCTTACAGCACCGAAGGGGCAAATATAGAGCATATCACCAATGTATCCGATAATGAAGTGCCGCATATAGTATCTTCGATGTCGGATTGGATTTATACGGCACCTGCCGAATTACTTGAACAATATAATATTAAACCGGATCAATTTAATGAGTATAAAGTCGTACCGAGACTTCTATTTGGAAGTTATCTTGCTGCGCAGTTTGAAATATTGCGTAAAACAGGGAAGAAAGCGGGAATTGCTACAGCTGTGCATTTTGAAAGCACTATAACTGATATTAATTACGATATTAAAAATCAAACCGTAACGGTGCAAACTACAAAGGGCAGTAATCATGAATTTGATTTTGCGGTAATCTGCACAGGACATAACTGGCCGATACGTTATGAAGGTAAAGTTCCCGGTTATTATGATGCGCCATATCCGCCCCGAAAATTAATACAGCATTTTAATCATCCAGTTGCTATAAAAGGATCTTCTTTGACGGCGATTGATGCCATAAGAACAATGGCAAGGAACAACGGATTATTTGAAAAGGATTCCGAAGACAACCTTAAATTCAAATTAAATCCAGAGAGTACAGATTTTAAAATTATGATGCATTTCAGAAGCGGTATGCTTCCTGCTGTTCGTTTTCATTTAGAAGATTCACATCTTTCAAACGACTCTTTGTTAACTAAGGAAGAAATAGATCTGCACAGAAAAAGTAATGATGGATTTTTATCCCTTGATTTCATTTTTGAAAAGGATTTTAAAGAAATATTTATTGAAAAAGATCCAGAATTTTATCAGCGAATTAAAGATTTTTCAATTGAAGATTTTGTAACTGATATGATGGAACTGCGTGAACGTCTTGATCCTTTCCAGCTTTTAAGAGCTGAATACGTTCAGGCTGAGAAATCTATCAAAAGACAGGAATCAATTTACTGGAAAGAAATGCTTGCTGTACTAAGTTTTGCGATGAATCATCCCGCCAAATATTTTTCGGCAGAAGATATGCAGCGACTTCAAAAAGTTCTTATGCCGCTTATTTCCATTGTAATTGCATTTGTTCCCCAAAAATCTTGTGAAGAATTGCTTGCTCTGCATCAGGCTGGTGTTTTAGATCTTGTTCCTGTTGGCGATGACAGTACTGTTGAGCCGCAAAACGGAGGAGGGATTCTATATAATTTTGTGGATACCAATAACAATCAGAGGGTCTGTATATTATAAAACATTTGTAGACTGTGTAGGACAGCCTCATTTGTCTTACGATGATTTCCCTTTCAAGAGTCTGCTTGATCAAAAAGCGATTAGTCCGGCGCGTTTAAAATTTAAATCTTCAGAGCTAGGGCAGACTGCGTTTACCACAGATCCTGAGAAAGTTAAGAAAGATGAAAACGGCGATTATTTTTTGAATGTTTCAGGAATAGCTATTAATGACAATTTTCAAATTATGGATCAATATGGAGCATATAATAAAAAATTATACATTATGGCCGTGCCTTATATCGGAGGTTTAAATCCCGATTATTCCGGTTTAGATTTTTCTGAAGCTGCTTCTCTGCGCATAGTAAAAGATATTTTGAAAGATTGATAAATTAAACTTTATTTTTTCTGCATTTTTCACTGCAATATTTAACTTCATACCATACTTTTTCCCATTTCTTCCTCCACGAAAAAGGACGATTGCAAACTGGGCAAATCTTACTGGGCAGATTTTCTTTTTTTACTTTTTGCATTAAAAGGAAAACTGTTTTAAATATTAAACCTTCTGTGTGCTGTTATATCCAAATTATAAATTTATTATGTCTATTAAGATTGTAATAC
>NZ_CADCSU010000073.1 GCF_902804475.1 Flavobacterium bizetiae
TAAAATAAATAAAAACATTTTTTTTTAAAGTATAAAACAAAAAAGGCCGGAAGAATAATCTTCCGACCATGACTACCCATAAGAAGCTTTTTTTTATTCTTTTATTACTGTAAATTCAAACTTACCTTCAAGTCCACCTTTAAAACTAACTTGTTTATTTTTAACAATATCAAATGCTGCGACAGGATTAGTAAATTCAAAGCTAAACTTAGAATCACCTAAATCTGTCAATTTTAAAGTATATCCCTGTATAGAATATCTTGTTTTTGATGTTATTAACTCACAACTTACTAAAAGCTCATTAGCTGTTCCTGGTCCAAAGTCATAGATTCCGCTCAAATCTTTTTGAGATGAAGGAAAAGCAATGTCAATATAAAAATTTTCATCTTCCTTTTCATTAGAAATTAAAAACACAACTTTCTTCTGCGAATCAAAACTCGCTGTCTGATAATAGTACAATCCTTTATTAGGCGTAAATTTCATTCCGTCAATAATTATTGAAGAATTCACACCCGATTTGTCATCATCGTCTGAAGAACATGAAGTAATAAATCCCAATAACACTAAAAACAATAAAGTAATTTTATTCATAATTAATTTTTTAATCAAATATATACAAAAGCATGAAATACATTACAAATAAATAAACCCGACAGATTTTAAAAATCTGTCGGGTTTTGCTATTTATAGTTCAGACTGAAAACTGAGACTGAGACCGTGACTGAGACTGCGACTGAAAACTTACTCAGCTGCCATAAACTCTTCTGCTTTTTCTACCATATTATAACTTCCGCAGAAAAAAGGAACCCTTTGATGTAATTCTGTTGGCTGAATTTCCATGATTCTTCCAAAACCATCTGTGGCCTTTCCTCCTGCTTGTTCTGCAATAAACGCCATTGGGTTACATTCGTATAATAAACGTAATTTCCCTTTTGGTGCTTTTGAACTTGTTGGATACAAATAAATGCCGCCTTTGATCATATTGCGATGAAAATCAGCAACCAAACTTCCGATATATCGGGAAGTGTAAGGCCTGTCTTCTTCTTCTCTCTGACAATATTTAATGTAATTTTTTACTCCTTGCGGAAAATGAACATAGTTTCCTTCATTCACAGAATAGATATTTCCGTTTTGAGGAAATTTCATATTCGGGTGTGACAGATAAAATGTACCAATTGCCGGATTCAGTGTAAAACCATTTACGCCGTGACCTGTGGTATACACCAACATGGTCGAAGTTCCATAAATTACATAACCTGCTGCAACTTGATTGATTCCCGGTTGTAAAAAATCCTCGCTTGTTACCGGGGTTCCTATTGGAGTAATTCTTCTAAAAACAGAAAAAATAGTTCCTACTGAAACATTTACATCAATGTTTGAAGATCCGTCAAGCGGATCCATTAAGATCACGTACTTATTATTATGACTGTTGTCGCTCCCCTGAACAGTAATAAAATCGTCGTTTTCTTCTGAAGCAATACCACAGACAATCTCACGGTTTATTAACGTCTGGATAAATACTTCGTTTGCATACACATCTAATTTTTGTTGGTCTTCGCCCTGTACATTTTGTTCGCCTGCAGCGCCAATAATGTCTACCAGTCCGGCTTTGTTTACTTTATAGTTTACGACCTTGGCCGCCAAACGTATAGAGTTGATAATTCGGGAAAGCTCTCCCGACGAATACTGAAATGCTTTTTGGTTCTCAATAATAAACTCTCCTAGTGTTTTATTGCGTTCTTCCATTACTATATCGTTATAGATTTTGATTATAAGTCACAAATATCGCTTTTTTTGTGAGAATGATTCAAAAATTATTTTGTTAGTTTGCCACTATTGTATATTTGCTAATTAATAGCAGGAAGTGTCAAATAAAAAAATACATTTTTAGCTAATAAACGCTTAATAATAAGAATATATGAATTGCCCTTACAAGAAATTCGTACAAGCAAATTTTTAAAATAAAAGAGGTAATTGTATATTTAGGATTAAAATAAAACGAATAGAATATGAATATTAGAAAAGGAAATCCTGAAGACATGGAATCGGTTTTGGGATTAATACAGGAGCTGGCAATATTCGAAAAAGAACCGGAGGCCGTTGTCATTACTGTAGAAGATTTAGTGCGTGATGGCTTTGGCGAAAAACCATTATTTCATGTTTTTGTTGCAGAAATCGAAGATGAATCTAGCAACAAAGAAATAGTTGGAATCGCATTGTATTATTACAGATATTCTACCTGGAAAGGTAAAACCATACATCTTGAAGATTTGATTGTTAAAGAAAAAATGCGCGGGACAGGTTTAGGATCTGCTCTTTATGCTGAAATCATGAGACAAGGTAAAAAAGATAATGTACGAAGAGTTGAATGGAATGTTCTGGACTGGAATACTCCTGCCGTAAAATTCTACGAAAACTCTGGTGCAAAAATTCTGGAAGAATGGAGAGTGGTTCAAATGGATGAAGCGGGCGTAAATTCATTCTTAGAAAAATTATAAAGATATATTTTGCCACAGATTAAAATGATTTTCACAGATTTTTAAAATCTTTTTAATCCTAATAATCTGTGGCAGAAAAACAAAATACTAGATTTCGATTTGAATCTGAAATCTAAAATTAAAAATCTAAAATTAATAATGAGAGTATTTAAATTTGGTGGTGCATCGGTTAAAGATGCTGATGGAATTAAAAACGTATACGACGTTTTACAAAAAGTAGGTTATGAAGATGTGATTTTAGTCGTTTCGGCAATGGGAAAAACGACAAATGCTCTTGAAGTTGTTATCAAGAATTATTTTGATAAATCAGCGGAGTTGAATTCATCTGTACAAGAAATAAAAAAATATCACAATCAAATATTATTAGATTTATTTGAAGATGAAAAACACGAAGTTTTTACAGCTGTAAAAGCTCAGTTTTCTGAATTAGAATATTTCCTGGCACATAATAAATCTCCTAATTACAATTTTGTTTACGATCAGGTGGTAAGTTTTGGAGAATTAATTTCGACTACCATTTTAAGTCATTATATGAATTACAGAGGTATTCAGACGCAATGGCTTGATGTTCGTAATTTTATTAAAACCAATGCAAATTACAGAGATGCGGAAGTGGATTGGGAAACGACTCAACAATTGATCAGCAAAAATGTAAAACGCAAAATATTAAACATCACTCAAGGATTTTTAGGTGCTGACGAAAATAACTTTACTACTACTCTTGGTCGTGAAGGTTCTGATTATACAGCAGGAATTTTCGCTTATTGCTTAAATGCCGAAAGTGTAACCATATGGAAAGATGTTCCGGGAGTTATGAATGCGGATCCGCGTTATTTTGAGAATGCGAGTTTGTTGAATCAAATCTCTTATCGTGAAGCAATCGAACTGGCTTTTTATGGTGCAACAGTTATTCACCCAAAAACATTACAGCCATTACAGAAAAAAGAAATTCCGTTATACGTAAAATCGTTTATCAACCCATTATTAAAAGGAACCTGTGTTTCTAAAGGTGTTGATTTAGAGCCACAATATCCGTGTTTTATTGTAAAAAGAGAACAGCTTTTAATTTCGCTTTCTTCAATTGATT
Source organism: Flavobacterium bizetiae (assembly GCF_902804475.1). GTDB lineage: Bacteria > Bacteroidota > Bacteroidia > Flavobacteriales > Flavobacteriaceae > Flavobacterium > Flavobacterium bizetiae. The sequence goes on from NZ_CADCSU010000073.1 coordinate 3,586, forward strand.
TCTCTTTTATCATGGAAGAAAACATCAGCGAGATTTTTGGTTTATTCCACGAATTTAAAATCAAAGTAAACTTAATCCAGAACTCTGCAATTAGTTTCTCTGTTTGCGTTGAAGATAAATTCGGAAATTTCAATGAATTAAACGCTATTCTTTCGAAAAAATTCAAAGTAGATTATAATGAGAATGTGACTTTATATACTATTCGTCACTTTACAGAAAATGCAGCCGAAACTGTTGAAGCAAACAAAGAAGTTTTACTAAAACAAGTAAGCCGCGAAACAATGCAAATTGTTACTAAAGAGATCAACTAAATCTTCTTTATACGTTAATTATACAATTCAATTATATTTAGAAAAGGCTTCACTAATACGTGAAGCCTTTTTTCTTTATCTCGCTCTGTTATTTTCGCTTTGTTCAATCTCTGTTTTCTTAAAAGCTTGTTTCTTTGAATTTCCAAAACTATATGTTGCTATCAGTTTAAAATAATTGGTAGTATAGGTTCTGTGATAATATATTTCGGTTTGCCCAACATCATAATTACCGGAAACCATAAAGTCGTGAAAGATATCATTTGCGGTAAAATTAATTTTTAGCGCCTCTTTCAAAAAGTTTCTTTCGATTCCTACAGTAACTGTCGATCTGCTATTTTCGCTTCTTAATCCGTAGCTTTTATCGCCAAGATACCAGGCAAGCAACTGAACTTTAAAAAGATTCGGAATCGTAAATGTATTATTAGAATAAAGATAGATTTGAGGTTTGACAGGACCCAAAGCATATTCATAAAAATTATCGATCGATTTGCTTAAATTCATACTAATGGTATTTGTCGAACTCCACCATTTGTTTGTAAATGATCTTGAAAGCGAAGTAAAAAAAGTATGTTCTTTTTCTATATTTAATGATCTCAAAATATAACTATTTGGTGTATCGCCGCGCAAAGCTGCTCCGGAAATTGGATCGATTTTATAAGTATATCCTATTTTAAAATCGAACTTTTTGTACATCGAACCAATCTCAAAGGCGTGAGTTTTTTCAGGAAGTAAATTCGGATTTCCTTCTATAGTAGTAAACGGATCCTGATAAATAACAAACGGATTCAAACCCTGATATCTTGGTCTTGTTATTCTGGAAACATACGATGCATGTAGTTTTAAATCATCTGAAACATCCATATTTAGCAACACATTAGGAAAAAAATTGCCATAACTTTTTTTGAATTCCTGAATCCCATTTGCAGTAGTGTACAAATTATAATTTGTCCATTCGCCTCGTGCGCCAAACGAAAAACTAAACTTCTCTCCTAGTGAACTTCCATAATTAAAATAAGCGGCACTGATTTTTTCAACATATCTAAAATCACTCGAAAGTTGATCATCAGGTTCAAAACCTCCATTTTCTACATCAGAAACTAGGAAATCTGTTCCTGATTGTACTTTTGCATTGCTAAATTTTGCTCCGGTTTCGAGCTTTGTATTTTCATTTATCTTTTTAGAATAGTCTGCCTGAATACTTATAATATTAATTGTATTGTCAACATTGTTTTTCAAATACTTTTCAGCATTTCGTTCTTCAACCCAACTATTTTCATCAATAAAATCTTTTACAGTTCCGTTATAATTAGAGTATTGTGTTCCTATAAATAACGACGAACCTTTACTATCTGTTATCGCATTATAATTTAGATTAATGAACTGATTCAGCAGCACATCATTTTTAGCAATATCTGTGGCATAAAAACTATTTCCCACATTATTACTAATAGAGTTTCGGCTTTCTACAACTCCTCCCAAATCTTCAATATTACCGCTATAAGCTAATGAAATATAATTCTTTTCAGAGAACGTGTATTGCAGTCCAAAACCAAAATTCGAATAATTATTAAACTGACGTTTCCAATCTGTGGTTAATTCAGATCGCATATATTCATCCGGATTTGGTCTTGTTCTGGTCGTATATAACAATTCGCGGCCTTTGCCCAATTGCAATCCGTAATTGGTGATGAACGAAAATTTGCCTTTTGTATAATTAAAATCCAAAAGAGTATTCGTACTCGTTCCGGCAAACTCAGAAACGGTCACTTGCTGACTCGCGCTTCCTAACATTCCGTTTTCGATATTTTTTTTGGTAATAATATTGATAACCGCCTTTCCTTCGGCATCGTATTTTGAAGATGGATTTGAAATTACTTCGATTTTTAAAATTTGAGAAACCGGAATCGCAGCAAAACGTTCGTAATTAATCAAAATTCCGTTAAGGTAAATAATTGCTTCTCCTCTCCCCAGAACACTTATTTGTCCTTCGGCTACAATGACATTCGGAACCCTGCCCAATAATTCATTGACTGAACTACTTGTCGAAAGCAATGTATTGGCGACGTTTACATCAAGCGTTCCGTTGGCAGCATATTTTACTAACGATGCCTGTTTTTTAATAACTACTTCGTTTAATTCGTTATTGGGAGTTACAATCTTTTCCTGAATTGTTTTTGAAGATTGTGCGTTTACAGTAATGGCATAAAGAATCATGCAATACCTATAAATAAAATTGGTAACTGAAAATCTCATGAATTTTGGCGATTAAAATTTGACTTATTTTTAAAGCAAAAGTCAACCGATAATCGCATTATGAGGTAACCAAATGAGAAAACAGGAGTACGAATTTATAAATTCACACTTTCTGCTACGATCGTAAAGCCTGATTTTGATAGCTGGAAGGTGTTGTTCCGGTATATTTTTTAAAGGCAACAAAAAATGTCGATTTAGAATTAAAACCTACATCGTAGCCAATAGATTCTAAAGTAAGTTTATCATTTGAAGTTATAATTTCACAAGCCTCTTTTATTCTAAATTCATTTACAAAACTGGTAAAGTTCTTACCTAAATTATTATTTAAAAGTTGGGATAATTGATGACTTGAAATGTTTATTTCTTTAGACAAGTCCTGCAATGTAAGATTGGGATTTTTATACAATGCTTTTTCATTCATTACACTTTCGAGTTTTTGTGTAAAAATTTCCGCTTCGGTTGCATCTATCTTTTTACCGGAATTCTTTGATCCGTTTAATAAAAACAAATCATCGGTTTTTTTACGATATAAAAGGATCGAAATAATTAAATAGAACATAATCGAAAAAACAATTGCCCCACTAATATAAGTAGCGGCCGGAGCGTTCATTATGGCAAGAAAATAAAAAAAGAATAAAAGGGAATTGCCCAGAAAAAGCATTCCGAACCACATTTCTGCCGGAGTTGCTTTGTGTTTTTTACTTATGATTTTTTGCAGAATGTCTTTAATGGTAAACCCGGAAAAAATAATATACACAAACCATTGAAAATAAATCGCTTTTATAAAATAGTGTCTCCACAGTTCCGGATAATATTCATAAGGATATAAAAATCCAATTGTACCTATAAATAAAGCCCAGAATAAAAGGGTAAGTTTCCAGGATTTGGGCATTATATTAATTTCGGCAACGGCTGATTTGAGGAAATAATATAAAAAGGGACCAATAAAAAAGCAAGCGGTTAACCCAAATTGCAAATACATTTTTGGCAACGTGGGATTAAAATACACAAACACCGATTTTCCAATTCTGATGCTTAGTGCGAATAATAATGCACCCAAAAAATAATTGGTCAGGAACTTTTTCCTGGTAAAAAAGAAGAAATACACACTTAAAATAATTCCGTTAAAAACTCCTAATGCGCTAAAAAAGAATAAGAGTTCTTTGCTGGTATCCATAATTTAAGTTTGTTTTATTCTCACAAAGCTAAAAAAAATTATGACTTTAATGCTTTTTTATCCTTCTTCAAATCCTTAATTACTTTCTTCAGCTCTTTGATGCGTTCTTCGTATTGCACGATTATTTCACCTGATATCTGATTTACAGTATTATTAGAAGACGATCCCTTGTCCAGATCTACTTTGAGTAAATCTTCAGGAGTTATATCATAAATTTTACAGATGGTTAAAATATGATTTGCCCAGGAATGGCTCTCGCCGCTTTCCATTCTAGCATACGCTGATTGAGATATATGAAGACAATCTGCTACTTCTTCTTGTGACATGTTTTTGTTTTTCCGAAGTATTTTAAGTTTATTACCTACAACAGTATGCATAATTTAATACAGTTTTTCGTTCTAAAAGTATAGAGGACACTTTTATAAATATATACTCACAAAAAAGAGACTATTTTTAAATAAAAAACAGATATAATTTACTTATTAAAAATACCCGATAATCACATAATAAAAAGGCGTACAAAACAGTAATTTAGATTTTCCAAAAAACAAGTAGATAGTACCTGAAATCAGGTATAAAATCTATTAAAAAACTTAACCCTAAATCTACAGAATATGAGTAATGCATCATTGTTTTTATGCCTTCTAATAATAATTATCGCACTTGGTTACCGATTTTCGAAAAAACATCGTTAAAAATCTTCTTTCAAATTAATTAGTAATAATAAATTTAAAGTGCGAAAAAACCATGGGCATAAACAATAAACCTGATCAGGAAAACCATAACGAATGGGAAAATGATCCGGATAACTGGATCTGGGGAATGTTCTATTATAATCCAAAAGACAATAGATTATTTCCTCCTAAAAGAATAAAGGAATTTGGCTGGACAATAAATTTTGCCAATCCCAATTCTGTTTTTATAGCGTTAATTGTCATTGCAATTCTCCTTATTCTTGGGGAACATAGTAATCATTAAACGCAAAAAAAAGAATAACTGCCCCTGATTAATTTATTCACTAAAACATGAAATTCTTTATATTCAAATATAGTATGGCTATTATTAGCTGTCTTTATTTAGCTTACTTTTTCTACAGCCCGGATCATACGGGCAATATGATTAAAACCGGAACTTCAATTGTATTGGCTCTTTTAATTTTTCTTTCTATGTACAGTCAGATAAAAAGCAGAAAATAACCTTAAACACAGAACTAAAATCTCTAAATTACAGACTCGGAATTTCCCAATTATAAATACTACTTTTGATTTTTTAGAGTTATAGTATTTATGTTGAAAAAATTACTGTTTTTAACGGTTTTTATCTGGTATTCCGGGCTTCAGGCACAGGAAACGGAATCATCGTACAAAACGAAAAAAGTAATTGTGACTCGTGATACGATTCATCTTGAAGAATTCAGCATCAATTCCAGCTTTTTTGAAATTTTAAATACTAAAAACAAACTCATAGATTCTAGTTTTTATAAAATTGATTTTCAAAAAGGAACTTTAATTTTAAAAGAAAATGCAGGCACTCTTTCTGATACTTTAATTGTAAATTATTTAAAATATCCTGATTTCTTAACCAAAGAATACAGTCTCTACAAATCAGATCAGGTGGTTACCAATGATGTTGGTTCTGAAAGATTATATCGAATTGATAATACCAGCACTAAAAAAGTCACTCCGTTTGATGGCTTGGTAACTTCAGGAAGTATCACGCGTGGTGTTACGGTGGGAAACAATCAAAATACGGTTTTAAACTCTAATCTGGATCTTCAGATTACCGGAAAAATATCAGACAAAATAAGTCTTCGGGCTTCTCTTCAGGACAATAATATTCCGCTTCAGGATGGTGGTTATTCGCAAAAGCTGGATCAATTCGATAATATTTTTATAGAACTTTTTAGCAACGACTGGAACATTCGGGCGGGTGATGTTTTTTTAGAAAACAGAAAAACTCAATTTTTAAATTTTAATAAAAAAGTACAGGGACTTTCGACCAGTTTTAATTTTGGAGATGAAGAAAGCAAAACCAATATTTTTGCATCGGTCGCTTTTGTAAAAGGCCAATATGCCAAAAGTACTTTTACAGGGCAGGAAGGTAATCAGGGACCTTATAAATTAAAAGGACAAAACGGTGAACTGTATGTTCTGGTAATTTCAGGATCAGAGCGTGTTTACGTAAATGGTATTTTGCTAAAACGCGGTGAAAACAACGATTATGTAATTGACTATAATGCCGGAGAAATTACTTTTACTTCTCTTTTTACGATTACATCAGAAATGCGTATTAATGTAGAATACCAATATTCTGAACGCAATTATAATCGTTTGGTTACGTATGCCGGTGCGACTCATGAAAATAAAAACTGGAGTTTTGGCGGTTATATTTATTCTGAAAATGATATGAAAAACCAGCCTCTTCAACAAAATCTTTCTACAGAACAGGTGGAGATTTTAAGTCAGGCGGGAGATAATCCTAATTTAATGAAAGCGCCATCAGCTTATGAAGATACTTATGCTGAGAATAAAATTTTATATAAAAAAATACTGGTCAATTCTGTAGAAGCTTATGAATATTCTAATGATGCGAGCAATGTTTTATACAATGTAAAGTTTAGCCTTATGGGCAATAATCTCGGAAATTACATCATTCAAAACAACAATTCCGTAGAACGTATTTATGAATATGTTCCTCCGGTAAGCGGTGTTTTACAAGGAAATTATGAACCTATAGTACAATTAGTTGCTCCAATAAAATTGCAAGTGGCTACTTTTTTAGGAAAATACAATCCTGACGAAAAAACGCTGGTAGATTTTGAAATTGCCATAAGCAACAACGACAAAAATTTATTTTCGAAAATTGATGATGGAGACAATAGCGGAGTTGCACTTAAAACCAACATCAAAAAACGTCTTTTTACCCGCGAATGGACTTTAGATGGTTTTGCTAACTATCAGTTTGTTCAGGAAGATTTTAGATCTGTTGAGCGATTGTATAATATAGAATTTAACAGAGACTGGAATTTAAACGAACCCCTTTATGGCAATCAGAGCTTATTGGTTACGGGTTTAAACTTTGATTTATTTACTAAAAAAGAAACCTCAAATATTGGTTTGTTTACCTATCAGTTTGAAAAATTAGATTACTCCGAAAGTTATTCCGGGGCAAGACATACAACGACTGCATTATTTAAATTAAAAAACTGGACGATCGAAAATCAAGGCAGTTTTATGAATAGTGATGCGACAAGTTCTACTTCGAAATTTATTCGAAATCAAACCAGAACAAAATATCATTTTGGCAAAAACTGGATTGGCGCGAGTATGCAACTCGAAAATAATCAGCAGCGGGATAAAGTTAGCAATCAGTTTTCGGCTTTAAGCCAAAGATTCACAGAATATGGCGCTTTTCTTGGACGCGGAGACAGCACTAAAGTATATGTAGAAATTGGATATTTGCAACGCCGAAATGATAGTTTGCAAAACGGATTGCTGCAGCACGTAAACAATTCGCAAACCTATTATTTAAAGTCAAAACTTATTCAGAATAAAACAACCGATTTAGCGGTTTACGCCAGTTATCGTAATCTTGATTTTATAAATTCATCCCAAAAAAATGAGCCTTCTCTCAACTCGAGAATACTTTACAACGATCGATTCTTTAACCAATTCATGCAAATTGGTACGGCTTACGAAACCAGTTCCGGAACTATTGCGCAACAAGAATTTACTTATGTCGAAGTGCCAACAGGTCAGGGTGTTTATACCTGGAACGATTATAACGGCAACGGAATTCAGGAATTAGAAGAATTTGAAATAGCCGCATTTCCGGATCAGGCAAAATATGTTCGCATCTTTTTACCCAACCAGATTTACATTAAAACCAATCAAAATAAATTTTCACAATCTGTTGCACTGAATCCACTGCAATGGCAAAACGAAACGGGCTTTAAAAAAATTGCTTCTTACTTTTACAACCAGACTTCTTTTATCATGGATCGAAAGGTAAAAAGCCAGGGCGAGCGTTTAGAACTCAACCCATTTGATTCATCTGAAGAAAATATCTTAGGGTTAAATTCGAGTTTTAGAAACAGCCTGTATTATAATCGCGGAAAACAAAAGCATTCGGTAACATATACCTACCTTATTAATAAGGGTAAAAATTTACTGTCTATAGGTTCGCAAAATGTGCGAAACAGTTCCAATCAATTGCAGTATACACATTTGTATCAAAAAAGCTGGTTGTTCAACTTCTTTACCAAAACCATCAATACCAACTTAGTTTCTAAAGATTTTGTCGAAAAAAACTACGATTTAAGAGGATATCAATTGGCACCAAAAATTAGTTATTTGTTTTCTAAAAATACGAGTTTAGATTTTTTCTATGAATTTCAGAACAAAGAAAATCAAATTGGCGATTTCGAAACTTTAGTTCAAAACAGACTTGGAACTTCTTTTTCGTTTGCGGGAGAGAAAAAAGTAACCTTAAACGGAGAGTTTTCTTTTTACCAAAATAAATTTAACGGAAACGAATTTTCATCAGTAGGATTTCAGATGCTCGAAGGGCTTCAGGAAGGGCAAAATTTAGTCTGGAAACTGCTTTTACAAAAGAATTTAACTCAATTTCTGGATGTAAATTTAAACTATCAGGGCAGAAAAAGTGAGACGGGATCAGTTGTTCATACGGGCAATGTTCAGCTTCGTGCTTATTTTTAACACTTTACGAAAAACGTATTAATAAATTGATTAATTTTAATTGAAATTTAAATAGGAAACCTTATGAAAAAATTATTATTACTTTGCTTAATGGTGGTTTTATCTACCAATTTCTACGCCCAGGAAACTGCTACAAAAGCAGCTAAAAGCAAGACTGAAGCGACGGCTAAAAAAGCTAAATCTGATGCGGATAAAGCAAAAGCCGATGCGAAAAAAGAAGCTGCAAAATCTAAAAAGGCAGCCAAAGATGCCACAGATGCTTCGGCAGCAAGTGCCACAGCAACTAAAAAAGCAGCCGACAAAGAAGCCGCTAAAGCAAAAAGCGATGCTACTAAAGCTTCAAAAAAAGCAACTTCAGCAGCAGAAGGAGCTAAGGCAGACGCAAAAAAAGCTGAAACCAAAGCAACTGTAGCTAAAAAAGATGCCACAGCAACAAAAAAAACGGCGACTAAAACATTAAAAGAAACTACCGAAAAAGCGCCTAAAGTAGCTGATAAAGTTACCGGAGAATACAACGGAAAAAAGGTATATACCGGACCAAAAGGTGGTAAATACTACATCAATAAAAACGGAAATAAAACTTATATTCAGGATTAGTTAAAGGTGCTGAGATTCTAAGATACTAAGGCTCTAAGATGCTAAGATGTTTATATTATAAGGTAAAAACCTGAAGCCGAACTTATGTTCGGCTTTTTTATTTAAAACTTAGCATCTTAGTACCTTAGAAACTTAGAAGCTTAAATCAGAGTTAATAATTTAGTAATATGTACGAAATAACATAAAAAGCTTATTTCTTTATCTTCGTTTTTAAAAAGCGTTAAACTATGAGCATTGACTATTCTGCGAACAAAACAATTTTAGTTGCTCCATTAAACTGGGGATTAGGCCATGCCACAAGATGTATCCCAATTATAAAAGCGCTTCAAGAAAATAATTTTATCCCGATAATAGCTTCTGATGGGGTTGCCCTGGCATTATTAAGAAAGGAATTTCCGTATATTCAAACACTGGAATTGCCTTCTTATCATATTGAATATGCTAAAAACGGCAAAAACTTTAAATGGAAGCTGATTAAAAGTTTACCCAAAATGATTGTCGCTATTTTAGATGAGAAAAAAATGGTGAACCGCTGGATCAAAAAACACGGGATCGATGGTATTATTTCAGACAACCGATTAGGTGTTTTCAGTAAAAAAATCCCATCTGTTTTTATGACACATCAATTGAATGTCATGACCGGAAACACGACTTGGTTTACCAGTAAATGCCATCAGTATATTATAAAAAAATACAATGAATGCTGGGTACCCGACACCAATGAAACGGTGAATTTAACCGGTAACCTGGGGCATCTTAAAACCAATCATCTTAACTTAAAATATATTGGTCCTTTGAGCAGAATGCGTAAAAAGGAAACTCCAAAATTGTATGATTTGATGGTGATTTTGTCTGGTCCTGAACCTCAGCGTACTTTTTTAGACGAGAAACTTCAAAAAGAAGTTGCAAATTATAAAGGTAAAGTGGTTTTTGTACAAGGTATTGTAGAGAAAACGCAAACCAAATGGCAAGCCGGAAATGTTACGTATTACAATTTTATGAACTCAAAACAACTGGAACAAACTTTTAACGAAAGTGATTTTGTTTTATGTCGTTCGGGTTATACAACTGTAATGGATTTGGCAAAATTGGGTAAAAAAGCTTTTTTTATTCCAACTCCGGGACAATATGAGCAAGAATATTTAGCGATAAAACTTCAGGAAGAAAACTTGGTACCGTATGCAATGCAAAACGACTTTACCATTGAAGATCTTTCAAAAGTAAAGTCGTTTAAAGGTTTAACTCAGTTTAACGAAGATATCGACTGGGATTCGCTATTTAGCGTTTTCGAAGATTAATTTTAGAAATTAAACTGGGCTTGCAGTCGTAATAAATTTCCTTGCTGACGGTTGATAGGAAGCACACTGTCTTCGAAAGTCCTGTCAGCAATGACATATTCGGCTGTAAACTCAAAAGCTTTAATGGGCTGCCATTCTATACCAATTTCATAATCTCTAACAACATAACTTCTGGCGTCTTTTTCGTATTTTTTTCCTCCATCATAATATTGAAATTTTGCGAAAGGATATATGTGTTGTTTTTTAATATCTAATTTATAATTCAGCAAAACATAACCACCGTTTAAATCTGTTTCGTCAACCGTATTGGTTACTGTATTGTAACGAGGTCCTGTACCAATATTATATTCTGTCTGGATTCCGAAAGGTCTTGGATACAAAACAAACGTTGCTCCTACTCTTTGGTCCTTAACATATTGCGGATCATTGACTTTTACTCCCGGTGAAATTTCGCCTGTAAAAGCCCATTTTCCTGTATAAGCCTGAATTCCTGGCTCTATAATCTGGCTGCCAATAACAAAAGGATAGGTTAATCTGGCAACAACATTTAAATCTCGGTTACCATCAAGTTTATTGGCAATTTGCCCATTGTAAACTCCAAAAGCAAAAACTCCATAATCACCAGAACCTTTATAACCATCTTTTACTAACATGGCAAAACGCTCTCTGATTTCGGCCGGAGCCCAATAAAAGAATATTCCTAAATCACGTTCGTTTAATATGGCGCTATTCATCGCATCATTACGGTCTAATGCTAAACGCTGTGAACTGGATTGCATATTTTCGAAACCATATGGAATTTTACTTTGCCCAACACGAACGCGATATTCTCTTTTTTTATCAAAAGAAAGATCAAAATACAAATCACGAATCTGAACAAAATTCTGGATTCCTGTACTTGGCGAACTCGCAAAATCAGGTTGGAAATAAAAAAACACATTAGGGTGTACTTGCCCTGAAAACACTAAACGTGCACGTCTGATAAAAAGTCCGTTGTTGGCTTTTGCATCCGGATCAGTAGAGGTTGTTCCCCAGGATTTATCACATTGCTCGCAGGAAACTTTATCATTTGTAGAGAAAAGACCATTGTATCGTATTTGTGCATATCCTCTTAAAGAGATTCTGTCATACCAGTGTTCTTCAACTCCTCCTCCGGATTTAGTGTCCGGAAGTTTTGCTTTGTTGATAGAATCTAAAATACGCATTACTTCGTTTTTTACATCCTGTTTATTTAAATCCTGAGCATTTGCTGCAAAATTTAACAGCAATAAAACGGCAACTAATTTTCTTTTTATCATCCTTTCTCTAATATCCCTTAATTTCAGGGTACAAAGATGTAGCATCAATGTTAAGAAATCATTAACAGGATGTTACTATAATAAAAATTTAATGTTACGAAGTTTTGCCGTAAATTGATTAATTGTTAAAACGCCTTATTTTAAGGCACTTCGCTTAAATCAGCTTACAATTATTTAACTTCGGTTTTTACAGCTTTATGGGCTTTTTCGAGTGTAAAAGAAAACTCAGATCCAATTCCGAATTCACTTTCTACATATACTTTCTCTTTATGAGCTTCAATAATATGTTTTACAATCGCTAATCCAAGACCAGAACCACCTTCTGAACGGGTTCCGCTTTTATCAACTCTGTAAAAACGTTCGAAAAGTCTTGGAATATTTTGTTTTTCAACTCCTTCTCCGTTATCGCTAATACGAATTAAGACTTTTTTCTTGGTTAAGTTTACCACACCAACCTCGGTTAAACCGCCATCTTTACCATATTTGATAGAGTTGACAATCAGGTTTTCTAAAACTTGCTGAATCCTGTCCTGATCTCCGCGAATGATAACTGATTGTACATTTTTGCTTTCAAAAGCCAATTTGATTTTCTTTTTGTCGGCTTTCATTTCCAATAAATCAAAAACATTCTGAATCAGTTCAACGATATTAAAATCAGTCATATTCAAATCCAGATCACCTGATTCTAATTTGGTAATCATGTCCAGATCTTCTACAATATATATAAGACGCTCTACTCCCTTTTCAGCACGTTTTAAATATTTTTTTCTAATGTTCTTATCGTCCATCGCGCCATCAAGCAAAGTCGAAACATAGCCCTGAACCGTAAACAATGGGGTTTTAAGTTCGTGCGAAACATTACCTAAAAATTCTCTGCGGTATTGTTCACGAATTTCGAGCATTTCGATTTCCAGCTTTTTGTCGGTAGCAAACTTTTTCACTTCACGCGAAAGCGTTTCCATATCTGTAGTAATTGGCTGATTGATTAATGTTGTAGATTCTAACAACGAAACCTCATCGTAGATTTTCTTTACCCTTCTGTAAATAAATCGCTCTACACGATATTGTAATACGAGAAATGAGAAAATATAAATTGAAATAATAAAAATAATTCCAAATGCAACCTGATGTTTCAGTTGATTTTTATAGAATAAATTCATCAGGATCAGTACAAATCCTGTTCCGAAAAGACTTATGTATAATGCCGACTTTACAGCAAATTTGTATGTTTTTTTAAAATTAATTTTCATTGATATTATTAAGAGATTATATTTTTACCATATAAGTTATATAAGTTCATTTAAAGTAAAGCGCAATTGTATAATACATTAAGAACTTAAAAAAAGAAATCTCTGTCAAAGTTTTGAACTTTGACAAAGATAAACTTTGATTCGAAAAGTATGTTGTACTATAATTTAAATGAACTTATATGGTTCAAATATTTATTGAATGTCTAGACTTCAAATTTATAACCAACACCTTTGATGGTTTTAAAAAGGTCTTCTCCTATTTTTTCGCGTAGTTTTCTAATATGAACATCTATTGTTCTTCCTCCTACTACCACTTCATTACCCCAAACTTTATCAAGGATTTCGTCTCTTTTAAAAACTTTCCCAGGTTTTGATGCTAATAAATAAAATAATTCGAATTCTTTTCTTGGTAAAGCAATTTCTACATTGCCTTTTATGATCTTATATTCCTCTCGGTTAATCTCGATTCCACCAACGTTTAGAGTGTCACTAACAACTTCTTGTTCTTTTAACCTTCTTAACAAAGCCTTTACTTTGCTTACCAGTAATTTTGGTTTTATTGGTTTGGTGATATAATCATCTGCACCTGCATCAAAGCCAGCCACTTGTGAGTAATCTTCGCTTCTCGCTGTTAAGAATGTTATGATAACATTATTTAATTCAGGGATTTTTCTGATGTGTTCGCAAGCTTCCATTCCATCCATTTCGGCCATCATTACATCCATAATAATTAAGTCCGGCAATTCTTTCTGAGCCTTTGCAATAGCTTCTTTTCCGTTAGAAGCCGTTACAATCTGGTAGCCTTCCTGAGCAAGGTTATAGCCAACGATTTCTAAGATATCTGGTTCATCGTCAACTAATAAAATCTTGGTTTGTGTTTTTTTCATAAATAGCAAAAATTGAGATTTTTACATCAAATTTTCTTCATTATACATTCGATGTTTTTTATTTCACAGCGTAAATATACTAACAAAATAACCGTTAAAAACTGCGGTTAACGGTAATTTAATCTGGTAACAATTTGATAATCTACAAGACACAAAAACATAACAAGTGCCTAACATGAACTTTACACGGCGTTTCTTTCTTTGCACAAAAATAAATTAAACACAACACTGAAATGAAATTCAATTTAAAATTTCTATTTATTACATTATTTATTTGTACGATTTCGGTCGCGCAAAACAAAGGTACGATTTCTGGTGTATTAACCGACAAAGAAACCAACAATCAGCCTTTACCTTTCGCAAATGTTTTAGTAAAAGGGACTACAACAAGCGCGAACACTGACATTGACGGAAAATATTCGTTGAGCGTAAATCCGGGAAATTATATTATTATTTTTAGTTTCGTTGGATATGAATCTGTAGAGCAACCAGTAACTGTTAAAGCAAATGAGACTATCAAAGTAAATCAGATACTTTCGTCTGGAAGTTATAATCTTAAGGATGTAGTCGTAAAATCATCGGCTGTAAACAAGCAAAAAGAATCGGCTTTATTATTAGACCAAAAGAATGCTGTTGCTTTTAAAGCGGCAATTGGTGCAGAAGAAATTTCCAGAAAGGGAATTAATGATGTCGCTAATGCTGTAGCTAAAGTAAGTGGTGTTTCGAAAAATGACGATTCAGGAAATGTATTTGTAAGGGGATTAGGGGACCGTTACAATGTTACTACCTTAAACGGACTTCCATTACCATCAAACAATCCGGCAAACAAAAACATCCTTCTGGATATTTTTACAACTAACATTGTAGATAATATTGGAATTAGTAAAACATTTGAGGTACAAAACTACGCCGATTTTGGTGGAGCAAATATCGATATTAGCGCAAAAAAATTCAACGGAAAACCTTTTGTTAGTTTTTCAATCGGAACCGGAGCTAATACAAACGTTTTAGGACAAGATCATTTTTACCTTCAGGACGGACCTTCTTACTCAGGGTTCAAAAAAGTTGGTATTCCTGATGCGCCTTTAAAACCTTACAACTATGCAACAAGCTGGGACAGACAAGAAGATAAAAATGTATTAAATGCATTTTACACATTATCTGCAGGAAAAAGATTTACTATAAACGACGAAAGCTCAATAGGAACTTTTGTTACAGGATCTTTTAGTGCAAGAAATAGATTTACAGAAGGATATAGCAGAGGTTCTATTAATGCTAACGGAAACATTAATAGTGATTTATACAGAACAGCTTACAAGCATAACACTACAACAACTGTTATGGCTACGGCTGATTATAAAATCAACAACAAAAATTCTATAATGCTGACTTCTTTATTTTTAAATTCAAGTGATCAGGATTATAGCGAATATGAAGGAACGAACGTAAACTTTGATGGTGGTGGTGATACTGAACTTCAGCAAACTAGTGGTTTCATCAAACGTGGAACTTTCGAAAGAACTCAATTAATTGTAAATCAATTAACGGGTAAAAATAAATTTAACGACAGATGGAATTTAAATTGGGGTGCAGGATACAGTATTTCAAATAGTGCTATTCCGGATCGTATGCAAAACACATTTGTTCACTCTGCAAACGGAACAGATTATACTTTCTTTATCAACTCAAACATTAATAATCACAGATTTTTTCAAGAGTTAAAAGAAAATGAATTTGCTGCAAACGCTGCTCTTTCTTATAACTTCAGTAAAAATGATGATGGTTTCAAAGGAAAAATAATATTTGGTTACTCTGGAAAATTCAAAAAACTGGATTACACAATGCAACAGTTTTCATTCTTTCCTGACAGAACTACAATTTCTTTCCCAAAATCAGATATCAACCATACGGATAACTATTTAGATGAAGCTCATTTTGGTTCTTCTTCATCTAACAGAATTTACCAATCATACAATGGAAATTTGAATACGAATGGTGGATTTGCTAATGTACAATATGCGCTTACTGAAAAACTAAGTGTAATTTTAGGAGCGAGATTCGAACAATTGACTCAAGATGTTTTCTTCATCACAACTACTCTTATTGACGGAAAAAACTCTGATTACTCAAAGTTCAATGTTTTACCAAGTTTAATTTCGAAATACACTTTAAATGACAAACAAAACTTAAAGTTTTCTGCCAGCAAAACTTATACTCTTCCTCAGTTTAAAGAAAAAGTGCCAATTGTTTATGAAGATGTAACACAAGCTTATAGAGGAAACCCTGATCTGTATCCTTCAACAAATTACAATGCTGATTTAGGATGGGAATATTTCCCTAAAGCGGGAGAATTAATTTCTGTTACTGCGTTTGGTAAAATCATCCAAAACCCAATAAACGAAATGTTCGAAAACTCTTCTTCAAATGATATTACATATGCTAATACAGGAGATAAAGCAACTGTAGCAGGAGTTGAATTAGAGATTAGAAAAGATATTTTTGAAATCGAAAATGCTAATAGCCTTAAAACAAAACTTTCGTTTGACGTAAACGGATCTTACCTTTACAGTGATCAGGATTTGAGTAACGAAAAAGTAAACAGAGAAAATGGTTTTGGAGCTGATTTTACTTTTAAAAATAGTAAGTTAACAGGAGCTTCTACTTTCCTTGCTAATGCTAACCTTTCTCTTTTGAAAGAGTTTACAGATCACAACGATATTTCAGCAACGGTTTCTTACTCTTATTTCTCAGACAAATTAGCTGTAATTGGAACTTCTCAAATTGGGAACCAGGTTGATAAGGCTGTAAATAAATTAGATTTTATCTTAAACACAAGTTTAACTAAAAGCTTAAAATTAGGTCTTATTTACAATAACATCTTAAACCCAACTTTTGAGCGTGTACAGGAACAAGGTGAAGTACCAGGAAAAAGCGCTGTAGGTGATGTTACTGTAACTTCATACAAAGCCGGATCTGATTTAAGACTTACTTTAAACTATACGTTTTAAAAAAACATCTTAATAAAAACAAGAAAGGTGATTAGACAATATTCTAATCACCTTTTTTTATGGAGTAAAATTCAAATGTAAATTTTACATTAAGCGGCATCCTCTTCATCCCCTTATACTTAATATATTGTTAATACCGTCTTAACTCAGCAAAAACATATGTTCGTTTACTTTGCCATAAATAAATAAAACAATAAAAAACACAACACAATGAAAAAATCATTATTTGCAATGGCTGCAATATTAGGACTTGCTTTAACAAGCTGTAGTTCTGACGACAACAACAAAAGCGACGATAACAAAAGTACTTTTGTATTAAAAGCTGATGATCTTAAAGGAGAAATTAAAGACGGTACAGTAACATTAGACGCAAGTCAAACATACCTTTTAACAGGACCATTATTAGTAAAAGGTGGAGCGACTTTAGTAATTCCTGCAGGAACAACTATAAAAGCTTCTGCTACTATAGATCCTAATGCTTTATACATTGCTGTAGAAAGAAATGCAAAAATAAACATTAATGGTACTTCTGCAAAACCTGTAGTTATGACATCTGCAAAAGCAATTCCAACTGAAGGAAGCTGGGGAGGTTTAATCATTGCTGGTAACGCTAAAGTAAACACTGGAGATAACGGTACATCTGAAGTAGGTGGTTTAAGCTACGGTGGAACTAATAATGCAGATTCTTCTGGAAACATTAACTTCTTGAAAATCTCTTACACTGGTTCAAAATTCTCTCCAACTAAAGAATACAATGGTATCTCTTTCTTCGGTGTAGGTTCTGGAACTGTAGTATCTGATATCTATACTTTCGAAAGTGGTGATGACGGTATTGAATTTTTCGGTGGAGCTGTTAACGCTTCTAACTTAGTAATCGTAAATTCTTATGATGACTCATTAGATTTCGCTGACGGATGGCAAGGAACTGCAACTAATGTATACATCAAAGGAGTATCAAAAGCTGCAATTGAAGGATCAAACAACGAGAAAAACCCAGGTGAAGCTACTCCGGTAACTACTGCTAAATTGGTTAACTTCTCTATCATCAAAGGTGGTGCTACTTTCATAGCTGACGAAAAAACAATCAACTACAAAGATGGTGGTGGAAAACAAGCTTACACAAACTTCTATGTTGATAACGATATGCCAGCTGCACTTATCAAAATATCTTCTACAGATAACGCTGCTGCTAAAAACATTACTGATGGTTTCTTTACTATCGTAAACTACAACATTGGTGCTGCAATCACGAATTTAACTGGTCCTAAATTATCAGGAACTGTTGGTGTAGCAACTGGTGCTGGTGCTGGTGCTGAGTTACCTACTTGGGCTACTTGGACTAAGTAATTAGACAAATAAAGTTTAAGAAACCACATCATCATTAATTGATTAGCTGATTTCTAATAACTTCGAAATAAATTGTTAAAAACATCCTAAATTTTTAGGATGTTTTTTTTTGGCTCACTTTTTGTAATTTTTTTTGTATATTTACGGTAATCAAAAAAATGCGATGGCAAAAAACTACTTTTATATTACATTCTTATTGGCTTTTTTCTTTACTATAAGTGTCTCGGCGCAAGATAGTAAGCAATTACCAAAACCTCAAGAGGCAACTACCATTGAGGGTCTAAGCTTGTACCCTAATCCCGTGACAAGCGGAAAAGTATCCATCTCGTCTAAATATGACCTTGAAAAAGAAATTATAATTTTTGATGTTCTGGGTAAAAAAGTACTTCAAACACATTTAAGTTCAAGAGAATTAAATGTATCAGAACTTGTTCCAGGTGTATACATCATTAAAATAAGCGAAGAAAATGCTTCTGCAACAAGAAAGCTCATTATTCGATAAATCATAAAAAAAGCTCCTTTTCAGGAGCTTTTTTAGTTTTCAGTCCCAGTGTCAGTTTTCAGTTTCACTACATACCAAAAACTCCCACTGAAAACCGCGACTAAAAACTAAAAACAATATCTTTGCACAAAAAAAGTTTTGATTACATCCAACGATATATTTACGATTTCGAGTCAGAAACAATTTGAAAAGATCGCTTTAAAAGTGTTTCGTTTTCAACATGAGAATAACGTTGTATATCGTGATTTCTGCGATTTTTTAAAAGTAAATCCACAACAGGTAAAATCGCTGGAGCAAATTCCATTTTTACCTATTCAGTTTTTCAAAAGTCATAATGTTGTTTCTAATAACGATCCTGCTCAGGTTACTTTTACCAGCAGCGGAACAACCGGAATGATTACAAGCCGACACATAGTGACCGATGTTTCCCTATATGAGGAAAGTTACCGCAATGGATTTTCTCAATTTTACGGCAATATCGAAGATTATGTTGTTTTAGCCCTTTTACCGTCTTATCTCGAACGCGACGGCTCTTCGTTAATTTATATGGTCGAAGATCTTATAAAGCTATCCAATCAGCCTGAGAGCGGGTTTTATTTACACAATCACGACGACTTAATAAAAAAACTAACAGCTCTTGATGAATCCGGTCAAAATGTTATTTTAATTGGAGTTACTTACGCTTTATTAGATTTAATCGAAAAGCACCAATTCAACCTTCAGAATACCATCATTATGGAAACCGGAGGAATGAAAGGAAAACGTAAAGAAATGATTCGCGAAGAATTGCACGAACAACTTTGCAAAGGTTTTGGCGTTACTGCAATTCACTCAGAATACGGAATGACAGAACTTTTAGGACAAGCCTATTCTTTAGGCGAAGGTGTTTTCGAATGTCCGTCATGGATGCACATTTTAATTCGCGATCCTGAAGATGCTCTCACTTACGTGAAAGATGGAAAAACCGGCGGAATAAACGTCATCGATTTAGCCAACATCAACTCTTGTTCTTTTATTGCCACGCAGGATTTGGGCAAAAAAAATCCCAACAACTCTTTCGAGGTATTGGGACGTTTTGATAATTCTGATATTCGTGGTTGTAATTTGATGGTGCTTTAGCGTTTAATCGTGGATTTGTTAAATTGTTTAATCGTTTAATCGATAACGCATAATTAATTCTACCAACGAAACATTCCTAAGGAATGATTTTTTTTTCAATAAAAAAATCCCAACATTCTTTTAGAACATTGGGATATATATTTAATTTAAAAGATTCAGCTAGATCGATTAAACAATTAACCGATTAAACAGTTAAACCTTTTAAACCACTCGAATCACAAAATAATTTTTCTTTCCGCTTTGTAATAACACAAACTGATTATTAATCAAATCATTTGTAGTCAATACAAAATCTTCTTTTATTTTTTCTCTGTTTACCGAGATTGAGTTTGCTGTTAAAGCACGTCGCGCTTCTCCGTTTGATTTAAAGAAACCTGTTTTTTCGTTTAAAACCGAGATTATATCCAATCCGTTTTCTAAATCTGCTTTTGCGATTTCAGCTTGCGGAACTCCGTCAAAAACTTCTAAGAAAGTAGTTTCATCTAATTTCTTCAAATCGTCTGCAGTAGAATTTCCAAACAAAATATTCGAAGCCTGAATTGCTTTCTCTAATTCTTCTTCAGAATGAACAAAAATCGTGATTTCTTCAGCCAGTTTCTTTTGTAAAACTCTTAAATGCGGAGCCGTTTTGTGCTCTTCGATCAAAGCATCAATCGTTTCTTTATCTAAAAAAGTAAAGATTTTGATATATTTCTCAGCATCAACATCAGTTGAATTTACCCAAAACTGGTAAAATTTATATACCGAAGTTTTATCTGCATCTAACCAAACATTTCCACCTTCAGATTTACCGAACTTAGAACCGTCAGCTTTTGTAATTAATGGTGTTGTCAAAGCAAAAGCTTTTGCATTTTCTCCTCCCATTCTACGCACTAACTCTGTACCCGTGGTAATATTACCCCATTGGTCAGAACCTCCCATTTGCAAAACGCAATTGTTGTTTTTATATAAATGATAAAAATCGTATCCCTGAATTAATTGATAGGTAAACTCTGTAAAAGACATTCCTTCGCCTTCTCCGGCAAATCTCTTTTTTACTGAATCCTTCGCCATCATGTAATTTACCGTGATACGCTTTCCAACTTCACGGGCAAAATCAATAAACGAGAATTCTTTCATCCAGTCATAGTTATTTACCATAACCGGAGCATTTGTTTCTTTTGAATTAAAGTCTAAGAAACGAGACAAAACACTTTTTATTCCCGCAACGTTTTTAGCCAAAGTTTCTTCGTTCAACAGATTTCTTTCGTCAGATTTCCCAGATGGGTCACCAATCATTCCGGTTGCACCACCTACCAGGGCGATCGCTTTATGACCGGTTCTGTTTAAGTGCACCAATAAAATAATCTGAACCATACTACCAATATGTAGTGAATCTGCCGTTGGATCAAAACCTATATATGCCGTCGTTACCTCTTTTAGCAATTGTTCTTCCGTTCCTGGCATGCTATCATGATATAACCCTCGCCACTTTAATTCTTCAACTAGATTCTTCATTTTTAAAATAATTTGTGCAAATATAGCAATTGTGAATTGCAATCTCAAAAATGAATTGAACGACTGATTTAAAATCGAATAAAATTATACCGTTAAATCCTTTTTACGCAAAAAAGAGAAAACATTAAAAAGCAACACTATAAAAAAACATAAAATACTAAAACATAAAAAATAAACCTTGGCCAGGTCATTATCAAATCCGAGTAACTGAATCATTAAAAACAATAAAAACGAACCTGATCCTAAAAACCATAATATAATTTTTCTTCTTCTCACATCAAACTTTGTAATTTCTTACTTCGCTGATTAATTAAACAATTTATAATCTCTACAACATCAAACAAATGAATATTTCGACACAAAAGTAATATTTTTCTTTCTTTTAGATGTGGTTTTGAATACTATTTTAATCAACTTTTTAAAATCAATTTCAAGAAATAATTTCGAATTAGTAAATCATTCAATATCTTTACAAAATGGTATTAGTAACTGGAGGAACAGGTTTAGTAGGCTCGCATTTATTGCTTCATTTAATTGAAAATGGAGAAAATGTTCGGGCGATTTACCGAAATCAGGATAACATTCAAAAAACAAAATCGGTTTTTGAATTGTATAAAAAAGGAGATTTATTCGAAAAAATCAATTGGCTTGAAGCTGATATTCTTGATGTTCCCTCGTTAGAAGTTGCTTTTATAGATATTGACTACGTTTATCATTGTGCCGCTTTTATTTCTTTTGATCCTAAAGATGAAGAATCTCTTCGAAAAACTAATATCGAAGGAACGGCGAATATGGTTAATTTTTCGATTGCCAAAGGAATAAAGAAATTCTGTTATGTGAGTTCTATTGCTGCTTTAGGAGATATAGCACCGCATGAAACTTACATTACCGAAGAAACCGACTGGAATCCGGAAAAACCACACAGCGATTATGCCATTTCTAAATATGGTGCCGAAATGGAAGTCTGGCGCGCACTTCAGGAAGGCTTAGACATTATCATTATCAATCCGGGTGTGATTTTAGGACCAATTGCAGCAACAAAAATCTTCGATGAAGGAAGTGTCGAATTGTACCGAAAAGTAGCCAACGGACTTTCTTTTTATACGCTTGGAAGCACCGGTTTTATTACCGTGGATGATGTAGTTCGAATTTCGCACGAATTAATGAAAAACGACATCAAAAACGAACGTTTTACTCTAATTGCAGATAATATTGTTTTTCAGGATATCCTAAACACAATTGCCGATACCTTAAAAGTAAAAAGACCGGCCAAACATGCAAAACCGTTATTTATGAATTTTCTTTGGATGGCAGATTTAGTATTTTCAACGCTGTTTTTTCAAAAAAGACATCTTACGAAAGCAACTGCAAAAGCTTCTTATTCTAAAAATCTGTATGCTAATGAAAAAATAAAAACCGCTCTGGGAACGGTTTTTCTAGATGTGCATCAATATATAAAAGAGAGTTTGAAGTAAAATCTATCTCTTTTTTCTTAATTGTATTAATTGTTTTATCGAATCGATAGTAGCTTGTTGTTTCAAAGGTTTCTTAACAGCTTCTTTAATCGAATCTTTTTCTTTCTGCTTTTTTTCTTTAGCTGCTTTTTTCTCTTCGATTTTCAAGATCGAATCTGTAGCTCTTTGATTTACAGCCAATCGTTTACTTACCTCGTCAAACATTTCTTTGTAACCCTCATAATCGGCTGCGTAATACATATTACTTTGGGCAAACTGTAAACTATCAACTTTGAATTTTCTTAAAATGAATTTTACAGGATCTGTTTCAACCGAGTCCAGCGGAAGTGGATTTTGATATCTCATTGCGTCCAAAAGAGACAAATCATACATAATATCGACCATCTTTTCTTTCTCTATAAGTTTTGCAGGTTGTTTGACCAACTCTTTTTTACAACTTACAGAAAGAAACAAAACCAATATTATTACTATACAATTCTTCATTTCAGCTTTTTATCTATCAAACAATAATCTTTTTCCGTTGCGAAGGTCTTTTACTTTAAAATTATTATAAACCAGTTCTCCATTCACGAAAGTGTGCGTAATTCTTGATTTAAAAGTATAATTTTCAAAAGGCGACCATCCGCATTTTGCAAGGATATTTTCTGGTTTTACACTCCATGGTAAACTTGGATTTACAATTACCAAATCAGCAAAATAACCTTCTTTTATAAAACCTCTTTTTTCGATTTTGAAAATTTTAGCCGGATTGTGGCACATTTTCTCTACGATTTTCTCTACAGTAATTTTTCCCTGGTGATGCGCTTCGAACATTGCCACAACAGCGTGTTGTACAAGAGGTCCTCCTGAAGGCGCATTAAGATAAGATTGCATTTTTTCTTCTTTCGTATGTGGTGCATGGTCTGTAGCAATTACATCTATACGACCATCATTTAATGCTTTCCACAGTTCTGCTCTGTCCTGGGCAGTTTTTACAGCAGGATTCCATTTGATGAAATTTCCTTTTGTTTTATAATCTTCATCGGTAAACCAAAGATGGTGTACACAAACCTCAGCGGTAATTTTTTTATCTTCTAACGGAATTTTATTTGTAAACAATTCCATTTCTTTCGCAGTCGAAAGATGAAAAATATGCAAACGTGCTCCTGTTTTCTTTGCCAGTGCCACCGCTTTTGATGATGAAATATAACAAGCCTCGGCACTACGAATCAAATGGTGCGCCGTCACCGGAACATCATCACCATATTGCTCTTTAAAAGCAGCAAGATTATTCTGAATTGTAGTTTCATCTTCGCAATGTACCGCAATTAACATTGGCGTACTTGAAAATATTTTTTCTAAAGTCGCTTCGTTATCTACCAGCATATTTCCGGTAGACGAACCTAAGAAAATCTTGATTCCGGCAACATTTTTTGGATTGGTTTTTAAAACTTCTTCCAGATTATCATTGGTTGCGCCCATCATAAACGAATAATTCGCAAATGATTTCACCGCAGCAATTTGATATTTATCTTCTAAAATTTCCTGAGTAACTGCATTAGGAACCGTGTTGGGCTGCTCGATAAAAGAAGTAATTCCTCCTGCTACTGCCGCTCTCGATTCTGATTCGATATCTCCTTTATGTGTTAATCCCGGTTCTCTAAAATGTACCTGATCATCGATTGCTCCCGGAATTAAATAACTTCCTTCGGCATCGATTACTTTACAATCAGATGATTTTAGGCTGATACTGTCTGCCACCTCAACGATCAGGTCGTTTTCGATTAAGACATCACCTTCAAAAATAGATCCTTCGTTTACAATTTTAGCATTCTTTATTAAAATCCTGTTCATCGCCATTGTGGTATTATAAGGTATTGACTAGTTTTTTTAATCTTAGTGAAATTACACCAAGAATTGCTTCTTTGATAATGGCATTGCTCATTTTCGAAACTCCTTTTGTTCTGTCTGTAAAGATAATAGGAACCTCAGTAATTTCAAATTTAGCACAATAGGTTCTGTATTTCATTTCGATCTGAAAAGCATAACCCACAAATTTAATTTTGTTAAGATTGATTTTTTCCAAAACTTCTCTTTTATAACAAACAAAACCTGCCGTGGCATCATGAATTTTCATTCCGGTAATAAACTTCACGTAAACAGAGGCAAAATAAGACATTAAAACACGGCTTAATGGCCAGTTTACAACATTTACTCCGGTTACATAACGAGAACCAATAGCCAGATCTGCTCCACCAAAATGGCAAGCATCAAATAATTTTTCAAGGTCATTGGGGTTATGAGAAAAATCAGCGTCCATCTCAAAAATGTAATTGTATTTGCGCTCTAAAGCCCATTTGAAACCGTGAACATAAGCAGTTCCTAAACCTGATTTTTTGGCTCTTTTTTCTAAAAACAATCTATCAGGAAATTCTTCCTGCAACGCAATTACCTTATTGGCCGTAAAATCGGGCGAATTATCATCAATAATCAAAAGATGAAAGGGTTTGTGTTGCGAAAGTACAGCTCTAACTATACTTTCAATATTTTCGATTTCGTTGTAAGTGGGGATTATGACAATACAATCATTCATTTTTCTGCGTAAATTTCATCGCAAAAGTAAACTTTTTATAGCATTTGATTCATAATAAAAATATAATAAAAGTATTGAGACAAAAAATTACTAATTTTGTGTCGTTATGATTGAACAACTTCACCCTCGAATTATCGAAAACAAAGACTGGGCAACACTTTTATTTGTGTTGACCTTTGCTGTTGTAGCTATGACTAAATCAGCTTATGAAACTAGATTTAGCGAATTCAGCAAGCTTATTTTTTCAGACAAATACGCAAAAATTTACCGCGACAACAACCACCTGAAAAGTAGTTTTACGGTTGGTTTGTTTTTCGTTCAGATTATTTCGTATGCATTTTTCATTCAGTTGACGATGCATATTTTTTCAGAAGATCCTAAAACGGGAACTTATAGCGTTTTAAAAACCGACTGGATCTTGTTTATTCAGATCGCTACATTTTTACTTTATTTTATTTTAGCGAAGTTTTTAATCGAAAAAATTGTTGCAACTTCATTCAACATTGATGAGTTTGCCGACCTTTTTAACTTACAAAAAGTCACTTACAGAACTTACATAGGCGTTTTAGTGCTTCCTATTAATGCTATTTTGTTTTATTATGACAATATTCCTAAAATTATACCGCTAGCAATCATAGGTATTTCGCTATGTATCAGCCTATACTCATATTTTATTTCAATAAAAACGTATCAAAACGTAATAATCAGCAAGTTATTTTATTTTATTTTATATCTTTGCGCTCTTGAAATAGCCCCTTATTATTTTCTTTATTATTGGATTACAAAAGGGAACGCTTAGAAAAAGTTTACAATATGAAAGTGAAAACAATTTTGGTGTCACAGCCTGAACCTAAAGTGGAAAATTCTCCTTACTTTGAGCTCCAACAAAAACACAAAATAAAAATTGATTTCAGACCATTTATTCATGTGGAAGGGGTTAATGCAAAAGAGATTCGATTACAAAAAATCGATCTTAATCACTATACTGCCATAATTTTGACAAGCCGTAATGCGGTGGATCATTTTTTTAGAGTAGCAGATGAAATGCGTTATAAAGTTCCTGAAGGATTGAAATATTTCTGCCAATCTGAAGCTGTTGCATTTTACCTGCAAAAGTATGTTGTGTATAGAAAACGTAAAATTTACGTTGGAGCAAAAGATTTTGCAGACTTATCACCACTTATCAAAAAGTACAAAGACGAAAAGTTCTTGTTACCAGCATCTGATCAATTAAATGCTGATGCTCCTATAACGTTAAACAATCTAAAAGTAGACTGGGCACAAGCTGTTTTTTACAAAACAGTAATGAGCGACTTATCTGATCTTGCAGATGTTTATTACGATGTTTTAGCATTTTTTAGTCCAACCGGAATTAAATCTTTATTTAAAAACTTCCCGGACTTTAAGCAAAATGATACCAGAATCGCTGTTTTTGGAAGCACAACTCAAAAAGAAGCTCTTGATCATGGTTTAAGAATCGACATTCTTGCTCCAACTCCTGAAACTCCTTCTATGACAATGGCTTTAGAAAAATACATCGCAGAAGCAAACAAAGGAAAATAATTCCTTCAAAATATTTAATTTTTTAAAATTCCAAATTCCGACTTTAATGCTGGGATTTGGAATTTTTCTTTTTAGACCTATTTCAACATAAACAACGGTTTCAACCGTTGGGACGCAATCCATTATCTCCCCGTGGTTGAAACCACGGGCTATGTTTTGGAATTTGATGCCGTAGCTTCAGCATAAAAATTGGAATTTGGAGTTTCAATATTGGAATTTTTCTTTTTACATCATTTTAACTACATTTGATTTCTATTCTAAACCCAAATCACATTAAATAGTTTCAAATTATAAGTTATGAAAATCAACTCCCTTTTAATAGAAATTGATGGTATCGATAAAGAAATTCTTAGATACCTTATGGACGATGCCCGAAAACCTATTTTACAAATCGCCAATAAAATAGGCATTTCAGGAGCTGCGATTCATCAGCGTTTAAAAAAACTGGAACAATCGGGAGTAATATCAGGTTCTAAATTTACTGTAAATCCAAAAGTTCTGGGTTATAATACAATGGCCTTTATTGGTGTTTATCTGGACAAAGCTTCAAGAAACTCCGAAGCCGTAAAAGATCTAAAAAAGATTCCGGAAGTCCTGGAATGTCATTATACAACCGGAAACTGGTCTGTTTTAATTAAAATCATTTGTCGTGACAACGAACACCTGATGCAGCTTTTAAATACTAAAATTCAAGCCATAGAAGGCGTTTCAAGAACTGAGACATTTATATCGCTGGATCAGCAAATCGACAGGCAAATACAGCTTTAGAATTAGATAATGAACCAATTTGATAATTAGATAATAATTAAAACCTGCATGACAAACATTAGGCCTGAGATTAAAACCATTGTCTTTTTCATATCTTATTTTGTATTAGCATTAATAGGAGAAAAAACGAGTCCGAGTGGTGTCTGCACACCGGGACTTGGTTTTTTATTATTCTTGCTCGCAATTCCCATAAGTATAATTTATTCTTTAATTCTGTTTTTCAAGTATCATAAAACAGAGAACAAACAATATTTAAATTCCGTTTTTATAATCTCCGGAATATGGGTTTTATTATTCATCTTCTTAA
The DNA here is from genome assembly GCF_902804475.1 of Flavobacterium bizetiae. Taxonomy (GTDB): domain Bacteria; phylum Bacteroidota; class Bacteroidia; order Flavobacteriales; family Flavobacteriaceae; genus Flavobacterium; species Flavobacterium bizetiae. The sequence goes on from NZ_CADCSU010000073.1 coordinate 31,533, forward strand.
GTTTCAATAATTCATAAAAACAAAACCCGACAGGTTTTAAAAACCTGTCGGGTTTAATTTCGAGTCAGAAATGCATAAAAAATTCCAAACCCAACAGATTTGGAATTTGGAATTTTTAAATTGTAGTTTGCTTTTTTTTAGTTCCTTCTACTTCCTGAATAAATCGAGATATAGTACAGCAACGTTGCAATAGATCCTATAGCAGCTACTACATAGGTTCTTGCCGCCCATTTTAAAGCATCTTTTGCCCCTGCTTGTTCTTCCTGTGTCAGCATATGTTTATTTTCTAACCAGGCAAGCGCTCTGTTACTCGCATCATATTCTACAGGCAAAGTTATAATGGTAAACAATGTTGTTGCAGCAAAAATCACGATTCCTACCAATAGCAATTGCGGAAACGTTCTAATCATTAAAATTCCGGCCAGCAAAATCCATTGTACATAATTGGATGCTATGCTAACAATTGGCACTAATTTAGAACGCAAAGTAAGCCATTCATATCCTATAGAATGCTGAACCGCGTGACCACATTCGTGCGCAGCAACTGCGGCAGCGGCGGCATTACGATGATTGTAAACTGCCTCACTTAAATTCACCGTTTTATCTGAAGGATTGTAATGATCTGTTAACTGTCCCGGAGTAGAGATAACACGAACATCTGTAATTCCGTTATCAGCCAACATTTTTTCGGCGATTTCAGCACCACTCATTCCGTTTCGTAATTGTAATTTCGAATATAATTCAAATTTGCTCTTGAGCTTTGAACTCACTATCCAGCTGAACAACATAATTGCTCCGGCCAGAATTAAATATCCACTTCCCATATTTTTTTACTTTTATTTGATTGATTATTAAAGTTACAAAAGAAACTGCAATTTCTGAACCAAACTCAAAAAATGTCATTTTGGCATTTTTACGGACATTTTTTCAATCTAAAAGATTGTTTTTCAGCAATAGCGTAATTAATTCTGCTACATTTTTAGTTTTATATTTCTGAAGAATATTTCGTCTGTGCGTTTGTACCGTTAAGAAACTTAAAAAAAGTTCATCGGCAATTTCCTGAGTTTGTTTTCCTTTTGAAAGTAAAACAGCGATGTCTTTTTCTCTTCTGCTTAAACTGGGAATTGTATCTAAATCTTCAGATAATGGCTGACTCACAATTGTTTTAACCTCATCACTAAAAACAATTTCGCCTTCAATTGCTTTATTGATACAGTTTTTAAATTCATCAAACGAAGCACTTTTCAAAATATAACCATTTCCGCCATTCTGAATAAACTTCATCACTAAACTTCGTTCAGACTGACTGCTCATCCCGATAACAATTACCCGAGGATATTTCTGTTTAATGGCTTTGCATAAATCTATACCCGTTATTACCGGCAAAAAAATATCGATTAAAACCAAATCTACTTTATTGCTTTCTATGTAATCGAGAAGCGTAACACCAGATTGCATTTTCTCGATTATTTCTATGTTTTCTAAATCAGCTAAGAGTCCTGAAATACCCGAAATCACAATAGGATGATCATCCACCACAACCATTTTATATTTTTTACTCATTTTCCTGATTTTCGTTTATTACATTCAATTCAATATATGCTGATGTTCCCTGATTGGGTTTACTTTCAATTTCTAATTTTCCGTTCAGGAATTCTACACGGTTTTTAATATTTTTCAGCCCCATTCCGTTTTTGTTTTTTGGGTCGGAAATATCAAAACCAACTCCATTATCTTCGACCGTAATAAAAAATACATCTTTGTTTTGGGAGCATGAAACCAAAACCTGAGAGGCTTTTGCATATTTTAAAGCATTATTCAACAATTCCTGAATAATTCTGTAAATCATGATTTCGTAATTTTTAGGAAGCCTTGATTTTTTTATCAGGTATTGAAATTCAACTTTGGTAACAGCATTAGAATTTGCCGCGCACAAATCTCTCAAAGCATGTTCTAAACTCAATTCTAACAAACTTTCCGGCATTAGATTCTGCGATATATTGCGAAGTTCTTTGATCGAATTGTCCAGCAACGCGTCTACTCCATTTACGGTTTCGGCATTTTCTTTTTTGGCCAGATTCAAATGAATTTTCACACTCGAAAGCATACTTCCCAAACCATCATGCAAATCTCTGGCAATTCTTTTACGTTCCATTTCTTCTCCCTGAATCAAAGCTTTAGAAACCGAAAGTTTATGTCGGTCTTCAAAAGCAGATAATTCTTGTTTGAGATTGATTTCTTTTTGAACACTTAATTTTTTTTGGTTTTTATTAAAAATCCACAGGAATAAAACAATCAAAAGCAACAGAAAAGATAAACCAGCAAATAGCAATGAATTTAATCGATTGCTGTACACCATCAAGGCGGCTTTATCATTTAGCGATTGCAGCATCGTTATTTTTTTCTCGCTTTCGGCTTTTTTATATTTTGCTTCAAGTTCTACAATCTCACTTTTGAACTTGGTATTATTGAGACTATCGTTTACTGCATTATATTTATGCGAATAAAAATAGGCCTTATCATATTCTTTTGTGGCATTGTACACTTTGGCCAATTCGTTATAATAATTCTTTTTATCTACAACAAAAGGAGTATTTTTTAAAAGATATTCTAAGTTCTTTTTTGCCTTTTCATAATTCTTTAATCTAAAAAGCACTTCATATTCAGCAAATTTCAATCGGTTTAAAGCGATGGCATTTAGGTGTTTTTCGGCTGATTTTATTCCTTTTTCATAACTTTCTAAAGCGATTGCATTTTTATTTTGTTTGGCGTAATACAATCCTTCCGAATAAAAATACGAATCGTTTAAATTCGAGTCCGGGAAATTTTTTAATGTCGAAAATGCTTTATCGAGTACTTTTTCGGCATCATAAAAATGCTTCAATTCTACCAGGTTTTCAGCATTAATAATATAAGTTTCCATTTTTGATTCGGCAAGAGTTGGCGATTTTTTAATGGCTCTTTCAATATAAAGCTGGGCTTCATTTAAATATTCGCTCGCTTTCTCGCGTTCGTTGTTATTCATAAAAATAATAGCAACTGCTTTATACAAACCACTTATAAGTTCATAATCACGACTTTTTTTTGCCGCAGGAATCGCTTCATTAATCAGCAATTTCATATAGGCTTTTTCGTTGTTTTTACGTTGCTGCATAATACCGTAATTCTGCAGGATAATTGCCCTGAGTCGAAAAGCTTCGGTATTATAATATTTTTTTAGTTTTTCGTTTCCGTCAAGAAGTGTTTTTTCAAAACCGTCAACATCACCTTTTTCTAAGAAGCTATACGAATTGTAAAATACCCCCGCATCGTTTAAGAACGGAAATTTACTTTTTAATTTATTGGCCTGTTCTAAATATTCTTTTGATTTTTTGGCATCCTGAACCATCAAATACAGTTTAGATAATTTAAAACTATACAGGCATTTTATACTATCTGATTTTGTATTTTTAGTGATTTTAGCAATACTGTCTATATAAACCGAATCATCATCAAGAGAAAGGATTACCTGCGAATGTGAAACGGCAGATGAAAAAAGAAATAATAGCAATAAGTAGATTTTCTTCATAAAATGGTATTTATTCAAATTTATAAATAAAAAAATGTTTGAAAAGGAATTACACCACTTTTACCTGATATCAGGTAATTCAAAATGCATTTTATCAGGTATTGCCATCTCTTTTCTAAGCACCTAATTTTGTTTTAAATGAATGTTAATTAATAAAAAAAATATTATGAAATCAGTTTTAAAGACTTTAGCAATTGTATTAACTCTTGCTTTTACAGTAGGATCATGCAGCAGCGATAACGATAATGACTCAAAGGCAGCTTCAAGAGATGTGAAATATGAAATAACTGGAAATTATACAGGAAGTGTGTCTGTATTTTATTTTGAAAAAGGCGGAAATGCATTAAACGAAGATATCACTAAACTTCCATGGACAAAAGAATTTACTGCTGATGCAAAATCTTTAGGAGCGTCATTAAGCGCAAGTGGCCACGGTGGAGTTGCAGGACAACAATTAACTGGTAAAATTTATATTGGAGGAAAACTAGAAAATGAGCTAACTGCTACAGCAACTAGTGATGGAATAATTGTATTACCTCTTACACCTTATGTTTTTCCTCTATAAGTTTTAGGAGTAGAATTTTTATTTTAATTTTGGAAAAAAGGAGCTCCACATTATTGTGGAGCTTTTTTTATTCTTCCAATTGGTGGTTGATCGCTTCAAACTTTTCAATCAATCCATTAATTTTATCTTGTTGTTTTGTAATTTGTTTTGGGCGAATGTAAAACCAGTTAAAGGCAATCCATAATAAAGTGATTCCGTAGGTTATCAAAGCATAGAAAACAGTCATTCTTGATGCGTATTCATACATATACAAGCAAATTCCTGCCATAAGCAAAACAAAATACCAACTTAACACTTTCGACTGCATGTATTGTTGCTTTTTTCTAATCAAGATTAATTGTTGCAAATATTCCTGATTGGTTTGTGTCGAATCTATATTTTTAAAAGTACTCAATACTCTGTTGTAAACTCCAACGTACATTACCATTGCTAAAATCGCTAATATGATCCCAATTTTGGTCGAGATAAATTCAGGCTGATAACGGTACCATATAAAAATTATAAAAGCACTTGTTACTGCAAGCAAAATATTAGTTCTCCACAATGATCTTAAACTTGCTTTTTTAAACTGTTTTAATCTCGCCAACAAATCTTCGATATTGGGTTTATTTACGGCTTGTTTCTTCCATAAATCTTTAAAGTCTATATTATTGTTGTCCATTTTCTTTAAATTTTTGAGTCAGTTTTTCTTTAATTCTGTGAATTTTCACTCTAACATTTGCTTCAGAAAGACCAATAATTTTGGCTATTTCGGCTTGCTTTACATCTTCTAATTCCAGCGAAATAATGATACGTTCTGTTTCCGGCAATTCGGCAATACATTGATACAAAAACTGAATTTGCGGTTCTAATGATGTTTGTTTTTCTTCGGTAAGATGATTGGGTAAATCCGATTTAGGAAAACGTTTTTCTTTTTCGATCTGCCTTAAACAATTATTGGATGCGATTCTAAAAATCCAGGTTCCTATACTCGATTCATTTCTAAAAGTTTCCAGCTTTTGCCAGACAATAATAAAAGTTTCCTGAGCTAAATCCTGAGCAACATCATGATTGTTGACAAAACCCATACAAAGCCTGAATATTCTGTCCCAATACGTTTTATAAATAGTTTCAAACTCCATTTATTACGATTTTATAAAATTGTTGATCTGATTTAAATACCACACTTTATCATCATACATTATAAAGTGTAAGCCTTTATTGGCATATTGAAAATTGCCTGTTTTTAAATTTTTATACTGAGCATCAATTGCAGGTTTTAAATTTACAAAATAAGATTCCAGTAAAATTAAAGACGGACATTTTATAGCAGCAATTTTATCTCTTAAATCTGTATTAGAGAAATCGCAATACATTTCGGCAAAGGTTTTTCGATCTGATTTTACGCTCCAATCTACTACCATATCCAGTTTCGAAGTATCTTCAAGAAGTCTTGGCATTGTTTTTTTCTGCATATCAGCAAACTGAGTATCTGATAATGCCGTCATTTGATTTACCATAGCTGAACAGTCATTATTTTCTTTTGATTTGAATGAAGGATCCATCAACGCGCCTAAACATGGCAATGCATCGACCACAACAATTTTACTGATTAATTCAGGATAATCTGCAGCAATTGCCAATGCTAATCCGCCACCCATACTGTGTCCAACAATAATTGGTTTTTCTATTTTATTTGCTTTGATATAATCGGCAATTTCGTTTTCCCAATTTTTGAATGTTGCGTTTCCTTGAGGTTTTACTCCGGCAAAACCTGCCATTGTAAAAGTGTAACAGGTAAAATCTTTTTCGAAGTTTGCTCTGGTTTCATTCCACACATCTCCTGAAGAGGCAAATCCGGGAATGAATACTATTGTCTGTTTTCCTTTTCCGGTTTTAAGAACTTCAAAAGGACATTGTTTTGTTTGCGCAAAAACATTTAAACATAATGCTGAAAATAAAAGGGCGATAACCAGGATGATATACTTTTTCATTTTTAATAGATTTAAGTTGTTAAATGATTTAATTCGCCTTTTGGATACGGGAAGTTTTAAAATGTTACAACTAAAATGAAAAAATTAATAAAAAAATTTAAAACCTCAGTGTTTATGGGCGTTATTTAACCGCAAAGGGCGCGAAGGTTTACGCAAAGGGCGCTAGTTTTTTTTGCTCGCAAAGGCGCAAGGGCGCAAAGTTTTTTTCAATATTGTCATTGCGAGGAACGAAGCAACCACATTACAATAAGACACAAAACGTTATGCAGCAAGTGAGATTGCTTCGTTCCTCACAAAGACATAAAATGAGGTAATTATAAAAAAAATCCCAAACCCCAATCATAAAATTGGAATTTGGAATTTTTAATATTGGAATTTATTTGGTTATCCAACCAAATTAATGATTTTTCCAGGAACAATAATTACTTTATTTGGCGTTTTGCCATCTAATTGTTTTAATGTTCTTTCGTCTTTCATGATGATTTCTTCGATTTGTTCTTTGGTTAAATCCAAAGGCAATTCGATTGTGAAACGCATTTTTCCGTTGAAAGAAACTGGATATTCTTTATTCGTTTCTACTAAATGTTTAGCTTCAAAAACCGGGAACGAAACTTCAGAAATAGAAGTTGAGTGTCCTAATTGCGACCATAATTCTTCAGCAATATGCGGTGCGTAAGGCGAAACCAAAATTGCTAACGGCTCTAAGATTGCTCTTGAATGACAATTTTGAGTCGACAATTCGTTTACACAAATCATAAACTGAGAAACTGAAGTGTTGAAAGAGAAACTCTCGATATCTTCGGCTACTTTTTTGATTGTTTTGTGTAATGATTTTAAGTTGTCTTTTGTCGGTTCGTCATTGTTTACAATTAAACCGTTATTTTCGTCAAAATACAATCTCCATAATTTTTTCAAGAAACCAAATACTCCAGAAATTCCTGCGGTATTCCAAGGTTTAGCTTGTTCTAACGGTCCTAAAAACATTTCGTACAAACGCAATGTATCTGCTCCGTATTCGTTACAAATATCATCCGGAGTAACTACGTTATAGTATGATTTCGACATTTTTTCGACTTCACGACCTACAATGTATTTTCCGTTTTCGTCAAAAATAAATTCTGCTGTATTAAAATCTTCTCTCCAGGCTTTGAATTTTTCGATATTTAATTCATCTGAAGAATTTACAAAATGAACATCAACGCGAATTGGCTGTACATTTTGACCTTCAATTTTATTTTTAGATACAAAAGTGTTTGTTCCTTCTAATCTATAAACATAAGCCGTTGTACCCAAAATCATTCCCTGATTGATCAGTTTTTTGAATGGTTCTTCGGTTGGAGCAAAACCTTTGTCTTTTAAGAATTTGTTCCAGAAACGAGAATATAATAAGTGTCCGGTTGCGTGTTCGCTTCCTCCAATGTATAAATCTACACTTTCCCAATACGCCAAAGCTTCTTTGCTTGCTAATTCAGTTTCGTTATGCGCATCCATATAACGCATCCAATACCATGAACTTCCAGCCCAACCTGGCATAGTGTTCAATTCTAACGGAAAAATAGTTACATGATCTACTAAATCTGTATTGACAACTTTATTATTTTTTGTGTCCCAAGCCCAAACTGTTGCGTTTCCTAAAGGAGGCAAACCATCTTCGGTTGGTAAATATTTCTCTACTTCAGGCAAGATAATTGGCAAATGCTGCGCATCGATCATCTTTGGCAAACCATTTACATAATATACCGGGAAAGGCTCTCCCCAATAACGCTGACGAGAGAAAACGGCATCACGCAAACGGTAATTTGTTTTTCCGGTTCCTTGTCCTATTTTCTCTAATTCGGCAATCGCTTTTTGAGTTGCTGTTTTATAATTTAATCCGTTTAAGAAATCAGAATTTGCGATTTCGATATTGTCTTTTGATCCGTAAGCTGCTTGAGAAATATCAACATTAGCGAAGATATTCTTGATTTCCGGCATTCCACTTTGACCTTTAAAGAAATTAGTAAAAGCATAATCTCTTTCATCTCCGCAAGGAACCGCCATTACAGCACCAGTTCCGTAACCTGCAAGAACATAATCTCCAATCCAAACCGGAATTGGTTCTTTTGTAAAAGGATGTTCTGCATAAGCTCCGGTAAATACTCCTGAAATTGTTTTTACATCGGCCATACGCTCACGCTCTGAACGTTTTGCTGTTTTTTCGATATATTCTTCAACTGCCGTTTTTTGTTCCGGAGTTGTAATTTCAGCAACTAAAGGATGTTCTGGCGCTAAAGTCATAAAAGTAACTCCAAAAATAGTATCAGGTCTTGTTGTAAAAACTTCGATTACTTCTTTATGATCTTTTACATTAAAAGTCACTAAGGCTCCAACCGATTTTCCGATCCAGTTTCTTTGAGATTCTTTGATAGATTCGCTCCAGTCGATATCATTTAAACCTTGAAGCAAACGTTCTGCATAAGCCGAAATTCGCATGCTCCATTGTGTCATTTTTTTACGAATAACAGGATATCCTCCACGCTCAGAAACTCCGTTTACGATTTCGTCATTCGCCAAAACAGTTCCTAAACCAGGACACCAGTTCACTTCGGTTTCAGCCAAATACGTCATTCTGTATTGCAAAAGGATTTTTTCTTTCTGATCGTCTGAATACGATTTCCACTCTGCTGCGGTAAAAATCGCAACATTATCATCGCAAACTGCTTCGACCAAAACATTTCCTTCTTCTTCAAAAACTTTTACAAGTTCTGAAATCTCAAAAGCTTTGCCTTGTTTTTTGCAATACCACGAATTGAATAATTGGATAAAAATCCATTGTGTATGCTTATAATAATCAGGATTTGATGTACGTACTTCACGACTCCAGTCAAACGAAAATCCAATTTTATCTAATTGTTTTCTGTATCCTGCAATTTGTTTTCCTTCTTTATCTACTCCACCGTCAATATTTACACGCGTTGTATCTTCCGGACGTTGTCCTGTTTGTATCGCATATTGTTCTGCCGGTAATCCGAAACTGTCGTAACCCATTGGATGCAAAACATTGAAACCCTGATGTCTTTTGAAACGAGAATAAACATCTGAAGCGATGTAACCCAGCGGGTGCCCAACGTGTAATCCTGCTCCTGACGGATAAGGAAACATGTCCAGAACATAATGCTTTGGTTTTTCAGAATTATTTTTTGCAGCAAAAGTTTGGTTTTCTGCCCAATACTTTTGCCATTTTTCTTCGATTTCGTTTGGATTGTATTTCATTCCTTGTTTATATTTTTATTTTAATGGAGTCATGCTTTCGCTTACTCAAGTCATTTCTAAGGTTCAAAGGTTCAGAGTGACAAAGGTTCAAAGACTTTTTCACTAATTAATTATAAACCGCAAATTTACGTTTATTGTGGATTGTACCAAAGTAATTTTTTTAGATTAAAAAATGTGATAAAAATCATTCTTTAAATATCCATAAATAATCAAATTTGCACTCTACTATTTAAGAACGGAATTGGACTTTTTAAACACTTTTATTGTTTGAAGAATAATTTTACTAAAAATAGAGTATTTTTAAAGATGTTTTTTAATGTGTAAAAATGGAAAATAATAAAAAATATTCTATCGAAGTACGTCTTTGGATTGAAGAAGCTGACGGTCCTTTTTTAGGAATTGGAAAAATCTGGTTATTAGAAAATATTCGAAAAACCGGATCGATTACCAATGCTGCAAAAGAAATGAAAATGGCGTATCGCCAGGCGTGGCAATTGGTCGAAGAAATGAATCAGCGTGCCGAAAGTCCTTTGGTGGAAAAACTTCTTGGTGGAAAAGGTGGAGGCGGCGCAAAACTAACTGAAGCGGGTAAAAAAGCCATAACCGTTTTTTATGAAATCGAAAAACGAATTAAAGATTTTGCCCAAAAAGAAACTCAAAACCTAAAGTTTTAAAATCGTACCCTATTTTATAAAAAAATTAAGCCGAAAATATTCTTTTAAATCTATCAGTATTCATTTTTAAACACACTGAATAATAATTACAATCATGAAAATTCAACTTTATATTTTTCTGTTTTTTATAAGTTTTAACGGTTTTTCTCAGGTAGAAAAGTCGAAAACAACTAGGGATAGCATCAAAAAAGAAGAATTGAATGAAATTGTAATTACAGCTTCTCGCCGTTCCGAAAAAATAATGCGTTCTCCTATAAGTATCGAGCAGTTAAAATCGGCGGAAGCCAAAATAATGGGATCAGCAAGTATTTATGAAGCGCTTGAAAATGTAAAAGGTGTACAGATTATTACGCCAAGTTTAGGTTTTAAGGTTATCAATACAAGAGGTTTTGCCAACTCAACCAATGTACGTTTTGCACAATTAGTAGACGGAATAGACAATCAGGCTCCACATTTGGGTGCGCCAATTGCCAATGCATTAGGCGCCAATGATCTTGACATTGATAAAATAGAAATTATTCCGGGAACGGCTGCTGCTTTATACGGAATGAACGCTATAAATGGTCTGGCAAATATTCAGACTAAAAATCCATTTGAATACCAGGGTGTCAGCATTCAGCAATTAACCGGCGTGAATCATGTTGGTAATATTGATCGGTTTTCACCGAAGTTGTATTCGCAGTTTAATATGAGATTTGCAAAAGCATTCAATGAAAAATTTGCTTTCAAAATTAACGCTTCTACTACTGGCGGAACAGATTGGGTTGCAGATGATCGAACTGATTTGGCACCCAACGCAAATGCTTCGACCAATTTATACGGCGCAAACAATCCGGCTTATGACGAAGTAAATGGTTACGGAAATGAATCGGCAAACAGAAAAACATTAAACCTGAATGGCAAAAATTATGTTGTTGCCAGAACAGGATATCGCGAAACAGACATTACCGATTATGATATTAAAAATTACAAGACGGATGTTGGTTTTTATTTCCGTCCGAAAAAAGACCACGAATTGGCGGTGACTTATAAAACAGCATTAATTAATACTATTTATCAACGTTCGAACCGTTTTAGATTGGATAATTATACTTTAAACCAAATTGCTTTAGATTACCATACGCCTGTTTTTCAGGTAAAAGGATATGCTACTTTCGAGAATACCGGAAATTCATACAATCTTCGTTCTCTTGCCGAAAACATGGATCGCGCTTATAAATCAGATGATAAATGGTTTGCAGATTATTCGACTGCTTATAAAAATGCCATCACAAATGGAGCTGCAGTTGCCGATGCGCATAAAATAGCCCGAACATCTTCTGACCAGGGTCGTTTTGAGCCGGGAACAGCAGCATATAATGAAAAAAAAGAGGAATTAATCAATATAAACAATTGGGATTATGGTGCTGCACTTCGCGTAAAATCGACTTTGGTTCATGCCGAAGGTTTATTCAATTGGGATAAAGCTTTCTCTGCTTTTTTCGGAAAAATAGACGCAAAATTATTGAGCGGTTTCGATTACAGAAATTATATTATTGTACCTGACGGAAACTATTTCATCAATCCGGTAAATCCTTCTGAAAATTTAACGTACCAAAAAACGGGTGCTTTTACTCAATTGAAGAAAGATTTTTTAGATCGAAAAATAAATCTTGGCGCCACCATAAGAATGGACAAAGCCGATTATTTCAATACAAAATTTACGCCTCAATTTACAGCCGTTTATGCTCCTAAAAACGAAATCAGTTTTAGAGCTTCTTATCAAAATGGCTATCGTTTCCCAAGTATTTTTGAAGGCTTTTCGAACGTAAATAGTGGCGGTGTAAAACGTGTAGGTGGATTGCGAATCATGTCTGATGGCATTTTTGAGAATTCATATACCAAAGCTTCAATTGATAAATTTCAATCGCAGGTCAATAATGATGTAAATACGCTTGGAATTACTCAGGCGCAAGCTATTGAAAAGAACAAAAACACGATTCAGAAAAACCCTTATACTTACTTGCAGCCTGAATTTGTTAATTCTTTCGAATTTGGTTTTAGAGGAATTGCCCTGAAACAAAATCTTTTTATAGATGCTGATTTCTATTACAACTCGTATAAAAATTTCATTGCACAAGTCGAAGCAAGTATCCCAAATACTAAAGATCCTAATCAGATTCCGACCGCATTATATTCTAAAAATTCACAAAACAGATATCGTTTATGGACCAATTCTAAAAGCAAAATCTACAATTATGGAGGAAGTTTAGGTCTAAAATACCGTTTTGATCCAACTTTCACCGCTTTAACGAATGTGACTTATACCAAACTCGACAGAACAGATGATAAAGATGGTCTCGAGGACGGCTTCAATACTCCTGAATTCAACATCAACGGAACTTTAATCGCAAACAATATTTGGAAAAATCTTGGTGCAAGTGCAACAGCCCGATATCAAAACAATTTTGATTATGTTTCTTTTCTAGTCAGCGGAACCGTTCCTGCTTATTGGTCGATGGACGCACAGATCAACTACAATTTCAAAAAAACAGGTATTACTACGAAACTTGGCGGAACCAACATTTTAAACAAACCTTATAATTCTATCTTGGGAGGTCCGTCAATTGGCGGATTGTATTATTTATCATTGGTTTGGGAAATGAAGTAATTTGAAATAGGGAACTTAACTATTGACATTCACCGCAAAGAGCGCAAAGTTTTTTAAATTTTGAAGGTTTTGTAAAAACACAAAGTTCGCAAAGCTGGATGTTAATTAACTTTGTGTGAGTCTTTGTATAATCTGTAGTAAATTTTTCTAAGTTCTATTTTCCCCAAAGCTTTGCGAACTTTGCCTTTTTCAACATAATCTAAACACAATCTGTTATAAAGACTTTGCGCACTTTGCGGTAAAATCAAATTTTAAGATCAACAATTGCAAAGCTTGAGAACTAAGCTTTTTATTTTCTTTACGACTTTGCGTCTTTGCGAGATTAAAAAATAAAGCTTTGCGGCTAAATAAACTTTTTATTCAACATCTAATTGTACATTTATGGTACGAAAGTCAAAACTTTGATCGTTATTAACTTCAAATAAAGAAATTCTTTATTATTTTTACCACATAATTTAAGCAAACTATGAGTTCTAACTTTGATAAATTTCAAAAGCGCAGGTTAATTTCCTCTTATTTTTCGGTTGTACTAAGTGTATTCTTGGTTTTATTCCTTTTGGGAGTACTAGGATTATTCATTATCAATTCTAAAAAATTGGCCAATGATTTTAAAGAAAAAATTGCAATGACAGTTTTCTTTAAAAATGAAGCTAATGATAGTGTGATAAAAGCATTTGACACTGAATTGAAAAGAGCTCCTTTCGCAAGATCTTATGTTTATGTTACTAAAGACAAAGCAGCAAAAGAACACACCGATATTATTGGAGAAGATTTCCTGACCTTTTTAGGAGAAAATCCTTTATTGAATTCATACGACATTCACTTAAAAGCAGATTATGTTGAGAGAGACAGCATCGTGCAAATCGAAAGTAAATTGCGTAAAAACACCATGATCGAAGATATCGTTTACGACAAACAATTGGTAAATCTGGTAAACGACAACATCAAAAAAGTAAGTATGTGGATTTTGATTATTAGCGGTTTCCTTGCCATAATCGCTGTTTTATTAATCAACAGTTCATTACGTTTATCGATACATTCTAATAGATTCATCATTAAAACCATGCAAATGGTGGGTGCAACAAAATCGTTTATTCGTAAACCATTCGTAACACGTAGTGTAAAATTAGGAATGTTAGGCGCAGGATTGGCGATCATAGCCTTGATTGGTCTTTTATTTTATGTAGAAACTAATTTTCCTGGTTTAGGTATTTTAGAAGATAAAGTCTTAATTGGTTTGGTATTATTAGCCGTTTTTGGACTTGGAGTTTTAATTACCTGGGTAAGTACACATTTTGCAACACAACGTTTCCTGAACTTAAGAACAGACGATCTTTATTAAAAAAGTATTCAGTCTCAGCTTTTAGTTTACAGTAAAAAAGATAATTCATATAAATAGAGGATTGCTTCGTGCCTCGCAATGATAAGATGAAAAACAATAACAATACAGAACAACAGCCACAAAAACAAGAATTTCTTTTTGATGGTATTAACTACAAAATTCTATTAATCGGAATTGGGGTTATCGCTTTAGGCTTTATTTTAATGTCTGGCGGAGGAAGTAAAGATCCTAATATTTTTAATGAAGATGTTTTTAATTTCAGACGTATTCGTTTGGCTCCAACTACTGTTTTAATTGGTTTTGGAATCACGATTTATTCTATTTTCAAAAAATCTAAATAGACTTTCTTTAGACTGCTTAGACAACTTAGATCTTTAAGATTATTAGATTAATCTCTTTAAAAAAGTCTGACATCTAAGAAGTCTAATAATCTAACAATTTAAATTAAATGAATACTTTACAAGCTATTGTTCTTGCCATAATTGAAGGAATTACAGAATTTTTACCTGTATCTTCAACTGGCCACATGATTATTGCCTCTTCTTTTTTTGGTATTGCCCACGAAGATTTCACTAAACTTTTTACCATTGTTATTCAACTTGGTGCAATCCTTTCTGTAGTAGTTTTATACTTTAAACGTTTCTTTCAAACACTTGATTTTTACTTTAAGCTTTTGGTTGCTTTTATTCCGGCCGTAGTTTTAGGATTATTATTAAGTGATTTTATTGATGGTTTATTAGAAAATCCGGTTACTGTAGCCGTTTCACTTTTGATAGGAGGATTAATTTTATTGAAAGTTGACGAATGGTTCAACAATCCAAATACTGCTGAAACTTCGCAGGAAATCACCTATTTACAAGCTTTTAAAATCGGAATGTTTCAATGTCTGGCCATGATCCCGGGAGTTTCACGAAGTGGAGCCAGTATTGTTGGAGGTATGTCTCAAAAATTATCCAGAACAACGGCTGCTGAATTCTCTTTCTTTTTAGCTGTACCAACAATGTTGGGTGCAACTGCAAAAAAATGCTACGATTATTATAAAGCAGGATTCGAATTATCTCATGATCAGGTTAATCTATTAGTTATTGGTAATATTGTTGCATTTATTGTGGCACTTTTAGCGATTAAAACTTTTATTGGCTTTTTGACTAAAAATGGATTTAAAGTTTTTGGTTATTACAGAATAATCGCCGGAATCGTATTATTATTGATTCACTTTTTCATTCATCCCCTTACCATAATATAATGACGCCTGAAGATTATTTAAACGGACAAGTTTTATTGATAGACAAACCTTTAAAATGGAGTTCGTTTCAAGCTGTCAATAAATTAAAATATCTATTGATTAATAAAGTTGGACTTCCTAAAAAGTTCAAAATTGGCCACGCCGGAACATTAGATCCTTTGGCGAGTGGATTATTATTAATTTGTACAGGAAAATTCACTAAAAGAATTACCGAATTACAAGGTCAGGCAAAAGAATACACAGGAACTTTTTTTATTGGAGCCACTACTCCATCGTATGATCTCGAAACCGAAATCGATGCAACTTTTCCAACTTCGCATATCGACGAGGCTTTGATACATGAAACCGTAAAACAATTTCTAGGTGAAATTGATCAAAAGCCACCTATTTTTTCGGCTATTAAAAAAGATGGTGTTCGTTTATACGAACATGCACGTGCAGGAGAAACCATAGAAATTGCAAGCAGAAAAACTACTATTCACGAATTCGAAATTACAAGAATCGCATTGCCTGAAGTAGATTTTAGAATTGTTTGCAGCAAAGGAACTTATATTAGATCTATAGCTTATGATTTTGGAAAAGCGATGAATTCCGGATCGCATTTGACTGTTTTACGCCGAACTAAAATTGGCGATTATGACGTAAAGAATGCCATTGATGTTACTTTATTTGAGGAAAGCCTTAATTTAGAATAAAACAGAAAGCACATTACAATTAAAAAATAGTAATGTGCCAACTCCTAAAATAATTCTATTTCATAAGGTGTCTTTTTTTGGAGTTAATAATTACATACATTTTTTCCTCCAAACAATACACCTGAAACAAAATCATAAAATCTTTCGAATAACTTTTTCATAATAGTGCATTTTAATTGTTAAACATTAAATAAACACCAATAAAAAGAGTAAATCAGAAAATAAATAATAGAAGTGGGATCATGTGACTAAGTTAAACAATTTTTAAATTAAAAAAAATATTTTATTGTATTTTTAAAATCTATTAAATTCAATTACAACACATTAACAAATAACATCCCAATTTTAGTATCTTAATTAAATAAAATTATAAACGATTATATTTAATGTCTTCTATAATTTGCATGAGTTCTTCCTGAACCGAAACACCTTTATCTGCCAGGTACCATAATTGCAAATCTGTTTTTATTTTTTCATCAATAACGCCAACTTCTTTTTTATAATTTGCCATTAATTCAGAAGCACCTTTTGGTCTTGGTCCCCAATCGGCACGAACTATTCCGGCTTCTTTACATATAATAATAACTTTTGGAATTGCTCTTCCGCCATTCGTAAGATATTGATTCATTAATTCTTCATTTTCATCACGCAACACAATTCTAAGATCGATTTTTTTATGTGATGCCAAAGCCATCTTATTCAAAATTGGAAGAATTTGCGCAGCATCACCACACCAGCCTTCAGAAATTACGAGCCAAATATATCTATGATCCAGATTTTGTAATTTTAAAATAATTTCATCTGTTAATTTTATCGTTTTATCTAATCGATTCATTCTCGCATCGTTCAGCTTACTATAATTGGTTAAACTTTCAGATTGTTCGCTACCGGTTGATTTTCCGTCGACTAATAAATCAGCAATCAATTTGCGATATTCAGGATAAGTATGACTTTTAAATAATGCCTTAGCGATAATATTTTTCATATTTGTTTATTTTTTGAATTGCATAAAATTACAAATTTCAAGAAGACCCAAAGAATGACTTTTATCACATTCAAAAAAATCCTGAAAATTCCGTATAAATTTAAAAATAAAAGAACGATTAATTTTTTTAAAACATTATTTTTAAAAATAAGAATATGTCTATATTTGCACAAATTAACGCAACAACACATGAAATATAAAAGAATTCTTCTAAAACTAAGCGGCGAAGCCTTAATGGGTGATTTACAATACGGAATTGACCCTAAAAGATTAGCCGAATATGCTGAAGAAATTAAGCAAATTCACAGTAAAGGAGTAGAAATTGCTATTGTTATTGGAGGAGGAAATATTTTTAGAGGCGTTGCAGGTGCAAGTGCTGGTATGGATAGAGTACAAGGCGATTATATGGGAATGCTTGCTACAGTTATAAACGGTATGGCATTACAAGGCGCTCTTGAAGACAGAGGAATGAAAACCCGTTTGCAAACTGCCTTAAAAATGGAGTCTATTGCAGAACCTTATATTAAAAGAAGAGCAGATCGTCACCTTGAAAAAGGAAGAATTGTAATTTTTGGAGCCGGAACCGGAAATCCTTATTTTACAACTGATACTGCAGCCGTTTTAAGAGGAATTGAAATTAATGCAGATGTGATCTTAAAAGGAACCCGTGTTGATGGTGTTTACGATTCTGATCCTGAAAAAAATGCATCAGCAGTAAAATTCGATATGATTTCGTTTGATGACGTTCTTAAAAAAGGATTAAATGTAATGGACACAACAGCTTTTACATTAAGTCAGGAAAACAAATTGCCAATCGTTGTTTTTGATATGAACAAAATTGGAAATTTATTAAAAATCTGTGAAGGCGAAAACATAGGAACAGTAGTTAACGTATAAGCTACTTCGATTGTTCAATTTTTAGAATATCAGATTTCTAAATTTTGACAATCGTACAATATTAAAAAAATAAAAAACTATATTAGTTAGTAAATTAGATGCCGGTATTTTTAAAAATCTAAAAATCGAATCGTCTAAAAATCTAAAAATCTAAAAGAAATGACTGAAGAAATAGAATTTATATTAGATAGTACTGAAGAATCAATGAATGGTTCGATTGCGCATTTAGAGAAAGAATTTCTTAACATTCGTGCAGGAAAAGCTTCTCCAGCAATGCTAGGAAGTGTTTTCGTAGATTATTACGGATCAGCAGCGCCACTTTCGCAAGTGTCGAAAATTAGTGTTCCGGATGCAAGAACGATTACTTTACAGCCGTTTGAAAAAAACATGCTACAAGCGATCGAAAAAGCAATTATGGTAGCCAACATTGGTTTTAACCCAATGAATAATGGAGACGTAATTATCATTAGCGTTCCGCCTTTGACAGAAGAGCGTCGTAGAGATTTAGCAAAACAAGCAAAATCTGAAGCTGAAGATGCCAAAATTGGTGTACGTAATGTGCGTAAAGATGCTAATACTGATATTAAAAAATTAGAAAAAGAAGGAACTTCTGAAGACATTTGTAAATCTGCAGAAGAGCAAGTTCAGAATCTGACAAACACTTATATCAAGAAAATCGACGAATTATTGGCAGCAAAAGAAGCCGAAATCATGAAGGTTTAATGATATTATCACAAAATAAAAATCCGTTTAGTTAAATTGTACTAGACGGATTTTTTTTATTGTTATTTTTGCATACCAAAATTACGTTTTATCCGTTTTGAAACTATAATATTCTCTATGAAGCTATTTTGTTTATTGACTTTGTTTTTTACGCTTACTATTCAGGCGCAATTTCAAATAAACGGAATTGTAACGGACTCCAACAACAAACCTTTACCTTTTGCCACCATAACAACTTCTGACAACATTAATACAATTACTGATGTCGACGGAAAGTTCATTTTTACACCTTCGGCAAAAGCAACCACTTTCGCGGTTTCTTACATTGGTTTTCAAACCAAAATTATTGCGATTACAGAGAACAAAAAGTTTTATTTAATTCCGCTTTCTCAAAAAACAGATGATTTAAAAGAAGTTATTGTTTCTAATGAAAATCCGGCTTTAACCATTATAAGGAAAGTAATTGCAAACAAGAACAAAAACAATCCGCAAAAAAAGCTGAACAGTTTTGATTACAAAAGCTACAATAAACTGATCGTAACGGCCAATCCGGATTCTATCGATGGCAGAATCGATTCTACGGCCGCTTACAAAGATTTCGACAAAAAACGCATCAATATAGATTCATCTGATTATAAATTCAAAGAGATAATCAGCAAGCAGCATTTATTTCAAACCGAAAAAGTGTCGCAATATCAGTTTGGCAACAACAAACTAAAAGAAACCATTCTGGGTACAAAAATGGCTGGATTTAAAAATCCGATCTATGAAGTTATTGCCTTTAATTTGCAATCGATCTCTATTTACGATAATAAATACGAGCTTTTCGAAACCAAATACGAAAACCCAATTTCGAATAATGCTCCTGCAAATTACAATTATAAAATACTCGATACTGTCAATATCAAAGGCCGTGAAACCTACATGATTTATTTTAAAAACAAACAAAAAAGAAAATCATCAGGACTCGAAGGCGTATTGTATATCGATCAGGAAAATTTTGCCGTAGCCAAAGCCGTAATGCGCATAAAAGGTGTTCTTGACATTAGCGGTATTCATGAATTTGATTATGTACCCAACGAAAAAGTATGGTTTCAGAGCAATACTACTTTTAAAATCGTAAAAGGTAAAAACGACGATGATATAAAAATTCTGGGCGGAACGATTCAGTTTGACGGAGATGTCGAGGACAACTTTGAACCCCGAAAAAAATCAGCATCAGACTTTACTTATCTGCTTTCAGAAAGTAATAATTTCGACATACATTACAACACAAATACCCCAATAAAAGATCCGGCACTTTATATCGAAATTAAAGATGATGCCAGCAAAAAACCGGAAGCCTTCTGGAACGAGTATCGTAAAGAAACTCTGGACTTAAAAGGCCAAAGAACCTATCAACTGATCGATAGCCTTTCGATCAAGAAAAGAATCGAAAATCGTTTGGGTTTTGGCCGAAAAATAATCAATGGTTACGTTCCTATCGGACCAGTTGATCTTGATCTGAAAAAAATCATCAGTTACAATAACTACGAAGGCTTTCGATTAGGTCTTGGCGGAATCACAAATGATCGTTTTTCTAAGAATTTCAGAATCGAAGGATACTCTGCTTACGGAACAAAAGATGGTGAACTAAAATACAGTTTAGGAACCGGAGTTTTGCTTGACAAAAGCACCAATACATGGGTGAACGGATATTATACAGATGATGTTCGCGAAATTGCGAGTACCGTTTTTGCGGTAGACAAACGCGTTTTTAAAATCTATGATCCGCGACCAATCAACATTAGTACTTTCTACAAATATACCGCCTGGAAAGCCAATGTTCAGTCTAAAATTATCCCAAAAACCGAAGCTGTTTTCGAATTGGCAAGAACAAATGTCGAACCTCAATTTGATTATCTTTTTAATTACGGCGGAAAATTATATTCGAGTTACATCATGACAACCGCAATGGTTTCGATTGTCTGGGCACCATTTAGCAACTTTATGCAAACACCAACCGGAAGGAACGAATCAGAGAAAAGATTTCCCCGATTCACTTTTCAATACACGCAATCCCTGCCTGATGTTCTAGGAAACGATTTTACTTTTGGTAAAATAGATTTCAAAACCGAGTATGAAAAAAATTACCTGAACGGTCAAAAAACAAGCTTGCTTTTGCAAGGAGGTTATGCCATAGGCGATGTTCCGCTTACGCATTTGTACAACACGATGCCCAACAACCTGACCAAAGAAACCGTTATTCAGCGTATTACTTTTGCCGGCCGAAACAGTTTTGAAACCATGTATTTCAATGAGTTTTTCTCGAGTCAATATATCTTTTTTCAAATCAAACATGGTTTTGACCGAATCAGAATACTCAAAAAAGTTCGTCCGTCATTAGTATTAGTCACCAGAATGGCTTGGGGAAATATGGAAAACCCTCAACAACACGTTGGCCCAACCTACAAAACCCTAGACAAAGGTTTCTTCGAATCCGGAATTGAATTAAACAAAATCTACAAAGGTTTTGGCCTTGGAGGTTTCTACCGCTACGGACCAAATCAGTTATTGAAATTCGAAGACAATATTGCCGTTAAGATTTCGTATGTTCTGGATTTGGGGCTATAAATTAAAATTAAATTCCAATCTTTTTAAATTTCAAATTCCAATTATAGAAATAGCTTGTCATTCTGAGCGAGTCGAAGAATTAGGAGCTATTTCCTGCTATCCGTTCCAATCTTTTGCTCCTCCCGATAGCTATCGGGACGGAACAAAAGGATTTCCTCTACTATCAGGGCTAGGGCACTTGTTTTCATAATAAAAAATATAAATTCCAATTACACATATAGTATGTCATCTCGACGGAGGAGAGATCACACTTCAAACTCCGCACAGCATATCACCAATCTTTGTCGATCTACGAGTGTGATCTCTCCTTACGTCGAGATGACAAGATTGCCGCCAATCTTTACCGAGCCACTAGCAAAGATCCTTCCTTCGTCAGGATGACAAAAAATGAGAACAACACAACATAAAAAATCCGTATAAATCCGTGTTTTCGCGCAAGCGAATCCGTGTCATCCGCGTGCCATCTCACAATCAAAATCCTCAAAAAGCCAAAACAAAAAAAATCCCAAACCCCAATAAAAATTGGAATTTGGAATTTTCAAATTGTAATTTAAACCCTAATTATGGTTTCAAAATCAAAACCGAAGGCGTATTATTCAACCACGTACTTTGAGATTCGATTAGTTTTTTCCAGCTGTCTAAACTAATAATCATTAAATTCTGGTTTTCTAAAAACTCTTTTTTGATCGTTCTGTCGTGCATAATCATAATATGATTCGGAGCAATTTGCTCGATCGAACGAATCGTTTCCTGAATATCTCTGGTGTTTTTTACTTCACCACTCGCATCCAGAACCGTAATCTGAGAACCATTATTGTTGATTAATTTCTTCGCGTATTCAATCAGGAAAGAATCTTCTTTGGTAAAAATTGGCATAAAAACCTGATTTACTTCCTCTAATTCCTTATCGATAAAAATACCAACCGGCATTTTACTTTTTAAAATAATATGACGCGTTCTTTCATCAAAAGGAGAATTTTCGAACAAACCTTCTTTTCCTGTAAACTTATCGATCAAACGATCCGGATTTACGATTCGGGTCGTGAAACCAAGAATCTTTCCTAGCAAAGTTCCATCAAAAATGGATTGTCCCAAACCAACTAATAACAAATCATAATCACCTTGATTGGCCGTTTCTATAATATCAGTATCAATATCATTGGTTACTTTAAAAACGCTCACCATATTCTGATTCAAACGTTCTGATTCTTCAATAACCGGAACCAACATTTTACGTTCATGGTCTTTTACATCAAACGAATGTATTTCTGTACTTAATGATAAATGCATCGCGGTTACAATCGAATTATCACCTTGTTTCTTCACTAAGCTATTCGCGATTTTCAATAATTTCTTTCCTCTTTCCGGAGTTGCAAACGAAAGCAGAATCTTGTATTTACTTTTATTTCCAATTTCCTGCGGAACAGCTGTTACTTTATCTTTAAAAATAAAACCTATAAAATCCAGCGCCGGACCCGTCATAAAAGTCGTTACTAAAGCCATAATTACCATCATGGTAAAAATCTCTGTAGAAAGAACACCAAGATCATAACCAATATTTAAAACCACAAGTTCCATTAAACCACGAGTATTCATTAATGCTCCAATGGCTAAACTGTCTTTCCAGCTTTGTCCAACAAATTTCGCAGCAAAAGCACTTCCTAAAAATTTACCAGCTACAGCAACAGCTATAATCAATCCTGTAATTTTCCATAAAGCAGGATCATTTAATAAACCAATTTGTGTACGTAAACCTGTAAACACAAAGAATAATGGTAATAATACGATGATGGCAACATCTTCTACTTTTTCGATAAAAATATTTCTGAACTTATTATTTTCAGGCATGATTGCTCCAGCTAAGAAAGCACCAAACAAAGCGTGAATTCCGATTAACTCAGAAGCATAAGCAGAAAATAAAAGTGTAAGGAAGAAAATAGCAACAACAGGCTTATTCAGACTTTCGCGAGTTGAATTTAAATCTCCAACACGTTTCAGGAACGGACGTACTATTTTTAGCATGATAATAACATACAAAATAGCCAAACCAATTACGTATAAAGAACTTGTAAACGAACCTGCTTTTACAATCGCAATTACAACAGCCAAAATACACCAGGCCGTAATATCATCTGCGGCAGCGCAAGTGATGGCAATAGTACCCAATTTTGTTTTTTGCATGCCTCGCTCCTGCACGATTCTGGCCAATACCGGAAACGCTGTAATACTCATCGCAATACCCATAAACAAACCAAACGACGCAAACTCAACTCCAACCGGAGCAAAAGTATGGTAGATAAAATAAGCTAATGACAGACCCAGGGCAAAAGGGATAACAATACTTGCGTGACTTATTACTACAGCATCGTGTGCTTTATTTTTTAATACTTTCAAATCCAGTTCCATCCCGATAACGAACATGAAAAGAATCAAACCAATCTGACTTAAGAATTGTAAATTTCCTAAAGATTCTTTTGGAAATAACGCGGCTGAGAATTCAGGAAAATACATTCCGACCAAAGACGGCCCTAAAACAATACCTGCAATCATTTCGCCAATTACAGATGGCTGTCCTATTTTTCTAAAAACCCATCCAAACAAACGCGCTACTAAAATAATGGTAACGATCTGAGCCAATAAAATAGCGAGAGGATGTTGTAAATTTTCAACCATCGAATGCAGGAAGTCATTCCAATGATTGCTTTCTATTTGTTTATGTACGATTCCGCGCCCCACTTCGAGTGCAGCACCTTTTGAAATTACCCAATATATCAAGGCAGTGAATCCGCCAATAACAGTAACGTAAAATAAGGAGTTTTTAATGTTATTCATAACTCGTTTTTTTGATTTAATGGTGCAAATATCAGAACTGAGAATTAAGTGATAAAGCAATTTTAAACCTAATTTCGAATGTATGTAACAAGTCCGAAAAACTTTGTAATAAGTTATATTTTTACCTTTTTCAAAAAGTCAGAACGGTAGGTTTCGCTTAAAATTAAAGTGCTGTTTTTATCATTTTTTTCTAAATGATGCAGAACAATTTCGTTATGATTAAAGAATTTAATCGCTTTTACAGCAACAATTTCCTTTTTGTTTACGCGGCAAAAATCAGCATCGGGTAATTCGTGCAGAAGCGTATCAAATTTTACATTTTTCAGGTTCAGGAAACTTCCGTCAGTCAGCAAAACGGTTTTATCACGGCTATCGCTCACTGCGGTTTTGATGTACACGATTTGATTAAAATACAACAGCGTTTTCCCTTTGTCAGTATTCAGCTGAATAAACTTTTTAGCGGCATCCGGTTTATGAAAACGTTCATACGCTTTTGAGATCGCTTTTTGCAAACGTTCGAGTTTTACCGGTTTTGTGATATAATCTACCGCATCAATATTAAAAGCATCGGCAGCATAATCTTTATAAGCCGTGCAAAAAATCACTAATTTATTATCGAGCAATTCTGCAAGATGCAAACCATCCATTCCCGGCATTTCGATATCTGAAATCAACAGATCGAAATCGAGATTGGGAATATCAGCAAGAAGTTTCTCGGGATTATTATACGTTTTTACAATTTCGACTTCGTGAATTTGTTCGCAAAGCATTTTCAGGTACGTTAATCCCGGTAACTCATCGTCCAGAAGCAAGCATTTCAGTTTTGTATTCAAGTAAATCTATTTTAAGATGAGCGATATAAACATCGTTTTCTACAAACTTATCGAGTTTGAAGTTGTTTTTATAAATAATACGCAATCGGTGTTCTAAAGTGGCATGACCAAAACCGCTTCGTTCTTTTTTTAATACTTTTTTATCTGATATTTTATTCGAAACCGTCATAAAAAAAGCATTATCCCTAAACTCAAAAACAACCGAAATAAAGGCATCGGCACTTTGCAAATCGGCGTGTTTAAAGGCATTTTCGATTAAATCGATAGAAATTAACGGTGCGAGTAAAGGCTGATCGTATAATTTATCTTCTTTGTTGATATTGGTTTTTATCTTGAGTTCAAAAAGCGGACTGATCTTGATTTTATTGATTTCGATTAAATTCAAAGCAAAATCAATTTCCTCTTTTGCGGTGACAAATTTCTTTTTGCTTTCGTATAAAATATAATCCAGAACATTGGCCAGTTTATCTAATGCAAAATAGGTTTGGTAAGCATGCGACTGAATCGAGTTTAAAATATTCTTAAACAAATGCGGATTCAGTTTCGATTCTAAAGTTTCTAACTGCAAATCGTTGACTTTCATTTCGAGTGCATAAAAACTTTTCTCAGCATCGTCTTTTGCTTTTTTAAACTGCATCAATTGATACATTAAAAAACAAATGATAATGATAAGCAATAAAAGTATCGCCAGGAATATAAAAGTAATAGTGTTGTTTTCTTGCATAGGTTACGCTTGTAAAGTTGTTTTTAATGTCATTTTATAATGAATCAAAATCCCAATTGTCAATATCAAAATACTCGATAACCAAAGATAATATCCCAATTCAAAAGAAACTATCTTAGCCATAGTACCGCTTTCTGCACCCAATATTTCATGCCAGAATGAAAAAGAAATTGCCAAAGCAGAAGCTATTAAACTTACTAAAACGGCTCTCTTATCATCTTTGATCATTAATACTATAGCTAATAAACATAACGGACTTGCCAACCAAATAATCTCTTCTAATAATCCTCCACCCATAAAAGTTACTGATCCTATAAAAAGATATTCTAATGATGAAGCTGTTTTTATTTCATTATTATAATTTACAACCAAAGCATTTTGAGTAAGTGAAATAGCAAAAACCAATAAGCTCAATCCGATAGTTGTAAATTTAATTCCTCTTAATTCCATAATTTATATAAATATATTCCGCCACGAATTTAGTTCGTCTTCGCTATCGCTTGAGTCGCGAATAACATGATTTTTTTTTGCATATTTTTTTGCCACTGATTAAATGATTAAAAAGATTTTTCTAATAATTTACTACAAATTAATCTGTGAGAATCTGTGCAATCTGTGGCATATATTATTATTTAAAAAATAAAAAAATCCGCGTAAATCTGTTCAATCCGTAAAACCCGCGGGCCAATTCTTAATGATTAGAAACAAACTTTAACCCAATAATCGAAGCAATTAAAGTTGAAAGAAAAAATATCCTCCAGAAAGTTGCGGGTTCTTTAAAAACCAAAATCCCAACTAAAACAGTTCCAACAGCTCCAATTCCTGTCCAGACAGCATAAGCAGTTCCTATTGGCAAAACCTGAGTGGCTTTATACAGTAATAACATACTTATCGAAAGACAAACAAAGAAACCCACCATCCAATACGTCGAGATCATTCCTGTTGTTTCTTTGGCTTTGCCTAAGCAAGATGCAAACCCTACTTCAAAAAGTCCTGCTATGATTAATAAAATCCAGTTCATTTTTATCTCATTTTTAAATTACGTACAAATATGAGAAAAGCTGATCATTAAAACACAAAAAGAGAGAAATATATCACAAACAACAACTGTTCAATTTGTGTTAACATTAAGTAAAATACAATTGATTATTTATGATTTAGAGCACTTTTCACTACATTTGCATCCATTTTAAAGATTTTATGAAAAACGCTGTACAAGTTGGATTTTGGGAAAAACTAGCCCGAATCATACTTAAGAACCGAATTATAATACTAGTAATTCTATCTGCTTTAACGATTTTCCTTGGTTACCAATGGAAAAACCTTTCTATGACTTACACTGAAGCTAACCTGCTTCCTAAAGATCATATCGTAAATAAACAATACCAACAGTTTCTTGATAAATTTGGTGAAGAAGGAAATTTAGTAGTAATTGGGTTTCAGGATCCGAAATTTTTTACGCCTAAAAATTATGCTGCATGGAATGAATTAATGACAGGTTTAAAAAATTCTAAAGAAGTAGATTTGGTTGTTTCTTTGAATGATTTAAAGAAACTAGAAAAAGATACGGTTAATGAAAAATTTGTTCTGACTCCGTTTATCGACCAAAAGAAAGCGCTTGATCCTGAATATTTAAAAAAGATTCAATACGATTTATTTCACAATTTGCCTTTTTACGAAGGATTATTGTTTAACAAACAAAGCGGGAGTATTCGTTCAGCGATTTACATTAATAAAGCGCTTGTAAATACGCCGGAAAGAAAGACTTTTATTCTTGAAAATCTGGTTCCGAAAATCGATAAATTCGAAAAAACTACGGGAGTTGATTTAAAAGTTTCCGGAATGCCCTACATCAGAACGATTAATGCTGACAATATGAAAGGCGAAATTGGGCTTTTTATTGGCGCGGCTTTATTCACAGTTTCCCTGATTTTCTTTTTCTTTTTCCGTTCGTTCAGAGCAACTTTTATCTCAATTTGTATTTTAATTATTGGTGTAATCTGGTCTTTTGGGACACTTGGATTATTTCATTATAAAATCACAATTTTAACGGCCATTATTCCGCCATTAATTATCGTTATCGGAATCACGAATTGTATTTTCCTGATCAATAAATACCAGCAGGAAATCAAATTGCACAACAATCAGGCAAAGGCTTTGCAACGTATTATTTCGAAAATTGGGGTTTCGACTTTAATGACGAATTTAACTACGGCAATAGGTTTTGCAACGTTTATGATTACGGGTAATGATTTGCTTTTTGAATTTGGTCTTGTAACTTCTATTAACGTGATTTCAGTTTACTTATTGACGCTTTTAATTGTGCCAATTGTATATAGTTTTATGTCGATTCCGGGAGAAAGACATTTGTATCACTTGAACAAAACTTACATTTCGACTTTATTGAATTTTGTTGAAAATGTGGTTAAAAACAAACGAAGAGTAATTTACACAATTTACGGTTTGCTTTTGGTTTTTAGTGTAATTGGAGTGGCGCAAATGAAAGTTTCCGGAAGTTTGATTGGTGAAATGCCAAAAAGCGCTTCATTTTATAAAGACATTTTATTTTACGAAAAAGAATTCAACGGCGTTATGCCTC
Organism: Flavobacterium bizetiae; assembly: GCF_902804475.1. Classification (GTDB taxonomy): domain Bacteria; phylum Bacteroidota; class Bacteroidia; order Flavobacteriales; family Flavobacteriaceae; genus Flavobacterium; species Flavobacterium bizetiae. Next base: position 59,704 of record NZ_CADCSU010000073.1, read on the forward strand.
TTGAAATAATGATTAACACCAAACACAAAAAAGGTGTTATGAAATTATCGACAATGAAAAAAATGGATGAATTGCAAAACACTATTGCAGAACTTCCTGAATTATCGAAACCGGTTTCTGTAGTGAATTTGGTTAAATATTCGAAACAGGCTTTCTACAACGGAAATCCGGAATATTACCAATTGCCTACTTCGCAGGAACAGACTTTTATTTTGTCGTATGCAAAGAATGCAACAAAAAACAGTAAAGACAATTTAATGAAATCGTACGTAGATTCGACTGGACAATATGCCCGAATCACAACTTTCATGAAAGATATCGGAACGCAGGAAATGGCAAGAGTAGAGAAAAAATTACGCTCTAAAATTGCTGAAATTTTCCCTGCTGATCGTTACGAAGTGACTTTGACAGGAAAAGCATTGGTTTTCCAGAAAGGAACTTCTTACCTGGTAGACAACTTAATCGAGTCGTTGATTTTTGCGATTTTAGTAATTGCAGCTTTGATGTTGTACTTGTTCAGATCGTTTAAAATGGTAATGGCATCGGTAATTACGAACATTTTACCGCTTTGTATTACGTCGGGATTAATGGGTTATTTCGGGATTCCGTTAAAACCTTCAACGATTTTAGTATTTAGTATTGCTTTTGGAATTTCGGTAGATAATGCGATTCAGTTTATGGCGAAATACAAACATGATTTGATACAAAGTAACGGAAAGGTAAAGAAATCTGTTTTCAGCGCTTTGAGAGAAACAGGAATCAGTACTTTTTATACTTCGGTAGTTTTGATATTAGGTTTTGCGACTTTCACGCTTTCAAGCTTTAGCGGAACAATCGCCCTTGGTGGATTAATTTCTTGTACTTTGGCTTTTGCAATGTTTGCTAATTTACTGGTTTTACCTGCTTTGGTTTTGACTTTTGAAAAGAAAAAAGCTAAGAAAGAGGATTTGGAGAATTTGGAGGGGTAAAAGTTTTCTTGCCACGAATTATCTCGAATTTATAGGTCAAAATCTTTGTCAAAGTTTTGAACTTTGACAAAGATTTATTACGCACAAACTTAGTCTTTGCGAGGAACGAAGCAATCTCATTTGCTAAATCAAACTTTGGATCCTATTTTAGTGAGATTGCTTCGTTCCTCGCAATGATAAAAATGCCTTATAAAAACTAAAACCCTAGCCCCGATAGCAGCGGCATCCTTTTTATTGCTCCTTTAGCAATAAAAAGATATAGCGGATAGCGGGAAACAGCTTCTAATTTTAATTATTATCGTTTATATTTGCAGTTATTACACAACAAATAATTTAATTTCAATATTATATATAAAATGAAACACACAAAAGTTAAAGACTTATTAAACAGTACGACGACGCTTCAGGAGGTTAATGCAAAAGGATGGGTAAGAACTTTTAGAAATAATCAGTTCATCGCTCTTAATGACGGTTCTACCATTAATAATATACAATGTGTTGTTGATTTTGAAAATACGCCTGACGAAACTTTAAAAAGAATCACTACTGGTGCTGCGATTTCTGTAATTGGAACTTTGATCGAAAGTAAAGGCGCTGGTCAGAAATATGAAATTCAGGTGAATAAATTGGAAATCTTAGGAGATTCTGATGCAGAAAAATTCCCGATACAGCCAAAAAACAAACCTAGTTTAGATTTTTTACGTGAAAATGCTCATTTACGTGTTCGTACGAATATGTTTGGTGCAATTATGCGTGTGCGTTCGGTATTGTCGTTTGCGGTTCACAATTATTTTCAACAAAAAGGTTTTGTGTATGTAAATACGCCAATTATTACTGGTTCTGATGCTGAAGGTGCTGGAGAAATGTTTAAAGTTACGGCTTTACCTTTTGACAACACGCCAAGAACTGAAGACGGAAAAGTAAACTATAAAGAAGATTTCTTCGAAAAAGAAACGAACTTAACGGTTTCTGGACAATTAGAAGGTGAAACGTATGCAATGGCTTTGGGTCAGATTTATACTTTTGGACCAACTTTTAGAGCTGAAAACTCAAATACTTCTCGTCACCTTGCAGAATTTTGGATGATCGAGCCGGAAGTTGCTTTCAACAATCTTGATGACAACATGGATTTGGCTGAAGATTTTATTCAGTACGTAATTAAATATGCTTTAGACAATTGTCAGGATGATTTGAAGTTTTTGGAAGGAAGACTTTTAGACGAAGAAAAATCAAAACCTCAGGCAGAAAGAAGCGAAATGGCTTTGCTAGAGAAATTGAACTTTGTATTAGAGAACAACTTTAAACGTGTTTCTTATACTGAAGCAATTGACATTTTGAGAGATTCTACTCCAAACAAAAAGAAAAAATTTCAATATATTATCAACGAATGGGGAGCTGATTTACAGTCAGAACACGAGCGTTATTTGGTTGAAAAACACTTTAAATGTCCGGTAATCTTGTTTGATTACCCAGCAAATATTAAAGCGTTTTACATGCGTTTGAACGACAACACGGAACCTGGAAGAGAAACGGTTCGTGCAATGGATATCCTTTTCCCTGGAATTGGAGAAATCGTTGGTGGTTCTGAAAGAGAAGAGCGTTACGATGTTTTGATCGAAAAAATGAAAGCTTTAGAAATCGACGAAGAAGAATTATCATGGTATTTAGATACCAGAAGATTTGGATCAGCAACTCACGCAGGTTTCGGACTTGGATTTGAGCGTCTTGTATTGTTTGTAACTGGAATGACAAACATTAGAGACGTAATTCCTTTCCCGAGAACTCCTGGAAATGCAGAGTTTTAATTTAAGGTTCTAAGGTACTGAGATACTAAGGTTCTAGGTTTTTAGAATGTAAATAAAAAAATAATTAACACGAATTTAATTCGTCAATATAAGATACTTAGCATCTTAGTGCCTTAGTATCTTAGCAACTTTTTATATGCTAAAGCAATTTTTAAATTTAAAATTATCCCAAAAATTATCTCCACAGCAAATTCAGCTGATGAAGTTAATTCAATTGCCTACGCAAGCTTTTGAGCAACGTTTATTAGAAGAAATGAACGAAAATCCGGCTCTTGAAGCTGGAAAAGAAGATGAATATGAAGCAGATGAATTCGCTAATGAAGACTACGACGATTATGATGATGCAGAATCTGACAGAATCGAAGCGGACGACATTAATATCGACGAATACTTAAGCGACGATGATACGCCTGATTATAAAACTCAGGTGAATAATTATAGCGAAGACGAAGAAAGAGAAACTCCTTTTGCTTCTCCGATCAGTTTTCACCAGGATTTGATCAATCAGTTGAATACTTTTATTTTGAATGATGAAGAACGCGAAATAGCGGAATTCCTTGTTGGAAGTATCGATGATATGGGCTACATCCGCAGAAGTGTTCCGGATATTGTAGATGATATGGCTTTTACTCAGGGTATTTATACCGATGAGAAAATGGTCGAAAAAATGCTTCAGGTAATTCACGAGCTAGAACCTTCGGGCGTTGGCGCACGTGATTTACAAGAATGTTTGTTATTGCAATTAAAGCATAAAACTCCAACAGAATATGTTGATTTAGCGATTGATATTATCGAAAATCAGTTTGATGCTTTTACGAAAAAGCATTATGACAAACTGCTTCAAAAATACGGAGTTTCGAACGAACAGCTTAAAAAAGCGATTCACGAAATCGAAAGACTAAACCCTAAACCGGGCGGATCTTACACCGGAAATAATAAAGTAACAGAGAATGTGGTTCCTGATTTCGCCATCAGAATTGTTGATGGAGAATTAGAATTGACTTTAAACGGAAGAAATGCTCCTTCCCTGCACGTTTCTAAAGATTATCAGGAAATGATGCAGACGTATAAAGATTCTCGTGATAAATCATCGGCTCAAAAAGATGCAGTTCAGTTTATCAAACAAAAACTGGATTCGGCTAAATGGTTTATCGATGCCATCAGACAACGTCAGGAAACGCTTTTTGTAACGATGAATGCGATTATGCATTATCAGGAAGAATATTTCTTAGATGGCGACGAAACGAAACTAAAACCAATGATCTTAAAAGATATTGCGGATATGGTTGGTTTGGATATTTCGACGATCTCACGTGTAGCCAACAGTAAATATGTTGAAACGCCATACGGAACGAAACTAATCAAAGAGTTTTTCTCTGAAGCGATGAAAAATGATCAGGGTGAAGATGTTTCGACTTTAGAAATCAAAAAGATTCTTAAAAATACGATTGAAGAGGAAGACAAAAAGAAACCTTTACCGGATGATCAATTGGCTGAAATCTTAAAAGAAAAAGGATATCCTATCGCCAGAAGAACTATTGCAAAATACCGTGAGCAGTTGGATATTCCAGTGGCGAGAATGAGAAAGAAAATTTAATTTTTTTTACCATATAAGGAATATAAGTTCATTTAAATAGCAAACCCGACAGGTTTTAAAAACCCTGTCGGGTTTTATTTTTTATATCATTTCGTATTAAACCGGACTAAAATCCGGCCCTACAAAATGGTTCGAGCCGAAGACTCTTTCATAGTTCCGAAGGAACGTTTTATATTGTAGAGCTGGACTTCAGTCCAGTTTAGATGTAATTTTTAAAAGTTCAAACCAATAGAATTATCGTATCATTTGCTATTCCGTAGGAATATTTGATTGGTAGAAAAAAAATAGAATGATTTCACAATTGTGTCCTGTAGGGACACTTGTTGTGTATATGATTAATAATAATAAACCTCTTTGACATTCAAACGTTCCTACGGAACGTATATTGACAAAACGATTTAAAATAGCTACCAATCAGACATTCCTACGGAATGAATCAATACTCCTCTAAAAACACAAAACCCAACAAATCAAAATCTGTTGGGTTTCTTTATATTCAAACATCAGGTTATTTATACTGATCAGGCAATATTCTTATTTTAAATAAAGCTGTTTTCTTTTTGTCATAGTAATTGTAAATCAATGAAAAATCATTGTCTCTAAAAACCTGAAGCCCTGGATTTGCTTTAGCAGTGCTAATCAGACTTTTTTCTATTTCTTCTTGTATGATATTGATTTCTGCCTTTTCTTTCTCAACATTCATCAATGTCAAATTGTACTGAACCGTTCTTTCTTCAGGCAAACTCACACTATCCAAGCGAATGCCTTCCTGAATCGTCAACGGGCAATTTTTATTGTATTTTTCGATAAGTTCTCTCACCTCGGTGTTTACTTCCTTGACACTGTTAGAAAGATAAAACTGAAAATAAGCAACCAGCACTAATGCGATTCCGATTCCTATTAACAATAAGGTATTCTGTTTCTTTGTACTTTGTTTTTCTTCCATAGGTTTATTAAAACTTAATTGAATATTACTTTTCCTGACTTTTTTTCATAGCATTATAATAAGCTGCACGGCTTAATGGCTCGTATTCCTCGGTTTCGCCAAGCATTACCAACTTATCATTATCTGTTTTTCTAAAACTATAATTGGCCAAATTTCCTGTTCTGGTACAAACGGCATGAACTTTAGTAACATATTCTGCTGTTGCCATAAGTGCCGGCATCGGACCAAAAGGATTCCCTTTAAAATCCATATCAAGTCCTGCAACTATCACACGAATTCCCTGATTGGCAAGATCATTACAAACTGTAACAATCTCATCATCAAAAAATTGTGCTTCATCAATACCAATAACGTCGCAACCTTGTGCTAAAATAGAGATATTTGCTGCGGCCGGAACCGGAGTGGAGCGAATTTCATTCGAATCATGCGACACGACCATTTCGTCATGATAGCGTGTATCAATTGCGGGTTTAAAAATTTCGACTCTTTGTTTGGCAAATTGGGCGCGTTTTAATCTGCGGATTAACTCCTCGGTTTTACCCGAAAACATTGATCCACAAATAACTTCAATCCAACCAAATTGTTCTTTGTGATTTACTGTATTTTCGAGAAACATTTTGTATTTTTCTACCTTTAAAAATGAATAGTTTTTATTACTTTGTACTGGTAATAAATCGACGTGAAAAATCGCTGTTTTTACACTTTTTCAAAAGTAGAAAATTTTTATCAAATCGGAGATTCGCAAACGCTTATTAACAGAAATAAAAAAATATCTTTTAGATTTCTACCGGGAATAAAGACATTCAAATACAAAATATACTAAAATACCCTATTCACTATAATTTCAACAGTTATGAAAAAAAAATTGGAAGCCGATTTAATCAGCATTGCACATCGAATTTTAAAGCTTAAAAACAAATCCGATATCAATCAATTGTATCTTGAAACGCAGAAATTATACGAGAAATTAGCGGTTTTAAAGTTTGTAGATGAGAATTTCGATACTTTGAAGCCAACAATTGGTCACAGCGAAATTAGTTCTGAAATTGAATCTATTTTTGATAAAGAAGAAACAATTCCTGCGGCAATTACAATTGAAGAGCCTTTTACAGCAACAGAAACTCCAATTGAAACTGTAGCTGAACCAATAGTTACTGAAGAAATCAAAGCCGAAGAAGTAACCGAAGAAATTGTTGCTGAAGAAGTTATTGCTAAAGAAACTGCTACAGAAGAAATTATCGAGGAAGAAATCGTTGCTGAAGTTCCTGAAGAAGTGATTTCGGAAACTGTAATTGAAACGATTACGGAACCAATTGCTGAAATTATTGAAGAACCAGTTGCAGAAAAAACTGAAGAACCAGTTGTTGAAACTAAAAAAGAAACAGAAACGATCGAAGAACTTTCTTTTACAACTATTAGTGATTTAAAACCAATTCCGGATTTTGTACCTCTTTTCGAATTAGAATCAATAGAAGAAAAAGAACCGGAAAAAGAAGAGCCAAAAGCAGAAACGTCATCAAATGCAGGTCCTATTACAATTTCATTTGAGGATTTTGGAGTTAATTATGCCGATGCTCAGTTTGTAAAAGTGGATAGTTTTGAAAATGTAACTTCTACTCCTGCTCCGGTAATCAATGAATATAAAGAGAAAAAAGAGGTTATTGAAACTGTTGTTTTAGAAAAACCGGCAGAAACAAAAGCTGCAACTTTAAACGAAAAACTGGCAAAAGGTTTTCATATTGATCTGAATGACCGAATTGCTTTTACCAAAAACCTTTTCGGAAACAGTTCTGAAGATTATAGCCGTGTCCTGAATCAATTATTGACTTTTGACAATTATAGCGAAGCTAAAGAATTTATAGAAAACATGGTGAAACCTGATTATAACAATTGGGAAGGAAAAGACGATTACGCAGAACGTTTCTTAGGAATTGTAGAAAAGAAATTTTCATAAAAAATAAAACACGAATTTCACAGATTTACACTAATTCATTTTTGTGAAATTATAAGCACTTTAATCATTCGTGTTAATTCGTGCAATCTGTGTTTAAATATTTAAAATTAATTATGTCTAAATTATATATCGTTCCAACGCCAATTGGCAATCTTGAAGACATGACTTTTCGTGCTATCAGGATTCTGAAAGAAGTCGATTTGATCCTGGCTGAAGATACCAGAACGAGTGGAAAATTGTTGAAGCATTTTGAAATTGGCACGCACATGCACAGCCATCACATGCACAACGAACACAAAACCACAGAAAATTTGATTGCGCGTTTGAAAGCGGGCGAAACTATTGCTTTAATTTCGGATGCAGGAACTCCGGCAATTTCAGATCCCGGTTTTTTATTGACGCGCGCTTGTGTCGAAAATAAAATCGAAGTTGAATGTCTGCCTGGCGCAACTGCTTTTGTTCCTGCTTTAGTCAACAGCGGATTACCAAATGACCGATTTATATTTGAAGGTTTTTTACCTGAAAAAAAAGGGCGTCAGACTCGTTTTTTGGCTTTAGCCGAAGAAACAAGAACGATGATTTTATACGTTTCTCCACATAAACTCGTTAAGACTTTAGCGGAGTTTATCACTTATTTTGGCGAAGACAGACAAGTTTGCGTTTCGCGTGAATTATCAAAATTACATGAAGAAAACGTACGCGGAACTGCAAGAGAAGTATTAACGCATTTCGAAAAAACAGCACCACGCGGCGAAATTGTCGTAGTCGTTGCCGGAAAAACAATAACAAAAGAACCTAAGAAAAGTAAGTTTTCGAAGGATGAAGAAGAAACAGAAGAAGAATAATTTTCGCCACGAATTCCACGAATTAGCACCAATTTTTTAAGTTGAAATCAAACTTTAATTCGAGAAATTAGTGAAATTCGTGGCAAAAAAACTAATAAACAATAACATGAGCATACAAGCCTTTTTAGAAAAAGTAAAACAAACTCCAAACGAAATAACATTCCCCGAAACTATTGCAGTAATCGAAGAAAATTACAACTTTACTCCAACAGCTTTCCAAAACGGAACACAACATAATGCAGCCGGAGAAAACTCTGGTTCTTGCAAATTATTTTCTTTCGCGAAATTGCAAAATCTAAGTAAAGAAGAAACTTTAGCTTGTTTTGGAGCTTTTTATTTTGAAGAAGTTTTAGGAGATCCAAACGGAACAAATCACCAAAACATTAGAAATTTCATCAACTTAGGTTGGGACGGAATTAAATTTGAAGGAAATGCTTTAGAAGCGAAATAATTTTAGATTTTAGAGTGTAGATTTTAGATCTCTGAAATTTGCATTCTAAAATCTGAACTCAAAAAACTTTGACAAAGTTTTAAACTTGAACAAAGTTAAAAACGAATATCTCTGCTACAGATTAAAAAATCCTTAAAAATCATTTAATCTGTGGCATTAAAAAAATCACCTTTCTGATTAAACGATTTCTAAAATTTGAAATCTAAAATCTAAAATCTACAATAAGAAAAATGCGTTGGACATTAAAACCAAAACCTTCTCAAGATAAAGTCAATCATTTGGCGCAAGCCCTAAATGTAGAAGATTTTGTAGCAACGCTTTTGATTCAGCGTGGCATTGAAACTTTCGAAGATGCCAAAAATTTCTTTCGCCCTTCGTTAGAACATCTTCATGATCCGTTCTTGATGAAAGACATGGATAAAGCAGTTTCCCGAATAGAATTAGCGATCGAAAATCAAGAAAACATTTTAGTTTTTGGAGATTATGATGTCGACGGAACAACGGCTGTTTCCTTGGTTTCGGCGTATTTAAAATCACATTATCCTAATATTGCCACTTATATCCCGGATCGTTATGCTGAAGGTTACGGAATTTCTTTTAAAGGAATTGACTTTGCCGATGATAACGGTTTTTCATTAATTATTGCTTTAGACTGCGGAATAAAATCCATTGATCATATCGCTTACGCGAAAGAAAAAAACATCGATTTTATTATTTGCGATCACCACCGTCCAGGAGAATTTCTTCCGGATGCAGTTGCTATTTTAGATCCTAAAAGAGAAGATTGCTTTTATCCTTATGATGAATTATGCGGTTGTGGAGTTGGTTTTAAATTGATTCAGGCTTTAGGAACAAACAGAAATGAAACGATTGAAGATTTGGTTCCGTATCTGGATTTGGTTGCCACAGCAATTGCAGCCGATATTGTACCAATCACAGGTGAAAACAGGGTTTTGGCTTACTACGGATTGCAAGTTATTAATTCAGATCCAAGACCGGGAATTAAGGCTTTGGTACATCAGGTAAAAAAGAAAACTCTTGATATTACCGATGTTGTTTTTATTATTTCTCCCCGAATAAATGCTGCCGGAAGAATCAAACACGGCAATCATGCTGTCGAATTATTGACAGAATTTAATTTCGAACAAGCCCAACAATTCGCATCTGAGATAGAACAATACAACTCCGACCGAAAGGATCTGGACAAACAAATTACCAAAGAAGCTTTTCAGCAAATTATACAAAATCAGGAAGAAGATCGATTTTCAACCGTTGTTTTTCAGGAAGACTGGCACAAAGGTGTAATTGGGATTGTCGCTTCGAGATTAATAGAAACGTATTATCGTCCGACTTTGGTTTTTACCAAAAGTGGTGATAAATATGCGGCTTCGGCAAGATCTGTAAAAGGATTTGACGTTTACAACGCACTTGATGCCTGCTCGCAGCATTTAGAGCAATTTGGAGGCCATATGTACGCAGCCGGAATGACTTTGAAAGCTGAAAACTATAAAACGTTTAAAGACGCTTTCGAAAAACAAGTCGAAGAAACGATTTTACCCGAAATGCGAACGCCGGAAATAGAAGTTGATGCCGAAATTAATTTCTCAGACATTACACCAAAACTAATTCGGATTTTAAAACAATTCGAGCCTTTTGGACCTTTGAACATGACGCCTGTTTTTATGACTAAAGATGCAAAAGACACGGGTTATGCTAAAACTTTAGGCGGAGAAGATGAACATTTGAGACTTTTTATAAAACAAAATAGCTCAGACGGAATCGCCGCAATAGGTTTTGGTCTTGGAAAAAAAATAAACATTGTAAAAAATCAACAACCTTTTCAGTTAGCGTATTCATTGGCTGAAAATGAATGGAACGGCAGCGTTTCTACCCAACTTATGCTTAAAGACATTAGAACAAATGACAACTAAAACAAACAAGCAAGATCCTTATCAGGCACTACGCTACAGAGAATTTAATGTATTTCTAATATTGCGTTTTGCCATGGTTTTTGCCTGGTCGATGCAGTTTATAGTGATCGAATGGGAAGTTTATAGTTTAACCAAGGATCCGCTTTCGTTAGGATTAATTGGTCTAATGGAAGTAATTCCTGCCGTTGGTATGGCATTGTTCGCCGGACACATGGTCGATCAGCGGGAGAAAAAAGGTTTATTGGTAAAGTGTATTCTGGGATTTTCAGTTATTAGCTTTGGATTATTTTTACTCACCTGGCCAAAAATAGTTCACGGTTGGTCTACAAATGCCATTTTGTACTCGATTTACTTTTTAGTTTTTATTGGCGGATTGGTTCGTGCTTTTCTTGGGCCAACGATATTCTCGCTTTTATCTTTAATTGTTCCTAAAAAAGTATATCCCAATGCCGCTACCTGGAGTAGTTCGGTTTGGCAAATTGGTTCGGTTTTAGGTCCGGCAATTGCAGGATTTTCTATTAATTATATTGGCGTTCACTGGTCGATGTGTTCTGTATTTGCATGTTCTCTTTTTGCATTAATTGCCTTATCTCAAATTAGTAAAAAACCAATTCTTAATCCTAAAATTGGCGAACCTATAATGGAGAGTCTTAAAGAAGGTTTAAAGTTCGTTTTCACCAATAAAACTATTTTAGGAGTTCTTTCGCTTGACATGGTTGCCGTTCTTTTTGGTGGTGCTGTTGCTTTATTACCAGTCTTTGCTCAGGATATTTTAAAAGTTGGTCCTGAAGGATTTGGAGTTTTAAGAGCTGCTCCGGCGGTTGGTGCTTTTATTACCATGCTGGTTTCTGCCTACGTTCCTTTATACAAAAAAGCCGGATTAAAACTCTTAGGTGCTATTTTTGTTTTCGGATTATCGATTATTCTATTTGGAGTTTCAACAATCTTCTGGATTTCTGTAGTAGCTTTATTTTTAAGCGGACTTGCTGACGGAATTTCGGTTGTAATTCGCCAAACGATTTTACAGCTTAAAACTCCGGATCATATGCGTGGTCGTGTTGCTGCCGTAAACTCGATGTTTGTAGGTTCATCGAACGAATTAGGTGCTTTTGAGAGTGGTTTAACCGCTAAATTAATGACGCCTGTTATTTCGGTTGTATTTGGCGGAAGCATGACTCTTTTGACCGTTCTAGGCTTTGGATTAAAATCTCCAACCTTTAGAAATCTGGATCTGCGAAAAGATATGGAAGATCACCAAAACATGGAATAATGAAAAAACTATTATTCGTTTTCGCTTTAACAATATCCTTTTTCGCAAACGGACAAAATCTCTACATCAAAACTTACGGGAACAAAAACGACAAACCCATTATATTTATTCATGGCGGGCCAAGCGGAAATGCGACTTTATTTGAAGGCAGCAATACAGCCGAAGCACTTTCGAAAAAAGGTTTTTATGTTATTGCTTACGACAGAAGAGGCGAAGGCAGATCTATAGATCCTAATGCAACATTTACTTATGCAGAAGCTTTTCAGGATCTAAATAGTATTTATAAAACATACCATTTAAAAAAAGCCACGCTTCTGGCCCACAGTTTTGGCGGGTTAGTGGCAACTCTTTATACAGAAAAATATCCTCAGAATGTGAGTAATCTTATTTTGGCAGGAGCCTTATTTTCTCAACAGGAAACTTACGATCATATTTTGGATTCGGTTAAAAAAATAGGCACTAAAAAGAATGATTTAGCAATGCTGGATAAAGTCGCTTTTGTAGAAACTCTGAATAAAAACTCAGCAGAATATCGAAAAGGATGTTTTGAGCTAGCTGGAGTGAATAATTTCTTTAAAATTCCAAATCCAACGGAAGAATCTAAAAAGCTATACGCCGCTTATGATTCAGGTGAATTTTTCAAAACTAATATTCGAAATAAAAATGCGCCTTTACTTTTCTATCAAAATGAAAAACAAAATAACATTGACACGAGATCATCCTTAAAGAAGATAAAAGCTGAAGGCATTCCTATTTATGCGATCTACGGCAAACAAGATGGTGTTTTTTCAGATGATCAAATCAATTCTATTAAAAATTTAGCCGGTAAAAATCATTTTGCTTTGCTGGATAATTGCTCTCATTATTTGTTTGTAGATCAACAAAAAGAGTTTTTATCTTATATGTCAAATTGGATTAAATAAAGTTTTTAAACTATATTAAGTGATATAAGTGTATTTAAAAAAACGTTAGCTTAAATTTTTTTACATCACTTATATGGTGAATATCTTTTTCTAAAATTTATGAATTTTTTATTTAGAATTAAAATAAATAATATTTATATTTGTTGAAATAAAAGGATTTGCAATGAGAGAAA
>NZ_CADCSU010000074.1 GCF_902804475.1 Flavobacterium bizetiae
AATTTTGTTATAGTTTTTTTTAGTGTAATTATCATGTAATCAGCGTGTTTGTTTGTCTGATTTGATTCAAAACTCTTAATTATATTATTATTATGAATCTAAATAGATAATTTTTTGATTTTTGTGCATAAAAAAAGCACTCTTATAAGGGAGTGCTTTTGTAAATATTTGTGTATAAATCTATTCTTGATTTGTTTTCTTTCTCCAGGTAAAAGAGTTAAGAATGTGTCTTTTTGCGAATCTTCCAGGAGAATCAGCATTTACCATTTTCACGTAAGTAGCTTTAGGAACACTAATGTATTCGTAAACACTTCCGTTAGAAAAATCGATGATCAAACGACCTTCAACAAATTTATAATCAGTAATTGATGAAGTTGCGATAGTCTCTGTGTATTCCGGTAAATTTGCCTTAATCGTTTCAGGATTAATACTTACCAAAAAGTGATAAGCCTCAATGATAGCCTTACTTTTCTCTTCTGCTTCTTTCAAACCTGCATCATCACCTTGAAATTTATCAGGATGAGCTTCTTTCATCGCATTACGATAGATTGTTTTTAAATCTTTTAACTCTGCAGTTTTGTCTACGTTTAGTAACTTGCGGTATTCAACTATTTTTTTCATAAATAAGGTAACTACTTGTCTATTAGTTTGAAATTGAAATTAATTGTTCAAAAAGACAAATTTTTTGCAAAGGTACACTTTTTTTTAACTTTTTACTTTTGAACCAAAAAATATTCGAAAAATATCTAAAATATTGATTCTGAATACTGACAGCAAGGTTTACTCATTATTTAAAAATTAGAAGGAGCTATTTACTTCGTCGGTCGCTAACGCTCGTGTCCCGCTATCCGTTTCAATCTTTTATGCTGAACCCCAGCATAAAAGGATTTCCACTTCTATCGGGGCTAGGTTTCAGTATTCATGAGATATTCAGTTACTAAAAGTTTCTACCACAGAGCACACAAAGTTTTTTATATAGCTTTTAAAAAAAAACACAGAGTTCAAAAAGCTTTCTATTAATCATCTTTGCGACTTTGCGTCTTTGCGCGAAATTCTCAATGTTATGTTTAAGCTTAAAATTCAATCACGCAAAGACGCAGAGACGCAAAGTTTTTTATTCACGAAATTTAATAAAAACAAAAATTCGCAAAGTTTTAAAATAAAAACTTTGCGAACTTCGCGTAAATCGTAGTGTTCTTTGCGGTTAAACTCTGATTTCAACCTGAAACAAATATTATTTATCCTCAGATTTTTGATTGGCCTTATGGAAGTTCTTTGATTTCTTAGGATACTTGTCATAACTAATATCACTAGGATTTTCGATTACAGATTTAATTGTAATCAATTCACCTAAAGTATGATTAGCATGTGCGATTTTATAATCTAAAAGATATTCACCACAAAAATAATTGTTGTTTTCATCTTTCTCCATGATGCCTGTGTAAACCCCTTTTTGCAACATTTTTTCTTGTGAATCTTTAGACATGACTTTTTTATTTTAAAATTGAAGGTACAAAGTTAATCAATTTATGTTTGTTTTAGGGAGTTCTTTACAATCTCAGTATATTTGCACATGCAAAAAAACTTCAAGCCACATCCTAATTCATTCAAAAATACATTTTGTGTTTTTCATGAAGTACTTTCAAATGAAATCGAAGGTTTAAAGAAACAGTTTGAAAGCAAAGCTGGAAGTACCTATTATTATACCGAAGCCGGCATGTATCGCGTTTCGAATCATTGGGGAAGATTAGCCAATAGCAAATGGCGTTTGGTAGCGATGGAACCGGAAACTCCGTCGAAAACCAAAATAGGTTTTGCAGCGTGGAACGAGTTTTATCCTGATAATGCCGAAGAAAAACTGTATTACATTCAAGCAGATTTTGACAATAATACCGTAACGTATCAACATAAAAAGAATCCTGATTACGATGGTAAACCTGTTTTAAGAACCAGTTTTGAAACCACCAAACGAATTAAACAAATCAGAAATCTGCAGCAACTAACTTCATGGGCAAAGCATTTCGATTATGAAGATATCGATGATTTAAGACAACAAATCATCACCGAATTGATTTTTACCGAGAAAACTTTAGACGAAATTAAAAGAGAAATATAATGGGACGCAACAACGAAAGAAACATCAAAAAGCACAACGACAAATTGCACAAAGCCCAAAACAAAGTAAAGCAGGCTGAAATTGCAAGAAAAGAAAAGCTAAAAGAAATTATTAAAAAGTTCAACGAAGATAAAAAAGAGCAATAAAAGTTTTTTTTGCCACAGATTAAAAAGATTAAAAATTAAAGTTGCCACGAATTTCACTAATTAATACGAATTATTATTTTTTAAAATTTGTGTTCAATACAAATAAAAATTAGTGCCAATTCGTGAAATTCGTGGCGAAAAACAACAACAATATATTATGAGTAAATTCGAAGATTTAAAAGTAAGTGTACAGGAAATTATAGATTTAATTGCTGCAAAAAACGATAGAGAAGCCAATAACAAATTGCTTGAAGTAAACGAAACTTTAGATGAAATGTTAGATCATGCCGAAGAAGACGAAGACTTAAGAGAAATAAGCAGATATCAGGTTTTATTGAATCAGTTACACGTTAAGATTAACGGCGAAGAGCAGGTTGATGGAGAATAAAAAATGCTTTTGCGATACCGGTTTGCTGTTTAAAGATTGCTGCGGATTGTATCTTGAAAACAATCAAAAAGCGCCAACAGCTTTGGCTTTAATGCGCTCGAGATATTCGTCTTATGCAACACATAATGCCGATTATCTTTTAGAAACTACTTATGTTTCTGAACGAAAATATTATTCGAAAGCAGAAATTTTAAAGTGGGCGACTAGCAATAAATGGCAAAAACTAGAGATCTTAAGTTTTACCGATACTACAGTCGAGTTTAAAGCTTATTTTCTGGATTCAAACCATCAGCCGCAGGTTCATTATGAGTTTTCGACCTTTAAATTCGAAAATAATGCCTGGTATTATCTTGACGGAAAGTTTGAATAATTAATATACTTCTTACCAATTTTGGTTGATTTTATGGAAATACTTTAACTAAAAATTAATAAACGTTTCTTTTTTCGTAATTCTAAAATAGCGTAATTTTAGAATTATGAAAAACGAATTTAAAAAAGGTTTTTATTTTAAGTCGTACGAAGCCCCATTTCAGTCTCCGTTTGAAAAACTTTTTGGCATTTTCAAAGAGCTAATCACCCATACTTCGGGTGATTTTGATGAAGCTATAGACTGGCTTCGGGAGTTGGACAAAGAATATAAACTGACCGACGAAAACTACACAATCGATGATTTTATCGAAGATTTAAAAAAGAAAGGTTACATAAAAGACGAGGTTAAAGAGGATGGAACGGGAGGTTTTGGAATCACTGCTAAAACAGAACGCGCTATCAGGCAACAAGCCTTAGATCAGATTTTCGGAAATTTAAAACGTTCCGGAACTGGAAATCACAAAACAAAACATGCCGGAAATGGAGATGAACATACCGGAGAATTTCGCGAATTTAATTTTGGAGATGGTTTAGAACGTATTTCGCTGACAGAAAGTTTACGAAATGCTCAAATCAATAACGGAGTAGAAAGTTTCATGCTGACCGAAAATGATCTGGTGGTCGAAGAAACACAATACAAAGCCCAGATGAGTACGGTTTTGATGATCGACATCAGCCACAGTATGATTTTATATGGTGAAGACAGAATTACGCCGGCCAAAAAAGTGGCTATGGCTTTGGCCGAATTAATCACAACTCGTTATCCAAAAGATACGCTTGATATTTTAGTTTTCGGTAATGATGCTTGGACAATTCCCATCAAGGATTTGCCGTATTTGCAAGTCGGACCATATCACACTAACACAGTTGCAGGACTTCAATTGGCAATGGATATTTTGCGCAGAAAACGAAATACCAATAAGCAAATTTTCATGATTACCGACGGAAAACCGAGTTGCGTTCGCGAACGTGATGGTTCGTATTATATGAACAGTAACGGACTTGACGAGTATATCGTAGACAAATGTTATACGCAGGCGCAACAAGCCAGAAAATTACATATTCCGATTACGACTTTTATGATAGCCAACGATCCCTATTTGCAGCGTTTTGTGAATCATTTTACGGAAGCAAATCAAGGAAAAGCATTTTATACGGGACTTAAAGGTTTGGGTGAAATGATTTTTGAAGATTATGAAACGAACAGGAAAAAACGTGTACGCTAATTTTAAGGTTCTAAGAGACTAAGAATCTAAGTTGCTAAGGTTTTTTTAGGCAACGCATACACAACGTGTATCGTAGAGACGCACAGCAGTGCGTCTTACACAAAGATTGATAAAAGATCTAACAGGTTTTTATGAACTTCTTAGGTCTAATAAACGTAAAATTTGAAAATAAAATGCTATTGAATACGCGGGTTGCGTGAGGGATAGGAGTAATCTATCGAAGTAGCATGGATAGACTGACAGTATTTAAGAAAGGGCCTTGTAAGCGCAAAGTAGATTAGACCCTTTTTTAAATGCTGGCACGCCCAAATGGATATTCAGTTGACAGAATATTTTCTAATCATATCGCAGAGGCGTAGAGCAATGCGTCGAACAGAATAAAAATATAACAAAATAGATATTTCAATAAAAATGGAAATAAATAATATAAACACATTAGGACAATTAAAAGCCTCAGGATATAAAAGTATAAGTATCAAAGACGAATTGCGAAATAATCTTCGGGAGAAAATTAAATCGGGGAAACCGGTTTTTGAGGGGGTTCACGGTTTCGAGAATACCGTAATTCCGGAGTTGGAACGCGCTATTTTGTCTCGTCATAATATTAATTTATTAGGACTTCGTGGTCAGGCCAAAACGCGTTTGGCTCGTAAAATGGTTGAGTTGTTAGACGAGTATATTCCGTTTGTAGCGGGTTCTGAAATGAATGACGATCCGTTGAATCCTATTTCGCGTTTTGCCAAAGATATTATTGCTGAAAAAGGTGATGAAACTCCAATTTCGTGGTTGCACAGAAGTGAGCGTTTCTTTGAGAAATTAGCGACTCCGGATGTGACCGTTGCGGATTTAATTGGTGATGTTGACCCGATAAAAGCGGCAAATCTTAAATTATCGTATGCTGATGATCGTGTGATACATTTCGGGATGATTCCGAGAGCGAATCGTTGTATTTTTGTCATCAACGAATTGCCTGATTTACAGGCTAGAATTCAGGTGGCTTTGTTTAATATTTTACAGGAAGGCGATATTCAGATTAGAGGTTTCAAATTAAGAATGCCTTTAGATATGCAATTTATTTTTACAGCGAATCCGGAAGATTATACGAATCGTGGTAGTATTGTAACGCCATTGAAGGACAGAATTGGTTCTCAAATCCTGACGCATTATCCTGAAAGTGTTGCGATTGCCAGAACGATTACAGAACAGGAAGCAAAGCTGGATGAAACGCAACACAGATTGGTTTATGTGCCAAGTTTAGCCAAAGATATATTAGAACAAATAAGTTTTGAGGCTCGTGACAGCGAATACATCGACAATAAAAGTGGTGTAAGTGCGAGAATGAGTATTACTGCTTTTGAAAATTTAATGAGTACAGCAGAACGCAGAGCTTTGAAAGCGGGAGTGGATCAAACCACTTTGCGTTTGTCTGATTTTATTGGGATCATTCCTGCGATTACCGGAAAAGTAGAGTTGGTTTATGAAGGAGAGCAGGAGGGAGCAGCAGCTGTGGCGCAAAACTTAATTGGTTCGGCAATTCGAACATTATTTCCAACGCTTTTACCTAAAATAGAGAAACTGGAAAAACCAGATGCCAAAACACCATATTCTGATTTGATTGAATGGTTCTTTGCTGAAAGTGGTTTTGAATTGTTAGATGACGCTTCGGATAAAGATTATCAGGCAATTTTAGATGAAGTAACGCCGCTTGAAACTTTACTGAAAAAATATCAGCCTCAGTTAGATAAAAAAGACCAGTATTTTATGAAAGAATTTATTTTATGGGGATTGGTTGAATATAAAAAATTAAGCAAAGATCGTTTTGCGCAAGGACACCAGTTTAAAGATATGTACGGAAGTTATATTAGTAAGTTGTAAATAATTATTAATTGTTAATTATAAATTATTAATTAGGCTTGCGCTGTAGGCATTCAACCCGACAGG
>NZ_CADCSU010000075.1 GCF_902804475.1 Flavobacterium bizetiae
TGAACTATTTAGGCGCGAATGTACTCTCATTCTTTTCACTTTAATATGTCAAATTTACAAATATCTATAACTTGTAAATTAATTCGACAAACATAGGAGCGCGCAAAGATTTTTATCTGGCATTATATTTAGAAAACACAAAGTTCGCAAAGCTAAATCTATACAAAGCTTTGCGAACTTTACTTTTTGCAAAAACTTAATAATATAAACTTTGCGTTCTTGGCGGTTAAATGATCAGTATAAAAATATGTTAGCCAAAAAAGCAATTATTTTCTTATTTTGAATAAGAGTACTTTTAATAGAACAAATAAAATATTTGTAACTTTGATCTCGATAACCAAATCAAGATTTTAACAAGTAGCAAATTTTTATATTTATGAATTACATTCTCTTTGACGGTCCCGTCCGGAATGCTTTACTCCCTTTTACTTTTACACGACCTGTTGCTGACATACTAATTGGAATCATGACGATTCGCCAAAAATGGGAAGCACGTTTAGGTTCGACCATAACAACTATTACCGAAGATTACCTGTCAGCCAAATTCCCGATGGTGGAAATGGAAGAAAACGTAATGATCAATGCGGCATATTTGCCAAATGATACACTTGCTGAGTTGGTTTCTGAGTTAAAAGAAAATCAAGCCATCTTTAAAGGCGATGATGTAATTGCTTTTTTTACATCAGAAAATCAGGAAGAAGTAGATTTTGATTCGTACGAAATCATTCAATATAATGGAGATGCTTTAACTGTAGAGCACACTTGGGATATTTTTTCTAAGAATGACGCTGCAATTCGCGAAGATTTTATTTATCTAACTGAAGACAGAAAGTCGCAAGCCATCCCGAAAAGTGTAAATGTTATTGCCCCTGAGAATATTTTTATTGAAGAAGGAGCAAAATTAGAATTTGTGACTCTTAACGCTTCAAACGGACCTATATATATAGGTAAGAATGCCGAAATTATGGAAGGAACCGTAATTCGTGGTCCTTTTGCTTTATGCGAAAATGCACAAGTTAAGCTAAATGCGAAAGTTTATGGTGCAACAACAGTTGGTCCTGGATCCAGAATAGGAGGAGAAGTTAAAAATTCGGTTCTTTTTGCAAATTCAAACAAAGGGCATGATGGATTTTTAGGTGATTCTGTTTTAGGTGAATGGTGTAATATTGGTGCTGACAGTAATAATTCGAACCTGAAAAACAACTACGAGGAAGTAAAGTTATGGAGTTATGAAACCGAAGGTTTTGCTAAAACCGGACTTCAGTTTTGTGGTTTGATGATGGGAGATCATAGTAAATGCGGAATCAATACTATGTTTAATACCGGAACTGTAGTAGGAGTAAGCGCAAATATTTTTGGAAGTGGTTTTCCTCGCAATTTTGTACCAAGTTTTTCTTGGGGTGGAGCAGCAGGTTTTACGACTTATGTAACCAAAAAAGCTTTTGAAACGGCTAAATTAGTGATGGGAAGACGCAACATAGATTTCGACGAAACAGAATCAGCAATCTTAGAACATATTTTTGAGGAAACTAAAAAGTGGAGAAAAGATTAATTTTAATTAGATAATTAGTCAATTTGATAATTAGATAATGTAGAAAACCCGACAAGTCTTAGAATTTGTCGGGTTTTATTTTTGTTTTTTTGCCACAGATTATAGGATTAAAAAAGATTCTTTTGAAAGGACTATAAACTCTTTTCAAAGAAATAATCAGTGAAAATCATAAAATCTGTGGCTGAAAATCTAACGTTAGATTTTAGTCAAATGCTATTTATCTATTTTAGTAAAATCTCCTTTTAAATTAAACTTTAATTCTAAACCATTGGTAAGTTTCGTTTCGTAACCGGAAGATCCTAATTCTATTTTGGTTATTTTTTCCTTTGGGAAATTTGCCTTTACATACGAAGCGATTTTTTTCGGGATAATAGACGAAGGAATTTTAGAACTTTTGCCGTCTACTTCTTTCCAGTTTCCTTTTTTATCAAATTCGATTTCAATAGTACTATCATATTGAACTTTATATTCTGTAGAAAGAATTTCTTTGTCCTGTAAAATATAGCTCGGTTTTTTAGAGCCAAAATGGGTTTTTAGAAAAGCTTGCGCATTTGCCGGTAAAGCTTCTTTTTTAATTACAGTTTTTTGTGCATTTGCAGAAAGTCCAAATATTAATCCTGCAATTAGGCTGGCTATCAAGTTTAATTTCGTTCTCATATTTTGCTGGTTTTTAAATTATTATACAAGATAAGGCGAAAATTTTAAAATATGTAGGAATATTGGTGTAATTTAAAAAATCTAACAATCCAGTAATCTAAATAATATTGTCTAATACTCTAATTAATCTATCTTTGCACCACGAAAAAAATAGGTGGTCAACTAAACGATTAACCGATTAAACAAATTCACAAAAAGTAATGATTACAGTTAACGATATTTCGGTTCAGTTTGGTGGAACTACATTATTTAGCGATGTTTCTTTTGCTATAAATGAAAATGATAAAATTGCCCTTATGGGTAAAAATGGTGCGGGAAAATCGACACTTTTAAAAATAATTGCAGGTCAGAGCAAACCTTCTACCGGAAGTATTTCGGCTCCAAAAGAAGCGGTTATTGCTTATTTGCCTCAGCATTTATTAACTAAAGATGGTTCGACTGTAATGGAAGAGGCATCAAAAGCTTTTGGTGAAATTTTTAAAATGAAAGCTGAAATCGATGAAATCAACGAACAATTAACCGTTCGTACTGATTATGAAAGTGATGCTTATATGAAATTGATCGAAAGAGTTTCTGACTTAAGCGAAAAGTTTTATGCCATCGAAGAAGTAAATTACGAAGCTGAAGTAGAGAAAATATTAGTTGGTTTAGGATTTGAGCGTGAAGATTTTACACGTCAGACTTCTGAATTTTCAGGAGGATGGAGAATGCGTATTGAATTGGCTAAAATTTTATTGCAAAAACCGGACTTAATTTTACTGGATGAGCCTACCAACCACATGGATATCGAAAGTATTCAATGGTTAGAGGAATTCCTGATCAATTCAGCAAAAGCAGTTGTGGTAATTTCTCACGATAGAGCGTTTGTAGATAATATTACCAATCGTACTATCGAAGTTACAATGGGAAGAATCTACGATTATAAAGCAAAATATTCTCATTACTTAGAGTTAAGAAAAGATCGTAGAGTGCATCAGCAAAAAGCTTATGACGAGCAACAAAAAATGATTGCTGATAATAGAGCTTTTATTGACCGTTTTAAAGGAACTTTCTCTAAAACAGATGCTGTTCAGTCTCGTGTTAAGATGCTTGAGAAACTTGTAATTGTACAAGTTGATGAAGTAGATAATTCGGCATTAAAATTAAAATTCCCACCAGCGGCGCGTTCAGGACAATATCCTGTTGTGGTAAAGGAACTTTCTAAATCATACGGAGATCATGTGGTTTTTAAAGATGCTAATATTGTGATCGAAAGAGGACAAAAAGTTGCCTTTGTAGGTAAAAATGGTGAAGGGAAATCGACTATGATCAAAGCGATCATGAAAGAAATTGGTATTGATGAAGGAAGTGTAGAAATTGGACACAATTCTCAAATTGGATATTTTGCCCAAAATCAGGCTTCATTGTTAGATGAAAATGCTACGATTTTCGAAACTATAGATGCAATTGCAGTAGGTGATGTTCGTACTCAGATAAAAAATATTTTGGGAGCTTTTATGTTTCAGGGCGATGATATCACCAAGAAAGTAAAAGTGCTTTCAGGAGGAGAGAAAACACGTTTGGCAATGATCAAATTATTGTTGGAACCAGTTAACTTATTGATTCTGGATGAGCCTTCGAATCACCTTGATATGAAAACCAAAGATATTATTAAAGATGCATTGCGTGACTTTGACGGAACTTTAATTCTGGTTTCTCACGATCGTGATTTCCTTGACGGATTAGCGACTAAAGTTTTTGAGTTTGGAAACAAACGCGTGAAAGAGCATTTTGAAGATGTTGCCGGTTTCTTAGCACATAAAAAAATGGATTCTATGAGAGAGATTGAGAAGTAATCTAGTTAAAAATATAATAATACAAAGGGCGTTAGTTAATTCTAACGCCCTTTTTTTTGATAAAAAACGTATAAAAATGATTATTAAATAAATGTTAAAAACATGATATAAATCAGAATTGTAATTCTAAGTATTAGATAATTTTAGTAGAGTAAAAACAACTTATTTGTAGTTTAATTTTTACAAAATAAAATAATTCTAAATTTTTATTATGAACTTTTTAAATAAATTTTTCTCTAAAAAGATTGTACTCTTAATCTTTTTACTTCCCTTTTTCTCGAATGGGCAAACAACAGATTCTAACGCCCAAACAGAAATAAAATATCCACAATTTAAAGTTCAGGGACTTTTTCAGGGACGTTACTTAAGTGGTTTTACGCATGGTATAGATGCTACAACTGGTCTTCAGCATTCAAATGATGATGCCGTTGAGGATACTTTTGATATTAAAAGAATGCGTTTGGGACTAACTACCAAATTAAGCGAGGGCTTTGATATTGTTATTCTAGCCAATTTTGCTGATTTTAAATCAGATCCTAAAAACAAGGTTTTAGAAAATGCCTTTGCAAGATATATTTTCAGTAAAAACATAGGTGTTATGGCCGGACAGTTTAGACCTGCTTTTGGAATCGAGGAATTAAATCCTGCTGATATCCTTAGGTCATTCGATTATTCTAATCAATATACTGAATTTGGAAATAATGGCTGGGCAAGTTTTCAAATTGGAGCTTCTGTTTTTGGAAGTTTTAATCTTGGTAAACTGCCGGTTAGTTATGCTTTTTCTGCCGTAAATGGTAACGGAAGAAATCAGGTATCTGACAAGGACGATGGTAAACAATATTCTTCGCGTCTTGCTTTCGAATTAGATAAAAAACATAATGTCAATTTTGGTGTCAATGGAGGTATTGGCGAAGTTTTAAATAACAAAGTTTTTGCAGTTGCATTAGATCTTACAGCTGATTTTAAATTGACAGATAAATTAATACTACAAACTCAACTTGAAGCAAAACAAGGAATCAATCATTATTTGTATTACTCTTTAGCCGCAGATTCAAGAACCGGAAATATCAATGATTATGAAATGCGTGGCGCTTATTTCTTACCCAATTTAAGGTATGAAATTAAGTACCAAAAATTAACCGCCATAGAGTTTTCATGTCGTTATGAATATTTTGACAGAAGCTTTAAAATCAATTCAAACGCCAGGCAAACCTATACGCCAATGGCAGGTTTAGAATTTGGAAAAGGTTATACCGGGCGTATCGAAATGGGAATGCAGTTTGACAATTACAAACGCAATATCGCAAATACTACTGCATACGATAACAATCTCTTTATCATACAATTTCAAGGAAGATTTTTCTAAATGTTAAGCCAGATATTTTATCGCTCAAATGGTAATGGTTAAATAATAAAATGTAAAAAAAATGAAAATAAGTAAAAAAATCTATCTCTGTCTTTTTCTAATAATGACAGGAATGAGTCTTTGTTTGGGAAAAAATGAAAGTAAAACAGAGCCTGTTGTGGCTGAACAAAGTGCCACTGCTGTTTCTACAGCTTCAGAATTAAAATCAAATGATTCAAAATCAGTTGCAAATGCTCAAAAAGTATCAGCTGATAGCGCCAAAAAAGCCACTACAGATGCAGAAAAATCAATACCGGCAAACGCTCCATTCTTATTTTGGAGTCAATTGGTTTTACTTCTTGTAATTATTTATTTCGGAATAAAATATGGAGGTATTGCTTTGGGGATGCTTGGTGGTTTAGGAGTTACTTTATTGGTGTTTTTATATGGTGTCGAACCAGGAAAACCTCCAATTGAAGTAATGTTGATTATTCTGGCTAGTAACTACTTCATCATCATTAGAGGCGACAGGAGCTTTGAATTTAATTGTGAGTTATGCTGAAAAGTTGCTTCGTAAGAATCCAAATAAAATTGTGTTTTTGGCACCGTTAACCAGTTTTACTCTTACTATGCTTGTTGGTACAGGACATGCAGTTTATCCTTTGTTGCCTGTTATTTATGATGTTTCGATTAAAAATAAAATTCGCCCTGAACGCCCAATGGCAATGGCAGCAATTTGCAGTCAGTTAGGGATTACAGCAAGTCCAATTTCAGCAGCGGCAGCAGCATTGGTAGGGATTTTTGCGGCAGCAAATTTGCATGTTGGTCTTATAGATATTCTTAAAATTACAATTCCGTCTTGTGTTGCCGGTTTACTTCTTGCTGCGCTTTGGAGTTTGAAAAGAGGAAAAGATTTAGAAAACGATCCGGATTTTCAGGAAAAAATAAAAGATGAAGAACAACGAAAATACATTTTTGGGGATCTTGAACAGCAAACGAATAAGTTTGGAAAAAAATCTAAAACGGCTTTGGCTCTTTTCTTGCTTGGAATTTTAGGAATTGTAATTATTGCGATATTCCCTGAAGCGATTCTTCCATTAGATAAAGAAGGAAATCCTCTAAAAATGAGTATTGTATTACAGTTTGTAATGCTTGCGGTTGGTGCTATAATACTTTTTGCTACTAAAATATCAGCAAAAAGTATTTCTGATACCAAAGTATTTAATGCAGGAATGGTAGCTGCGATTATGATTTTTGGTATTGCCTGGATGAGTGATACGGTAATAGAAAATAATAAACCTTATATTTTATCACTGATTAGTGAAACTGTAACGGCACATCCCTGGACATTTGCATTGGCAATGTTTTGTGCTTCTGCATTCCTGAAAAGCCAGGCAGCAACATTATTGGTTATTATGCCTTTAGGAATTTCTTTAGGAATTCCGACACCGGTATTGATAGCTTGTATTCCTGCTTCTTATGCGTATTTTTTCTTTTGTTTTTATCCGAGTGATCTGGCTGCAATAAATTTTGACAGATCCGGAACTACAAAAGCGGGTTCATGGATTTTAAATCATAGTTTTATGATTCCGGGTATGATTGCAGTTTGGACAGCTGTTATTGTGGGGTTTGGATTGGTGAAATTATTATGAGTTAATTTATTATTATTATTATTATTATTATTATTTACAGGTTTGTTAATTAAAAAAAGCACAAGATCTCTCTTGTGCTTTTTTATTTTTTTATAAAAGGTTAAGCTTGTTTTAAAGCACTTTTCTTTTTAAAATGTAAAGAAATAAAGGCAGCAATAAAACATACAATACCTATAATAA
The DNA here is from genome assembly GCF_902804475.1 of Flavobacterium bizetiae. GTDB lineage: Bacteria > Bacteroidota > Bacteroidia > Flavobacteriales > Flavobacteriaceae > Flavobacterium > Flavobacterium bizetiae. The sequence goes on from NZ_CADCSU010000075.1 coordinate 7,222, forward strand.
TCATGTTCCAGACAGGTCTTGTGGTTTGAGAAAAAGTACCATTTTCTATGATTAATATTCTAAAAGCTTTTAAGAAATGCGTTAACGGAATCACATTTGCAATTGCCTGAACTGCTTGTGGCATTTGACTTAAAGGCCAGGTAAATCCGCTTAGGATAAAACTTGGAGTTGCAATTACCATTAAAATTTCTGTTGCTTTTAATTGACTCGGAACCAAAATGCTTACCAAAATACCAATGAAGGAAACCGAAAGCACAAATATTCCGGCAATAAAAGTAAGTGGTAATAGATTTTCGTAAAAAGGCAATCTGAACCATAAAGTAAAAAGCCAGTAGATAATCCAAATGCCAAAACTCATAATCATATAAGGAATGATTTTTACGGCTAGTAAGTTCAAAATTGAAGGACATCTTTTAACCAAATCCTTAAAAGTGCCATTTTCAAATTCTGAAGCAAACGAAAGCGCTAATCCCAATAAAAGAACTTGTTGCAGAACGGTAGCTAAAACACCCGGCCAAAGAAAGTACATATAATTAGTACTTCGATTGTATTTTTTTATAAAAGTAGTTTTAAAAGGTTCGTATTGCGATGTCAGTAAATTTTCAGGAACACCTTGTTTTCTTAAGGTTTCGATCTGCACTCCGACTTTCAATGTTCCAAGGCAAACCTGTATGGCGGTTGAAGCATAATTGGCCGTTAAAACATTCGATGTATTTACGATCGTTGTAATTTCCGGATACTTTTTGGTAAGTGTCATTTTTTCAAAATCCTTCGGAATAATAACAACACAAGTCGCTTCTTTTTGAATCGCAATCTGCGAAAGATTATTTTGATCATACAAGATTGAAGCAATCGAAAGAACCTCATTGTCCTCAAACATCTGAATGGCTTTTGAACTTAATTCAGAGCGATCCTGATCGACAATTATGATAGGCAAATCGGTCACTTTTCCTTTTCCATAAACATATCCCAATAAAACGCCGTACAGAATTGGTGCTCCAATAAACAATAGTCTAAGGACTTTGTTGCTCCAGAATAATCTGAATTCCCGTTTAAGCAATGAAAAGAAATTTTGCATAGTTAAAGAGATAAAGTAACAGTTGTTTTTGTGATAAGATCTTTTGTTTCGTCCAGGTTAGAAGGTGTTATTTTTATTTCGAATAAACTTTCCTGCATTTCATAATCCGGATATGCTGTTGCAATATTACCGTAAGCTCCCAATTGTTTTATTGTAGTAATGGTGCCTTTTATATCTTCTTTTTTATAAGGAACATGAACCGTTATTTCCTGACCTTTTTTATATTGACCCAACTGATTTTCGGGTATCGTAAATCGAAAATAAGTGCTATTCGCAATATATCCGTTAAATAAAGTGTAGCCGGGTAAAGCCAGTTCGCCAAGATTTAGTGTAATAGTTTCGATACTCATATCCTGTGGTGCAATAATATAGCGTTCCTTATCGGCAGTTTCTACTTCCTGCAAAGCACCAAGTGCTCTGTCTTGCTGTCCTAATGCCATAGTTTGTTGTTCGATACGTGCGCCTTTTTTAGCGTCATCTAACTCAGCAACAACAGCATTATATTGTGCCTGAGCGCCCTGATATTTAGCAAAAGTTTCATCGTATGTTTGTTGCGATATCAAAGAATCTTTGAGCATATTAGTCAATCTTTTGATCGATTTTTGAGCAAATTCATATTGTTCTTTTAGCCCCATTTTTTTGGCTTCAAGCTGTTTGATCTGATTTTCGGTAGCTCCTTTCACGGCCATTTTATATTGGGCTTTGGCAGATATAACAGCACCTTCTGCCTGGCTTTTTTTAGCGTCAACTTCCGGAATATCTAGAAGAGCCAGAGTATCTCCTTTTTGCACAATGTCGCCTTCTTTGACAAAGATTTTTAAAATCTTGCCCGGTACTTTGCTTACAACCGCAATTTGTTCTTTTTCTATTTTTCCCTGAATTACATTTTCCTTTTTCTCTTTTTGACAGCTTATAAAAACAAGAATTAAGCTGACTACGATAATTGCTTTTTTCATAAAATAGAACTTTTATTTAGATAATTTTTTTGATAAATCGCCAGTTGCAATAATGGTTTCAATTGCTGATAATCGCTGTTCGATTAAAGTAGTGGTTTTGTTTACAGATGCTTTATAAGAATCATTTTCGGCTTCCAGACGTTCAGATATATTGATAAGGCCTTCTTTATATTGTTTTATGGCCAGATTCAAATTGTTGCCTGCTACTTTTTCCTGTTGTTGTGTAATGTCAATTTTTTGAGTCAGAACGCTATAATCAACAAAGTTTTTTTCGAGAAGTAATTCTAGTTTTTCTTTAGTATCGTCGATCTGGTTTTGTACCTGTTCGATGTTTATTTTGGCCTCGTGTACTTTATGTTTTCTTTCAAAGCCTGAAAAAACTTCCCATTTCATGGCAGCACCTACAACCCAATTGTTGCTTATGGTGACTTCATTTAAACCTAAGTATAAAGCCTGATTTATTCCGGTAATAACTGGCGTCGTTGCGTTTGCATCAAATAAACTCGAGTAGGAGACACCTCCAAAGGCGCCTAAAGTGGGTAAATAAGTTCCTTTTTCTTTTTTTAATAAATACTCGTAAGCAGTTTTAAACGATTCTAAAGCTTTTATTTCCTGTTTGTTTTCTGTACTTAATTTTGAATCTGTAATTAAATACGGAACCAAATTGTATTGAACCTGCTCAATATCGCTAATAGAATATCCTGTTAGATATTGAATTTTTTTATAAACCAATCTTCGTTTACCATCTAATTCAATTTTTTTAGAGGCCAGTTCTAAAGAAGCCAGTTTAATTTTATCTCTGTCATAAGGAACCGCAAGTCCTTGTTCTATCGCTTTTGTAACACGTTTTGTTTCTGTTTCCAGTCGGTTTTCGCTATCTTTTATAAGTTGGTCTATTTGTTTTAGTAGCTCAAGCTGGTCGAATGTATTAATGACATCTTTTATAATTTGATCTTTCTCGGATTCTTTTAAAAACTCGGTTCCTTTTGTTTTTTCGTGAATGGCTTTGGCTCCGTTAGGAATTTGCATTCCGCTAAAGAGAACTGTTTTGGCCATGACACTTCCGTTAAAAATATTTCCGTAATTTTTAAAAGCCGTTTTTCCATCAAATAATGGATAATTTACAATGGGTATGGTAGCCGTAGGAAGATCGACGGTAAGTTTATTATCAAAATACGAATATAGCGCACTGGCTTCAACAGTTGGAATGTACTTATTCCAGACTCCTTTTTCCTGAAGATTTAATTTCTCAATATCTAAGTCTTTATTCTGTAATGAAACGCTTTTTGCTATAGCTTTATTAATAGCGTCTTCCAGAGTTGTCGAGACCTCGATCTGACCATAACTGTAAGTAAGCGAAAGAAAGAAAATGAAAATAGGTAAGTGTTTTTTCATCGTAATTTTGTTTCTATGGTAGTAATAAATCTTAAACAGTTTTTTGTAAGATATTATAAAATATAGGTTACAAGAAAAGGGGGTATTCACAAAGTTAAGGATATTAATCTTACTTAAATGGTTTATAGCGCCTAAATTGATGTATAATTAAAATATTTTAAGTGGATTTTTTGAGAATTATAGAAAGTTATGCAGTAATGTTAAATTCTTACGTTTTTTTTATACCTTAGTCAGCATAATTGTACTAAACTATTATTAATATGAAAAAGAGTATTTTATTTTTTGCTATTTTAATGATTGGTTTATATAGTCTGCCTGTATTTTCTCAAACAGATAATGAACCTGTTGCATTAGGTTTACCGGGCGATAATCTTAGTTTGTTCGCGGTATTGGATATTTTTCAAAAATCTAAAACTTTAGAAGATTTTGAAAAAGCATTAAACGATCCCGATAATAAAGTTAATAATTTAGATTTAAATGATGACGGTCAAATTGATTATATCGAAGTAGAAAGTCATAAAGAAGGTAATACACATGTAATTGTACTTCAGGTTGCTGTAAATAATAATGAAACACAAGATGTCGCTGTTATCGAAGTGGATAAAGATAAAAAGAACAATATTCACGTTCAGGCCATTGGCGATGAAGATTTATACGGTAAAAATTATATTGTTGAACCTGCTGATACCACTTCCGGCACACCAAATCCCGGTTATAAAGGCAATACTACCGTAATTGTAAATAATAACACAACTAATAATTATAATACAACAACTAGCAATCCGAGTTATGTCACTACCAGTGTAAGTGCCTGGCCGGTTGTTCTGTTTTTGTTTTCTCCAATATATGTTGCTTACAGATCTCCTTGGCATTGGGGGTATTATCCGCCATACTGGCGTCCGTGGCGTCCGGTTTATTACCATGATTATTGGGGGTATCACGGGCATTATTACAGAAGTCCTTATTATCGCAGAACTGCTGTGATAAGAAATCCGAGATATTATAATAGCTACTCGTCAAGAAGAAATACATCTGTAATCGTTCGAAATAACAGAACGAACGGACGTTATAATACTACTTATAATGGTAGAGATTATAAAAGACCGGCACCCGTTACACGACCAACACGACCTGGTAATTCAACCAGACCCGGAAATTCAACTCGACCTGGAAATACAACTCGACCTGTCACGCGTCCTACTAATCCGTCAACCAGACCTGGAAATACGAGCAGACCTGTAACACGACCTACAAATCCGTCAACAAGACCAGGAAATACAACAAGACCTGTAACGCGTCCTGTAACTCCAACCAATCCGTCGACCCGACCAGCTGTACGACCAACGCAGCCAGTAACAAGGCCAACGCAACCTGTAACAAGACCAACGACAAGACCAGTTGCGCCAACTAGTCCGTCTACACGTCCTGCTGTACGACCAGCACAACCTACAACGCGACCAGCGACGGCAAGACCGGCAAACGGAGGTTCTAATAGAAGATAAAACAAGGTTCTTAATAATCGCTAATTGACTTAACTTTTTAGTTGTAATGCTTATGAGTAAAAATTTACACGTAATACTATTTTTTGTTCTTTTCATAATGCCTCTTTTTGTGAATGCACAAACGGCCAATACACCAGCGCCGGCAGATTCTGAAAGTAGTGTTAGGTATCCTCATTTTCAATTTAAAGGTCTTTTGCAGGCTAGATATTTAGAAAGTTTTGGCGATAATGTCGATGTTTTGGGAGTGCATCATTCGACAGGCGAGGTTACTCAAAGTTCGTTTGATATTAAAAGAATGCGTGTAGGATTAAATACAAAACTAAGTGAAGCGACAGAAGTTGTGATTTTAGTGAATTTGGCTGATTTTAAATCAGATCCTAAAGGTAAAGTTTTGGAGAACGCTTACGGGAAATATACTTTTAATCGATATCTGGCTTTAACAGGAGGACAATTCAGACCTGCTTTTGGTATTGAGGAATTGGTTCCGGTTGATATCATTAAATCATTCGATTTCTCCAATCAATATTACGAATTTGGAAAAAATGGCTGGACAAGTTTTCAAATTGGTGCTTCTGCATCAGGATCTGTTGATCTTGGAAAAATTCCTTTTAGCTATGCTGTTTCTGTTTTAAATGGGAATGGAAGAAATCAGGAAATGGACAATGATAACGGGAAACAATATGCCACAAGATTGGTTTTTGGATTGTCAAAATTGCACAAGATAGATCTGGGTTTAAATGGTGGAATCGGAAAAAGATCGAATCAAAAAGTTTTTGCCGTAGGTGTAGATATTACAAGCGATTTTAAACTTACGGACAAGTTTACTTTTGATTTGCAAATCGAATATAAACAAGGAACGAATCAAAATTTGTATTTTACTTTGCCTCCTGAAGGCAGAACTTCAAAAATTGATGATTATCAAATGCGTGGTATTTATTTTTTGCCTAACCTGAGATATCTGGTAGATTATAAAAAATTAACTTCGCTGGAATTATCCTGCCGATTTGAATCTTTCGATAATAATTTTAAAACAAATCCTAATTTAAGAAGAACTTATACGCCTATGATAAGTCTTGAATTTGGTAAAGCATATACCGGTCGTATTGAGATGGGATTTGAAATCGATAAGTACGATAAAGATATTCCTGATACATCATACTATAGTGACAACTTGTTCCTGATTCAGTTTCAGTTGCGACTTTAATAATATTTAATTTAATTCTTATTTTTATGAAAGAAGTAAAAATTCCTCAAGCCCTGATCACACTTGTAGTTGGAATTGCAATCTGGTTAATTCCTGCTCCGGATGGTGTTGTAATCGAAGCATGGCATTTATTTGCCATTTTTGTAGCCACTATTTTGGGTATTATTTTAAAAGCTGCCCCAATGGGAACTATGTGTATGATTGCGATTGCATTGACTGCTTTTTCGCAAGTTTTGGCTCCGGGTGAAGCAGGGAAATCAATCACGTTGGCCTTAAGAGGTTTTGGCGATAAAGTAATCTGGCTTATCGGAATTTCGTTTTTTATTGCGCGAGGCTTTATTAAAACAGGACTAGGAAACAGAATCGCCTTTTTATTTATTAGAATATTCGGAAAAAGTTCGCTTGGTCTTGCCTATGGTTTAGGATTAGCTGATTTGGTTTTGGCTCCGGCAGTACCAAGTAATACGGCAAGAGGAGGAGGGATTATTTATCCTATCATGAAATCGATGTCAATGAGTTTTGGCTCAATGCCTGATCAGCCAGAAACACACAGAAAATTAGGTTCGTATCTTACTTTAAGCAGTTATAATGCTAACTTAATAGCATCTTCTATGTTTTTGACAGGAACGGCGAGTAACCCAATGTGTCAAAAATTTGCACTTAATCTAGGCATCAAAATAAGTTGGATTTCATGGGCAACAGCAGCTATTGTTCCGGGTTTGGTGGCATTTTTTGTAATTCCATTAGTGTTGTATAAAATTTATCCGCCAGAATTAAAGAAAACGGGAGATGCTCCGCAAATTGCTGCTCAGAAGCTAAAAGAAATGGGACCAATAACACGTAACGAGTGGATGATGTTATTGACTTTCTTTATCTTATTGTTTTTATGGATGACAGGAGATTTGTTTTCTATTGATGCGACAACAACTGCATTTATTGGTTTGGTAATTTTATTACTTACTTCGGTTTTAACCTGGGAAGATGTAAAAGCCGAAAAAGGTGCTTGGGATACAATTGTGTGGTTTTCGGTTTTAGTAATGATGGCCAGTTCGCTCAACGAATTGGGTTTTATAGGTTGGTTTAGTAATTTGGTAAAAGCTGAAATTGGAGGTTTAAGCTGGCAAATGGCTTTTCCTATTATTATACTAGTGTACTTTTTTAGCCATTATCTTTTTGCAAGTGCAACCGCACACGTCGCTGCGATGTATGCGGCTTTACTTGGTGTAGGTGTTTCGCTTGGAATTCCGGGTTTGCTACTCGCTTTTATGCTTGGTTTTGTAGGGTCAATTTACGGAACTTTAACGCATTATGGTCACGGTCCGGCACCTGTTTTCTTTGGGAGCGGCTACGTCGATTTAAAAAGTTGGTGGGTCAAAGGGCTAGTTACCGGATTAACAATGTTGCTTATTTACATGGTTATCGGCGGACTATGGCTAAGACTTATTGGATATTTTTAAAATTAAATTCTAATCCCGGGAGGAAGTAATTCCTTATACTGAGGATTTTTTTTGATAAACAATACAATTCGGGGATGAATAGGCATTAATCTGAATTTCTTTTCGATGATAAGTTCCATGATGTTTTTAAGTACAACATCAATTAATGCTTGATTGTCAAAACCTTCTGGTGAGTTGATTTTGGTTAGAAAGATTTTCTTCTCCTGAAATGAATATTCAACAGAAAGTAATCCTTCAGGGACTATGGTTTCAAATTGTCTTGCAAAAGTATTGTCTTTGATTTCCATAGTTTCAATAGGTTCCATATTAGTCATGTTTTTTGGGGATTGAATTAAAAAAATAATAGAAAAAGAACGTTAATAGTAATGTGCAAAAGGTCCCGGATGAATCTTTTGATAATGGTTATAATGAGTGCAAAGGTAATCATTTGATTTTCAATATGAAATTATTTTTTGTTAGTCCTCTAAAGGCTTGGGTTAACTGTGTCTTTTTGTAGATTTATTATGTTTAAATTAATTATGGTGTAAGATTTGCAGTGCATATTGCTAAAAAAAGTAATTTTAGCATGCAATTAAAATTTGTAACCATAATCTCTTTCTGTTAAATGAGTAAAATTCCTGTATACTTTATGCCTGGTCTGGCAGCTAGTCCTGCTATTTTTGAAAGAATCAAATTAGATGAATCGATTTTTGAGGTTTGTTTGCTAGAATGGGAAATTCCGCAAACAAAAGAATCTCTGTCTGATTACGCACTTAGAATTTCGAAAAACATCAAACACGAGAATCCGGTTTTAATTGGGGTTTCTTTTGGCGGAATTCTGGTTCAGGAAATCGCCAAACATATCAAAGCGCGAAAAGTGATTATTATTTCGAGTGTAAGAAGTAATGCCGAATTTCCGCGAAGAATGAAAATTGGTAAAAAAACGAAAGCCTACAAGCTGATTCCGATGAAGCTGATTTTGAATATCGAAAATCTGGCAAAATATTCTTTTGGAGAAAAAGTCAATAAACGTATTAAGCTGTACGAGAAATTCCTGGCGGTTCGCGATCTTAAATATTTACAATGGGCAGTAGAATCGGTTATTTTATGGGATAGAAGTGAGATAGATACAAAAGTGGTTCATATACACGGTGATCAGGATGATGTTTTTCCTATTAAGTATATCAATAGCTGTATTGTTGTAAAAGGCGGAACACACATTATGATTCTGAATAAATATAAATGGCTGAATGAGAATTTGCCTTCGATTATTCTGGAGGATTAAATTTTAGGAAATTCCAATTTTTTTAAACTCCAAATTCCAATATTTTACCATGGGAAATCTTTGTCAAAGTTTAAAACTTTGACAAAGTTAGTGATGCAAAAAAAACATTACAATATAATGAAGTAATCATATTAAGAATCGATAATCACTATTAGTAGAATAAACATGAGAATATTGTTGGTAATTGTAGTATTAGTTTTAATGGGTTGTAGTTCTCCTGGCAAAAAATATGATTTTACTTTTTTTAAATGGAGTATTCATGAATGTTATTATTTAAAATTAAACTCTTCTGATACACTTTATTATATTGATGTTTACGGGTTTAAAAAAGAGACATCTTTTGTGATTTTAAATAAAGAGGAAAAAGAAAGAATCAATAATGTATTAGATACTATCACTTTTCCTAAAGAACAAGTTTTTGATAGTTCAGTTGATGATGGTGTAACTAATGCTTTTATAATAAAGATTGATAATCAATCTAGAAAGCTTAAAATTCATGGTTATAATGGACCAAAACGATTTTGGTTTTTTGGAAAATTATTAGAACAAATTAAAAACAGTTACGAATTTACTAAAACCAATAAAAAAGTTGATTTAAATGAAATTGATAAAATGGTTTTGATGCCGGTTCCTCCCAATTTTAAAGTTAATATCAATTAAGGATTTTGCAATCAATTATCTTGTCTTTCCCTGTGATTTGGTTTCTTTATATGTAAAAGAGTAGGATAAAATGAAGGGTGCTAATGAGATCGGTTTGTGTCTCAGGATGAAAAACTAGATTTAAAACAATAAGGTAGAAATAACTTCTTATGAAACCGAGTGCCCTAGCCCTGATAGTAGCGGTATCCTTTTGTGCCGGGGTTCGGCACAAAAGATACAAGCGGATAGCAGGAAATAGCTCCTAATTCTAATTAAATTACAATTTTTTAAATTCCAAATGTTTTGCGGTTAAGAATCTTTGTCAAAGTTTTAAACTTTGACAAAGATAGTGGCGTATAGTAAACCCGACAGGTTTTAAAAACCTGTCGGGTTTCGCTGAAACTGATAAAATGAATTTAAAAAGGAAAATCTAAACTCTTCCATCTAAAATCAAAAAATCCCAAACTCACATTGGAATTTGGGATTTTAAAATATTGTGATTTAAAGAAATCTAGATTTTCTTCATTTGTTCTTTCATCATTGTGATTTGCTCTTTTAGCATTCCCTGCTTATCTAATTTCTTAGCTTCGTTAAGTAGGTTAGTTGCTTCAAGCTTTCTGCGGCGTGACATGGCAACTCCTGCAAGGTTTAATTTTGCTACGGCTAAATCCATGTCCATTGATAGTCCAAGTTCGATTGCTTTTTTGAAATGTTTCTCCGCTTGGTTGATATTGGTTTGAGATAACATAATTCCGTGAAGGTAATTAAAGTATCCTTGTTGTTTTCTTACTAATGCAGCTTCTGGGTTTTTGATGTATGCCAGCCATTTTTTAGCCCCTTCGAAGTCTTGTTTTCTTAATTTAAGGAAGGCTAAAAGGATAAATTCGTTTTTAAAGTAAAGAAAAATTGGAATTGCCGTCAATAATATAAGGAAGATTCCGTTTCCAATATTGCTTTCAGTAAATTGCCAGATGCCAGCAACTACAAGAAGTCCGGCTAAAATAAGTTTAATATTTTTGTGAAACATAATAGTTATATATTTGTGATTGCAAATATAGTAAAATGAATTAAAAATATTTTTATTAAAGTACTTGCCAGAAAAAAAAGTCTTTGTATATTTGCACTCGGTTTTAGAATAAGGTTATTGTAAAACAGAAAAACAGATATTAGATACCATTTTAAAGATACAAAGCAATGAGCAAAAGAACGTTTCAACCATCGAAAAGAAAAAGAAGAAATAAGCACGGATTTATGGACAGAATGGCTTCTGCGAATGGAAGAAAAGTTCTAGCGCGTAGAAGAGCAAAAGGAAGACATAAATTAACTGTTTCTAGCGAGCCTAGACACAAAAAATAATGTTTGTATAAACATACATAAGGCGATTACTTTTTTAGTATCGCCTTTTTTTATACCTTGTCGGTAAAAAATTTGTAACATTCTAGTTTCTAAAGCACTGTGAATGTTTTTGAATACATATAATAACTACACAATACATACAAAATGCCTAAAGACACATCAATAAAATCAGTTTTAATAATAGGGTCAGGACCTATTGTTATTGGTCAAGCTTGCGAATTTGACTATGCAGGATCTCAATCTGCTCGTTCTATTCGTGAAGAAGGAATTGAAGTTATCTTGATAAACTCGAATCCAGCGACTATTATGACCGACCCAACAATGGCCGATCATGTATATTTGAAACCTTTAACTACAAAATCGATTATTGAGATTCTGAAAGAACATCCACAAATTGATGCAGTTTTGCCAACAATGGGTGGACAAACTGCTTTGAATTTATGTTTGGAAGCTGAAGAAAAAGGAATCTGGCAGGATTTTGGAGTAAAATTAATTGGAGTTGACGTAAACGCAATTAATATTACCGAAGACAGAGAGCAATTTAAACAGCTTTTAGAAAAAATTAATGTACCAACTGCACCTGCAAAAACGGCTACTTCATATTTAGAAGGTAAAGAAATTGCACAGGAATTTGGTTTTCCACTTGTAATTCGTCCTTCGTTTACACTTGGAGGAACAGGAGCAGCAATTGTTTACAAAAAAGAAGATTTTGATGAGCTTTTAACTCGCGGTCTTGAAGCTTCGCCAATACACGAGGTTTTGATCGACAAAGCTTTGATGGGGTGGAAAGAATATGAGTTAGAACTTTTAAGAGATAAAAATGATAATGTTGTAATCATTTGTTCAATCGAAAATATGGATCCAATGGGAATTCATACCGGAGATTCGATTACAGTTGCGCCAGCAATGACATTATCTGATACTACATTCCAGAAATTACGTGACTATGCCATCCTGATGATGCGTAGTATTGGTAATTTTGCGGGAGGTTGTAACGTACAATTTGCAGTTTCGCCAGACGAAAAAGAAGATATCGTAGCAATCGAGATTAATCCTCGTGTGTCTCGTTCATCAGCTTTAGCATCAAAAGCAACAGGTTACCCAATTGCTAAAATTGCTTCTAAACTAGCTTTAGGATACAATCTTGATGAATTGCAAAACCAAATTACAAAATCAACTTCGGCTCTTTTTGAACCAACTCTTGATTATGTAATCGTAAAAATACCACGTTGGAACTTTGATAAATTCGAAGGTGCTGACAGAACTTTAGGTCTTCAGATGAAATCTGTTGGTGAAGTTATGGGAATTGGACGCTCGTTCCAGGAAGCATTACACAAAGCAACTCAATCTCTTGAGATTAAGAGAAATGGTTTAGGTGCTGACGGAAAAGGATATAAAAACTACGAAGAGATTATTGAGAAACTAACTTTTGCAAGTTGGGATCGTGTTTTTGTAATTTATGATGCAATCGCAATGGGAATTCCGTTGAGCCGTATTCATGAAATCACAAAAATCGATATGTGGTTCTTAAAACAATACGAAGAGCTTTATACTTTAGAGAAAGAAATTTCGAACTATAAAATTTCTACTCTTCCTAAAGAACTTTTGCTTGAAGCGAAACAAAAAGGTTTTGCCGACAGACAAATTGCTCACATGTTAAATTGTCTTGAAAGTGAAGTACATACTTTGCGTATGGATAAAAATATTAACCGTGTGTTTAAACTGGTTGATACTTGTGCAGCTGAGTTTAAAGCAAAAACACCTTATTATTACTCTACTTTTGAGGCTGAAATTGAAAAAGCAAATGGTGAGCGTTATGTAGATAACGAAAGTATTGTAACAGAGAAAAAGAAAATCATAGTTCTGGGTTCAGGACCAAACAGAATTGGACAAGGAATTGAGTTTGATTATTCTTGTGTACACGGAGTTTTGGCTGCTAAAGAATGTGGTTACGAAACGATCATGATCAACTGTAATCCTGAAACGGTTTCGACTGATTTTGATACAGCAGATAAATTATACTTCGAGCCAGTTTTCTGGGAACATATATATGACATCATTCAGCATGAAAAACCAGAAGGTGTTATTGTACAATTAGGTGGTCAAACGGCTTTGAAATTAGCTGAAAAGTTATCTAAATACGGAGTAAAAATCATCGGAACTAGTTTTGATGCACTTGACTTAGCGGAAGACAGAGGACGTTTCTCAGATTTATTAAGAGAATTACATATTCCTTTCCCACAATTCGGAATCGCTGAAACGGCTGACGAGGCTTCTGCACTTGCAGATACTTTAGACTTCCCATTATTGATTCGTCCTTCTTATGTATTAGGAGGTCAGGGAATGAAAATTGTAATCAACAAAAAAGAACTTGAAGAGCACGTTATCAACTTATTGAAAACGATTCCAGGAAATAAATTGCTTTTAGATCACTATTTAGCCGGAGCAATCGAAGCTGAAGCTGATGCAATTTGTGATGCTGACGGAAATGTGTACATTATAGGAATTATGGAGCATATCGAACCTTGCGGAGTTCACTCTGGAGATAGTAATGCTACCTTGCCTCCTTTTAACTTAGGAGAATTCGTAATGCAACAAATAAAAGATCATACTAAAAAGATTGCAAGAGCGCTGAAAACAGTTGGTTTAATCAACATTCAGTTTGCGATAAAAGATGATACAGTTTATATTATCGAGGCAAATCCTAGAGCTTCCAGAACGGTACCGTTTATTGCAAAAGCTTACGGAGAACCATATGTAAACTACGCTACGAAAGTAATGTTAGGTCACAATAAAGTAACTGACTTTGATTTCAATCCACAATTAAAAGGATACGCGATCAAACAACCGGTTTTCTCTTTCAGTAAATTCCATAATGTAAACAAAGCATTAGGGCCAGAAATGAAATCAACAGGAGAAAGCATCTTGTTTATTGATGACTTAAAAGACGATCAATTCTACGAATTGTACTCTAGAAGAAAAATGTATTTGAGTAAATAATCTCAAATCCTGATATTAAAAAAGCTCCAATGAAAATTGGAGCTTTTTTTGTGGTTAATTTTTGGAAGTTAATTTTGCTTATTATAATCGTTTGAGATTATTCACTTTGGCTAAATGACATATTATCTCTTGTGTTTTTTTGTACTGAAATAGCACCAAAAAGGGCTAATAGAAAAGCAAATGCATAAAAACCTTTTTCGCTTGGTAAAATTGTAGCGTTCCAAAGACCTACAACTAATAATACAATAGATAAAAGAGTTCCGAACCAGCAGATTCCGTAGTAGATGTCAGTTACAGGAAGTTTTTCAAGTCTGTCTCTAACACTTTTTTGCAATGAAACAACAGCAAATAAACCAAACATTAAAACGGTAAAATAATATCCTTTTTCGTTTAATAACATTTCGGCTCTTGCAAGACCTACTATAAAACCAACTGTTCCTGCTCCAAGAGCTACCCAAGATGCCGCTATAAAGGCATTCGATGTTTTTTGTACCATGTTTATATATTAAATTATTTGTATTTAGAAAAAATTCCTGAATCTGTAGCCGTCCAGAAACAACACTTTTGTCCGCTTGCTTTCAGGGCACTGTTGGCCCAGGTGTTACAGGTATGAAACAAACTGTAGCTTCCGTTGGCTTCATAAAAAGCATCGGTTTTGCCGTAATTAGCGTCTGTTTTTATAGGTAAGAAATTGCCTGAAGCATCTTTTTGAAAACTATTGTTGATGTATTGTATTAAACGATCGTATTGTTCTTTGCTAATCATCATCTTTTTGCAATCATCACCTTCTTTTAAAGCTCTGTAGTAAGTAGCGTGAATGGCAGTATTACTTAATCCTGAAGCAGCTTTGAATGCAACAGAAGCTTTTAAGTCTGACCATTCCGGCGTTTCTAAATAAAAACCTTTGTCACCCCAGCCCATGGCGAGATATTTATAAGTAGAATCGGCAGCTTTTGTATTAGCAAATTGTACTTTTTGACTCCAGTCGATCTGGTCACTTTTGGTTGGCATTACAATATCAGTATGTACACCATTGGTTAAAATATAAATTTCGACTTCGGGTTTTGTGTTGGGTTCTTGTTGTACTGTGATTTTAGAAAGAGAAAATACAGCAATTAGATAAATTAGAATAAATCCTAAAAAGACTAAGAATATTTTAAGCGCAATTTTTAATGCTTTTTTCAAGATGATTGATAAGGGTATAAGGTTAGTTATTTAGTAAGTTTTAAATTAAAAAACTTATTTGGTTAGATGCAAATATAATTAAATTAGATCCGGATCAAAATAAAAAGCAATAAATATTAGGCAGTATAATCTTGTAAAAATTCGGCATAAAAAAAGCTCCCAAATGAGAGCTTTTTTATTAAAGTAGGATAGATATTATTATTTAACCAGTTGTTGCAAAGGCTTTAATTGTTCCATGTCGATTTTTGATTCTCTTAGAACAGACATTAATGTCATGATATTATTCGGGTTCATGTTTTCGCCCAAAACGCGCACTACTGCAAAACCGTTTTCTTTTCTATTGGCAAAAACTACAAACTCTTTAATGTTATCATCAGTGCCTACATAACTTATTGATGCGCCATCTTTACCTGAGCCAAAACTCATCAATTGCTGGTATTTTGGATCTTTTAAAATCGCTTTGACTTTGACTCTTTCTGTTTCAAACTGAACCTGATTTGTAGCATTGGCTTTAAAAGCCAGGATATTCATTTTGTCAAATGATTTTAAAGCTTCGTTTTGTTCTGCCGATAATTTTGTTTTCTCTACATTTAAAATACTAGGCGAAACATCAAGAGCAATAAAATTTTTATTGTCTGTATTTTCTACAAAATATTTCTGCAATGAAGGTTCAGAATTACAACTTACTAAAGTTAGTAATACTAAAAGGGCTGAGGTAAAAATGTTAGTTTTCATTTTATTTTTTGCCTTTAGAGGCTTTTTTTAGATCAGCACCACCAGGAAGTTGCATCTTGTCTGTAAGTACTGAAATTTCGTTAATATCAAAATTACCTGTTAGTGATAATAAAACAGTTTCGTCTTTTTTCGCTCCGTCAACGTACATTAATAATTCTCTTATCTGAGAATCTGTTGCTCCTGATTTTACAGATATTCTGACGTTTCTGCCGCCATCATTAATGCGCATTAATTCTTCTAATCCTGCTGTTTTTACATATTTGTCAGCAGAAGCTTTCATGTCAGCTTCAATTTTAGGATTTTTAGTAGTAAACACTTTTAAGTTGTCTAATTTTTTAATCAGGTTAATGTATTGCTGTGTTTCTTTATCAGAAGGATCAGCTTTTACTTTACTCATTAAATCAAACATTTTTTTGTTTACAATTACTGAGGTTACATCGTCCTGACCATCAAATTTGTCAAATGCTCCCTGTGCATAAAATGCATGGCTAACGAATGCTAAAACTAGTGTTATGATGAAATTTTTCATTTGATTGATTTTAATTATTGTTTAAAAATTTTGTTTTTTGATTCTTCGTATTGTCTAATGTATTGTACACTTCCGATACCTACATTAACGTTGCTTGATAATAAGGCCAAAGCTTTTTGCGTTGCAGCAAGTGCTTCTTCCGGATCATCATAGGTACCTAATTCTGTTTGCGCTACAGTGTCTACTGTATTTTTTTCGCTTACATAAAAATAGGTTCCAATTCCTAGTAAAACAACAGCAGAAGCCGCTATCGATAACCACGCCACATTTCGTTTATTAGTTTTTAGTGGTATTTCCTGCGTCGATTTCTGTTCTTTTACCTGAGAGAAATAACCAAACATAGATTTGTATTGTTCTAAATGCTGCGCAACATTTGGTGATGAAAAATAATCTTTTAATTCCTTTTCTTCGGCAATACTGGTTTCTCCCTGAAAGTATTTTTCTAATATATCTTCTATTTTATTGAATTCCATAACTGTGTGTGTTAATCATTGACTCTCTTATTTTTTTTCTCGCTCTCGAAAGTGCTACCCGAATAGCCGTTTCATTCATGTTGACAATTTTCGCAATTTCATCAAATTCATATTGTTCAACATCGCGTAACTGAATTAATATTTGTAATTGTTCGGGCAACTGACTTATAATTTTTTCAACCCATTCTAAACTGTTCGAATCCTCTAATTTTTTATCCAGCTGAGGTTCCCGGTCAGTATAATTATTATGAACAATTTGAAGATTTCCGGCTCTTTTAGATTTTAACTGATCCAGACAATAATTTTTGGTCATTGTCATGGCGAGTGCTTCAATACTATTATAAGAGTCTAAATTTTCTTTTTTATTCCATAATTTTACTATCACTTCCTGTGTAGCGTCCTCGGCTTCTTCTGTACTGGTTAATAATCTTTTTGCCAGACGAAAAACTTTGTCTTTAAAAGGATTTATTAATTCTATAAACACATTCTGATTCATAAAATTGGTTGGTTATTCGTTGGTTACTCGTTAGCTTATATAGTCAAGACGAGGCACTATTATTTTTGTTACACGACAGATGTGAATTTTATTAAAAAAAATACAATAAAAATAATTAATGTTAAAACTAAAGATACTATTTTTACGTTAGTACTACATAGATACCTACTATATGAAAACAATTTTAAAGAGTGTACTGTTATTATTTTTACTAGCTTTTTCTTTGCAGTCTTGTGAGGATCAGGATGATGTTGCTGCACCCGCTGATTTGCAGGTTAAGGATTTCATTTGGAAAGGTTTAAATCAGTTTTATTTATGGCAAGCCGATGTGCCTAATTTAGCCGATGATCGTTTTAATAATCAGGAAGCACTGAACTCTTTTTTAAGAGGATATTCTCAACCGGAAGATTTATTTCAGGCTTTATTAAATAAACCTATTAGCAAATTCCCAAAAGGTCAGGCAATTGATCGTTTTAGTTGGATCGTTTCTGACTACACTGTTTTGGAGGGGGAACTTCAGGGAACTACAAAAAATAATGGAGTAGACTTTGGATTAAGTTATAAACCAGGTAGTACAACAGATTTACTAGGTTATGTACGTTACATTATTCCTAATTCTGATGCTTCAGGAAAAGCAATCAAACGTGGTGATATTTTTTCAGCAGTAAACGGAACTCAGCTTACCGTTTCAAATTATCGATCTCTTTTATCATCCGATAGTTATACTTTGAGTTTTGGTACTCTTAATGGTACTAGTTTTGAATCTAACGGAAAAACAGTTTCATTGGTAAAAAGTACTTTAGACGAAAATCCTATTTTCATCAATAAAGTAATTACTTCAGGAAGTCATAAAATTGGCTATTTGATGTATAATGGTTTTTATGCTAATTATGATGCGCAATTGAATGCGGCTTTCGCCGAATTTAAATCGCAGGGAATTACAGATCTTGTTCTGGATTTAAGATATAATGGAGGAGGTTCTATACAAACTGCCACTCGTTTGGCAAGTATGATTACTGGACAATATACAGGTAAAATTTTTGCTAAAGAAAAATGGAACGCAAAGATAAATGCCGCTTTTGAAATTGATAATCCGGAATATTTAAACAATCGTTTTGTAGACAAAATAGACGGAAGTCCGATAAATAGTCTGAACTTATCTAAAGTATATATTCTGACTACGTCGGGTACAGCTTCTGCCAGTGAATTGGTGATAAATGGTTTAGTGCCTTATATTTCAGTAGTTCAGGTAGGAGAGACAACAATTGGTAAAAACGTAGGATCTGTTACTTTATACGATTCTCCAACTTTTGGAAAAGCAAAAAGAAATCTAAATCACAAATATGCTATGCAGCCTTTGGTACTTAAAATTGTAAATGCTGCTGATTTTGGAGAATACACAGATGGTTTAAAACCAACTTTCGAGCAATTAGAGCGTATTAGTAATTTGGGAGTTTTAGGCGATACATCAGAACCATTATTGAGTGTTGCTATTTCGCAAATTACCGGAGCGACGGGTAAAAAATCGCAACTGGATAGTGGTATAGTTTTAAAGAATTTTACAGATGCCAAAGCAATGGATGGTGTAAGAAATCAAATGTATGTGAAAGATGCTCCCGAAGGACTTCTAAGATCATTAAAATAAAGACATAAAAAAGGCTTTCAGAAATGAAAGCCTTTTTTATTTTTAGAATATGTCTTGTCCTGAAATAGCGATACATAAAAAGTATCATTATGGAAAAAGATCAAGAATTACGCTATGTAAAGCGTACACAGAAAGATTACAGTATGTC
>NZ_CADCSU010000076.1 GCF_902804475.1 Flavobacterium bizetiae
CCCCAATAAATTAAACTTTGGAATTTTTTTAAATTTGTTGTTATAAAAATTATATTTACATGCTTGTTATTTTTAATTTATAACAATCCGAAATAATAGATTTAATCCATCACCAAATTTATAACTGAATGAATTTATTTAGAAAACCTCTAACATTCCTTCTTATCGGAATGACTTTTTTTAGCTGCAATAAAAAAGAAGTAGCATTTTCAGATCCTTTAATTACCAATCGCGATACCACCATTAATCCGACTGATGATTTTTTTAATTATGCTAATAATGGCTGGTTCAAAAAAAATCCTATTGCAAAAACAGATAGCAGTAACGGAATAATGAGAACCGTTGTGGATACTATCAACGGACAAATTAAAAGTATTTGCGAGAACTCGGCCAAAGATGAGTCTGCGGCTAAAGGAAGCAACAAACAAAAAATTGGCGATTTTTATGCTTCAGGTATGGATACAATTGCCATCGAAAAAGCAGGTTTGTCTCCGTTGAATCTTGAAATCAAAAAGATAAATGAGATTAAGGATATTACGGGATTAGTTAATACTATTGCGCATTTGCAAACTGTAGGAGCAGATCCGGCATTTACATTTTACGTTTCGCAAGATGATAAAATTAGTACAAAATATGCGCTGTTTTTCGGACAAGGCGGTTTAGGAATGAAACAAAGAGATTATTATCTGGATTCAGACAAGCGAAATGTCGAAATTCGTGCGGCTTATTTGTCTCATCTTAAAAACATGATGCGATTTACAGGAGACGAAGAATTAGTTGCTTCAAAAAATGCGGCAACAATTATGAAACTCGAAACGGAATTGGCAAAATCATCCCGAAAATTAGAAGAGCTTCGTGATCCTATCAAAAATTACAATAAGATAACGGTAGAAAAGTTCAATACACTTACACCTGATATCGATTGGAAAAAAGTATTGCCAATTTTAGGCATCGCAAAAGCGGACACTGTTATAGTAGGACAGCCGGAATTTTTTAAGGCATTAAATACGACGATAAAAAAATATACCATCGAAGACTGGAAAACGTATCTTAAGTTTAATCTTGTAAGTGCTTATGCTCCTTATCTAAATTCTGCGATCGAAAAAGAAAATTTCAAATTTTATTCGACTACATTAAATGGTGTTGCAATTCAAAAACCACGCTGGAAAAGAGTAGTAGAACAAACTGATTCTTCTTTAGGAGAATTAATAGGTCAGGTTTATGTGAGCGATTATATGCCAAAAGGCGTTAAAGAGAAATTACTTGAAGTAGGAAATAATATTCGTGACGTATTTGCTTCGCACATTAAAAAATTAGATTGGATGAGCGAGCCTACCAAACAAAAAGCTTTATTCAAGTTGAGTAAAATGGTAATGAAATTGGGTTATCCTGATAAATGGAAGGATATGAGCTCACTTTCTATAGACCGTAAATCATATTGTGGCAATGTCATGAAAGCTTATATTTGGGATTACCAATACATGATCAACAAATTTGGAAAACCAGTAGACAGAAACGAATGGGTTATGCAGCCGCAAACGTATAATGCTTATTATAATCCTAGTAATAACGAAATCGTAATTCCGGCTTGTAATATTATTGTACCGGGTTACGAAGGACGTATGCCAGATGATGCTGTTTTATACGGTATTATTGGAGGTTCTTTCTTCGGACATGAAATCACGCACGGTTTTGATGATCAGGGAAGTCAATATGATGAAAAAGGAAATCTAAACAATTGGTGGACAGCAGAAGATTTGAAAAAATTCAAAGCTAAAACAAAGTTGATAGTAGATCAGTACAATAAATATTCAATATTGGGTAAAAATGTAAATGGTGATGCCACTCAAGGTGAAAATATCGCCGATTTGGGCGGAGTAATTATGGGTTACGAAGCATTTCAGAAAACAGCACAATTTAAAAATAAGGAAAAAATTAGCGGCTTAACTCCGGAGCAACGTTATTTCCTTGCTTATGCGTATTCCTGGATGATTAACAGAAGAGATGAATCGAAAATCAACCAAATCATGACGGATGTACATTCGCCGGAACAATTCAGAGTCAACGGACCTTTGAGTAATATTCCTGAATTTCATAAAGCATTTAATGTTAAAAAAGGAGATAAAATGTATCAGCCGGATAGTTTACGAGTAGTAATCTGGTAAAACATAAAATAATAAGTGATATATAAAACCATTCGTTACGGCGAATGGTTTTTTTGTTTTGCGATATAATTGCCCACGGATTGAACGGGGTAAACTGGTTATCGCGGATTTTTTTTGTTTTTTGTTTTTGCCACAGATTGTACGGATTAAAATGATTTTATTTTGTCCTGAAATTGGGTGAATTTTTGTTTCACGCGGATTTTGCAGATTATATTTAAAATTAAAAAATCTGTCTACATCTGCTTTAATACTTTTTGAATCTGCGTGAAATAAAAACATTTTATCCATATTCCAATTCGTGAAAACTCGTGCAATTCGCGGCAACTTTTCATTACCAAAAAACCGGTCGGATTTTTCATATAATTTACACGGAAAAAGGTATATTTACAATCCCAAAATTGAAAAAATATAAATATGAAAAACTTTAGAATTTTAGTATTTGCCGTTCTTTTATGCGCTTCTTCAATGAGTTATGCAGCAAAAGTAGATACATTACAAGTTGCCAGTACAGCCATGAGCAAAACCTACAAAGCTGCGGTTGTATTGCCTAATTCGTATGCAAAAAGTAAATCGGCATTTCCGGTGATGTATTTGTTGCATGGTGCTTACGGTCATTTTAGCGACTGGTTAAAAAATACCCCAAACAAAAAACTAGTTCAAAATCTATCCGATCAATATAATATTATTATTGTAATGCCAGAAGGGGAGACGTTTAGTTTTTATCTGGACAGTCCTGTAAATAAAGAAAGTCAGTTTGAGACTTTTGTAACACAGGAAGTAGTTCAAAAAGTAGATAAAACCTATAGAACGATAAGTAATAGAAACGGAAGAGTAATCACAGGACTTTCTATGGGAGGTCACGGTGCATTATATTTATCAGCAAAACATCCTGAATTGTTTTGTGCGGCAGGAAGTATGAGCGGGGCAGTAGATATGAGTACGATGCTGAATCGTGAATCCTCGGCTCAGGTGGTAAAATTGATGCAGCCTGTTTTTGGAGATAAAAGCGATAGTTCAGAAATGTATGCACAATATGCCGTAATGGGAATGCTGGATAAAATTAAAGCAAATAAATTACCCTTGATCATTGATTGCGGAGTTGATGATTTTTTAATAGAACCTAACAGAGAATTACACCGAAGATTAGTATACAACAAAGTAGATCATGATTATACCGAGCGTCCGGGAGCGCATACGTGGGACTATTGGGAAAATTCACTACCTTATCATGTGTTATTTTTTAATAAAATCTTGCTTAAAAACCAGCAGGTTGCAAAAAAATAATAGAACTTTTAGTAAGGAATCACCCAAAAAGCTTTTTTTGGTTTGATTTTTGGAATACCTTTATATATAAACTTAAAAAATAAATATTATGAAAAAGATACTTACCTTATTTGCAGTTGTTGGACTTTTTGCATTTTCTGGATGTTCGAATGATGATGACCATGTAGATTATGATACAATTAGTTATGTCTTTGATGTTCCCAATGTTTCTTTTACTCCGCAGAATGAATATAGTAAATCAATTGATAACCCTTCTAAATTTGCTACTGATGTGGTGTTAGTTTATAGATCATCGGGATCAGAATCGAATGGAAATAGAATTTGGAAATTACTTCCAGAAACATATTTTGCGGATGACAGGGGATTAGATTTTACTTATACTTTTCAATTTTCACGAGATTTTATAGATATATTTATGGATGGACCTGACTTGGAATCCGTTAATGCTAGCTATAGGTTAAGTCAAGTATTTAGAGTTGTTATTGTTCCTGGTTCTTCAACAGGTACAGCAAAATCTATTAATAAAGAAGATTATTCAGATTATAATGCAGTTATTAAAAAGTTTAATATTGACGATAGTAATGTTAAGCAATTAAAGTAATTTTTAGTTCAATCATAAAAAAAAGGAGATCGTAAGATCTCCTTTTTTTTTATGCCTTCATATTTTTATTTGAAATTTTATTGAATCAGACAGTTGGCAATTTATGTTTTAAAAATATTATGCAACTCTTGATTCTCTAAAAATCTATTTTAGGAGATTTAGGAAGTGTTCACTCAAGAACTATTTCATGATGGCGTCAAATTATTTATTTGTACGAAAAATATTTATAATTATTTATTTCAAAAAATAACTAATGTAAGAATTTTGGTCTGCTTTTTGAAGTCGTTCCAGAAACTTATAAAATAAATATTATGAAAAAGATACTTACACTATTGGCAGTTGTTGGGTTATTTGTGTTTTCAGGATGTTCTGATGATGATAAGGACGAAATTTTTGATACGACCAATTATGTTTTTGAAGTAAATAAGGTTGATTTTGCAAACAATGGAGAAGGATTTACAGGAAGATTTGATTATGCGTTACTTCCTGAAGATGTGCTTTTGGTTTATCGATTAGGAGGAATTGCACCAAATGGCCGTGATATTTGGGTTCAGCTTCCGGAAGCTCATTATTATGATAATGGAACTATCTTTAGTTATAAATTTGATTTTACTCAAGACGATTTTAAGATATATCTTGATGGTTTAGGGTTAAACAACATTCCGAATGATATGAGGTACAATCAAACATTTCGTATTGTAATTGTACCTGAAGTTGGAAGTACTGGAGTATATGCAAAAAAGACAAATACGAAAAATGAGTATTCAGATTATTATGAAGTTATCAGAAAATATAATCTTAATGATAGCAATGTTAAAACACTAAACTAATTAAGTGATTGTACAAAAAAAGGAAATCGTGAGATTTCCTTTTTTTTTATAATATGTAATTCAGAATATTATTCCTGTTCTAAATCAGTATCGGTAAGTTCTTTTTCTTTTCCAAATTTAAGGGAAACCAAGATGCCTATTAAAAGCGAAAGGGCAATAAATCCTAATGAAGCCCATTCTGGTACGTGAATAAAATCGTGAAGAATCATTTTTAATCCTACAAAGGCTAAAATTGCTACTAAACTGTATTCTAAAAAACTGAATTTCGCCAGCATATTCGCCAGGAAGAAATACATAGAACGTAACCCAAGAATAGCAAAAATATTAGAACTGAATACCAAGAACGGATCTGATGTTATGGCTAAGATAGCAGGAACGCTGTCAACTGCAAAAAGTACATCCATCACTTCGATTACAACCAAGGCTACAAATAATGGTGTTGCTGCTCTTTTGGCTGTTTTTGTAGAAATGAAAAACTTCTCTCCATCCATTTCAGATGTTATTGGGATAATTTTTCCTAATGTCTTATATACGAAAGAATCTTTTGGATGAAAGTCGTCGTCTTCTCCGGAGAATAACATTTTTATTGCTGTAAAAATCAAGAATCCACCAAACAAATAAGTTGTCCATGTAAATTTATTGATAAGCATTACGCCAAAGAAAATCATTAATCCACGGAAGATTACAGCGCCCAGGATTCCCCAGAATAAAACGCGGTGTTGGTATTTTTGCGGAATCTTAAACGAGGCAAAAATAATGGCAATGACAAAGATATTATCTACGCTTAAAGACAGCTCGATCAAATAACCTGTAATAAACTTCATAGAAGCTACTGCCGGTTTTAGATTATCAGGATTTGCAATATAATCTGTAGTGTAAAGCCAGTAAATTACTCCCGAGAAGAGGAATGATAAAGTAACCCAAATAAGTGTCCATTTGCTTGCTTCTTTGGTACTAATAATATGAGGGTTTTTATTAAAAACACCTAAGTCTAAAGCAAGGATAAAAACAACGGCTAATAAAAACAAAATCCAGACGATCATGATACTTTTTTTAAATGATTTACAAAGATAGTTTTTGAAGTTTAACTTAAAAATTAATTATCGAAAAGTTGTGTTTAAATTCTGAATAAAGCTTAAAGATTTTTTAAGTTGTTGATGTTGGTTTTGGGTATGATGAGAGGATTGTGGTAAATGGCACGCGGATGACACGGATTCGCTATCGCGAAAACGCGGATTTATACGGATTTTTTCTTTTTTATTGTGGTTAATGGCACGCGGATGACACGGATTCGCTATCGCTAAAACACGGATTTGCACGGATTTTTATTTTATCCATCACAGCTATCCGCAATCTTGTCATCCTGAGGTACGAAGGATCACACTAGAAGCTCCGCAACGTATAGGACCAATCTTTGTAGAGTTCCTTGTGTGATCCTTCGTACCTCAGGATGACAAACTATACTTAAATATTCTTATGAAAATGATTCTCCTAGCCCCGATAGAAGAGGAAATCCTTTTGTGGCGGTGTTCGCCACAAAAGATTGAAACGTATAGCGGGATTAGCTCCTGAAAAAAAATATTGATATCGAAATAAATGACAAACTATAGGGCAAAAAAAAAGTGCCAGCAATTAAGATGGCACTTTTTAGAATATATTCTAAGCTTTAAATTATAGCGCTGAGTTAACAGTTTTGATAATTCTTGCAGCAATTTTGTATGGATCTCCGTTTGAAGCTGGTCTTCTGTCTTCTAACCAACCTTTCCATCCTTTTTGAACAGTCATTAAAGGAATTCTGATTGAACATCCTCTGTCAGATACTCCGTAAGAGAAATCGTGAATAGAAGCTGTTTCATGTTTACCAGTTAAACGTTGGTCGTTGTAAGCTCCGTAAACCGCTATGTGCTCAGCAGTAACAGGACGGAAAGCTTCACAGATTTTTTCGTAAGTAGCCTGGTCTCCACATGTTCTTAACACCTCGTTAGAGAAGTTAGCATGCATACCTGAACCATTCCAGTCTGTGTCTCCAAGTGGTTTTGGGTGATATTCTATATAGTAACCATATTTTTCAGTCAAACGATCTAATAAGTAACGAGCAACCCAAATTTCGTCTCCGGCTTTTTTAGCACCTTTAGCGAATAATTGGAATTCCCATTGCCCGCAAGCAACCTCTTGGTTAATACCTTCAAAGTTAATTCCTGCAGCGATACATAAATCAGCATGTTCTTCTACTAATTTTCTTCCGTGAGTGTTTTTTCCACCTACAGAACAGTAGTACATACCTTGTGGAGCAGGGTATCCTCCAACTGGAAATCCTAGTGGAAGTTGAGTTTTAGTATCCATGATGAAATACTCTTGTTCGAAACCAAACCAAAAATCATCATTATCATCATCAATTGTAGCTCTACCGTTAGAAGGGTGTGGAGTTCCGTCAGCATACATAACTTCTGACATAACAAGGTATCCGTTAATACGAGTTGGATCTGGATAAATTGCAACAGGAACTAATAAACAGTCTGAAGATCCACCTTCGGCTTGTTTTGTTGATGAACCATCAAATGACCAGTTTCCAAGCTCCTCTAATGTTCCTTTGAAATTTTCATGCTCTTCAACTTTAGTTTTACTTCTAAGATTTTGAGTTGGTTCATATCCATCTAACCAAATGTACTCTAACTTAATTTTAGCCATAATAATATAAATTAATTTTTTTGTTTTTTTCGTTGGGTCAAATATAGATTTATTTTTTTAGCCGTAAAAATTAGGGGGCTATTTTGTTTATGTCTCTACTATTTTTTGGATAAGCGCAATTTTGAGAGGGGTATATTTTTAAAAAAGCAATTTTTAACACTATTAAAAAATAAATTCGTAAAAATTAGGGAGGTTTTTTGAGTTTCGAGGTTAAGGAATTATGAAAAAATGTTTATTTAATGAAGAATACTGATGTATTTTGTTACATTTCTTTAAATCAAATTCATTATTCTTTGAAAAAAGCTTCTTATGTTGAAAAATCGTCGAATAAAAATCTCAAATTTATCTTATAAACAGGCTTTTTATTTGTTTATATTTGTCGATCATTTTTTAGTAGAAATTATTACAAATTTTAAACTTATTATACATGTCAACATTACGTTTCCAGGCTTTAAGAGATGCTTCTACAAGAAAGCCAGTGCATTTTGAAGAAATCGATAGAAAATCTAATATTTTTGGTTCAAATGTATTTAATGAAAAAGCAATGAAGCAGTTTTTGACTTCTGATGCTTTAAAAGGAGTTAGAGATGCTATTCAGCACGGAACTAAAATAGAGAGAAAATTGGCAGATTATATTGCCATGGGAATGAAAGAATGGGCATTATCTAAGGGAGTTACTCATTATACACACTGGTTTCAGCCTCTTACAGGAACAACGGCAGAAAAACATGATGCTTTTTTTGAAGTTTCGTATGACGGAAGCGATCCTGTAGAGAAATTTGGAGGAGCACAATTGGTACAACAAGAACCGGATGCATCGAGTTTCCCGAATGGAGGAATCAGAAATACATTCGAAGCAAGAGGTTATACTGCATGGGACCCAACTTCGCCGGCATTTATTTACGGAACTACTTTATGTATTCCAACAGTATTTATTGCTTATACAGGAGAAGCTTTAGACAATAAAATTCCTTTATTAAGAGCTTTATCTGCCATAGATGAAGCCGCTACAGAAGTATGTCGTTATTTTGACAAAAATGTAAAAAAAGTAACTGCTACTTTAGGCTGGGAGCAAGAGTATTTCTTAATTGATAAAGCATTGGCAAATTCTCGTCCTGACTTAATGATGACGGGTAGAACTTTATTAGGACACACTTCTGCAAAAGGACAACAATTAGACGATCACTATTTTGGTTCTATCCCAACACGTGCCCTGACTTATATGAGAGATTTAGAGCAGGAATGTATGCTGTTAGGAATTCCGGTAAAAACGCGTCATAACGAAGTGGCACCAAATCAGTTTGAGTTGGCTCCAATTTTTGAAGAAACCAATCTTGCAGTAGATCATAACTCATTATTGATGGATGTAATGCAAAGAGTGGCAGAGCGTCATGACTTTAAAGTATTATTTCACGAAAAACCATTTAAAGGAGTAAACGGATCAGGAAAACACAATAACTGGTCGTTGGCAACAGATACAGGAGTTAATTTATTGAGTCCGAGTAAAACGCCAATGAGCAATTTGCAGTTTCTTACTTTCTTTATTAATACGATAAAAGCAGTTAACGATTACGAAACGTTATTAAGAGCTTCGATCGCAACAGCAAGTAACGATCATAGGTTAGGGGCAAATGAGGCACCGCCGGCAATTATTTCTGTATTTATTGGAGCACAATTAACAAAAGTATTATCAGAATTAGAGAGTGTTACAACAGGGAAATTATCTCCTGAAGAAAAAACGGATTTAAAACTGAATGTAGTAGGTAAAATTCCGGATGTACTTTTAGATAATACAGACAGAAACAGAACATCGCCTTTTGCCTTTACAGGAAATAAATGGGAGTTTAGAGCAGTGGGTTCAAACTCAAACTGTTCTAACGCGATGACAACTCTGAATGCTATTGTAGCCAAACAATTAAAAGATTTTAAAGTAGAAGTTGATACTTTGATCGAGTCTAAAGACATGAAAAAAGATGATGCTATTTTTAATGTTTTAAGAGAGTACATCAAACAATCTAAAAAGATTCTTTTCGAAGGAGACGGATATAGTGAAAGCTGGGAAAAAGAAGCTGCAAAAAGAGGTTTAAGCAATTTTAAAACAACTCCGGAAGCAATTAAAGCCAAAGTTTCGAAACAGGCTTTAGATTTATTTAGCGAGTTAGGTATTCTAAATCATATTGAGGCCGAAGCGCGTTACGAAATTGAATTAGAAGAATACACTAAGAAAATCCAGATCGAAGGAAGGGTTTTAGGAGATATTGCCCGAAATCATGTTATACCAACGGCAATACGTTACCAAAATACTTTAATCGAAAATGTAAAAGGATTAAAAGAAATCTTCGGTGCAGCGTTTGAAACGATTGCAAAAGAGCAAATTGTTTTAATAAAAGAGATTTCGGGTCATATTGAAGGAATTAATTCTAAAGTATTGGCAATGACTGATGAAAGAAGAACAGCAAATCATTTAACAGATGCGCAAAAAATGGCCGAAGCATATTGCAATAAAGTGAAGCCTTATTTTGAAGATATTCGTAATCATTGTGATAAATTAGAGTTACTTGTAGACGACGAAAGCTGGACATTAACCAAGTATAGAGAGCTATTGTTTACCAAATAAATAGTAATTTAACAGTTCTACCAAGCCCATCGAATTAAGGTGGGCTTTTTTTTGCTGTAATGTTAAAATAAAGTAAAATTAATATTGATTTTTGCATTTCAAGGCATTAAATGTTAAGTAATTATGATAATGAAGTAATTTCCTACTTATATTTTTAACGGATTCAGTAGTTCATCGAGATAGTTTTACAGTTCATCGAAAAATGATTAAGTTCTTGTAAAATAGGTAATTATACTTGATTTGATTTTCGAGAAGTTTTCTAATTTTGGTCATGAAGAAAGAAGATAAGACCTAAAAATTTATTTTCGAATGATGATTGAATGATGATTTTTTTTAAGCCATGATTTCCCCAAATCACACTGACCTACATAATAAGTTGTATTAATAACCAATTAAATATATCTATTATGAAAAAAGTAATTTTAAGCATCTCAGCGATGCTGTTTGTAGGGGCAATCGGATTTGCACAGGGAAACACTTCATCAGTGAATCAAGTAGGAAACTCAGATCAGGGTCTTGTTACTCAAAACGGTTCAAACAACGGATCGCTTGTTGATCAAAAAGGTGATAACAACAAGTCTGAAGTTTTTCAGGGAATTCAACCAGGATTGTATGCAGCAAAAGACAACAAAGCTGATGTGAAACAAGACGGTAATGGTAACGGGGCTTTTATTTCTCAAAGTAACCATGATAACGAAGCTTATCAAACACAAAAAGGAAATAGCAATAGAGCTACAATCTGGCAAGATCAAATTGTAAATGCACCAAGCTCAACAGGTGGATTTGACAAAGCCTGGCAAACTCAAACAGGAGACAGCAATACTGCTACTGTAGATCAAGGTACAACAGGTAATGAGAAACCAACAGGAGCTCCTTTTACTGCTGCTCAAATTGGGCATGTTAATGGTGTAGCTGTTCCAGTTGGACCTCATAACAACAATAAAGCTTGGCAAACACAAAAAGGAGATAATAACGTAGCGTATGCTAGCCAAGGAGGTCAAAGAAACGAGTCTACACAAACTCAAACTTCTCCAAGCGGTACTTCTGCAGCTAACAAAAACACTTCAAACCATTATCAATATGGAGATGATAACAAAGCTACATCTGTACAAAACGGTACTAAGTTAACTGAAGATACTTTGCAAATTGGTAACTTAAATAAAGCTACTGTAACTCAAACCGGAGCATCTCACTCTAGTATTGCATTTTCAAAAGGAAATTCAAATACAATCGTAGTTACTCAAACTAACTAATAGCATAAAATAAATAATGAGATAGTCATAGAACGTGACTATCTCATTTTTTAATCTAAATCAATCAGGATGAAAACTTTCATTTTAAATATTGTATTGCTTTTGCTTTTTTCTCCTGTATTTTATGCACAGGAAAAAGATGATAATTCAGATTTTAAACCCTACAGCTCCTCCGTCTTTAATTCAAAAGAAAAAGCTTTTAGTGTGGTTTCGAGTATGGATAAAAAAGCACAGAATGATTTAAATCAAAAAATTCAGTCTGGCATTCAAATCCAGCAAATTGGAGATTTAAATAAAGTAAAAGCATTTTTAAAATCAAACGAAACAAAAGTTGCTGTCAATCAAAATGGAGACCGAAATGAATTGTTTTTGGATAAAAGTGCTAAAACATTGACGCAAAACATTGTTCAACAAGGGAACAACAATAAGATTAACGATTTTACATTAAACACAAATTATAATGTAAATATGGAAATGATCCAAAAAGGCGATAATCAAAACATTCAAAATATTGGAACCAATTCACTGTCAAAAAACATGAAAATTACCCAGACAGGAAATGGCGCTTCAATAATTCTTATTAATAAATAAATTTAAACATGCGTTTTTTATACCGACATATAATTTTTGTTTTTCTGGTTTTTACTGCCATAGTATATGGTCAGGTCCCCCAAGACAAAATAAAAGCAAAGCTGGAAATTGAAAAAGTTGAGGGTAATGTAAAAATTACTGGTACTGCCGAAAATCTTACTGATGTCATCCGGAGTGCCGCCTACAGAATGTCTGTTATAAAAAATAATAATAAAAGTAATAATCAGTCTAATAATGACCAGGTTGGTGTTTTTACCTTACAGCCAAACGAAAAACAAAAGTTATCTACTTCTCAGATTAATTTATCAGAAGATGATGAGGTAGTCGTACTATTATTGTTCTACGATGAAGACAAGCAAATAATAGCGAAAGATCGTGTGGTTATAGGTGAAGAAAAAAAAAAGATGTAATTGTATTACCAGTTGACGGATTTGTGTTACGAGGAATCATTACAGACGATACAAAAACCAAAATAGGAAAAGATTTTTACGACAGATATTATTACAAGTACAATGATATTGGAATAAACGCTGAAAAAATAGTCACAATAGGTGAAGAATATAGTTTTGCAAGAAATACATCCATAACCATAAGTATCGACAACGAAGTTATTTATGAGTTTCTGGCCAGGCCAGATGATGAATTTTTAGATGCAGTTGCAGAAGAATCTGTAAATGCCACCTTCACTTACCTGAAAGAAAAAGAAAAAGAGCGCAAATATTTCACTCAGTATTAATTTTATTATTAGCGACATGAAATTTATAATCACCCTCGCAGTATTACTGCTTGCTTCTCCGTTTATAAATGCTCAGGCATTAGTTTATAAACCCGTAAATCCGGCTTTTGGCGGAGATACCTTTAATTATCAATGGCTTTTGAGCAGTGCAGAAGCTCAGAATAAGCAAAAGGATAAAACAGCTGAAACAAAAACGCAAACTGACTTAGAACGATTTAAAGCCAATTTAAATTCGCAATTATTAAGTCAGATTTCAAGCACACTCTACAAACAGCAATTTGGTACTGATGGTATAAAAGAAGGTTCCTATACTTTCGGGAGCTATTCAGTCGATGTTTACCCCTCTTCAGACGGCCTTACTCTGAATATTTTAGATACTAATACAGGCGAACAAACTCAAGTAATTATCCCAAATAAATAACATGAGATTACATCACTACCTATTTATAGTATTCGGATTTCTTTTTTCGGGTTGCGGTGCTTATTACAATCAGCCAACCGGAGTTCAAAAAGCAGTTTTAGGAGAAGGAACTCCTGCAACTTCATTATTAAAAGATCTGCCAAAACCAAAAGAGCAAGTTGTCGTAGGTGTCTATAAATTCAGAGACCAGACCGGACAATATAAACCGCAGGAAAACGGAAGTAGTTTTAGTACCGCCGTAACCCAGGGCGCCACTTCTATATTGATAAAAGCCTTAGAAGATTCTAAGTGGTTTATACCTATAGAACGTGAAAATATTGGAAATTTACTTCAGGAGCGAAACCTTATTCGGGCAACACGTCAGGAATATGTAAAAAATGCCAATCCAAACGAACCTCAGTTAACACCTTTATTATATGCAGGAGTTTTATTAGAAGGCGGAATAGTTTCATACGATTCTAATATTATTACCGGCGGTTTTGGAGCACGATATTTTGGAGCAGGAGCCTCTGTAAAATACCGTCAGGACCGTGTTACCATCTATTTAAGGATGATTTCAACCTCAAACGGAAAAATTTTAAAATCAGTTTACATATCAAAAACAATTCTATCGCAGGCAATTGACGAAAGCTTGTTTAGATATGTCAATTTTAAAAGACTCTTAGAAGTTGAAACCGGCTACACTACAAATGAACCTGTGCATATGGCAGTAACCGAAGCCATCGAAAAAGCGGTAGAATCTCTTGTTTTAGAAGGTATAAAAGATAATATCTGGGAAGCAGATGCACCCAAATGGCAAGTCGATAATTTGATCAAAGCCTATAATGAAGAAACTAAAACTGCCGATGTAACAGCGCTTTATGACAGAGTGCTGGAAAACAGAAGAAGTAAGTTTGCCATAGAAATTTCAGGAGGAGCTACGTTGATGGATGGCGATTATCAAGATCCGCTGCTAAGACCTTTTGGCCGGGGCGCGTTAAAGTATTTTATAACGCCCAGTATTAATTTTAGTGCTTCTACCAATGTCGTCAATCTCGCCAATAAAAATTTACTCGATGTAGGTTACATTACCTATGATCTTAATCTCGAATGGGTTTTACTGCCCAAAGATCGTTTTACCCCTTATCTCTACGGAGGTGGAGGATATGCAACGAACCGGAAATTCGAGAATGCTTATGGTAAAGTTCAATACGGTTTGGGTCTCGAGTATCTCGTTTCTGATAAAATAGGAATCAAATTATTTGCAGAGCAAAATATCAATTTTAGTGATAATGTCGATTACATAAAGGCAGGAACCCGTGATGATTACTATTATAAATTCGGGTTAGGACTAACTTATTATTTTACCAAAAAGAAAAAGTAATAATTAGGAAATCAGAATTTTGAAAACATAACGATGAAGTTTAAATTTAAAAACAAAGTAATAATGAAGTATTTATACAAAATAGCAAGCGTACTTTTTTTATTGTTTTTGGTTTCATGCAGTGAAGAGAAAATAGGAGAAACGTCATATGGTAACGTTAGCGGAAGAGTGGTTAATGCAGATACATTTGAACCTATGGAGAATGTAAAAATCCTCTCGAGCCCAACCACAAGTACTGTTTTTACAGATGAGAACGGTAAGTTTACGGTTTCGAATGTAAAAGTAGGCGAATACTCGTTTCAGGCACAAAAAGACGGTTTCGTAGCAAAGTTTGAAGCCACAACGGTTACAGCAAACAATACATCAGAAATTGTTTTTGAACTTAAAAAAGCAACAGCCAACAATAAGCCGCCAACAGTTCCCGTATTAGTAAGCCCCGTTGATAATAGCACCGCTCAGGCCGTGTCATTAGACTTAACCTGGACAGCTACAGATCCTGATAATGATGCCCTCACTTTTAAAATAACACTTAGAAACGACAGTAATAGCGAGGTAAAAATTTACGATGCAATAAAAGAAAAAAAGTTAACCCTTACCAATTTAATATACGGAACAAAATACTATTGGCAGGTTGAGGTTACTGACGGAACAAATACCCCTGTTTTAAGTGCTGTAAGCGCCTTTTCGACAATACCATTTCCGCTAACCCGATATTTGTTCGTAAAAAATATAAGCGGCAATAATGTAATTTTTACTGCCGATGATGCAGGAAAACAATACCAGTTAACAAGTTCAGATAAAAATTACTGGCGTCCGAGACGAAATAATCAGGCCAATAAAATTGCTTTTATAGGTACAAATGGTTCTCAGAACGATATTTATACGATGAATTTTGACGGAACCGAAGTTAAAAAAGTAACAAGTTCAATTCCTGTCGCTGGTTTTAATTCAGATTATCTCAATTATTCCTGGAATGCTTCCGGAAGCGAATTGATTTACCCTAACTTCGACAAATTATACAAAATTAATAGCGACGGAAGTGGCTTAACCAAAATTTTCCAGACACCAAACGGTAAATTTATATCAGAGTGCGATTGGAGCGCCGATGGAAATAAAATTGCTTTAAAAGTAAACGATGCCAACGGTTACAATGTAGAAATCTATGTTATCAATCCTTCCGGAACCGTAACAGCAAATATTCTTTCAGGCCAAACCGGAGCTGCAGGTGGACTGCACTTTTCAATAACAGGGCAAAAATTGGTATATACCAGAGATGTTTCCGGTTTCGAAAATTTAAATTACCGCCAATTAGATTCCAGAATTTTCGAATATAATTTTGCAACAGGAAATTCAACCCAAATCATAACAGAGAAAACCTTAGGTACAAACGATCTCGATGTTCGCTATTCACCAAACGAAGCAGAACTCATATTTACCAATACCTCCAATGATGGTATTTCAGTAAAAAATATAGTAAAAACAACCATCGGAGTTCTCAATTCAAGAACATTATTATTCTCAGGAACTTCAATGCCCGATTGGGAGTAACTTTTAGGAGCCAAAATTTTTATAACCAATTTTACTCAGGAAATTCGGCAGCGCTTAAAAACCTGCCGATTTTTTTTTTGCGAGTCAAATATTCAATTTTAAATAGTATAACCCCGAGAATTAAAAAAAGGGATTATCTTTGCACCACATCAACACAAACTAAGTTACATGAGTTCAGATTCTAGCAAAAGGTACGCACAAAGAGGTGTTTCGGCATCAAAAGAAGACGTACACAACGCCATAAAAAATATCGATAAAGGTTTATTTCCTCAGGCATTTTGTAAAATTGTTCCAGATTATCTTACCCAAGACGAGGAATATTGCTTAATAATGCACGCAGACGGAGCAGGTACAAAATCCTCTCTGGCGTATATGTACTGGAAAGAAACCGGAGATATTTCAGTTTGGAAAGGAATCGCTCAGGATGCTCTAATCATGAACATCGACGATTTATTATGTGTTGGCGCAACAGATAATATTTTACTTTCATCAACAATAGGAAGAAACAAAAACTTAATTCCTGCTGAAGTTATTTCGGCTATCATCAACGGAACCGAAGAACTAATCAACGAATTAAAATCTTTTGGCGTAACCATTC
Organism: Flavobacterium bizetiae; assembly: GCF_902804475.1. GTDB lineage: Bacteria > Bacteroidota > Bacteroidia > Flavobacteriales > Flavobacteriaceae > Flavobacterium > Flavobacterium bizetiae. Next base: position 16,696 of record NZ_CADCSU010000076.1, read on the forward strand.
ATTCAACAGGCGGAGAAACCGCAGATGTTGGCGATGTAGTACGTACCATAATCGTAGATTCTACCGTAACGGCACGTATGAAACGCAGCAATGTTGTAGATAATGCCAACATAAAAGCAGGCGACGTAATCGTAGGTTTAACCTCTTTTGGTCAGGCAACTTACGAAAAAAGCTATAATGGCGGAATGGGAAGTAACGGATTAACATCTGCTCGTCACGATGTTTTCGGGAAATACTTAGCCAAAAAATACCCGGAAAGTTATGACGCACTTGTTCCTGAAGAACTAATTTATTCAGGTCAGGTAAATCTAACAGACGAGGTAGAAAACAGCCCAATAAACGCAGGTCAGTTGGTGCTTTCTCCAACCAGAACTTACGCGCCAATTATCAAGAAAATTTTAGACACCTACACACCAAACGAAATTCACGGAATGGTACATTGTAGTGGAGGAGCGCAAACTAAAATTTTACACTTCGTTCAAAATTTACATATTATAAAAGACAATTTATTCCCGGTTCCGCCATTGTTCAAGTTAATTCAGGAACAATCAAAAACCGATTGGAAAGAAATGTATCAGGTTTTCAATTGCGGTCACCGTATGGAAATCTATGTTCCTGAAAATATTGCACAAGACATCATCGCGATTTCAAAATCGTTCAATGTCGATGCGCAAATCGTAGGTAGAGTAGAAGCAGCCGATGCTAAAAAACTAACCATCACGAGCGAATACGGAACATTCGAATATTAATTTTTTTTTTGAGTTACAAAGTTACAAAGGTTCTGAGTTGCAAAGGTTTTATATACTGGAGTTTACAACAGAACCTTTTTTATTAATAATCAGCTTTTTTAGGAGCTAATCCCGCTATCCGTTACAATCTTTTGTTTTTTAAAGAAAAAAACAAAAGGATTTTCACTACTATCGGGGCTAAAAAACACCAGGCTATGTACGAATTACTTTTTTGGAGATATTTAGAAGAAGTTTACCTAAACCACCACGAAGTTTATGAAGCTCTTGTAGAAAGAGAAGATGTCGAAGGACTTGAAACACTTCCGGTTCAGGTAATCATGAACAGAATTGCTTCTGTATTTTCTCAATGGGAAAAAGTAGACGAAAACAGCTGGCAAAATACTGCAGGAAAAGGTGCCTTTCAGGTAATCTCAACACCGCAAAGCATCAAAATAGACTGTTACGGAACCGAGGGTAAAACCATGAATAAACTCGTTGAGATAATGGAAGAATTTAAATGTCCGTTGTACGATCCACAAGTTCCCGAGCGATATGATGAAATGAGTGAGTAATCTTTAAACCATACTATTTGTAAATTGATGAGAAAAGCATTTGTATTCATAGCTTCTATTTTCTTAAGTATTATCATTGCAATGCTTTATGGTACGATTCATAATCAATTTACATATACTATTTCTGATGAGTTTTTTACAAAAGAAATTTTTGAAAGATTTGGTTTTGTTCAATACGGGCGAGACACTCCAAGATTAACAGCTTCCATAATAGGAGCGTGGTCAACCTGGTGGATGGGATTAATTGCAGGTTTTATATTTGCCACCATAGGCTTATTTCATTCAGATGTAAAGCAAATGATGCAGAGCATAAAAGGAGCAACTTTAATTACATTAGTCACATCATTACTAGTTGGTTTAATCGGATTATGTTATGGATTTCTTGGTTTTTCAAGATTAAACTCGACTTGTTGTTTTCCACTTGAAGTTCATAATGTCAAAAACTTTTTAGCAGTTTTAGAAATGCATAGTTTTAGTTATGTTGGAGGTGTATTGGGATTATTTCTGGCAATTTTGTGGCAAATTAAAGAGATTAGGCGAAACAAACAATTTTATTAGATCTCTGATATTATTCTTTGGATTGGTAATGTCCCTACAGGACATTTTTTTCGGATTGTATTCATATTTCTACCAATATTTAATTCCTAACGGAGTATTCTTTCGTTCATCAAATATCTTGTAGATATTAGTCCTGGCATAAAATACATTGAGAAGATTTTTTCGTATGCCATTATATGTTTATTTAAAAAATATCTCGTAGAGATTACATGTCGGTAGAAATACATTGAGAATTTTTTTCGGATTCCATTATATATTTATTAAAATAGTATCTCGGAGAGATTACATGTTGGTAGAAAAATATATTCATAAACGCCAAATATTTTGTCCCGTAGGGACTACACTTTCAATAAGATCAAAAATCAAAAAGATGAGTAAAAATTTCAGTTTTTCAGATAATATTATTTTAGAAGACGATTTAGTTATATTGCGTTCTTTGCAACAATCAGACGTCGATAATTTATTAGAAATATCCATAAACGAACCAGAAACCTGGAAATATTCGTTAATTGGTGCCGACGGAAAAGAAAATCTGATTAAGTATATCGATTTGGCCATAAAAGCAAGAGAGAACCAAAAAGAATTCCCATTTATTGTTTTCGATAAAAAAACTCAAAAATATGCAGGTTCAACCCGTTTTTACGATATGAACCTTGAATTTAAAACCTTGCAATTAGGTTACACCTGGTACGGTTCTGCCTTTAGAGGAACCAGGCTCAACAAACATTGCAAATTCTTACTATTACAATTTGCCTTCGAAACCCTCGGGATAGAACGCGTAGAATTTCGTGCCGATAATAATAACGAACGAAGTATTGCCGCTATGAAAAGTATCGGTTGCAAAGTTGAAGGCGTTTTACGAAACCATATGCCAACAATAAATCCTGAGATTCGTCGTGATTCAATCGTTTTAAGTATCCTTAGAAACGAATGGTTCTATGAGGTAAAAGAAAACTTAAAGCAAAAACTTTAAAAGAAAGAGCCAAATGTTCAATTCTAAAAAAAATGATTACTCTAAATATGAGTATTCTTTGATTTTAAAAAATTATCCAATTTATTTTTTCTTGTCCAGTCAAAATTAAACTCATTTAAAGTTACGGGGTATGTGTTAATTTTCGTCATATACCATTCAAGATATTCTTTTAGTCCACTTTGGTAAAAGTCCAGCCAGTTTTTATAATTTTCAGGAATGGGTATTCTCGGTCCATATAATGGCCTGTCAAGAATATCCGGAAGATTTAATTCGTATTGATAACAGTCAAGAATGTAAGTAATTCGTTCGTGACTTTTTGACCACCAATCAATAATTAATTTGCTTGTCCAATTTTTATTGCCATCAAAATAGTAAGCATCATATGGGTCAATTGAGGCAGCTGTTAATATCTCCTTTAATTCTTGTTCGTTAAGAGGCTGCTTAAATATCACTTCATGATAATCTTCGTCGCCACCAACATTATTCATGGCTTCTACTTGACCTGTTCCACAATTATCAGTATAGCTGGTATAAATTGGTCCTGGCGTATTTAGCCAATTTATATTTTCAAAATCTCCATGATTGGTAAATTTAAAATTTCCTATAAAGCGAACGAATTCCTCAGTATTAACTGTTTGTTCAAACAAAATTTTTTCTATTTCTTTTGATGGTATTGCCATTTAGATAGTCCAAAATTTGGAATTTATAATTTAGATTGGAATTTGGAATTTAAAAATTGGAATTTTTAGTCATTCTATCCATCATGCAAAATAAGATCCTGTTCCTTTCTTAGTTTTGCAACAAGACTATCAACGTAGGTTTTTATTTTCTGTGGCAATAAATTCCAGTCTTTATCCTTTTTAAAACTTCTGCAATAATCTAAATCACATTCTATAGCGCGAATTGCGTATTTTTTGTTCTTGTAAATTGTAATAATTTTAACCCGTCTTATTTCGTTATTTTCATTTCTGGTTCCGTAAACAATTACAGGATCGATGTAGCCATCGCCATCAAGATCTTTCGTGCTGCAATATTTGGTCCAGAACCAAATATTAGTTTCTTTAGGCTCTGTGTTTTCAAGCAAATCATTAATTCTCCATTTTTCAAGAAAACCACCGTGATCGCTCATTGTATAAATCGCCTGAATTTTTGTGTTTAAAGTATCTTTTTTAGAAATAGACTTTTGGTTTTCGCACAAAAGCAAGGCATAAACACCCGCTTTATCAGAACATTCAAATGCTTTGTAAATAGGAAAATCGGAAACCTGGTTGAGTTCTCTTTCGTTTATCTCACTTTTTGTTAATCTGTAACTTTCTATTTTTTGCGAAAAGCTCAATATCGAGAAGAAAAACAACAGTAATAAAAAATATTTTTTCATGACTAGAATGGCATTTTTTTGATCAATCAAAGATATTTAAAAGCTTTTTAGTTCCCTAAATTTTATATTTTTTAAAGCGCATATTTTGTTGTATTTTTCTAACCTGAAATTATTAGAAAAACGTTTTAGTAAGTACTTGATACTGTTTTATAGAAAATATAATGTTTAAAAAAAATACCTGATGAATAGAATAAATTGCAAAAGTTTTCTCTTTGGATTTTCATTTTTAGTGCTTGGCTTTGGAGTAAAAGCCCAAAAGAAAACAATCGAAAAACGTAATCTAATTCAGTACGTTGATCCCATGATTGGTACGGCAAAAATGGGACATACTTATCCCGGAGCGACAGTACCATTTGGAAGCGTACAATTAAGCCCTGAAACCGATACGATTGCCTACAGTTTAAACGGAAAATACAACGGAGATGTCTATAAATATTGCGCAGGATATCAATACGAAGACAAAACAATTGTAGGCTTTAGCCATACCCATTTTAGCGGAACAGGACATTCAGATTTAGGCGATTTTTTAATTATGCCTACAACAGGAAAATTGCAATTGAATCCCGGAGTAGCTTCAAAACCATTGTCAGGTTACAGATCGGCATTTTCTCATTCGACCGAAAAAGCAGAACCAGCTTATTACAGCGTATTTCTTGAAGATCATAAAATCAAGGCCGAACTCACGGCAACAACAAGAGTAGGAATGCATCAATATACATTTCCGAAATCTGATCAGGCACATATTATTCTCGATTTAACTTCCGGAATTTACAATTACGATAAAAAGAATGTATGGACATTTGTTCGTGTTGAAAATGATACTTTGATTACAGGATATCGCCAGACTAACGGATGGGCGAGAACCAGAACCGTTTATTTTGCCATGTCTTTTAGCAAACCTATAAAAAGCTACGGCCAGGCAGCACTTGAAAAAAGTGTCTACAGAGGTTTTTGGGGAAGATTTGATCAAACTAGGAATTTTCCGGAAATGGCGGGACAAAATTTAAAATTGTTTTTTGATTTCGATACTCAGGAAGGAGAGAAGATCAAAATAAAAATGGCTTTATCTCCTGTAAGTTCTGCCGGTGCGCTCGAAAATATGAAAAAAGAAGTTCCGGGTTGGGATTTCGAAAAAGTAAAAAAACAAAGTCAGGAAGTCTGGAACAACGAACTGAATAAAATTCAGGTAGAAACCGTTCAGAAAGAAGATTTAGTCAATTTTTATACGGCAATGTATCACGCTTTTTTAGGCCCGACAGAATACATGGATTTAGACGGAAATTATAAAGGTTTGGATATGAATGTTCATAAAGCCGAAAACTTTAAAAATTATACCAGCTATTCGTTATGGGATACTTACAGGGCTTTGCATCCTTTATTTAATTTGGTGCAGCCGCGAAGAAACTCAGATATGATTAGTTCGATGTTGGCACATTCAGACCAAAGCGTGCATAAAATGCTGCCAATCTGGTCGCATTATGCCAATGAAAACTGGTGTATGATTGGTTATCATTCGGTTGCTGTAGTTGCCGATGCGATTGTAAAAGGCAATACTAATTTTGATCCTGAAAAAGCGCTTCAGGCGTGTGTAAACACAGCAAAAGTGCCTTATTATGACGGATTGGAATATTATATGACAAAGGGTTATGTTCCTGAAGATAAAAACGGAGCTTCGGTTTCTAAGACTTTAGAATATGCTTATGATGACTGGGCAATTGCGCAGGCAGCGAAAAAATTAGGTAAAACAGAAATCTATAATGAATTTATCGAAAGGTCTAAAAATTATAAAAATGTTTATGATGCAAAAACGGGTTTTATGCGACCTAAATTAAACGACGGAACTTTCAAAAAAGAATTCGATCCTCTTGATACGCACGGACAAGGATTTATAGAAGGAAATTCATGGAATTACAGTTTATACGTTCCGCAGGATCCTGCCGATATGATTAAAATGATGGGAGGAAATGATAAGTTTAACGTACGATTAGATTCGTTGTTTAGCATGCATTTGCCGGATAAATACTTTGAAAACACAGAAGATATTACCAGAGACGGAATCATTGGGAATTATGTGCACGGAAACGAGCCTTCGCATCATGTAGTGTATTTGTACAACTGGACCAATTCGCCTTGGAAAGCGCAGGATAAAATTAGAATGATCCTGAAAAAAATGTATCGTAATGGAGCCGATGGTTTAGGCGGAAATGATGATTTTGGGCAAATGAGCGCCTGGTATATTTTTAGCAGTTTAGGTTTTTATCCAGTTGCTCCGGGTTCTGATGAATATGCTCTTGGAAGTCCGTTAGTGAAAAAGGGGATTTTCAATTTAGACAACGGTAAAACTTTTGAAGTAGAAACGGTAAATCAATCGGATGAAAATGTGTTTGTGAGTAAAGTACTTTTAAATGGAAAACAATTAGAGAAGCCTTTCCTGAAACATTCGGATGTAATAAACGGCGGGAAAATTACTTTTTATATGAGTTCTAAACCGAACAAGAAGAATTACAAGAACTAATGAATTTGCCCACGGATTTGACGGATTAAACAGCTTTACGCAGATTTTTTATTGTTACTGTGAGTGAAATCGGGTTGGAAAAGTTTCGTGCAGATTTTGCAGATCTCAACAGATTAAAAAAAAATCTTTTTTAATCCTTTTAATCTGTGGCAAAAAAGACAATTATAATTCGTGAAAATTAGTGCAATTCATGGCGAAAAAATTAATAATAGTCAAACATGACAGACTTTGCAAAAACTTCCCGAAATTTGCGCTTTAAATAAAAGTAAATATGAAAATAAATCTAAAATCAGGAATTGATAAATTGCTTTTCGGAATGAAGCAAAATGATGTTACGGCTGCTTTAGGAAAACCGGACAAAAATTATGTAGATGAAGATGACAATGTGATTTTTGTATACAATGCGCACAAAATAAGATTGACATTTTATCAGGAAGAAGACTTGAAATTAGGTTATTTGGTAGCGTCAAGCAATGATTTAGAGGTTTTTGGATTCAAGTTAATTGGAAGAAAAATTGCTGACGTAAAGAAAGATTTCGCTACAAAAGCAATTACAAAATATACTCAGGAGACGTTTGATACTTTCGAGAATTATTTTAATGAAGACAACTGGTTCATTCTTCAAACTGAATTTGATGAAGTTGTGAAGTTTGAAATTGGTGCAATCATCAACGATAAAGATGAATTTGACTGGAAGTTTCCGGTGAAAAAATAAGCACAATCTTGTCATCCTGACGAAGGAAGGATCACACTAGTTTATCGATAAAGAATGTCGACAATCTTTGCAGAGTTTCTCGTGTGATCCTTCCTTCGTCAGGATGACAAAAAAACAAAAGCCGACAATTATTGTCGGCTTTTTTGTGTTGATGATTTAGAGGTTAATGGATGCAATATTACACGATAGTTCTTGAGTTATCTAAAGCCCTAGCCCTGATGGGAACGGCATCCTTTTGTGGTGGGGTTCACCACAAAAGATACAGAGGACAGCAGGAAATAGCTCCTTATTTTTATTATTTATAATTTTTAGAAAAACATAAACACAATTTTGTCAGACTGATCGAAGTCGAAGTCTTGTAAGCTGAATCACTTTGCGGGACTTCGACTTCGCTCAGTCTGACAGGCTAAAACAAAAAAACCGACAATCACTTGTCGGTTTTTTTATGTTTCTAAAAGAAGATTATCCTTTTAACCATGCATTTTTAAGTTTCTCTTTTGAAGCATCTATGGCTTTAAAAGTGTCTTTTTCTTCAAATGGTATTTTTACAGTTCCTTTGATGGTTTGTTCTTTTCCATCGCGTTTGATTTTAATTGTGATAGGATCGTTTTCTTTCCAGTTTTCACTTTCGGTAATCAAATCGTAAATATTGTCTAAGTTGTATGTTTTACCATTTACAGCAAGGATTTGATCGTTTGCTTTAAGATTTAAATTGCTGAAAAATACGTTAAGATCAATTTTAGGGCGAACGCTTATTATTTTAGTTGCCTGATCAACACCAATATATGGAGCTTGTCCTTTGATGAAAATTGATCCCGGAACTTTTTCTGATGCATTGCCTACACCAACTTTTGCTAAATAAAAATCGTAAGGAATTGGAGTTGTTCCCTGAACATATTTGGTTAAAAATTCACCAACTTCTGGATAGGTAAGCTGAGTGATTTTAGCAAAAAGCTCATCATCATTAAATGGTTTTTCTACGCCATATTCATCAGATAATTTGTGCATTAGATCAAGAATTCCTCTTTCGCCGTTGCTTTTTTCTCTAATGATTATATCGATGCACATACCAATTAAAGCTCCTTTTTGGTACACGTTTAAGTACTGATCTTTATAAGGCTGCTCTAATACATTTTTGCTCATTACAGTGAACGACATTGTATCATTAAGGCCTTTTGCCTGCTCGATTTTATCGGCAATACGAGTATAGAATTCAGGTTCGGTAATTAGTCCCTGATTGATCTGGAACAGGTTTGCGAAATATTCTGTTACTCCTTCGTACATCCATAAATGCTCAGACATTTTTGGTGCATTATAGTCAAAATACTGGATTTCTTTTGAGTGAATGGTTAATGGGGTTACGATATGAAAAAACTCATGCGAAACGACATCTTTCATCGATTCTACCAGTTTTTCTTTTGGCATAGATTCCGGCAGAACAACGGTAGTTGCAGTAGGGTGTTCTAAAGCTCCAAAACCGTGAGCATCATCTTTGGCCATACTTGATAGATACAATAAAACAGTATATTTTTTAGTTGCATTTACTTTTCCTAAAAAGTTTTTTTGCGCGGTCATGATGGTTTTCATTTCCGGAGTAATGCTTTCGGCAGTAAATTTTCCGGTAGGAGAGTAGACAGCGATTAAAATTTCCATTCCGTTTACGTTAAAAGTCGTATAATCCGGCTTGGAATACATGATTGGGTTTTCGACTAAAACTGCGTAACGTGGCGTTGTAAATACATCGCTTGTATTACTTGCGTCCTGGTCTGTCATTGAAGTTGCTCCCCAAAGTGTTTCAGGATGTGTGATGGTCACTTTATAAGGTATGTCTAGTTTATCCTGAAAATAACCTACAAAACCATGCGTGTTGACCATGAAGTTAACTCCTGCATTTATGTTGGTTCCGGCTGGCGAAAAAACGTCGTCGTTACCAAATCCGGTTCCTTTTTCAGTATCAAAAGTATCTCCTACTAAATAGGTTACTTTTTTTAATTTTTTTGCATCAGAAATCGACCATGAGTTATCGTCGATTCTTTTTACTGCTAAAGGATTACCTTTTGCATCAAAAGCTTTAAAATCGTCTGAAAATTTACCGTAATTATCTGTAGAATACGTTCCCGGAACTGTTTTTGGGATACTATAAATTACCTGGTCGGTTTTTATTTGTGGTGGCGTAACGGTTACAAGTACTTTGTCATCTTTTACATCAATAAGATCAATGTTAACACCTACGACATTTGCGGCACCAGATGAGCTTCCTGTTTTACAGCTCCAAAGAGTTGCTGCAAGAGCTAAGGTGTAAATTATTTTTTTCATTTATTCGAGTTTAGTTATTCGTATATGACTTATAAATTACAGAAAAGTTACATTATCAATAAAAATAATAAAAAAACTCCTGAATTTCAGGAGTTCTGTCTTAGTCTAGTTTGTTTTTTATGTAATATTTACCATCCAGATCTTCGTCAAAATCATCTATTTTAACGGGCTTTGGTTTTGGTTTATTTGCAATTGCCTTTTTTTTCCACATCTCAAATTTTTCAAGTGGCATCTTCTTTTTCATGATTTCCAGAACTTCTTTTTCTGCCAATCCAAATTCCTTTTTAATGATCTCAAATGGATTTTTTTCTTCTAAGGCTAACGAAACAAGTTTTTCGGTTTGCTCCCAATTCAATTCTTTGCGGTTACTCTTTTTCATCACGTGAAAATTAATTCAATATAGGGGTTAATGATTAATAGATTGATTTTCAATTTAAGTATCAATATTAATAAAAAAAATAATTAGTTGGTTCGATCTATGTTATTTTTTTTAATGATTTTAACTGTTTTTTGCAGATCTTGATTTTTGAAACGGAATTTGTAATAAATTTTTCAATTGGTTGTTTTCTTCGGGCTGCATATGGGTGTCTACTCCGTAAACTAATTTTTCTTTTGAAAGGGTTGTAAAAGTGCCAAAAAGCCGATCCCAAACCGAAAAAATATTGCCGTAATTACTATCTGTATATGGCAAAACATAATGATGATGTACTTTATGCATATTGGGCGAAATGATGATATAACTTAAAAAAGTATCTAGTTTTTCTGGCAAAGAAATGTTGGCATGATTAAATTGTGAAAAAATAACAGAAAGACTCTGGTACAGGAAAACCATCCACATGGGACTTCCTACAATAAGAACGCCCAGAGTTGTAAATATAAAACGAATTACGCTTTCTCCCGGATGATGCCTATTGGCGGTTGTGGTATCGATCCAGGTATCTGTATGGTGAACGATATGAAAACGCCATAGAAACTTTATTTTGTGCTGAACAAAATGGGCGAGGTAAGCGCCAATTAAGTCTAAGAGAAGTAAACCAATCAGGGTATAAAGCCAAATAGGAATTTTGGGTATCCATTGCAGTATTCCAAAATGATTTTCTGTTGTCCAGCTTGCAGTTTTAATCAGGATAAAAGCCAATACAAAGTTGACGATAATGGTAGTAAATGTAAGGAAGAAATTAATTCCTGCGTGTGGCCATTTTTTGTATTTCATCTGAAACAGCGGAAAGGTATTTTCAATAAGCCAGAAAATGGTAATTCCTCCCACGAGAATCAAACTTCTGTGCAAGGACGGAATTGTACTGAAATATGCTATAATATCGTTCATAAGTAAAAATTAGATTGATGAAAATTTGTAATCTGTTTTCTATGAAGAGATTAATTTGAAATTGTGGCATATAAAAAAAGAGAAAACCGAATATAAATATATCTGATTTTCTCTTTAAAAGTAAGTTATAAGGTAAATTTTTTTTATGCTTTTTTAATCAGGCTGATTAAAAATAATAATACCCATGCTCCTCCAACAGCAATTAGAATTTGCCAAAGAAGTCCGCCGCCGCCTATGCCAAGATTACCGGCGATCCAGCCGCCAATAATTCCGCCAACAATTCCAACGACGATATTACCTAATAATCCAAAACCTGCGCCTTTCCAGATTTGGCCCGCAAGCCATCCTGAAATTGCACCTATCAATAAGAAATATAAAAATGACATATGATAATTTTTTAATGGTTAATTGATTTGATTAAGCAGCGTCGTGATTTTGTAATAAGGTTTTGTATAAAAATCCAGCCACAATTGCGCCTAAAATTGGTGCAACCCAAAATAACCAAACTTGAGATAATGGTTCTCCTCCTGTAAAAATTGCCTGAGATAAAGATCTTGCAGGGTTTACAGAAGTATTTGTAATTGGAATACTGATTAAGTGAATTAAAGTTAATGCCAAACCAATAGCTATACCGGCAAATCTACCGTTTGCAAATTTATCTGTAGCACCAAGAATTACCAATAAGAAGAATAATGTTAGAACAAATTCAGCAATAAAGGCTGATGCCAATGAATATCCGTCTGGTGAGAACGCTCCGTAACCGTTTGATGCAAAAGCTCCGGCTTGCGTATTATTAATTGCATTTCCTGCTTTTCCTGACCAGATGATAAATAATGTTCCGGCAGCTGCAAGAGCACCAATACATTGAGCAACGATGTAAGGAATAAGGTCTTTTGCCGGAAATCTTCCGCCAGCCCATAAACCAAATGATACTGCAGGGTTAAAATGCCCGCCAGAAATATGCCCTACAGCATATGCCATCGTTAATACTGTTAAACCGAAAGCTAGTGCAACTCCTGCAAATCCAATTCCTAAATTAGGAATTCCAGCAGCAAAAAGTGCGCTTCCACAACCTCCAAAAACTAGCCAATAAGTTCCAAAAAACTCTGCAAATAATTTTTTCATAATAAAATAATTTTAATTAATAGTTGATTGTTAAAGGGTATATTGGTATGCCCAAAAAATCAAAACAAATTGTAAGGGCAAACGTACAAATAAAATCCAATTTGGTAAACCAAAACTTGCTTTTTTATTTTGATACATAAAAAGATTTGCAGGAAATACAGCAATTAGCAATGCAATAATTCCCCACGCAGCAAAATTTGTTGTGTAACTAACCATTAGGAGTATGCCAAGAGCAATCTCGGCACCTCCGCTTAAAATATTTATTAATTTGGGGTTTGAAAAAAAAGGAGGAATGATCCTGACATACATTCCGGGATTTCTAAAATGATTTAATCCGGCAATAATATAGAGCGCAGCCATTAAGTATAAATGCCAAGGTAAATTCATGATATGTAATTGTTTATCACGAATTTATAAAAAAATTAACAATTATTACATTACAAGTCTCTTTTTTTTAGATCCTGATAAATTAAGTTAATTTTTACGCTTAAAATTTACGTTCATAATAATTATGGCAAGAATAATCAGGACGATTCCAATCCATTGAGAAAGAATAACTTTTTCATCTAATAATACATACGCCATCATTACAGAAACAGGAAGTTCAAGTGCCGAAACGATACTTCCTAAACCAATTCCGGTTAGAGGGAAACCTGCAGTCATAAGCATTGGCGGAATAATAGTACCAAAAAGAGCTAAGATAATTCCCCATTTTAAGAAGATCTCAAAATTAAAAGGTGTTACCTGAGTAGCAATTGCGAATGAAAATACGATTACTGATCCTCCTAAAAGCATATATAAACTACGTTGTGCCGATGAAATCTCTGTAGCAACGCTATTCGCTGTAAACATAGTTGTAGTAAATGATGCAGCAGCCAAAACTCCCCATGCAAGACCACGCCAGTCAAGAGCAACATCGTTATGAATAATATTGGTTGCCAAAACAGTACCAATAAGTACAATGATTACAGCAATTACTTTTTGTTTTGATGGTAATTTCTTTTCTAAAATCATCTCTAATAAAACTCCCATCCAAACGGTTTGCATCAATAGAACGATACCAATAGATACGGGAATGTATTTTACCGCGAGATAATAGAATAAACTTGTCATACCTAATGAAGTACCCGCAAGCATTAAACTGAAGATATTTTTTTTGGTTGCTTTTACAACCTTTTCTTTATGTTTTGCTTTTTGAAAAGCGTTTATCAATAAAATACCAATGATTCCTAATATAAATTGAGATGTGGTTACTTCGGCAGTTGTATATCCTTCTGAATATGCCATTTTTACAAAAGTGGCTAACATTCCGTAAGTTGTAGCACCTATTGCTACTAAAAAAACTCCCTTTAATACATTGTTTTGTGACATCTTAACTTATTTAGATTAAAAAAATAAAGCCGGCAAAGGTAAGCTATTTTGTTTAGGATTTAATAGAAAACAGCCAGAAACATTATTATGAGTTTGGTTTGTAGTCTCATTTGGATTGTAATATTGTGAATTTGATAGAATTGGAGGAAATAAAAAACCCGTCAAAAAATTCTATTTTGACGGGTTTGAAATATATCGGAATAAAAATAAGTCTTATTTTGCTGCAGGCTGGTTTTGGTAGGTTTCGATTTCGAAAACTAAAGTAGAGTTTGGCGGAATAACTCCTCCGGCACCTTTTTCTCCGTAAGCTAAATTAGAAGGAAGAAAGAATATTGCTTTTTCTCCGTCAGTCATCATGTCTAATGCTTCAATAAAACCAGGAATCATTCCGTCTTTTTTACCTACTGCAAAAGGAAAAGCCTGATATCCTTTTTGGGCATCACGGTTTGCATCATATTTACCGTAAGCTTTTGCTATGCTTGCTATACTGCTGTCAAAAAGATTTCCGTTTTCAAAATATCCTGCGTAATGAAAATAGATGTTAGAACCTTCAGCTCCTTTTACACCAGTTCCTTTTTTTGTAATTACATATTTTAAACCAGATGCAGTTGTAGTCGCTTTTGCTTTAGTAGCAGCAAAATATGCTGCTTTTTCAGTTACTACTTTTTGAGATTCTGCTTTTTTAGCTTCCTGCTTTTTTTCGTCATCAGCTAAAACTTTTACAGCATTAAATTTTTTAGCTGCTTCACCTTTGCGGGTAATAGTAATTTTTGTCATGATATCATCCTGAACAATTTTATTTACATTATCCATTCCTGAAACTACATGACCAAAAATGGTATGTTTTCCGTTTAACCACGGAGTTTCTTTGTGTGTTATAAAAAACTGACTTCCGTTTGTAGCAGGACCTGAATTTGCCATAGCCAAAACACCGCCTTTTTCAAATTTTAGTTCTTCAACAAATTCATCTTTAAAAGAATATCCAGGACCTCCTGTGCCGTTTCCGTCCGGATCTCCACCCTGAATCATAAAGTCATTGATAACTCTGTGAAACTTTAATCCGTCGTAAAATGGTTTTCCTTTCAGTCTTTCCACTTTTACATTAGGATTATTCCCTTCGGCCAAAGAAATAAAGTTAGCTACTGTAACCGGTGTTTTTACATATTCTAATGCAACTACGATATCTCCTTTTGTAGTTGATATTGTAGCAAAAATTCCATCGTTTGGATTTGTTGGCGGAGCTACTTTTGTTGCTGTTTTAGCTGCAGGAGCTTTTGGTTTTGCTACGGGTTTCTTTGTCTGAGCCTGAATGTTTACTACTGCCAGGCAAAATAAAAATAGAAATTTAAACTTCATGATGTTCAGAATTTAAGTCTATGTTAATCTTTTAAATTGTAATTATTGTGGCTTTTCTAATAATTGAATTTCGAAAATAATGTTAGCATTTGGCGGAATTACTCCTCCAGCTCCAGTTGCTCCGTAAGCTAAATGAGAAGGAATAAAAAGAATGGCTTTATCTCCAAATGAAAGCTGCTCGATTCCTTCAATGAATCCCGGAATCATACCGTCTTTACGACCTGCCTGAAACGGAATTGGCTGATAACCGTGTTGTTCTGCTCTCGCTGCATCAAATTTTCCAAATGCTTTATTAACTTCTGGTACGCTTGAATCAAATAAAGTTCCATCTTCTAAGAAACCTGAATAGTTAATGTATAATTGAGCTCCGTTAGCTGGTTTTTTACCAGTTCCTTTTTCTGTAATAATATATTCTAAACCACTGCTTGTTTTAGTAGCTTTTGGTTTTTGAGCAGCATAGTAAGCAGCTTTTTCTGCCTGAACACCTGCGTATTTGCTTTTTTCTTTAGCGATTTCTGAGAAGTAATCAGTAAAAACTTTTACAGCATCAAACTTTTTAGCAGCTTCACCATTTCTGATAATCGTTACAGCAACAATAGTATCACCTTGTTTTACCTGATTTACAACTTCCTGACCTTTCTCTACTACATGTCCAAAAACGGTATGTTTTCCGTCTAACCATGGAGTTTCAACATGTGTGATAAAAAATTGACTGCTGTTTGTTCCAGGTCCGTTATTGGCCATTGCCAAAACTCCTGCTTTGTCAAATTTTAAATCATTGATTTCATCTTTAAATTTATATCCTGTATCTCCAGAGCCCGTTCCTTCAGGATCTCCGGTCTGAATCATAAAGTTTTCAATAACCCTGTGAAATTTTAACCCATTAAAAAAAGGTTTCTTTTTTAGGTAATCTTTTGTTACAAACTCATTTTTACCTTCGGCAAGAGTTACGAAGTTAGCTACAGTAACAGGTGCTTTTGTATAATCTAATTCAACAATAATGTGCCCTTTATTGGTTTCAATATCTGCATATAAACCATCAGGTAGGTTGCTGTGCTCGTCTTTACAAGAATATAATGAGCTAACAGTTACAGCAAGTAATAATAGAATACTCTTTTTCATTTTTAAAATGTTGTTTTATGGGTTTATTGTATCTTTTTTAGTTGGGGCTGCAGGTTTTGGTGTTGCAGGTTTTGGAGCGGCAGTACTTTGTGTCTGACCCGCTGCAGGTGCTGGTTTAGCCGCTGGATCCGGTACAAAATTACGAAGGGTAACAGTACAAATTAAGGATTGATTTGGGCCAATTTTTTTGTTATCGCCATGATATCCATACGCCATATGCGAAGGAAATAAGAACGTTACAGTTTCGTTTTTATGCATCATTTTAATACCATCACGCAATCCCATCATGATATCTTGTTTGTCTACATAATACGTTTGTGGGCCAAGATCAGCTTCAGAATAAATAATCTTACCGTCGATATCTTTTACTTCCAGATTAAAATAAGCGATATCTCCTTTTTTAGGAGCGCTAAGATCTGTTGTATTTCGTTCGTCGTAATACAACCAATATCCTTTTCTGGTAGCGTAATATTTTGTTTTTGGATTGTTTTTGATGATCTTTTTAATCACATCTTCTTCATTGGCCACAAGTTTTTTGTTTCTGTCGACCGATTTTTTCATGAATGTACCTGAAGCCTGAGAGATAGGTCTTCTGGCTTCTTCGTGTTGCTTACAGCTCACCAATAAAACAGCAAAAAGTAGGGCGTAAATGCTTTGTTTTAAATAGTTCATATAGGGTTATATTTTTAGTTTGTTTACTAAAGCTTCAAATTTTTTCACGGTTTCTTCCATCGAAACGTCTGATCTTCCTCCGGCTGCATTGCTGTGTCCGCCACCATTAAAGTGATCTCTGGCAAATTGGTTCACATCAAATCCGCCTTGTGAACGGAAAGAAATCTTAATGATTTTCTCGTCTTTATTTTCGATAAAAATAGCAGTAAAAACAATACCTTTTATACTTAATCCGTAATTTACGATTCCTTCTGTATCACCTTTTACATAATCAAAAGAATCCAGTTCGGCCTGAGTAAGCGTAGTATAAGATGTTTTATGTTCTTCAAGCACTTTCATATTCTGCAAAGCACGACCTAATAATTGCAAACGGCTGTATGAGCTATTATCAAATAATAAAACAGGAATTTGAGTGTTTTCGACTCCCAGATCAATTAATTCAGCAATAATTCGGTGCGTATTTCCTGTTGTTCCCGGAAAACGAAATGACCCCGAGTCAGTTAATATTCCAGTATAGATGCAAGTGGCGATGGTTTTGTCTAAATCTTCTTTTTTTCCTAAGAAAGAAATGAAGTTATAGACCATTTCACAAGTTGAGCCAAACGAAGTGTCAGAATACATGTAAGCAGCATAATCGTCCGGTTTTTGATGATGGTCGATCATAATAAACGGAGCCGTTAGCTTTGCTAAAGTATGTTCCATTTCGCCCGTACGATGAAAAGCATTAAAGTCTAATGTAAAAATCAGCTCAGCTTCTTCTAATATTTTGGTGCAGTTTTCAGTGTCTTTTTCAAAGATTTTTACCGTTTCAGAACCTGGTAACCAGGCTAAAAAATCCGGAAAATCGTTTGGAGCAATCACAGTTGGCTGGTGATTGTTTTTTAATAAAAAATGGTATAACCCTAATGTTGAACCCATAGCATCGCCGTCAGGACCTCTATGCGGAATTATGGCGATTTTCTTTGGGGTAGCGAGTAACAATTGTATCGCTTGAATATCTTGTATTTTCATAGTGTGCGAATTTACATTTTTTTAATGTAATGTTGAAATCATTTTACAGATTAACACACTTTTATTAGTTGTCAGTTTTCGGTCGCGGTTTTCAGTGCAGACTGTGACTGAAAACTGTGACTGCGACTAAATTAAAGCCACTTTTGATATAACTTATATTTCGCTCCTTTTACAATTTGCGATTTATAAATTCCTACAGAGCCTGAAGAAAAATAGGCGATGGTACATGCAATTGCGATGAAAATTCCAGGTTGAATTCCGAAAAGTTCCATGCCCATAATGATGCAGGCGATAGGGGTGTGGGTCGCGCCAGAGAATACTGCAACAAAGCCTAAACCTGCCAGTAGCGCTATTGGTAATGGAATAATTAAGGATAAAGCACTTCCTAAAGTAGCGCCAACAAAAAACAATGGTGTTACTTCTCCGCCTTTAAAGCCAGCTCCGAGAGTAAATCCGGTAAATAAAATTTTAAGCAGAAAATCGTACCATGCATTGGCATTCGAAAATGAATCTACAATTACAGGAACGCCTAATCCGGAGAATTTTGTAAATCCCAAACCTGCAATGGCAATGGCAAGAATAATTCCGCCAATAAAGGGACGTAGCGGCGGATATTTAATTTTAGAAAAAAGTGATCCCCAGAAATGTGTACTTCTGGAAAATAATAAAGCTGCAAAACCGGATAGAATTCCGATAATGATAACGTAAATTAAATTTATAAAAGTAAAATCAGGAACTACAGGAATGCTATAATGTGTGTGTTTGACCTGCCAAAATTCTACAGTAAAGTACGCTGCATAAGCTACCAGAAATGATAAAATAGTACTTTTTAAGTTGATTTTACTAAAGTATAAAACTTCCAGAGCAAAAATAGCACCCGCCAGCGGAGTTCCAAAAACCGATGCAAAACCTGCACTAATTCCCAAAATAATCAGAATTTTTCTTTCGGAATTATCTAATTTAAAAAGCTTTGTAAATTGATCTGCAATTGCGCCGCCCATTTGTACAGCGGTTCCTTCACGACCTGCAGAACCTCCAAATAAATGTGTAAGTAAAGTTCCTAAAAGTACTAAAGGAGCCATTTTAAACGGAATGACTTTCTGAGGATTTTCGTATTCTTCGAGTAGTAAATTATTTCCTTTTACAACAGATTCTCCCCAATAGTAATAACTTAAACCTACTAATAAACCACCAAAAGGCAAAAGCCAGATAATCCAGTCATGGTGAATTCTATATTGTGTAACCCATTCGAGGGCAACTAAGAAAAATGCAGAGGCTGATCCGGACAAAATACCAATCAAAACACAAATGAGAATCCATTTGAAAATCGCAAAAAGTATTTGTTTTGGGTTTTGAAAGCTCATTAATAGTTTTAAAGTTTTTCTTGCCACGAATTTCACGAATTTTTACTAATTTATTGATGTTTTTGCGATTTTTTTGCCACAGATTAAAAGATTAAAGAGGATTTCTTTTTTTATATTTAACCATCTTTGATGGTTTTAATTTCAGCTCTGAATTTTCAGTAATATAAAAAGCTAACAAAACTTTAAAGACCTGATTAGAAATAATCTTTTTAATCTTTTAATCTGTGGCAAAAAAATAATTCGCGAAAATTAGTGCAATTGGTGGCAAAAAAACATTTGTATTAAAAATTACTGCACAACAGCAGTAAATTCAATTTCAACTAAATATTCAGGTGCAACGAGTTTGCTAATTTCATAAAAACCGGTTGTAGGTTTTACATCTTTAAAAAATGAAGCGTGAGCTCTTGCTACTTCTTCAAAAGAAGTAATATCTGTAGTAAAAATTCTGGTTCTGATTACGTCTTTCATTCCAACATTCAAATCTTCTAAAACTTTTTCAACACGTTCGAGGATGTTGTAGGTTTGAGCATAAGCATCATCAGCTTTTACTTTTTCGCCATCAACAATTGCCACAGTTCCTGAAACTTCAATGATATTACCAATTCTTACCGCGCGGCAATATCCCATTTTGTCCTCCCAAGGCGATCCTGTTAAGATGTTTTCTCTTTTCATTTCTTTATAGTTTTTTGAATTTGTTTCTTCAATTTAAAATCAAATTCCGGTTCGTTAATTTCGTTGCAATTTATAAAATATGCAAATGAAAAAGAGTATTAGAGACTTGAAATCATTTCGTAAATCTTTCTTTTTTGTGATATTTTGAGACGTAGATTTTCTTTTTCTTTTGCCACAGATTTCACGGATTAAAATGATTTATATTGTAAATGTTTTTTTATCACGACCCGAGTGATAGCGAACAGATAAAGCAATTACACTAATTTTCGCCAATTTAATTCGGGTAATTCGTGAAATTCGTGGCAAAAAAAACTTAATTATTCTATTTGATACTGCTCGTAAAGACGAAGTTTATTTTGAGTTACAGTAAGGTTTTGTTGCAACACTTCGATTTTGTCTAATAGATTCGCGATTACATCCAGGCCTTCCAAATTAATTTTTAGGTCATAATGCAGGCGTATCATTTTTTCGACAGCAGGTAATTGTTCGGGTTGTAAATATTCATCTTCTTCAAAGAAAATAATTTTTATCAAACCATAATTATGAAGTTCTGTTATAAAGGTATTTTCAATTTCGTGATACACACAAAACTGCTTTATTTGAATTAAGTTTTTACTATTCATGATTTCTTAATTTAGCTAATTCTTCGAATAATTCTTTTTCTTTTGCAGAAAGCTTTGTCGGAATTTTTAAAGTATAAGTAATGTATAAATCTCCAAATTGATTGTCTTTTTTATAAACAGGAAAACCTTTTCCTTTTAGTTTTACTTTCGTTCCTGGTTGCGTTTCAGGGGCGACTTTTATTTTTACTTTTCCGTCAAAAGTATTCACATAAATTTCTCCTCCTAAAATTGCAGTGTACAAATCAAGATCCACATCGGCATATAAATTATTGCCTTCTCTCTTAAATTCTGAATTATTATCAATTAAAAAAGTAATGTATAAATCGCCATTAGGACCTCCGTTTGCTCCGGGTGCGCCATGATTAGGTATTTTTATTATCTGACCATTTTCAACTCCGGCCGGAATTGTAATTCGGATGTTTTTTCCGTTTACCGTTAAGTTTTGTTTGTGGGTTGTGTAAGCTGATGCCAGATCAAGTTGTAATTCGGCATTAAAATCCTGTCCTCGATATTTCGCCTGACCTCTTGAGCTTCTTCCGGCAGAACCGTACATAGAATTGAAAAAATCGGAAAAATCACTTCCTGAAAAATCTCCTCCTCCAAAATCAGAATAACTTTGGTTGCCGCCTTGCTGTTGTCTCGAATATTGTTGTTGGTTAGGATCGTAGCCAGCCTTTTCGAATTCATCAGCATGTTTCCAGTCTTTCCCGTATTTATCGTATTTTTTACGATTTTCAGGATTGCTTAAAACTTCGTTGGCCTCATTTATTTCTTTGAATTTTTTTTCGGCCTCTTTGTCATTTGGATTTAAATCCGGATGATATTTTCGGGCTAATTTTCGATATGCCTTTTTAATTTCGGCTTCAGTGGCCGATTTTGTGATATCTAATACTTTATAATAGTCAATGTAGTCCATTTGCTTGTATTTTTAATAAAGATAAATTAAAATATTGAAGTTAATCATAACTTATTAAATGTCAAAACAAAAAGGTCAATTTCGTCTTAATATTGGTATTTTAAGAAATACCAGAGAAGATTATATTTATTTAAGTTAAATCTTATTTTTTTGTAAGTATTTATAATTATTTATTTTGTAATTGCAAAAAATAAACTTACAAAAACTTGTAAGGATCTAACCTCTTAATTTTTGAATTATGAAAAAACTATCTTTTTTAAAATCAACCTTTAGTCTTGTTCTTGTATTGACGATGTCAATCTTATTAGTAAATTGTAGCTCAAGTAGTGATGATGATGAGGACTATGTGCCATCAACAGGCAATGCCTTTAATTTAGCTGATTTTACTTTAACAGTTACTTCAAAAAAGTTAGTTGCTGATTGGCTTCAAATTGACTATACTATAAAAAATACTTCTAAAATATCATATACCAAAGGTGAACAAGGAAATTTCACGGTGAAGTTTACGGCTAAAACTACTGATGGCGAAATTTTTCAGAGAACCACATATGTACAATATGTTGAGGCGGGAGTAACATATACAGATGATGTACATCTTAATTATCCTGTGGGAAAAACATTAGATCTTTCTACTTTAACAGCTGTTATTGTAAAAGATTAATTTCATTATAATTCTTTTTTAGCTAAAACTAATTTAGGTTTATTAATTAACAAATCCGATTTGTCTCAGACAAGTCGGATTTTGTTTTTGTATGTAGATTGATTAATAAATAGTAATAAAGATGTTTTTTGGCAGGTTTTTTGCTTTCCAAAAATTAGCCTAATATATTGTTATAATAGTCTTAAAGTTGTAGTGCCTAATTAAATTATGCTATTTTTGTGATGCTATGCTTTGATCTTATAAAATTTTTAAAAGCCGATTCGATAATACTTTTTCAATGAAGCACATCTTATTTTTCATATTATTTTTTACTGCTGTCACTGTTTCAGCTCAGACTGAATTTGGTACAAAATACAGACCTATTGCAGCGCCAAAATTTAGCGCAAAGCCCAAAAAGACTCCTGTCCCAGAGGTTAAAGATCCTCAGGCTCCTAATATGGATATCCCAAGTATTAAGACTCCAAATGTTTTTGATAATACCAGTATTACGCCAAAATCGCAATTGCAGGTAGGAGCAGAGAAAAGTAAATTTACGATGTCGACCGAAACTGATTTTGCTAATCCTGGCGATCGTTATATACCTAAAATGGAAAAAGATCTGGATAAAGCTTTAAAAGATGCCGGACTCAAAGAAGGCCGTGGTACTTTGGTAAAAAGAAACATTTCTTTGGGAGATTTTAGAACAAAATCGAAATATTTTATTGTAAAGTTTCGAGATTTTGGGGCTATAGATGGTGATATGGTAAAGGTTTTGTCTAATGACCAGGTAATTAGAGATCAAATCATTTTACAGGCAAATTTTATAGATGTACAAATTAATCTTGTAAATGGTTTTAATAAATTAGATTTTGAAGCTTTGAATATTGGAGCTTTAGGTGGAAATACCGCTGAAATTCGAGTTTATGATGATAAAGGCCAATTGGTAACGAATGATTATTGGGATAATCTTGCAGCAGGATTTAAAGCTTCGATAGTAGTTACAAAAGAAGAATAAGATACAATCAGAATTATTGCATCTTATTCTTAATATTTGTTTTCACTTTTTACATCTCACATTTTACTCTTTTACAAGTTCAGCTTTAGTAGTTGGTTCTCCGGTTTCTTTTAATAAAAAACTAACCAGAATCGCTATCGAAATTCCGATAATCCAAAATAAACCTGCTTGCTGAAAATGTGCCATTTTATCTGTAGTGTCATTTAGGGTTTGCCCAAATAAACGACTGAATAACGGACTCAAAAGAGTTGTTACTCCAAAAGTTATAAAATTAATGGCTCCGGTAGCACTTCCTTTTACATTATCAGGATTCGCTTCTTTAATGATAGAATACGGAATCATCGCAGCTCCTGAACCTACACCCAATAAAAACATACTTATTTTGGTAGGAAGTAAATCCGGGAAATACAATAACTGAATCAGACTCAGAATCATAAATAATGCTCCAAATACTAAAACTGGTTTGCGTCGATTTATTTTATCTGTAATATATCCCAGCAACGGACATCCAAATACCCATCCAAAAGCAACCATTGCGCTCGAAATCGTTGCGGTATGAAAATCGAAAGCACGATCTTTCTGAAAAAAATTAACTGCCCATGTCATGGCAAATATGGTAGTGGGAGCAAATAATAATCCGGAGATAATGCCGCACAACCAGGATTGCGGATTGCTAAAAACAATTTTGTAAGGTTCAAGCAGGCCTTGTTTTTTTACAGGTGTTTCTGCTTTTTTCTCGACCACATTTGCCGGAGTTATAAACCAAAGTCCGAAGGCAACGATTATGGTAAAAATTCCGATCGAAAGCCAAAAGGTATTTATGTCCATTCCTTTTTCAATCAGCGGACCTACAACAAATTGTCCAGCAGAACCGCCAAGCATTCCAAGACATTGGGTAAAACCAATAGCTGTTGCCAATGATTTTGCTGAAAATCCTTTCGTGGCTAAATATACACAACCCGGAAAAGCAAAAGCACATCCTGCACCCTGAAACAATCGGCCAACGACTCCGCTAAACTGACTTGAAATAATAAATAACAAACAGCCAATTCCTAAAATTAATGCTCCGGCGAAAAGCGAATATTTAGCTCCAAATCGATCCAGTGCAATTCCTGCGATCAAACTGCAAGTCGAATAAGTGTAATAATAAGTTCCTATAATAGTAACCAATCGAATCTCATTTACGGAAAAACTCTGTGCAAGTTCCGGAAGCATTACAGCCGGAGAAGACCGTATTACATAATCTAAAAAATAGAAAAGCAAACCAAATACCCATGCAATGATGTAATATTTGGTAAATGATTTACTGGTATTGATATCCATAAAATGTATTTATTTTATTTTGAAGGAACACGAATTGCACGAATTTGCACAAATTTTTGATGAGTACTTTAAGTTTGCGAAATTAATTTCACAAATTGAATTGGTGCAAATTCGAGTAATTAGTGTTTGTGTTTTGGGTCTAAAAATCAGTCTTAGATGCCTTCTTTTAAATGCTTATAATTAGATTTAATAGTTTCTAAAACCTCTTCCATTTTACCGCCGAGCATTAATCGGGTCATTGATTTTGCCATTCCTACCACTTGTTCCCATTCAACTTTTGGCGGCATTGCCAATGCATTTGGATTCGTGAAGATATTTAGTAAAACAGGACCATTATGTCTCAACGCATTTTCGATCGCAGTTTCAACTTCTTCGGGTTTGTGAACATTTACGCCCTGAAATCCCATGGCTTGGGCAATTAATCCAAAATCAGGATTTACCATATCGGTTTCGTTATCGGGTAAACCATTTACTTCCATTTCGAGTTTTACCATTCCCAAAGCACGATTATTAAAAACAATAATTTTTACAGGAATATTATATTGATGAATGGTTGCCAAATCGCCTAAAAGCATCGACAAACCTCCATCGCCACACATGGCAATAACTTGTCTTTCAGGATGTGCGAGAGCCGCTCCAATTGCCATTGGCATTGCGTTTGCCATAGATCCGTGATTAAAAGAACCCAGCATTTTTCGTTCGCCGGTTCCTTTTATAAAACGGGCTCCCCAAACACAGGTCATTCCGGTATCGACCGTAAAAATGGCATCTTTACTGGCTAATTTATCAATAATATGCGCTACATATTCAGGCTGAATTGTGTCTTCTCCGCCATTATCATTAATATAAGTGTTCATGTTTTCTTTTACGCTGGCATATAATTTAAGCTGCGCTTGTAAAAAACTATCATCTGTTTTAGTTTCTAGTAATGGTAATAAAGCTTCAATCGTATCGGCTACATCGCCACATAATCCCATATAAAGATTGGCTCTTCGGCCTAAACGTTCTGTGCTTGTATCGATTTGAATGATTTTATTGTCTGAAGGCATGAATTTATCATAGGGAAAATCGGTTCCTAGTAATAAAACCAAATGCGATTCGTGCATACTATGATAAGCAGAAGGTTGTCCGAGTAAACCTGTCATTCCTATTTCATTAGGATTATTAGGCTGAATGCTCATTTTTCCTCTAAAAGAATATCCTACAGGAGCTTTAATATGTTGCGATAATTGTACGACCTGATCGTGTGCTTTTTCGGCACCAATCCCGCAGAATAAAGTGATTTTGGTACTCTCATTTATTGCTTTGGCCAAATGTTGTAATTCAGTATTAGAAGGTCTTATAACAGGATTGCAATGAAAATACTGGGTAGAGATATTGCTTTCAACAGCTTTTAGTTCAGAGACATCTCCGGGTAAACCAATCACAGCAACGCCTTTTTTGCCCAAAGCATGTTGAATCGCGGTTTGTATAATTCGGGGAGCTTGTTCGGCGGTCATTATCATTTGATTGTAATAACTACAATCGTCGAAAAGTTTAATGGTATTGGTTTCCTGAAAATAATCCATTCCCATTTCGCTTGTATTTATTGTCGAGGCAATCGCTAATAAAGGTACATGCGAGCGATGCGCATCGTATAATCCGTTGATTAAATGTACGTGACCCGGGCCACAACTTCCGGCGCAAACCGCAAAACCGTCTAATTCTGCTTCAGCTGCTGCTGCGTAAGCGCCAACTTCTTCATGACGAACATGAATCCATTTTATCTTTCCGTTTCTGCGTATCGCATCATTAAAATGATTTAAACTATCACCGGTAACTGCGTAAACGCGTTTTACTCCGGCCTCTACCAACATGTCAACTAATTGTTCTGCAACTATTTTACTCATGGATTATATTTTTAAAATTAATATTTCGATCGTATAACATTGGTTATGGTTTACTTTCTTAATAATTATATTTTAAGATACACTTGGTGATGATGTAAAAGCGGTTTTTGGTATGGGTTTATAAATTTAGGGATTTTTTTTGAGTTACTAAGGTTCTAAGCTGCTAAGGTTCTAAGTTTTTTTTTGAAGGTTTTGAGGTTCTAAGCTGCTATTCCAAGGCTTCGGGCAATGCCATTAAGTTAATATATTTTAGATTGTGTTCCATTGGAACACCTCATTGGTAGAAAAAAGAATGCATTGTGAGAAACATCGTCCCATTGGGACGTTTGATGAATTGTATAGGTAATCTGTATAAATTATTATTTATAAAATCAAACGTTCCTACGGAACGTGAAAAAACGCCGTATTTATTAAACTACCAATGAAATGTTCCGATGGAACAAAAAAAAGTGATGAGATATTATCCTTAACAAATTGTTCTATTGGATTTTTCTTTAACTTGATGAGATTGGACTTCGGGACTAAGTTTTTCTTTTACGGAAATACAAAAAAGGTTCAAAGGAACAAGTTTTTGATCTTGTTTACCTTTGAACCTTCGTTTTTAAGAATCGAAGATTCTAGTTTTTTTAAACTTAGTCCCGAAGCCTCGGGATAGCAACTCAGCACCTAAGAACCTTTAGAAAGGATCTGCAGTCACTCTAAACTTCATATCTGCTTTTACGGTTACATCTTTCGTAAGCGTTTCTTTTAAGGTAACTTGTGTTCTGATTTTGTATTTATCGGCTTTAATGTATCGATCTAGTCGGGCATCGGTACAAATTAAATCGATGGTATTGCTTGTAGAATTAATGTTATCCTGATATGCCAATTCGATTTCATCAGAATCTGTTGTAGAAATATACAAATGAATGGATTTCAAAAACGTGAAATTTTTATCTGACGGATCGGAAATCGACAATTTAAGCGATCTGATTTTTACATCTTTTACTAACTCAGCTTTGGTTTTGTTGTTCTTAAATTCGGCTGAAGAATTTGTAGTAACATCAGGCGTGATTATTTCTGATGGAAGATTAATTGGTGAAGTACTTTTTATTTTTATTGAAGTTTCATTAGAAATAGTAAAACTCAATAAGTCGTCGATTGCATCGCATGAACTTAAAAATACAAATAATAAAAGGGAAAGGGCAACTAGTTTTGATTTCATAAATATGGTTTTTCTCTAAATACGATGTTTTTTTAATTTTGGATTTTTCTTTTTTAGATACAAAGTAACAAAGGTTCAAAGGAACAAAGAAAAGGCTTAATGAAATCATCTGTTTTAAATATTTAAACCTTTGTGGCTCTGAATCTTTATTCTTGAAAATGGGGATAATAAAAAAAAATCATTCTTCCGATTTTCAATACCATGTTTATTGAAGTTGATTTTTTTTTAGATACAAAGCGACAAAGATTCAAAGGAATAAAGAAAAGACTTAATAAAATCATCGATTTTAAACCTTTGAACCTTTGTGGCTCTGAACCTTTGTCTCTAAAAATCGGAACAATGAAAAAAAATAGTAATTTTTCATTGTTCCGATTTTTAAGATTGAAATATAAAAAGTATTTTTGCGCATGCAACACAACGTACTTATTTTAGATTTCGGATCGCAATATACACAGCTTATTGCGCGTAGAGTTCGCGAATTAAATATATTCTGCGAAATTTTCCCTTACAATCACTTTCCTAGTGATTTATCACCTTATAAAGCCGTAATTTTAGGAGGAAGCCCATTTTCTGTTCGTGCAGAAGATGCTCCACATCCTGATTTATCTCAAATTCGAGGCAAGCTACCTATGTTGGCAGTTTGTTACGGAGCACAATATTTAGCTCACTTTAGTGGAGGTGAAGTTGCTGCTTCGAACACCAGAGAATACGGTAGAGCAAATTTATCTTATATTAAAGAAGGTGAAACTTTCTTTAACGGAGTTTCAGAAAACAGCCAGGTTTGGATGAGCCATAGCGATAGTATCAAAGCGCTTCCAACCAATGCAGTAAAATTAGCAAGTACACATGATGTAGAATTTGCTGCTTATAAAATTGAAGGCGAAACTACTTATGCTATTCAGTATCACCCGGAAGTTTTCCATTCTACAGATGGATCAAAAATGCTAAAAAACTTTTTAGTGGATATTGCTGATGTTCCTCAAAACTTTACACCAAATGCTTTCGTAGAAGAAATGGTGGGAGAATTGAAAGAGAAATTAGGAGATGATAAAGTTGTTTTAGGATTGTCAGGCGGAGTAGATTCTACTGTAGCGGCAGTTTTATTGCACCAGGCAATTGGTAAAAACTTATATTGTATTTTCGTAAATAACGGTTTACTTCGTAAAAACGAATTCCAAAATGTATTAGATCAATACAAAGGAATGGGATTGAACGTAAAAGGAGTAGACGCCGGAGATCGTTTCTTAAGCGAATTGGCCGGAATCAGTGATCCTGAAACTAAACGTAAAACTATTGGTCGTGTATTTATCGAAGTTTTTGATGATGAATCACACTTAATCGAAGATGTAAAATGGTTGGCTCAGGGAACTATTTATCCTGACGTAATCGAATCAGTTTCGGTAAAAGGACCATCGGCAACAATTAAATCTCACCACAATGTAGGTGGATTGCCGGATTATATGAAATTAAAAATTGTAGAACCACTTAGAATGTTGTTTAAAGACGAGGTTCGAAGAGTTGGTGCTACTTTAGGAATAGATCCTGAATTGTTAGGAAGACACCCTTTCCCGGGACCAGGATTATCAATCAGAATTTTAGGAGATATTACTCCGGAGAAAGTTCAAATCTTACAAGATGTTGATTCGGTATTTATCGAAGGATTAAAATCTTGGGGATTATACGACAAAGTTTGGCAGGCTGGAGCAATTTTGCTTCCGGTAAACAGTGTTGGGGTTATGGGCGATGAGCGTACTTACGAAAAAGTAGTAGCGCTTAGAGCTGTAGAATCAACAGATGGTATGACTGCTGACTGGGTACATTTACCTTACGATTTCTTGATGAAAGTGTCTAACGACATCATAAATAAAGTAAAAGGCGTGAACCGCGTGGTTTACGATATTAGCTCAAAACCACCAGCAACAATTGAGTGGGAATAGTATTGTTTTTCAAATTAAGGCGTTACATTTGTAATGCCTTAATTTTTTAAACCTACTATTTATGAGAGAATTTTTAACGATTTCTCTTGTCTTTATTTTGTCTTTTAACAAAATAACTGCGCAAGATTCAATTATTGAACACAAAATTCAAAAAGGAGAAACTGCCTATTTTATTGCCCAAAAATACAAAGTTTCGATTGATGAAATTTACAAACTCAACCCCGAGTCTCAAAACGGAATCAAAGACAATCAAATTATTAAGATTCCGGTTCACCCCGCAGAAAATCAAAATTCAAACCAGCAAATTACTCATATTGTTGGTGCCAAAGAAACTCTTTTTGGCTTATCAAAACAATATAGCATTTCGGTAGAAGCCATTCAAAATGCAAATCCTATTCTTGCCAACGGACTTCAGATTGGTCAGGAATTAATTATCCCGCAGAATCCTGCCAATCTTTCTAAAACTGAAATTACAACTTCATCAAAAGTAACGCATCAGGTTGTTGCCAAAGAATCCTTGTTTAGTATTGCGAGACAATATAATGTTTCGGTTAGTGATTTAGAAAATTTAAATAAAGACCTTCTTTTAAACGGATTACAAATTGGTCATGCGATTTCAATTCCAAACAAAAGAAAAACTTTAGACGGAAGAGTTCGTGTAATCAATCAGGAAACCGTTTTTCATGTGGTAGAGCCTAAGGAAACTAAATTTTCGATCGCTAAGAAATATGGTATTACTATCGAACAATTAGAATCTCAGAATCCGGAAATTGTAAACGGATTGGTTGTAGGTAATAAATTAGCCATTAATACAAAAGAAGTTAAACCTGCAAACGAGAGCGAAGAATTGATGTTGGCTCTTGCCGAAAAACAAGTGGTAGTCGAAAAAGGAAAAGCCAAAACGGTTGAATTAGAAGATCTAAAAGACAGATTGGTGGTTCAGAAAGAAATAAATCAGAAGATTATTAAGATTAATGATCTGAAAGTGAATCTGAACGATATGAATGGTTCCAGGGAGAATTCGGTTGAAAAATTACGTCTGGTTTTAGAAGCCAATAAAAATGTACAGGATATTTTAATGGCAAAATTAGATTCGCTGGTAAACACGATGAACAATGATTTGGTCGATTTAAAAAGAATGGACATTCTGAATGTGGATGAATCAAAAAGATTAGAAAAGCGATCGTATGAAAGCATCGGCAAAACCAGTGAATTATCTTCTCAACTTAAAAAAGAATTAGCCGAAAACAGAAAAGCCTATGCCGGTTTAATGAATAAAGTTGAAAAGATTGCTGTTGAAGAAAATCAGGAATACAAGAAGAAAATCCGCGAAAGCGAAAAAAATACGAATGCTACCTCTTTACAACAACGCCTTTCTCTAGAAGAAATAAAGCGTTATAAAATAGAGCAGGAGCAGGGTGATGCACAGAATCAACTTTTAATTGCTAAAATTGATTCGCTGGATACTCAGAAAAAGATTGAAGTAAAGCGACATATCAGTAAAGCGACTTATTATAGTATGGAAGCGCGAAAGTTTGATGATAAACTGGCTTTGATCAAACTGAAAAAGTATCAGAATGAAGCGATTAAGAAACAGGATAAATCGGCTTCGGCGGTATCTTCAAAAACAATTTCTTTGGAAGAAATGAAGCAGGAATTAAAGGAGAATCCGCTTAGAACTGACAAAACAGTAAAAGTTGAAGTTTATGATAATCTTAAAGAAGTTTCAAACGGCTATTACTTAGTTTTAGGTATATTTACAGACGCAACGCTAAGAGATAAGCTCATTATGAAACTCATTGATTCTGGCGATTTTAACGCTAGTTTCTTCTTTAATATCAACAGTCTTTCGTACTATGTTTACTCAGATAAGTACCAAAATATGGAAGAAGTGCTCTATAAATGCAAGAAAATGGAAGAAGATGAGTTATATAAAGAGGTTGTTATTGCTAAGATAGAAATTGATCTTAGATAATAATTAGCAGCAAAATAACAAGTGGCAAGAATCTTGCTTTAAAGAGAACTTAGTTACTTGTTTTGAATTAGAAAATTAAATTGTTTTAAGCTTTATTATGAAATATTATTCAACTCTATTGTTTCTTGTTTTTTTTGTAACGTTTTCTGCTTTTTCACAAGAAAAGGTGATTAAATATACAGTTGCGAATGGGGAAACTATTAACCAGATTGCAGTGAAATTTAAGGTTACTCCTTATGATATTTATGCATTAAACCCAGATGCCAGAAGTGGTATAAAACCTAATACTGTTTTGTTGATTCCTGCAAATGGTACAAAATCTGCGGCGGCTAAGACAGAAACAGCTGTGGCAAAAACGGGCGGTAATACAAAAGAAATAATTCATGAGGTACAGCCAAAAGAAACTTTTTATAGTATCGAAAAAAAGTATGGTATCTCTGATGAAGCTTTGAAAGCTGCAAATCCTACTTTAGAAAAAACCGGAGTTCAGATTGGGCAGAAACTGGTGATTCCTGCAAAAGGATCAGCGGCAAAATCTCTTGTGGCTGCAGAAAAACCAGCGAAAGAAAAAGCTCAGGAAAAATACGTATATCACGATGTTGTGGCAAAAGAAACTAAGTTTTCGATTGCCAAACAATACGGTATTACAATTGAAGAATTAGAAAAACGCAATCCTGAAATTGTGTCGAATTTACCAATTGGTTACCGATTAACGATAAAAGGAAAAGCGCCTAAAACAGAAACTTCAAATCCTGCGGTTACTACTGCTGCAAAACCGGTTGAAACGGCTAAAAAAGCAACAACCTATATGGAGTATCAGGTAAAACCAAAAGAAACTTTTTATAGTTTAGGCAGAACTTTTCATATTTCTCAGGAAGAATTAACGGCATTGAATCCGTCGCTTTCTGAAGGAGTAAAAGAAGGAATGGTTTTAAAAGTTCCGGCAGGATATTTAGCACCGGCTCCAATAATTCCGCAACAACAGCCTGTTGAAAAAGCAATCGAAAGTCCTAATACCGGAGGTTCTATACAAATTGTAGATAAAGTGAAATCTGAAACGGTTTCTGTTAATCCTGAGGTGGTAGAACTAACGAAAAAAAGAGGTCAAAACGAGCGTAAAAAACTGGTTTTATTGTTGCCTTTTAACTTAGCTAAAATGCAAAATGATACAGCAAGCACTGCTAACCGTATCAAAAATGACAAGTTTTTAAACATGACTCTTGATTTTTATTCAGGAGCAATGATGGCGATCGACTCGGCTAAAACGTTGAAATTGCCAATAGATGTTGCTATTTATGATTCTCAGGAAACAAAAACAACTTCTAATGTTTCGACTTTGATTGCTCAGAATAAATTACAGGATGCTCATGCAGTGATAGGTCCATTTTATCAAAGCAATGCCGAAGCTACGGCAAATACATTGCGTATGTATAATGTTCCGGTGATTTCTCCATTATCAAAAGATAAAGCAAACCCAATTGATAATTTGTATCAGACCATACCTTCTAATGATGTGGTGAGAAATGCTATGTTTGATTATATGCGTGCAAAAAATGGTAATATTGTAGCGGTTGTCGATAAAAAGAAAGAATCAGTTATTAGTTATATCAAACAAAACCAAAAAGGAGTTGTGTTTGCTGCTTTGACAGAAACTGGTGGTCTGGATGTAGCGAATTTAAAAAGCTTGTTATTGCCAAACAGAATGAATTATGTGGTGATGGAAACCGGAAATA
The DNA here is from genome assembly GCF_902804475.1 of Flavobacterium bizetiae. GTDB lineage: Bacteria > Bacteroidota > Bacteroidia > Flavobacteriales > Flavobacteriaceae > Flavobacterium > Flavobacterium bizetiae. The sequence goes on from NZ_CADCSU010000076.1 coordinate 49,726, forward strand.
CTGCTATGGTAAAAAGCACTATAAAAGCTTTGCTGGATGCACAAAAAACATGTCAGGTACAATTGGTAATTTTAGAGCCAAACAGTACGTTAGATACTGACGAAATCAGTTTTGATAATCTTGTAAAACTAAAATTAATGTATCCATCTGTAACGCGCGAAAGTGATGAGCCTGGAGTTTTAATCTTCGATAAAGAATACAGATTAAAAAATAAAATAAATCCAAATACTTATGCAACTCGTGGTTTTGATGTAACTTTTGATACGATGATGCGTTTGGTACAAGGAAAAACATATCAGGAAACAGCTGATTTAATGACAACAGAACAAGTAGATAATAAATTTCAGTTTTATAAAAAAGAGGATGGAGGACACGCTAATAAAGGAGTCTACATTTTATATTATGATACTGACTTAACTTTAAAAGTAGCGAATTAATGACATCAAAAGTAACCTATTTAGGAGATTTAAGAACACAATCAATACATGTGCAATCAGGAAGCGAGATTATCTCTGATGCACCTTTGGACAATAACGGAAAAGGAGAAGCTTTTTCTCCAACAGATACTGTTGCCAATGCTTTAGCAAGTTGCATGATGACTATTATGGGCATCAAAGCGCGTGATTTAGGCGTAGATTTTATTGGTTCAACTGCCGAAGTAACGAAGATAATGAATGCTGAACCACGAAGAATTGGGGCAATTGAAATTGTTTTTGATATGCAGGGTGTTGAAGAGGAAAAAAGCAGAACAATTCTGGAACGTGCCGGAATGACTTGTCCGGTATTTTTGAGTTTAAGCAGTGAAATCGAAAAGAAAATTACTTTTAACTGGAAGTAATTTTTCGAACTAATAATATTAAAAAACCATTCGCTACGACGAATGGTTTTTTGTTTTCAGGCGCAAAGCTTAAACGTAATATTGTCATTTCGACGAAGGAGAAATCACACTCGAGATTTACAAAGATTTGCGATTTTCTTTGCGGAGATTCTGGTGTGATTTCTCCTTCGTCGAAATGACAAAACCTTTGCGCTTTTGTGTTTTTGCGAGATTAATTTTGTTTTGTAAACGCTTAAGTAAATCTAAAATAAAATCAGCGTCTATCAGCTTAAATCAGTAAAATCTGCGTGAAAAATCTTTTTTAATTCTTTTAATCTGTGGCTAAAGAATTCTCTCGCAGATTCTGCAGATTTTATTTTTTATAAACCTTTTTCAGGTTTTAAATCTTCCAGAATTGGAGTTAGAATACTCTTTACTTCTTTTTGAATAGTTTCATTTTTTTGTTCGAAAATGACAATGCTGTTTTTGCCTTTTTTGAGCCAACATCCCGGTAAATATAGAGTTTGCTGTGGGCCAACGCTCCAGTAACGTCCAATATTAATTCCGTTTACAAATACAATTCCTTTGCCCCAATCGCGCATGTCAAGAAAGGTATCTCCCGTTTTATTTAGTGTAAAAGTTCCCTGATATAAAGCAGGACGATTTATTTTGCCTGAATTTTTATAAGTTGTCAAATCAGGTTCCTGAGCCATTGGTAATTTATACATTTCCCAATCTCCCGTAATAGTTTCACCATTTATGATAACGGGACTTATAATGCCTTTGTTATTGGCATTAATTTGAGAACCATAATTTATGCGTCCCATGTTTTCTATCACAATATCTAAAGTAGCATTAAACGGAACTTCGATTTCGCAATCGTATTTTTTATAATATCGGTTCAGTTCTGCTACTTTTTTTCCGTTTACATACACAATAGCATAATCGCGTAATCCTTTCAATTCTAATTTCCCGCTAATAGGCTGAGTGAATTTTTTACTGTACCAAACATAACCATCACCTTGATTTAATTGCTCAAAAGTCAACGGATTATCCTCTATAACTGGAGTTATCTTCGATTTTAAATCGGCAAGATCAACCACTTTATTTAAGGTAATATTTGGTATTGCGATGACAGGCATTTTTTCCGGAACAGCCGGGGTTTCGCTTGTTTTTAATAACTCCCTTAAAGCATTGTATTTGGGAGTCGCCCAACCTGCTTCGCTAATAGGAGCATCATAATCGTACGAAGTCATATCAGGCTGTATATCATGTTCTTTGTCGTAATTGGCTCCGGAAGTAAATCCGAAATTAGTTCCGCCATGCACCATATAATAATTAAAAGAAACCTGATTGTCCAGATATTTTTTGGTCTGACGAACGGTTTGTTCCGGTGTTTGTGTCGGGAAAGGCTCTGCCCAATGATCCAGCCAGCCCGGATAAAATTCGGCAACCATATAAGGTCCCTGATTATTATTAAACTGATTGACAACTATTTTTAGCTTCGTAATATCGCTTTCGCCATTGGCAGTAGGTAAAGCCCCCGGCAAAGCTCCGCCTTCAAACAGCCAACTTCCGTCTGATGTAAAAAAGGGCACTTCAAAACCAATATCTTTTAATTGCTGAAAAACGGCAGCGCTGTATTTTTTATGTTCTTCTAAAGAAATGTCTTTACGTTGCGCCACATAAGAACCAAATTCATTTTCGCCCTGAACCATTATAATTGGACCGCCTTTGGTAATTTGCAAATTTTTCACCTGACCGTATAATTCGGTAAAATAAGCTTTTGTTGCCGCCAGATATGCTGCATTATGTCCGCGAATGATCATATTTGGAACATTTTGCAGAAACCATGGATATCCGCCAAATTCCCACTCAGCGCACACATAAGGACCCGGACGAAGTATAACGAATAAACCTTCTTCTTGTGCTGTTTTAATATATTCTGCTAAGTTTTTATTTCCGGTTTTAAAATCCCAAATTCCCGGAGCAACTTCGTGATAGTTCCAGAAAACATAAGTGGCTACGGCATTTAAACCCATTGCTTTCATCATTTTTAAACGATGGCGCCAGTACGGTTGCGGAATTCGGGAATAATGCATTTCGCCGGAATGAATCTGAATTGGTTTTCCGTTTAATAAAAAATTACCATCGTTTATGGCAAAAGTTTGTTTTTCTTGTGCAGTTAATGATGGAAGTAGAAAGAAATTAAATAGGAGGATGAAATAAACTTTTTTCATTTTATCTGAATTAATGATGTTTATAAAAAAACAAGAGAGCAACATCAATTGCGCTCTCTTGCTTAACCTAACTAACCAATAAATTTATTACTCTGAAAATTCTAATTTTTGTAATTTTTTCCATCCGCCACGTGTGAAATCCGGAATTTCTACAGGAGCAGAACCGTTATCAAGAGAAATTTCTGTTAACGGACCTAAGCAAGACCATTCAGCTAAATCATATACGTCCATGTCTAACGGAAGTCCTTTTTGTAAACAGTGAATTAATCTGTAATCCATTACGAAATCCATTCCGCCGTGACCACCTACTTTTTTAGCTTGCTCCTCAATATTTTTTACAATTGGGTGCTTGTACTTTTCCATCAAAGCTTTTTTAACGTCTTCCGGAACGAAAGAGTGTGCACTTAATTTTTCGTGATTTGGTTTTACATCATCTCCTAATGCTGCACCATCTAAAGCATAACCTTCTAATGGATATTTGTTTGCAAAACCTTTAGTTCCGCTCAATTGATACATTCTGCTGTATGGGCGAGGCGAAGTAACGTCGTGCTGAATATGGATTGTTTTTCCGTTTTCTGTACGAATCATAGTCATGGTATGATCTCCGTTTCTGAAATCTTTAATTTCCTGACCTGATTTATCTTTAATATAAGCAGGATTTCCTACTGCTTTTGTATCCATAGAAACTAAAAAGTTCATTTTATCTCCACGGTGAATATTCAAAGCCTGACAAGCTGGTCCCATACCATGAGTAGCGTAAATATCGCCACGGTGTTTGATGTTGTAATCCATTCTCCAGTTGTTCCAGTATTCTCCCCAAAAAGGCTGAAGACCGTGAATGTAAGAACCTTCGGCATGAAGAATTTCTCCAAATACACCTTGTTGTGCCATGTTTAATGTCGTTAATTCGAAGAAATCGTAAACGCAATTTTCAAGTTGCATACAATGTTTACGTGTTTTCTCAGAAGTATCGATAAGATCCCAAATTTCTTTCATAGTCATAGCACCCGGAACTTCGATTGCTACGTGTTTACCATCTTTCATTGCCTGAACACCAATAATAGCGTGATGTTTCCAGTCGGTTGCGATGTAAACTAAATCAACATTTGGTAAAGCAGTAACTTTTCTCCATGCATTTTCATCTCCAAAAAATTCTTGTGCTTTAGGAAGTCCGGCTTTAGTTAAAATTTCATTAGCAGATTGTGTGTTTTTTTGTGTCATATCGCAAAGTGCTACGATTTCTACTCCCGGAATATGCGTCATACGCTCAACTGCTCCAGGACCACGCATTCCTAAACCAATAAAAGCAACACGAACCGTTGGAATTGGATCAGTAGCCAAACGCAAAACATCTTGCTGACCTTTTGGACGGGTTGGTGTTTTGGTCTTGATCATTTGTGCCGATGCGATTGCTCCTCCAAACAAAAGACAGGCCACTAACATGAATTTTAAAATACTAGTTTTCATAATTGAATTAATTTGATTTGAAAATGATGATAATCAAAATGAAGATTATCGGGAATTATTGTTTTTGTGTAAATTGTTTATTTTTTAAAACGTCTTTTTTAAGGCAATGTGTCAAAATTTATTTCCGGTTTTTTATTGTTTAAAGGTCTTGTAAAGATCGTTTTTGGTGTTGTATAGTTGTTGAAAAAGCCTCCGTTTTTTAGATAAAATGAATTATTGTCCAATCCGCCGGCAAAATCCATTCGGTATTCTTTTGCTCCTGTACTGTCTGTTGTAAAACGAACCGAATTTATTTCTGACCAAACTCCTTTATCGTCGCAAATCCATTGATTGTTGAATAATACTTTACGGGATAAATCGCCTTGCTCCGGAATAAAATTTTCTAAAAACGAATGAAATCTTTTTAAATAAGTATTTGTTTCAGGGCGATTAAAACTAGCGATTAATAGCCATTTTTGCAATTCAGGCGCATAAAAATACGCGGTATATGTTGTTGTGTTGTTGTTTTGAGGGAAACCTTGTAATAAAAATTTATAGGTTGTCCCTGCTTTCCAGTTGTATTTCAGATAGCTTTGACCGCCTGAGCCTTCATTCCCAAATTCGCCTGTATGTACATTTTCGCCTTTTTTTAGCATTTTAATCTTATGAGATTCAGGAATACTAGCCGGATCATCGGTGTTAAACGGACTCCAAACAGAAAATAAAACTCTTCTTTCTGTAGCCGAATTAACCTGAATACCAAAGTAACCTTCTCCAAAACCATTCGCCATAAAATAAGAACCAATTTTATCTTCGTTTTCAGGAACCGTAAGTTCATTATAATACCATTTTGCATTGACGCTTTCAGGAACCTGATAATTTAAATGTACTGATGGTCCGCGTCGTCCCCAATGATAAAAGTTGCCTTCGTTATTGGGTACATAGGATATTTTTCCGTCATAATCTGCGCTTGAAATTGTTAGGCGATTTATAGCAGGAAAACGATCTTTTGTTTTGTTTATTCCTTTGATTTTAACAGCAACATAACCTTCCTGATTTATTTTCCAGGTACCAATGGTTACTGCTTTTTTTGAAGTATCAAATTTTACTTTTTTAGCTTCATTATTAATCGAAAATTCCAATTCTGATTTTCCAAATACTTCTACAGATTCTTCTATTGTTAATTGAAAACTTCCTGCTTTGGAAATTCTGAAATAAATTGTAAAAAATTCCTCAGCATTGGTCCAGTTTTCGATTCCGTTATCTGTAATCGTATTGCTTTCTAAATGTTTAGAGCTATAAGCATTTCCTGCCAATGGAAGAGAAATACTGGTCTTCGGATTCTTTAAAGGATCTTCGGTACTTTCGCTATTTGCCGTGCAGGAAAACGATACGAGTAACGAAGCAAAAAATAAGTAGAGTAAGTTTTTCATGTATCGATAGTAATTTATTTTTTAAAATTACCTCTCTAATCAATCCAATTAGAGAGGCTTCAAAAACAAAATAATTCTAAATAAAAAATTATGGATTTTGAGTTAAAGTTCCCGGATAGGCATTAATTTCTGACTGCGGAATGTATTGCACTACTCTTAAACTTGTAGCAGGCCAGTCTGTCATTGGTAAATGAGGACCAGGATAATGACGCGTCATGGTTTGCCCATTTCTGTAAACATCATAACCTCTATGCGCTTCAAATGCTAATTCTAACTGACGTTCTTCATCTACTAATTGTACGGCATTGGTACTGTTTAATGATGTATAACCACCACCAACAATCGATCTTTCGCGAATAATGTTTAAGTTGGTTAAAGCATTATTATAATCACCCTTTTTAACATAAGCTTCTGCCATGTTCAGATACATCTCGGCCAATCTTGAAATCGAAGGAGAGTAGAGGTGAGAATCATTATTTTGTAATGAACATTTTGTAATGTAAAACATTGGATATACACGATTTAACAACATCATATAATCTTTCTCTCCTGTATAAGTTTTGCCTTCGTATACAATCGAATATTGATTTTCGGCTGCGTTTACCGGAGTTAAATTATAGTCAGTAGTTCCTATCGTGATAAAAAATGTACCATTAGGATTTGTTTTTAATGGTTGTTGCATATAGTTGTAACCGGTTTGAGTACCACCTGCATTTTTTACATCATAGATAAAACGGAATGCCTGAGTTTTGTTTCCTGCGTCGTCTGTCGTGTATTGCGGATCAATAAATGCCCAACGTGCATCTTTCTTTAAACCTGATTTTCTTAATAAATCCAGATATTTGGCACTAGCGTACATTTCGCCCCAACCCTGACCTTGAATATTAGCATACATACCACCAATTCCGTAATAATGATCGTAACCTGAAAATTCTGAAGCTACTCTTTTAACAGCAAAAATGGTTTCAGTCTGCTCATCAGAGTCCGGTGCATACGTATTGAATTTCATAAAACTTTCACGGCTCAATAATTTATATTTTCCGCTTGTAATTACTTTATTCGCATATTCTATAGCTTGTGTTGCGTATTCCTGATTCGGATTTTCATATGTTCCGCTCATATATAAGTATACTCTCGAAAGCATTGCCTGAGCCGCTTCTTTAGTGGCATAGGCCGCAGATCTGTCAACCGTCATTAAAGATTCGGCTTTTTTCAGATCACTAATTGCTTGCTCGTAAGTATCTTTTACTGTTGATCTGTCTGGTAATCTAAGATTATTTAAATCCGGTGGTAAACCATTTACAATTGGCACACCTAAATTAGTTTCAGGTGATTGTGCGTAAGGTCTTCCGTAAGCGCGGCACAGGTAGAAATAAATCATACCTCTTAAATAATAAGCTTCACCAAGTTGTTGGTTTACAGCAGGACTTTCTCCTTCTGAAATCATTTTGATCAAATCACTTGATTGTGAAACTATTTTATAACTGTTATTCCAGAAAACAGATAACCTGTCGTTGTTAGGAATGTGCTGATATGAAATAAAAGAGTAAAAAGCATCTGTAGAAGTTCCTCTAATCATGATGTTATCACCAGGATACTCTCCAACTCTGTGCATAACATCAGACCAGCCTTTTAATTGTGCGTAACAACCATTTAATAAAACCTCTACGGCAGCTACTTTATCTTGTTCTATTTTGTCTTTTGTGTATGCATTAAATGGTTCTCTGTCTAAATCACAAGAGGACAAGAAACTAATCGCAATACCTAATATAAATATCTTTTTCATGATTTTGTTTTAAAGAGTTAAGTTAAGTCCTAATACAATTTTGCGTGTTGAAGGATAGACCTGCGTTGCAACACCAGAAATGATGTATTGCTGCGTTGCATCATTGTAAGTAGGAGGAAGCTCAGGATCTACACCAGAATAGTGACTAATGGTGAAAAGATTTTCTCCGGCGATGTACAATCTTAGGTTCGAAATATTAAGACGCGGAATAGGTACATTATATCCAAGTGTAATGCTTCGCATTTTTAAGTATGTTCCGGTTTCTAAGAAACGAGAAGATGCTTTGTTCGACTGACTGCTGTTATCATAAAGTGCCTGAGGATGTGTTGCAATATCTCCCGGTTTTTCCCAACGGCTCCATCCGCTATGAAGTACCATTTGGTTTCTGTCGTTGTAAGCACCATCTGAATCAAACTCGGCTCTGGCATAGTTATAAATTTGTCCTCCAACAGAATAACTAAAAATAGCAGAAAAGTCAAAATTCTTATAATTTAAAGTTGTAGAGAATCCTCCAAAAAAGTCAGGAGTATAAGTTCCTATTACCTTTTGATTTTTAGAAGCATCAGCATAACTGCTTGTTTTTACGCGCTCTCCGGCAGCATTTGTAGTGAACCATTGCGGTTTTCCGTTTGTAGGGTCAACACCTGCCCATTCTGTCAAATACCAGCTGTCAACATCTTTACCTGGCGTTAATAATTTGTTTGCTGAACCAGAAACTCCACTACCATCTCCTACAATAATTTGTTTTCTGTCTCCATAAAGACTTGTTACTTTATTTTTATTCGTACCAATGTTGGCATCTACAGACCAGTTAAAATTATCTCCTTTAATGATGTCTACATTAATAGAAGCTTCAAATCCTCTATTGTTTACCGCACCAACGTTTCTCCAGATACCAGTAACTCCAATAACTCCCGGAAGTGGTACATAATACAATAAATCAGAAGTGTTTTTATTATAATAATCTAAAGTAATGTTTACTCTTTTAAAGAAACTTACATCCAGACCCACACCCGCTGTAAACGTTTTTTCCCAACTTAAATCAGGGTTTGCCAATTGCGAGATTAGCGCCCCAGGACTTTCATTATAACTACTTTTCGAGAAAGAATATAAAGGAAGGTGAGGATATAAACTGTTTGGACGGTTTCCTACCGAACCATAACTCGCTCTAAGTTTTAAGTTATTGATATAATCTGCATGAAAGAATGCTTCATTATGAATGTTCCATCCACCACTTATAGAGTAAAAGTTACCATATTGTGCATTCTTACCAAAGTTAGAGGCTCCGTCACGACGAAAAGAAACTTGTGCCAAATAACGATTATCATACGAGTAATTTATATTCGATAACAAAGATTGTACAGCCCATTGTTGTCTTCCACCGCCTACTTTTTCAGGAACAGCAGCAGCATCCGGCGCTACAATTCCCGGAGGAATTCCGGTTGCAATTCCCTGACTGAATTTTCTATTGTATTCATTCCACTCATAACCTGCAATAGCATTAAAGTTATGTTTGCCAAATGATTTATTAAATTTTAATAATTGATTCGTGTAAATTCTGTTATAAGTATCAAAGTTATCTTCGATTCTACCTTTTACCGCTAATCCGCCAGAAGATCTTGGATCTGTGTAATAGCTTGAATTTGAATTACCAAAAATGTAATTGTTTACAGAAGAAAAAGTCAGCCAGCTTGTAAATTTAATATCAAAATCAAGATTGGCTCTCACGGTATAATTTTCAGATTCACCGTAATTCCATTGTAAATCATACAAATAGTTTGATCCAGTTGTGTTTACCCAGGTTGGGTTAGGAGCATTTCCTACCAAAGATCCGTCTTCCATATAAGGGCTATCCCATGGCATATTTCCGTACAACGCACCAACACTATGTTGTTGATCATAAGTTGTTTCTCTGGTTAAATTTACCTGAGGTCTTAACGTAAACCAAGTGTTTGGTTTGTACTCAAATTTCATTAAACCATTGTATTTTTTATAATCATAACCTTTAACCGCTCCGGTTTCTTTATAAACACCTACAGAAACGTAACTTTTAAAGTTTTCACCTCCGCCGCTTATCGATAAGTTATAATCTTCTGCAATACCCGTTTGAGTAGCATTATCCCACCAGTCAAAGTTTTTATTTCTTAATTCAGGATTCCACCACCAAACATTCTCGAATGCTTGTTTGTTTTCGAATGAATCATATAAATCATATAATTGAGATCCATTCATAATTTTAAAATTCCCGTTATTTAAAGTGGTCATGGCAGTTTTGGCAGAAAAATTAATAACAGCCTTTCCTGTTTTTCCGCTTTTAGTTGTAACGACAATTACACCGTTCGCCCCTTGTGAACCATAAACTGCTGTAGAAGCAGCATCTTTAAGAACCGTCAACGTTTCAATATCAGATGGATTCATGTTGGCAGAACTATTCCCCACAATAACTCCGTCAATTACCCATAAAGGATCTGTACTTCCGTTGACGGTGGTTTTTCCTCGAATCACTATTTTTGCTACCGCTCCCGGCTGACCTCCACCTGTATTTACATAAACTCCGGAAGCTTTTCCTGCAAGCATGTTTTCTACAGTAGGAGTCGTTACATCAACAATTTTTTTGCTGTCTAAAGTTTGTAATGATCCTGTTAAGCTCTCTTTTTTGATCTTGCTGTAACCTACAATCACTACCTCGTTCATTTGCTCGCCAACCTCTTTCATTACTACTTTAAGAGTACTGTTTCCTGCTGGTATTTCCTGATCTTCCATTCCTAAAAAAGTAAAAACCAGTATCGTACCGTCATTTGGAACTTCAATAGCAAAACTTCCGTCGATATCAGTTTGTACTCCCTTTGTTGTGCCTTTTATAACAACATTTACTCCGGGAACCGGAATTCCTTTTTGATCGACAACCTTTCCTTTTACTATTTTCTGAAAAACAGGCAAATTGGTTTCGTTTACCGGAATCTCTTTAGAAGGTGCAGCTGTTGTAATTTGAAAACTTAAAGACAACAAGGAAAGTAATGTTGTTTTTAAACTTTTTTCAAGTACAGTATGCATCCTAAAATTTTTAGGTTTTTTTGAGAATACTTTGTTCATACTCTTGTTTGGTTTTGGTTAATGATTGTGTTTTTGTTAGTCGTTTTTTTTAAGTTTTGATGCTCATTAATGATCACTTTTTGGTTGGTTAAAAAAGAGATTAAAAGCGATAAAAAAGAGCTAATAATTGCGTTGTATTTTATTATTATTCGACGAAACTATCGATTATATTTTTATTAACCAAGAAAAAACACAAAAAATGTGCTCGAACACACAAAATTAATGTTCTCGAGCACATAAAATTGTGGTAAACGTTTTTTTAGACTAAAAATCATGAGATTATTCTAAAATAAAGCACAAAAAGCACATCGCTTTATTTTAAGCGTATTCGCAACCACAATAT